>NC_009483.1:650000-1300000 GCF_000016745.1 Geotalea uraniireducens Rf4 | reverse complement strand
AAGCTCAGGCTGCTGACGCCGCAGTTGCGCCAAGGCGAGCCCCGTCTCCTGGTCCAGCACACGCGACATACCCCTGTCGTTTCTTCCCTGGGGGTACAAGGCTTCCAGCTTCCCCCTCTCCTTCAGGTAAAGGCCGATCCAGCGCAGAATGGTGCTGCGGCTAAGCCGTGTCTGATTGGAACAGGGAATCTCCCATTTGCGGGCGCACTTCTCCCGCAGAAGCCGCTCCCGTTCGCCGTGGTCCAGGCGGGCGCCGCCTACAAAGTCGTGGATGATCCCGAAACGGAACACCGCCACCCGTTGTTTCTGCTCTTCCGTCATAAAAAAGCTCCTTTCGTGGTGAGTTACGCCACCATAAATCAGGCACAAGGAGCTGTCGAAGGCAGAGGTCACTGGGGTGGCAGCGACGCGGTTCGGATTGCCAGACTAAATGATCTTGCCGACCGGAGTCACACCCGTGGCAAGGAGCCGGTCGAAGGCTGCCAGCAAGCCTTCTTTCCAGCTGTCCGTCAGGCGGGCCAGCGTCTGTCGGGCAAGGTTGGTGAGCCAGTGCCTGAGGCAGGAACGAGAGAGAGTGGAACGGGGCCAGCGCCCCTGCTTCAGGCGCTGTTCGAGGTGGGACCGGATCGTCTCCTTCGAGCTGCGAATCCGGCTGAAATGGGTGTCGGGCCGCAGGGTGATGACACAGCGGCAATTGGGGCACCGATAGCATTTGAGATACAGACAGCAGGGAAAGCCATGGAAGTACCTTGCAGTAAAGCCGTGTCCCCAGAGCTTGTAGTGATAGCAGCGGGGACAGACTTCAGGCCTGCCCCAAGGATAATTCTTGCCCTGCTCAAAAATGTCCTTGAGAAGAACCGAGACAAAATATATCATGTGTATCGCGTATCTGTGGGGCATGGACCCCGGTTGTACAGGGCGGGGAGTTTTGCAGAACTCTCCGCCCGCTTTATATCGGGACGAAAAAAAAGGACCTCTGATAAGGTCCAAATAATCCGGCAGCCGCTGCTATCTTGTCAACATATTCTGAAAAAAACCTGCCTCTCATGGTCAGATTAATGTGGAGACTAACAACTACATGCGGAGAAGGTTTGCTTGGAATGATGATCAACCCGGTTGCCGCCACCCGGGTACGGCTGGAAACCGACGTGGATACAGCCGATGTCAAGTCACCGATGAAGTGGTGGGCAATGAACCGGTAAATATTAGGGGCAACCGCTATATCGGTGAAAATTGAAGGGTATTATCCTGTATGATCAGAGTGATACCGAAATGATATGCTCCATCCAGATCGGTAAGGACCTTATTGTTCCCTGTATTGATGCCGGTGACGTTGGTCCCGGAAATCAGGTCCTCTTCGTACTGGTCCCACAACAGATATCCAGCCGCTTCACCGGCATAGATAATTACGCCGATAAGCCCCAGAGTGTGGTTGTGGTAAAATATCAAACGGTTGGGCTGTTGGTTAGTCCAGTAAAAAGTAATGTCGCCGTCACGTTGCCGGCATCTCAGGAACGTCTTGGGTGGAAACCCCTTTTTAGATTAGTTCAACAGACGGGACAACAATAGACAAAAAAATAGCGCGGCTTTTTTGCCACGCTACCTAAAATAACTGTACAGTTATGATTGAATTTATTGCTTAACCAAAGAGAACCTTGGCAAAGCGTCGTTTGCCCACCTGGAGGACATATTCGCCCATGCAAACAAGCTCAAGATTATCATCGGTAATTTTCTCCCCATTGACCTTCACCCCACCCTGTTGGATGGCGCGGCGGCCTTCGCTGTTGGATTTCACCAGACCGGCTCCTGCCAGGACCTTGCCGAGCAGAATCTTCTCGCCTGCCGCGGATAACGTTATAGAGATCATCTCGTCCGGCATCTGGTTGTCTCTGAACCGTTTGACAAAGTTCGCCTCCGCCTCATCAGCTGCTTTATTGCCATGATATCTCGACACCATCTCGCGGCCGAGCCGTTTTTTGACTTCCATCGGATGGGCGGCGCCGTTCTTGAGGTCGCCCTTCAACTGCTCCAGTTCGGCAAGAGACATATCGCTCAACAGTTCGTAATAGCGGAACATCAGTTCATCGGAGATTGACATGATCTTGCCGAATATCTCGTCGGCCGGTTCGTTGATCCCGATGTAGTTGCCAAGGGACTTGGACATCTTGTTGACCCCGTCAAGTCCTTCAAGAAGCGGCATGGTAATGACGGTCTGGGGCGGTTGTCCCCATTCCCGCTGCAATTCTCGCCCGACGAGCAGATTAAATTTCTGGTCGGTGCCGCCCAATTCCACGTCAGCCTTGAGCGCCACGGAATCGTAGCCCTGAACAAGCGGATACATAAACTCGTGAATGCTGATGGGCAACTGATTGGAAAAACGATTGCTGAAATCCTCCCGCTCCAGCATCCGGGCAACGGTATATTTTGAAGCGAGACCGATCATGTCCGAGGCGGTCAGCTTGCCGAGCCATTCCGAGTTAAAGACCACCTTCGTTTTCTCCGGATCAAGGATCTTGAAGACCTGCTCTTTGTAGGTTTCAGCATTCTTCAGGACATCTTCCCTGGTCAATACCTTACGTGTCTCGGACTTGCCGGTCGGATCACCGATCATGCCGGTAAAGTCGCCGATCAAAAAGTATATTTCATGACCCAGCTGCTGGAACTGGCGCATCTTATGGAGCAGCACGGTGTGACCAAAGTGCAGATCAGGGGCGGTAGGGTCAAATCCGGCTTTTATCTTCAGCGGCACACCGGTCTTGAGCGATTTCTCAAGTTTCTCAATGAGTTCCTTTTCCAGCAGGATCTCCATCGCACCGCGTTTTATTATCTCCAGCTGCTCTGCTACAGTCATATTAATCATTCTCCCGTAAGGCTTATTGGCATAACAGAAAGCAACCGGGCAACAGATTATTGCTCCCGTCGTTTTCTTTATGCACAAACGGTTTTGCTTCTCTCTGTTGCTCCGCTGCTCAGCGCTTCACGTCGGTTTTTTAACCGCACAAAACGGCAATCCGCTCGATCCTGATGGCCTTACCGCTCAGTTCATCCACCTCGATTACCACGGCATTCAGCCGAATATCCTTTTTCGCCACCTCGAACTTGGTCGGTAACTGGGTGAGGAACCGACCGATAGCCTCTTCCTTGCGCACCCCGATTACCGAATCAAAGGCGCCACACATACCGGCATCCGTCATGTAAGCGGTTCCACCCGGCAGTATCCGCTCGTCGGCGGTCTGTACATGGGTATGGGTACCGATAACCGCACTCGCCCGGCCATCCAGGTAAAAACCGAGCGCGGCCTTTTCCGAGGTTGCCTCCGCATGAAAATCAACAAAGACTATGGGAGTTTCCTTTTTCAGTCGTTCGATCTCCCGGTCCGCCACCCGGAAAGGACAATCGAGGTTGTTCATAAAAACCCGTCCCTCAAGGTTCAAGACCGCCACCTTAATGCCTCCGGCGGTTTTTACAACGGCACTACCCTGCCCGGGTGTTCCTTCAGGGTAGTTTGCGGGACGGACGAGTTTTTCTTCGCGCCGAATGTAACCCAGGGCATCCTTTTTATCCCAGATGTGGTTGCCGCTGGTCAGGAGGTGAATCCCGCAACTGAAAAGGTCTCGGGCCGTTTCCTCGGTAATGCCGAAACCGCCGGCGGCATTTTCACCGTTGGCGATCACCAGGTCAACCATGTAACGGTCAACCAATCGGTGCAACTCGGAGGAAAGGGCCTGGCGCCCCGGCTTGCCGACCACATCGCCGATAAACAGGAGCTTAACGGGCATATTCGGTAGCCCGTGTCTCTCTGATCACATTGATCTTGATCTGACCGGGATAGGTCATTTCCGTCTCGATCTTCTTGGCGATATCCTTGGCCAGGATGAGCGTCCGCTCATCGCTGATCTCCTCACTGGAAACCATGACCCGGATTTCACGACCGGCTTGGATGGCAAAGGAATTGGTCACGCCGCTGAAGGAACAGGCGATGCGCTCCAGGTCATCCAGACGCTTGACATACGTTTCCATCATTTCGCGGCGAGCGCCGGGACGAGCGCCGGAAAGGGCATCGGCAGCCTGAACCAGTATCGCCAGGACTGTCGCAGGTTTTTCGTCTTCATGGTGAGCCATGATAGCATGAACGATTTTGGGCGATTCACCGTACTTTTTCGCCAGTTCTGCGCCAATAACAGCATGCGACCCTTCCACTTCGTGATCAACGGCTTTGCCGAGGTCGTGAAGCAAGCCCGCCCTTTTTGCCTGCTTAACATTGATTCCCAGTTCGGCGGCCATAATGCCGCACAGGAAAGCCACCTCTAGAGAATGCTGGTAAACATTCTGACTATAAGAGGTCCTATATTTGAGTCGGCCGATCAGCTTGAGAATTTCCGGATGAATACCGTGGACCCCCAGGTCAAAGGCAGCCTGTTCGCCTGCCTCCTTCATCGCCAATTCCACCTCTTCTTCAGCCTTCGCCACAACCTCCTCGATACGGCCAGGATGGATGCGGCCGTCCGCTATCAGTTTTTCCAGGGAAAGCTTCGCCACCTCACGGCGGACGGGGTTAAATCCTGAGAGAATAACTGCTTCAGGCGTATCGTCGATAATCAGGTCAATGCCGGTTGCGGCCTCCAATGCCCTGATGTTACGCCCTTCGCGGCCGATGATGCGCCCCTTCATCTCGTCGGAGGGAAGAGCAACCACTGAGACGGTCCGTTCGGCAACATACTCACCGGCATAGCGCTGGATAGCCAAGGCCATTATTTCCTTGGATTTCTTGTCGGCAGTCTCCCTTGCCTCTTCCTCTATCGCCTTGATGCGTTTTGCAGCATCCAGCTTCGCTTCATTTTCCATGGTTTCCATCAGGATTTTTTTGGCTTCAGCAGCCGTCATTCCTGAAATGTTTTCCAGTCTCGTCCGCTCCTCGCTAATCAGCTGATTGAGTTTTTCGTCCTTTTGTCCAAGCACCTGCTCTTTCGCGGCCAAGCCCTGCTCCCTTTTAAGGAACTCCGCATCGCGCTGGTCGAACAGGTTCATTTTCTTATCGAGATTTTCTTCTTTTTGCTGTAAACGTTTTTCCAATGCTTGCAGGTCGCGACGCTTATCCTTTGTTTCCCTTTCAAAATCAGCTTTGGCCTGATAAACAACATCTTTTGCCTGCAAGGATGCTTCTTTGGTAATGGTTTCCGCCTGACGCTTGGATTCTTCCACCATTTTTGCTGCTAGTTCCTCGGCCGAAGCCACTATGGCGTCGGAAGATTTCTTTCGCAGCAGATTACCGATCAAAAAGCCAATGGCAGCCGCTATTACTGCTAAAATCATTGTCATCATATCTATCTTCAATGCAGTGTACCTCCCCTTCTATATGGTTAAATCAAGGGCGAATCGCCCGTGTCTCGCTGACAATCAAATCCATGCTCACATCATGAGGCTCGCCGACAATTTCGTCCAGCAGCTGGAAATCGTAACATAAACCAACAAACCGTCCAGTCCCTTCAAGACTGTGGAGCGTCTTGTCATAGTAACCTTTACCGTAGCCGATCCTCCTCCCTTTTCGATCAAATGCTACACCAGGAATGACAATGATATCGATATCTTGAGGTGCGTAGATCGCACAGGAATTCCCCGGCTCGTAAATGCCGAACGCACCCTTATGCAAGGCTGCCGGGTTGCATATCTGCCTGAAAACCAATGCGCCAGTGCCAACAGCGGGATAAAGCACCGTCTTACCTGCAGACAGGGCCTGGCGCATCAATTCCTCTGTACCGACTTCGTTATGGATCGGCGCATAAAGCGCCAGGGTTTTTGCTCCGGCAAACTCAGCAGAAGAGATGAGCGTCCGCTGCACAAGTTGACTAAGCTCTTCAACCTGCGACGGTGAAAGCGCTCTTCTTTTTGCCAGCATAAGCTGCCGAATAGTTTTCTTTGGCATGCTGCCCCTCTCCGATACAGTTGAAGACCGAAGCAGACAGATTTCTTTGGGCAAGCCCAATAGAGGAAGGTTCTCAGGAGGGAGAATGGAGACGGGATATCAGGTTAGACGGGACTGTCAGGTATAGTCGCTCAGAAAAAGCGCATCAGACTAAATGAATAAAGCGACCTTTAGACCCCTTGGACATAAGTAAATATGTTTTTACAGGCTACCTATCAGCAAAACGGAGCGGCACTACAACACGAATAAATGCCCCGCAAAACCAGCTAAACTTTCAAACCCGACATCCACAACCACTATATAATCAAATCTCCCTGGAGAGACCTTAAACCCTTACTCGATATCTGTGTCAATACGCTTTATTAATCGCTGAATCCTGTCGCAACTCGACATGCTGCTTGCTTCGGCAGCCTTGACAAGTGTTAAATATTCCTCGGCAATATTCATCAGTGCCAGAATGGCAACGACCTGGGTGTCGCCCATCTTGACAGAATCGGCGACTTCCGCCAACTTTTCATTTACAAACAACTCGACGTTTCTGACGGTTTCGCTGTCAGCAGTACTCCTGACCTGAAGATCTCGACCCAACACCTTAATCCGGTGTAAAGTGTTCAACTGCGCTCAACCTCTTCGAGCTTATTAAGGATGGCATCTATACGATTCTTAAATCCGCCCCGTTCATGCTGCAACCGGTTATTTTCATCCCTCAGCAACCGGTTTTCGTCTTTCAGCGAACCGTATGCTGTTAACAGGCTTTCTATGCGTTTTTCCAGCTCATCAATAAGCTTAGCATCCATACGAGTACCTTTTAAGGCCAAAATTTTAAGTAATAACCCCGCAAAAGTCAAGGTGATTATTGGTTATATTTAAAATATAGCCTCGACAAATTGCAGCGGATCAAACTCACGCAGGTCATCCACGCCCTCGCCCACGCCGATGTATCGGACAGGGATTGCAAATTCATGACTGACCGCGACAACAATTCCCCCCTTGGCCGTGCCATCCAGCTTGGTGAGAACAACTCCGCTGACCTGGGCCGCCTCCTTGAAAAGCTTTGCCTGGGAAATGGCGTTCTGCCCAGTTGCCGCATCGAGAATCAGCATGGTTTCATGGGGTGCGCCGGGAATTTCCCGTTCAAGCACCCGACGAATCTTTTTCATCTCCTCCATGAGATTAACCTTCGTGTGCAAACGTCCTGCCGTATCAATCAAAAGAATATCGCTGTTCCTTGCCAAGGCAGCTTTGCAGGCATCAAAAACAACCGCTGAAGGATCAGACCCTTCCTTGTGACGCACCACGTCTGCACCTACCCGATTACCCCATACTTCCAACTGCTCCGCAGCCGCTGCGCGAAATGTATCTCCAGCAGCCAACAAAACCTTTTTCCCCTCAGACCTGAATTTTGCTGCAAGTTTGCCGATCGTGGTGGTTTTGCCGACCCCGTTTACACCGATAACCAATATCACATAGGGAGACGCTGCGTTCACATCGAGAGCGGTCGTGTGTTGGCTCAACCGGGCCGTTATCTCATCCTTGAGCGCTTTTTTCAATGCCTCGCCATCCTGCAGCTCGTTTCTTTTCAGACGCTGTTCCAGGGTTCTGATTAATTCTACAGTCGTCTTCACCCCCATATCAGCGGTAATGAGTATCTCTTCCAGCTCCTCTAGTGTGTCGGCGTCTATCTGCTTCTTACCCAACAGCAATGTATCAATACGGCCGACAATGCTCTCGTGAGTTTTGCTGAGCCCTCTTTTCAGCCTTTCAAAAAAACCGGGCGTTGGTGCCTGTTCTCCGCCGCGGGCTGCAACGGTTTCGTCCGCCGTCTGCACATCCGCACCGGCGATCTTGTCAAGCAGTCCCTTAAAAAAGCCTTTTTTCTCTTCTGGCATCTAGTAAATCTCCCTTACTAACAATTGGACGGCACTATTGAACCTGCGCAGCGCAAGGCCAGTTACGGCATCCCTGTCAAGGGTCATGACCAGGGAATAGTCAGCACCGACCACACCGACAATAACATGCTGACTCTCTGTGGTTATGACCGCATATCTCAAATCTCCGGAATGGAAATTCACCAGTATATCCTTCAACTGATTGAGAATGATCCCTTTATGGGCAGCCGTTACCTTTAATTCGAAGGCATCGGTCAAGCAATACTGCTCAACCGCCTCCCCTTCCCAGTCTGCCAGGATGGCGCCGTTTGCACCATGGGTGGTTTCGACCAATTCTCTGAGAATAGTTTTGAAAGGCAATGAATCCTCCTCAAAAGGTCAGGTAAGCGCTGAAAAGCCAATTACCCCCAACGCGCCCCTCATCCACCTTAATTAAGCTTTACCGACACCAGCTTGGATACCCCGGGTTCCTCCATGGTAACGCCATACAAGGTATCAACCACGGCCATGGTCGTTTTATTGTGGGTAATTATAATAAACTGTGAAATTGCGCTCATCTCCCTCACCATATCGTTGAACCGGCCGATATTCGCGTCGTCCAACGGCGCGTCAACCTCATCAAGCAGGCAAAATGGAGTTGGCTTTATCAGGAATATGGAAAATATCAATGCAACAGCAGTCAACGCCTTCTCGCCGCCCGACAGGAGGGTGACATTCTGGAGTTTCTTCCCGGGAGGCTGCACAATTATTTCCAATCCCGTTTCCAACAGGTCCTCTTCATTGGTTAACTTTAGTTCAGCCCGCCCTCCACAGAAGAGCCTAGGAAATACCTCCTGGAATTTGGCATTAACAAGCTGAAAGGTTTCAAGAAAACGCTTGCGAGTGGTCTTATTGATCCGCTGTATGGCTTTTTGCAAAGAGTGGAGCGATTCTTCCAGATCCTCTTTCTGCTCGGCAAGGAAAGTGAACCGTTTATCAAGTTCCTGAAACTCATCAATAGCCGTCAGATTTACATCTCCCATTTCATCGACGAGTTTTTGCAACTCACCCTGTCGAGCGATCTTTTCCGCTGCATTGTAATCGATGATCCCGTATTTGGGGAAAAGCTCTGCGATATCAAGACGGTATTTATCCAGCAACTGATTCTCCAGATGATCGAGTTGCATGGAAAGTTCCGATGATTTAATAGTCTTTGCAGTAATGGACTCCTTCACATCAACTACCAGGTTACGCAATCCCTTCAGCTTTGCCTCTTCTTCCTTATGAGCCTTGGCTTCGAGCTCATAATGCTCTTTAACTGCAGTAAATGCAGTTTCCACGCTCGCCTGTTTTTGCAGTAAAAGTTTGATGGACTCATCACTTTGATTAATGGCCGATATAAGTTTTTCTCGATCCCCAGCCGCTCGCTCAAGTTCAGCGTCATGTCCTGCAATCTTTTGCCGGAGACCGGTAATAAGATCTTCGATCCGCCTGATTGCCTGTACGTTGGATTCCCGTTTTTCCTTAAGCGCTGCAACCCTGACCTTCCTCGAAGTAACCGATTCTCGCACCGCATCTATCTCTTCCTTTTTTGCCGCAAGAGACTGCTGCAGTTCCTTTAATCTCAACTCCAAGACAGTCTTGCGCTCTTCACCGATACACCTTTTTTGGTTCGCATCAGATAATTCATTTTCCAGGAGCATTTTCTCTTCACGAAGTTGCTCGTCTTCCAGACTTCTGATAGCTGTTCGTTCCTCGATTCGTTGGAGCTCTTCACGAGCACGAATCAAATCTTTTTCACTATTGAGTGATTGAATATCAGCCTGATGCAATCTCTGCCTGACATCGCGCAGCCCCTCTTCAACGGCAATGAATTCCTCTTTCAGCTCAGCTCGTATTTCTTCCAGATCCTTGACTCGCGTGGTTATAGCAGCAACTTCCCCGGACAGCTCCTTAATTTCACGCTTTTTATGAATCAGTCCTTGCTGCGCAGCCTCCAGTGAACCGCCATTGACGATCCCGCCGGAATGAACCATATCCCCATGAATGGTAACAAAGGTAAGTTGTGGATATTGTTTAGCAAGTTCAAGTGCTTTACACAGTGTCTCAACTAGGCGTGTATTGGCCAGCAAAGGCTCGACAAACGCCTTGAACCCATCTGCAATGGTGACCTTTGCCAACAGGTCGTCTGCGCCGGGCACTACTAATCTCTCCCCCACAAGCTGAAAGTTCTGGAGAACAAAACTGCTCCGGCCACCGGAAATATCCTTCAGATAGGCCACAGCTTCCAATGCGTCGCCATCACTATTGCAAAGAAGCCACTGAAGTCTCTCACCAAGTGCGACCTCTACTGCGGCTTCGTAGGTCTCGCCGGTTTCGACGATATCGGCAACCATGCCTCGAAAGCGCTTTTTAAATCCTTCGGCCGTAAGAAGAGTGCGGACCCCCTGTCCATAACCGGCAAACTGTGCCTCCAGTTCCTGTATTGAACGAAGACGTGACGATTTTGCGCTCAATTGGTCACGTTTATCCTGGAGTTCCTTTTCTTTAGCGGCCAGGGTAACTTTCAACTCCTCTTCACGCTGCCTGAGATCAGCCATCTCATTAGCCGTTATCTGCTTTAACTCGGCATTATTTTTACAGGCATTCTCCAGCCCGGTCACCCGCGTACTTGCCTCAGCCTGTTTTTCGCCCAGCATGAGGCTTTCCCGTTGGTTTCGCTCAAATCGTTCCGCCATTGCTTCGAGCCGTTTTGCAGCACCGGAATATTTATTATTGAACTGGGCAATTTCAGATAAAATCCCGAATAATTCTTTACGATTTTCTTCAACCTGCTCGGAGATGGCCCTTTCCACACGGGTTGTTTCTTCCAGAAGGCTTTCGCACTCCAGGAGGTTCTGCTCTTCGTCCGCAAGCTCTACAACAAATCCGCCCTTGTGCTCCACGAGAGACTTGAGTTCGATTTCCGCATCGGCTAATTGCTGCGTCTGATTTGTCAGATCGTCATTGAAGCGGCCTACCAGGCGTTCGAGGTTAAGCAACTCCTTTTTTTGGAATTCCCGTCGATTTTCCCCTCCCTGAATGTCACTCTTCACCCGATATATCTCTTCTTGTGACACCACGAGCGCTTCTTCCTGTTCAAGAAGGGTTATCCGTTTTTCCTCAAGCGCCAGTTCGCCTTTTTCCTGATCTGCAACAAGAAATGCCAGCTTCTTATTGAGTGTTGCAAGCTCTTCATCCACACCTGTTTTATTATCTTTCAGCGCACGATAACAATTGACTGAAAAAAGGAGTTCAATCTCCTTTAATTCTTCTCGATATTCACGGAACTTTTCCGCTTTTTTCGCCTGACGCTGCAAACCGCCAAGTTGCCGCTTGATTTCAGATAAAATATCACTGATGCGCAACAGATTCTGCCTGGTTACATCAATCTTTTTCAGTGCCACCTGCTTGCGTGCCTTGAATTTGGTAACGCCTGCAGCCTCTTCAATAAGCACTCGACGTTCCTCCGGCTTTGAGTGGAGAATCATGCCGATTTTACCCTGTTCGATAATCGAGTACGCCCTGGCCCCCACACCGGTATCCATGAACAGTTCCGCAATATCGAGCAAACGGCATTGCGACTTGTTCAGTAGATATTCACTCTCACCGTCACGGTACAAACGTCTTGTAACCTGGATCTCACTATAGTTTAAATACTTGGCCGGTACACGGCCATCGTCTGTAGAAAAAACCAACGATACCTCAGCCAAGCCTAACGGCTTGCGACATTCGCTCCCGCCAAAGATGATATCTTCCATCTGCTTTCCGCGAAGGTTTTTAGCAGACTGCTCCCCCATCACCCAGCGGATGGCATCGACGACATTAGATTTACCGCAACCATTGGGACCGACTATCCCGGTAATACCTTGCTGGAAATCCAGGGACACTTTGTCATGGAAGGACTTAAAGCCTAATATGTCAAGTCGTTTAATTTTCATAAATCGGCGTATAGTAGCAGAGACGGGCTTTTATTGTAAAGGCAAAGATGCGGACTGCAACAGCCGCTAAGGACGGAATTAACCGGGAAAATAGGCCCATTGCTTTCAGCATATAAAATGCAAAAAGGCACAGTTTCCTGTGCCTTTTTGCATTTTATTATTAAATATTGAATTTAGTCGGCCTTGGCTTCACACTCTTCAGCAGGATCAACCACTGCTGCCGGTTGCGCAACAATCTCTTCCGCGGCGGGTTCAGCCGCCTCAACTGCCGGTGTATCTTCAACCTTTGCAGCTGTTGCCTGTGCGGCAGCTTTAGGCGCTGTTTTTTTTACATCGGCCTTCTTCTTTGCCGTCCCCTTAGGGGCGTTCAATTCTTCCTCAACCAACTCGATAACCGAAAGAGGCGCATTATCACCAGGCCGGATTCCCAGCTTAATGATTCGTGTGTAACCACCAGCACGTTCTGCATAGCGAGGCGCAATTGCAGTAAACAACTTGGTGACAACCTTTTTATCGCGAATGTACGAAGCAGCCTGTCGCATTGCATGGAGATCACCTTTTTTCCCAAGGGTGATCATTTTTTCAGCAATAGAACGAAGTTCTTTAGCCTTCACGTCAGTCGTAGTTATTCTTTCATGATTCAAGAAGGATGTGACCATGTTTCTATACATGGCTATCCTGTGGCTAGTGGTCCTGCCTAATCTTTTTCCCGCTTTATTATGACGCATGACTACGTATTCCTTTCTCTTTAAAGCCTTGCGATTTATTCTTCTTCGTTTTGCTCTCCACGCAGCCTGCGCATAATCTCAGGATCCGGGAAATTATCCAATCTCATCCCAAGGGTAAGGCCCATGTCCACGAGGATATCCTTAATCTCATTCAGAGATTTTCTGCCGAAATTTTGAGTTTTCAGCATCTCCGCTTCAGTACGGGATACGAGCTCGCCAATTAATTTAATCCCCGCATTTTTCAGGCAGTTTGCCGAACGAACAGAGAGCTCTAACTCATCAACAGAGCGATAAAGGTTCTCATTAAATCGCTCACGTTCCTCTTCTGGCTCAACTTCCTCTACTGGTTCAACCTCTTCATCAAAGTTTATAAATATGGTGAGCTGATCCTTCAATATTTTCGAAGCATACGCCAGCGCATCCTGGGGCTTAACACTCCCATCAGTCCATATCTCAATTATCAGCTTATCATAATCAGTTATCTGCCCAACACGAGCGTTAGAGACCGTAAAATTAACCTTTGTCAGGGGCGAGAAAATCGAGTCAATTGGAATTGTTCCCACAGGCGCTTTTTCGTCGCGATTGCGATCAGCCGGGACATAGCCCTTACCCATTTTTACAACCATTTCCATTTCAAGATTTGCGTCTTTGGAACACGTTGCAATATGGTGATTAGGGTTGAGTACTTCAACATTCGGATCAGTTATGATATCGCCAGCCTTTACTAATCCTTCGCCTTTCTGAACGATCCTGACTACTCGTGATTCATGACCATGCATCTTGAATCTTACGCCCTTCAGATTCAGTATAATGTCAGTAGCATCTTCTGTGACACCTGGAATTGCAGAAAACTCGTGCAATACGCCTTTGGCCTTTACAGATGTAATTGCTGCACCCTGTAATGATGACAGAAGCACCCTGCGAAGAGAATTACCAAGAGTAGTACCAAAGCCGCGCTCAAAAGGCTCAGCATAAAACTTACCATATGTATTTGTAAGTGATTCAGTCTCAACCTGCAACTTTTTTGGCTTGATCAGGTCGCGCCAATTTCTATACATGTATTTCCTCCCTGTAGCGGGGTCTCGTTAGCCTTTACTTGGAATAGAGCTCAACTATCAACTGCTCCTGGATTGGCATCGTAATATCTTCCCTGGCAGGGAGAGTCTTTACCGCTCCTTTATAAGCTCCTTTATCAAGTTCAAGCCACTGTGGTATTCCGCGTCGTACAACTGCTTCCAGAGATTCGTTAATACACGCAACCTTACGGCTTTTTTCCCTGAGTTCCAGCACATCTCCAGCCTTTACCTGTATAGACGGTATGGTAACTTTCCTGCCGTTAAGTGTAAAATGTCCATGTCTTACCAACTGGCGAGCCTCAATTCTTGAGGAAGCAAAGCCAAGACGATACGCTATATTGTCCAAGCGCCTCTCAAGCAAGAAAAGTAAGTTCTCGCCAGTAACGCCTTTGAGCCTGTCAGCACGTTCAAAGTATCCACGGAATTGATTTTCAAGTATTCCATAAATACGTCTTACCTTTTGTTTTTCACGGAGCTGTACACCGTAGTCCGAAGTTTTTGTCCGCCCCTGTCCATGCTGACCCGGGGGATAATTTCTTCTTTTGATGGCACATTTGTCAGTGTAGCAGCGCTCACCCTTCAGAAACAACTCCGTATTTTCCCTTCTGCACAATCTGCATGAGGGGCCTGTATATCTAGCCAATGAAGACCTCCTTAACTATTAACTCTATGGGTTTAGACTCTTCTTCTTTTGGGTGGGCGACAACCGTTATGAGGTATAGGCGTAACGTCCCGAATGAAACTAATACTAAATCCGGCAGCTTGTAAAGCACGCAAAGCAGATTCTCGTCCAGACCCCGGTCCCTTAACAAATACTTCAACGCTGCGCATGCCATGCTCCTGTGCTTTTTTAGCACAGTCTTCAGCTGCCATCTGAGCAGCAAAAGGCGTACTTTTTCGGGAACCCTTAAAACCTTTGCATCCAGATGTACACCACGCAATCACATTTCCTACAGGGTCTGTGATAGTGATCATGGTATTGTTAAATGTGGCTTGAATATGCGCCACACCATTCGGTATATTCTTCTTTTCTTTTTTCTTTTTAACTATCTTTTTAGCAGGACTAGCCATTATTCCTCCAAAGACTTAGTTACTATTTCTTCTTACCTGCCACTGTACGAGCAGGACCTTTTCTTGTGCGTGCATTGGTCTTGGTCCTCTGTCCATGAACCGGCAAGCCTTTTCTATGACGAAGCCCCCGATAGCAACCCAGATCCATTAACCGCTTTATATTCATCGAAATATCACGGCGAAGATCACCTTCAACCTTGACGTTTTTATCAATATTTTCTCTGATTCGCGCAATCTCAGACTCGGTCAAATTGTCGCTACGAGTATTTGAGTCAACGCCTGCATCCGCCAGTATCTTTTGCGCAGTTGATCTGCCGATACCATAGATGTAAGTTAACGCGATTTCAATACGTTTATTCCTTGGTAGGTCTATTCCAGCGATACGTGCCAATGCCCGTCCCTCCTAATTCATGCTTTGTACTGTTATCCTTGCCTCTGAGAATGCTTGGGTATGTCGCATATAACACGCACTATACCTTTGCGCTTAATTATTTTACATTTTTCACAAATCTTTTTTACTGAGGCTCTTACCTTCATAGCTAAATCCTTTCAGAATAACCGCGTAAACATTTATATCTTCGTTAATATTTCCGGACCATGCTGTGTTATCGCAACGGTATGCTCAAAATGAGCAGATAAGCCGCCGTCACATGTTACCGCAGTCCACCCGTCAGCCAACACCTTAACTTCAGGACCCTTCTCGTTTATCATCGGCTCGATTGCTAACACCATTCCGGGTTTCAGCTTAACGCCTCTGCCAGGCAACCCGAAATTGGGTATTTGAGGACTCTCGTGAAGACTCTTACCAATCCCATGACCTACAAAATCGCGCACTACCGAAAAACCACGCGATTCAACATAACTTTGAACTGCATACGATATATCAGACAGCTTATTTGCAGGTTGTGCTGCATCAATAGCTGCATACAATGACGCTTCGGTTACATCTATAAGCTTTACGGCAGACTTACTAACGGTACCAACCGGTATAGTCAACGCTGCATCGCCGTAAAAACCGTCACTAATAGCACCAAAATCTATGCTTAATACGTCTCCATCAACCAATTCCCGATTAGAAGGCATACCATGAACCACTTGATCATTTAAAGAACAACAAAGCGAATACGGAAAGCCGCTATAACCCTTAAATGCAGGCTTTGCTGATCGTCTTTTCACTTCTGATTCAGCAAACTCGTCCAACTCCAGCGTTGTCACACCTGGTCTTACTTTTTCCTTCAGTAACGCCAGTATTTCAGCAACAATCCTGCATGGGACACGCATCCGCTCTATCTCCTGAGGAGACTTAAGGATAATCACCCGTGAGTGCCCTGAATAATTGACAGTATTCTTTGCTGAATATCATCAATTGAACCAACCCCTGCAATTGAACGCAAAAGAGATTCATTTTCATAATACGTTATAAGTGGCGCCGTCTGATCCTCGTAAACATCAAGCCTTTTACGCATGGTTTCTTCTTGATCGTCGTCTCGCTGAAAAAGCTCACCCAAACACTCATCGCAGCGACCAGACACCCTGGGGGGATCAAATACGACATGGTATCCCTTGCCGCAAAGCCGGCAAGTACGCCTACCGGTAATTCTTTGCAGCAGCTCTTCCTTGTCTACAGCCATAGAAACCACATGTTCGATCGACATATTCATACAGACCAACATGTGCTTCAACGCATCTGCCTGCGCTACCGTTCTCGGAAAGCCGTCTAAGATAAAACCATTTAAGCAATCATTCTTTTCAAGCCGCTCCCGAACGATACCAACCACTACCTCATCCGGAACCAAAGCCCCAGACTCCATATATCCCTTGGCCTTCACGCCCATCGGAGTCATCTCACTCACAGCGGCCCGTAAAATATCACCCGTCGATATTTGTGGAATCTGAAATCTTTTTATCAGTAATTTTGCCTGGGTTCCCTTTCCCGCACCGGGCGGACCCAACAATATTAAATTCATCACAACTTCCTTCGTCTCCTAACGCCGACCCTTTATCCTGACACCCTTCATAAAACCTTCATAACTACGAGTAATAAGGTGTGATTCAATCTGGGCAACTGTATCCATACCAACGCCAACCGCAATAAGCAGAGCGGTACCACCAAAATAAAAAGGTAGATTAAATTTACCTATCAGTATCGAAGGCAATACACAAACAACTGAGATATAAATGGCACCAGCAAAAGTCAGCTTGGTAAGGACCCTATCCAGGAACTCGGACGTCTCTTTTCCGGGGCGGATACCAGGAATATAACCACCCTGTTTTTTCACATTTTCAGCGACATCAACTGGGTTAAAAGTCACAGCCGTATAGAAATAACAAAAAAAGACGATGAATGCAACATAAAAAATATTATACGCCCAGTTACCAGGCGTCAAGCTCTTAGAAGCACTCTGTACCCAAGGTATGTTGATGAAGTTGCCTATCGTAGCTGGAAACATAATAATCGACGAAGCGAAGATTGGCGGAATAACACCTGCCATATTAACTTTTAGAGGCAAATGCGAGGTTTGCGTCCCATACGTTTTAAGGCCAACAACCCGCTTAGCATAATGTATCGGAAGTCTGCGCTGACCACGTTCAACAAAAACAACTGCAGCAATCACAAGAAACATAAGGGTCAGCACAAATATAATTGCAAACAGAGGCAGTTCACCAGTTTTTAATAAACGGACACTGTTCATAATCGCTGTAGGTATACGTGCAACTATTCCAGCGAAAATTATCAGCGAAATTCCATTGCCTATGCCTTTTTCAGACATTTGTTCGCCCAGCCACATAATAAATGCTGTTCCTGCAGTAAGCGTTATGACAGTCATTACCCTGAAACCCCAGCCGGGATTCGGCACAACCAGTTCACCAGCAGGACCTCTCATGCTCTCAAGCCCAATACTGATTCCTAGCCCTTGCACGACACTCAGGACTATAGTTCCATATCGCGTATACTGGATTATCTTCTTTCTTCCTGCTTCACCCTCTTTTGACAGCTTTTCAATGGCAGGTACAACTACAGTTAGCAGTTGAAATATAATTGAAGATGATATGTATGGCATTATGCCAAGAGCAAACACTGTCAGCTTTTCTAATGCGCCGCCAGAAAACATATCAAACAGACCGAGTAAAGTTCCCTGAGCCTGTTTAAAAAAGTGAGCTAATGCCTGACTATCAATTCCCGGTGTTGGTATATGACATCCTACACGGTATACGGCAAGCATCGCCAAGGAAAATAATACTCGTTTTTTCAGCTCAGGTATTCTAAATATATTCTGGAAAGCATCAAACAAGATTAGATCTCCTCGACGGTTCCACCCACAGAAGTGATTTTATTACGTGCAGTAGCACTGAATTTATGGGCTTTCACTGTCAATGCTTTGGTAAGCTCACCAGTAGCAAGAATTTTTATACCATCACACACATTCTTTACCAGACCGCTTTTTTGCATCGCTTCAATATCTACACAGCTGCCCGTTTCAAATACATCTAGTTGAGACAGATTCACCACTGAATATATTTTTTTCGCCAATGGGGTAAAACCACGCTTAGGAAGCCTGCGATGCATAGGCATCTGACCACCTTCAAATCCTGCTTTTATACTACCGCCACTGCGAGCCTTTTGCCCTTTGTGACCTTTAGTAGCAGTTTTACCATGCCCAGAACCTGTACCACGACCGATTCTTTTTCTATTTTTTGAAGCACCTGCTGCTGGCTTTAGACTGTTTAATTCCATTATCACACCTCAGAGAATTACTCTTCTACTTTTAGCAAATGACGCACCTTATTAATCATCCCTCTTACCTCAGGAGTATCTTTCAAGGTCACGGACTTTTGCCGTTTTGTCAACCCCATACCGACCAGCACCGCCTTAACGCTGGATGCTTTACCAATATGACTCCTTACGAGGGTAACTTTCACATCTGCGGACATGTTATTTACTCCTTAAACGTTTTTTGGCTTTACTCAGCCAGACCTCTTCTAGCACTTAGCTCTTCAGGGGTCTTTAGTCTCATAAGACCGGCAAAAGCGGCTTTCACAACGTTATGCGGGTTATTGGATCCAAGGCATTTAGCAAGTATATTATGAACACCAGCCGATTCAAATACAGCCCTCGCTGCACCACCGGCTATCACACCAGTACCAGCAGAGGCAGGCATCATCAATACTTTTCCAGCGCCGAATCGTCCTTCGATCTCGAAAGGAATAGTTTGCCCTTCAACAATCGGCACCTTGATAAGATTCTTCTTCGCCTGTTCAACACCTTTTCGAATCGCTTCAGGGACTTCATTAGCCTTGCCGAGGCCATAACCGACATAGCCATTTCCATCGCCCACCACTACGAGCGCTGAAAAACTAAAACGACGGCCACCTTTCACAACCTTTGCAACACGGCTGATATGAACTACCCTGTCCGTAAGATTAATGTCATTGGGATTGATCTTAAGCAATTAAATCCTCCTTACAATGTCCTTTAAAAAGACAAGCCGTTTTCACGTGCCGCTTCTGCTAGCGCTTTAATTCTACCATGATAGAGGAAACCATTACGGTCAAAAACAACCATATTTATTTCCTTTGCCAAAGCCTTTTGAGCAATTGCTGCACCAACCTTCTGAGCAGCTTCAATATTGCCCGTATAACTAAGACCTGTGCTTACCTCATCCAATAATGTAGAAGCAGCTGCCAAAGTAGCCCCACATGTATCATCTATTAACTGAGCATAGATATGCTTAGCAGTTTTAAATACATTAAGCCTGGGACGTTCAGCTGTTCCTCTTATTTTTTTTCTTACCCTTATCTGACGTTTCAGGCGGGCTGTTTTTTTCTGGGCTAGAGAACTCAATGTGCTTCTCCTTAGCTATATCTATTTTTTACCGGTTTTACCGGCTTTTCTAAGAATAGTCTCGTTAGCATACTTCACACCTTTACCTTTGTAGGGTTCAGGTCCACGGAAAGCTCTGATTTTTGCGGCAGTTTGACCGACAAGCTCTTTATCAATGCCTTTTACCAAAAGCTTTGTCATTTTATCAACTTCAACATTAATCCCTTTAGGGAGCTGAAAATTTATCGGATGCGAGTAACCCAGGCTCAAATTAAGCACATCACCTTTTAACTCGGCTCTATAACCAACACCGTTAATTTCCAGAGCAGTCTCAAAACCAGTGGTAACACCAGTCACCATGTTATTTATCAGTGTCCTGGTAAGCCCATGAGCAGAGCGCGACTTTATACCATCATTGTCCCGGCTTACTGTGATAGTATTATCAGTCAGGTCAATCGATACGCCAGACATTATTCTTCTGCCTAATGACCCCTTAGGACCTTCAACCATCAGGTTGGAATCAATGTAGGATATTTTTACTCCCTTGGGAATTTCTATGGGAAGCTTTCCAATTCTAGACATACTATAAACTCCTTAATACCTGAATAACTACCAGACAGTGCAGAGAAGCTCTCCACCTACACCTAATTCGCGAGCGGTCTTATCTGTGATGATTCCTTTGGATGTGGAGAGTACTGCAACTCCGAGCCCATTTTTAACCTTTGGGATTCCATCGCTATCCACATAGACCCTGCCACCTGGCTTACTTATACGCTTAATCTCGTTGATGACCGGATCCTTTTCATCAATATACTTGAGATAGACACGCAAAACGCCCTGCTTGTTATCTGCTATGACTTTATAATTCTTGATAAATCCTTCATTCCTCAAAAGATTAGCTAGACTAACCTTAAGGTTGGATGACGGGATATCAACTTTTTGATGTTTTGCCATACCAGCATTTCTGATTCTGGTAAGCATATCGGCTATGGGATCAGTCATCGACATTGAATCTACTCCTCTATTTGTTTAACTTTAAATGCTACCAGCTTGATTTAATGACTCCTGGAATCTGACCAGCAGAGGCAAGCTTTCTCAGGCAAATTCTGCACATGTCGAACTTCCTGTAATAGGCCCTGGGACGGCCACACAAAGGACAGCGATTATATTCACGGACCTTGAATTTACTCCCTCTTTGCGCTTTTATAATCATCGATGTTTTTGCCACTGGATCCTCCGAACTGGTTTAATTCCTAAAAGGCATGCCAAAAAGTTTAAGCAGTGCTTTGCCTTCTTCATCACTTTTAGCTGTAGTAACAATAGTAATATTGAGACCTTTAATCTTATCTATCTTGTCATAATTAATTTCTGGAAAAATCAATTGTTCTTTTACGCCTAACGAATAATTTCCGTTCCCATCAAATGCTTTACCAGATATGCCTTTAAAGTCGCGAACTCGAGGTAAAGATACGTTCACTAAACGATCAAGGAATTCGTACATTTTGTCTTTGCGCAGCGTCACGGCACAACCAATCGGCATCCCTTGACGCAATTTAAAGCCGGCAATAGACTTTTTAGCTTTTGTAATAATCGGTTTCTGACCGGTTATCACTGCCATCTCATCTACTGCGGAGTCAAGTATTTTGACGTTCTGAATCGCTTCACCAAGGCCCATATTGACAACTATTTTTTCCAATTTAGGAACTTCCATAACGTTCCTGTAATTAAAATCCTTCATCAATTGTGGAACCATTTCTTTATTATAAAGCTCGTTTAGCCGTGCCATTCAATCCTCCAGACTATTTATCAAAGGCTTCGCCACATTTCACGCAGATACGGACCTTTTTCCCATCTTCAAGGGTGTTTATCCTTGTACGTACGGGCTTACCGCATTTATTACAATAAATCATTACGTTCGAGACGTGTATCACAGCTTCCTTTTCCACGATGGCACCAGCTTCACTACCACGAGGTCTCGTATGCCGTTTAACTATATTAATGCCTTCAACCAAAACCCCATCCTTTTTCGGAAGGATTTGCAGCACCTTACCAGTTTTGGCTTTGTCTTTGCCAGTGATGACTATAACTGTGTCATTCTTTTTTACGTGCAGTTTTTTGCCCAGCATCATTTATCTCCAAGATAAAATTAAAGTACTTCAGGGGCCAGGGATATTATTTTCATAAACTTCTTAGCCCTGAGCTCCCTAGCGACCGGCCCGAAAATACGAGTACCGACAGGTTCTTTCTGGTTGTTGATTACTACACCAGAATTGCCATCAAAACGAATATATGACCCGTCAGGACGCCCAATCTCTTTAGCAGTTCTTACAACTACAGCCTTTACCACGTCCCCTTTTTTTACTTTCGAATTGGGGATCGCTTCTTTAACCGAGGCTACTATGATATCACCTATACCGGCATATTTTCTTTTAGAACCACCAAGAACCTTTATGCAAAATAGCTTCTTCGCACCTGAGTTATCAGCCACATCCAAAATCGTCTGCATCTGTATCATTAGTAACTCCTACCTAAGCATTACGCTCAATGATCTGTCTGACTTTCCAGCGCTTGTCCTTGCTCATCGGCCGCGTTTCTACGATCAGGACTCTGTCGCCTATCTTACAACTATTATCAATATCATGTGCCTTGTACTTGGCAGATCTTTTAATATACTTGTTATAGACACTATGTTTAATAAGACGATCAACCTTGACAACAACAGTTTTATCCATCTTATCGCTTACAACAACTCCTACCTGGGTTTTTCTATTACCACGTTCACTCATATAGCCCTCTCTAACCCCTTTTTTCGCGGAGTAGTGTTTTAACCCTAGCAATATCCTTCTTTATAAGAGACGGCTTAGAAGTATTTTCCAATCGTCCAGTATGAAGCTGAAATTTAAGATTAAACAACTCTTTGGTCAGTTCAGACTCCCGAGATTGTAGTTCATCAACAGTAGCATTTTTCAGATCACTAACCTTCATGGGCGTCCTTCCTTGAAGTAAATTTAGTGGGAATTGGAAGTTTATGAGCCGCGAGTCTAAATGCTTCACGCGCAATTTCCTCGGTTACCCCTTCCATTTCATAAAGGATTCTGCCAGGCTTTATAACACAAACCCACGAATCAGGCGAACCTTTACCTTTACCCATACGAGTTTCAGCAGGCTTTGCTGTTAAAGGTTTATCAGGGAAAATTCTGATCCAGATTTTCCCGCCTCTTTTTATGTAACGATTCATAGCTATACGCGCAGCTTCAATCTGCCTGGAATCAAGCCAGCCACACTCAGTCGCCTGCAAGCCAAACTCTCCGAAGGCAAGTGATACACCACGTTGCGGCGTTCCACTCATTCTACCCTTCATCTGTTTTCTATACTTAACTTTTTTTGGCATTAACATCGCAAAAAACTCCTGTTTCTATTATTTGCCAGAAAGCACTTCACCTTTGAAAAGAAGAACTTTGACGCCAATGATACCATATGTGGTTTTGGCTTCTGCAAAACCATAATCAATGTCAGCTCTCAGGGTATGAAGTGGAACACGTCCTTCACGGTACCATTCTGTACGGGACATCTCTGCACCACCAAGGCGACCAGAACAGGTAATTCTGATACCTTTAGCGCCAAATTTCAGTGAAGAAGTCACACTTTTCTTCATTGCCCGACGAAAAGCCACACGCCTTTCAAGCTGCAGAGCGATGTTTTCGGCAACCAGTTGTGCGTCAAGTTCAGGCTTCCGAACTTCCTGTATATTAAGGTAAACCTCTTTGTCAGTGAGTTTGGCCAGTTCCTTTTTAAGGGTTTCGACCTCAGACCCCTTCTTGCCAATAATCAGGCCAGGACGAGCAGTGAATATATTGATCTTGGCTTTGCCTGCGGCACGTTCGATCTCTATCTTGGAAACGCCTGAGTGGTATAAGCGCTTTTTCAAGAATGATCTGAGCTTCAAATCTTCATGAAGAAGCTTGGCATAATCCTTTTCTGCATACCACTTTGAATCCCAGGTTTTGATTACTCCAAGCCTGAAACCTATTGGATTTACTTTCTGACCCAAAACTTCACCTCCAAGCTATTAGCTTATTTCTTCTCCGCCAGTACCACACAAATGTGACTGGTCGGTTTTCTAATCTTGCTCGCTCTTCCCATCGCCCGCGGAACAAAACGCTTCAAAACAGTACCACCGTTTACATAAATAGTTTTTACATAAAGACGATCAACGTCAGCAACGCCCTTTTGCTCTGCATTTGCTACAGCAGATGACAGCAATTTGGATACCAGCTTAGCCGATGGTTGTGGCGAAAAACGCAATGTATTGAGAGCGTTCTGTATCCCTTTACCCCTAACCATATCCACTACTAGGCGTGTTTTGCGAGGGGACAGACGGGCGAATGATAACTTAGCGCTTGATTCCATTCATAGCTCCTTTAACGACTTACTTCTTCTTCAACTTACTTTTCTTGTCTGCTGCGTGGCCGAAAAAAGTCCTCGTGGGAGCAAATTCTCCCATCTTGTGACCGACCATGTTCTCTGTGACGAAAACAGGAATAAATTTCCTGCCGTTATGAACAGCAAAGGTCAGACCTATAAAATCAGGTGTTATTGTAGATCGTCTTGACCAGGTTTTAATCACTTTTTTTGATGAAGGACCTTCTGCCTGGACTTTTGCTTGTAAATGCGTGTCTACAAATGGTCCTTTTTTTATCGATCTTGCCATCTTAATTTCCTCTATCCAGATAGATATTTATTATTTTGTACGACGCTTAACTATGAATCTTGTCGATGTCTTGTTTGTTCTGGTCTTATAACCTTTAGTCGGAATACCCCACGGTGTAACAGGATGACGTCCACCGGATGTTCTTCCCTCACCACCACCATGGGGATGGTCTACCGGGTTCATCGCAACACCTCTGACCTTTGGCCGCTTACCTAACCAGCGTGAGCGACCGGCTTTCCCTATCGAGACATTCTCGTGATCGATATTCCCGACCTGTCCTACAGTTGCAATACAATCCAAAAGGACCATCCGCACTTCACCTGATGGAAGCTTAACCTGTGCATACTTATCTTCTTTTGCCATAAGCTGGGCAAAAGTCCCCGCACTGCGCGCCAGTTGTGCGCCTTTACCAATCTTCAATTCTATATTGTGGATAATTGTACCCAACGGAATCGATCTGATCGGCAATGCATTACCCGGCTTAATGTCAGCACTGGGTCCGGATATTACAGTATCCCCGACTTTCAGATCAAGAGGAGCAATAATGTAACGTTTTTCACCGTCAGCATAGTTCAACAGCGCAATCCTAGCACTACGGTATGGGTCATACTCGACCGAGCTCACCTTTGCCGGGATATCACGCTTGTCACGTCGGAAGTCGATGATACGGTATTTTTGTTTATGACCACCACCGATATGCCTGGAGGTTACCCGCCCAAAATTGTTTCGGCCACCGGTTTTTTTCAGTTTAACAAGAAGCGATTTTTCGGGTTTGTCAGTAGTAATCTCTTCAAATGTTGAACAGGTCTGATGTCTACGGCCTGCGGACGTCGGTTTATAACTCTTTATCGCCATTATCTAAACTCCACTGATTGGTTTATGCTTCAAAGAAATCAACGTTGCTTCCCTCTTTGAGGGTGACGTAGGCTTTCTTCCAATTCGATCGTTTACCAATATTCTTACCGACTCTCTTAACCTTGCCGGCAACATTTACTGTTTTAACCGATGCAACGTCCACATTAAAAAGTGTTTTCACCGCATCTTTAATTTCAATTTTGTTTGCATCACTGCTTACAACAAACGAAATTATATTTCTTTCGTCTTTTTCAATTGTGGTCTTTTCAGTAATCAAAGGTTTTTTAATAACGCTATATATGTTCATGACTGTAACGCTCCTTCAACTTTGCGCACTGAATTCTCAGTGAAAATGACACTTTGATATTTCATAATGTCAAAAATATTCAATCCCTCGGACTTTAATACTTTAACATTTTTCACATTACGCGCTGAGAGCTCTAGATTACGATTTTCAACGTCAGTAACAACAAGTGTCTTATCCAATGTGAAACCATTTAAAATACCGACAAAGTTTTTCGTCGAAACATTGTCGAGATCTATGTTGTTGAGCACAGTCAGCTTGTTATTTTTAAATAATAAAGACAATGCAGAACGCATCGCAGCTCTTCTTGCTTTCTTATTCATAGAAAGATTATATGTTTTTGCTTGGGGACCGAATGCAACACCACCACCAGGATATTGTGGTGCTCTACGGCAACCCTGACGAGCTTGACCGGTTCCCTTTTGCTTGAAAGGCTTTTTACCGCTGCCTGCAACTGCCGAACGGTTTTTAACCCCGACTGTGCCAGCACGACGATTTGCCAATTGAATCTTTACCGCCTCATGAATGAGATACTCTTTAACCTCATCGTTAAACACTGAGTCGCTAAGTTCAATTTCACCGACCTTTTTATTTTTAATATCGAAAACGTCTAACTTTGCCATAAACTATCTCCAGAACAGCAATTATTTCTTAGCCTTAACACTGTCTTTGATAAGAACCAGACCATTTGTAGATCCAGGTATCGCACCATTCAACAAAATAAGGTTATCAGCTGCATCAACCCTTACAATCTTAAGTCTCTGCACAGTCACTTTTTCGTTTCCGAGCTGACCAGGCATCTTCTTGTTTTTAAAGACACGTGAAGGTGTTGCTGAACAGCCAATGGAACCAGGAGCACGATGAAAGCGAGAACCATGGCTTGCTCGCCCGCCCTTGAAGCCCCAACGTTTCATTACACCCTGAAAACCTTTACCAATACTTGTCCCGGTTACGTCAACCAGATCACCAGGTGCAAATATTTCAGCACTAAGCACATCACCAACACTGTATTGATCTGCATTATCCACGCGCAGCTCGCGTAAGAAAGAAAATACGCCGCTCCCGGCAGTTTTGCAATGACCAACCACTGCACTGTTGGCTTTTGCAGCCTCCTGTGAGTTAAAACCCACCTGGATAGCACTGTAGCCATCTTTTTCTTTGGTCTTCTTTTGAATAACAACACAAGGACCGGCTTCAACAACAGTCACCGGTATACGGCGCCCGTCTTCAGCAAAGATTTGTGTCATTCCAAGTTTTTTACCAATCAATCCCTTATTCATGGTTGATTATCCCCATCCTTAAATTCTCAATTAAAGCTTAATTTCCACATCCACACCAGCCGAAAGATCAAGCTTCATCAGCGCATCAACAGTCTGCTGGGTAGGATCAAGGATATCAATTAGCCTCTTATGGGTTCTGATCTCGAACTGTTCACGCGACTTCTTGTCCACATGCGGTCCACGCAGAACACAATACTTATTTATTACGGTCGGTAGAGGTATGGGACCAGCTACTCTCGCACCAGTCCTCTTGGCCGTGTCTACGATCTCACCTACTGACTGATCGAGCAGTTTATGATCGTATGCTTTTAAGCGAATTCTTATCTTCTGACTTGGCATTGTACCCTCATCTTTACTTTATTCGATAATAGAGCTGACGACACCTGCGCCAACGGTACGGCCGCCTTCACGAATGGCGAATCGCAGTCCTTCGTCCATGGCAATCGGGGTGATCAGGTTTACTGTTACGGCTACATTGTCTCCGGGCATTACCATCTCGGTCCCGGCGGCGAGTTCTACGATGCCGGTTACGTCGGTGGTGCGGAAGTAGAACTGCGGGCGGTAGCCATTGAAGAACGGGGTGTGACGTCCGCCTTCTTCTTTGGTCAGGATGTAGGCTTCTGCTTTGAACTTGGTGTGCGGGGTAATGGAGCCCGGCTTTGCAAGTACCTGCCCACGCTCGATGTCTTCTCGCTTGACGCCGCGCAGCAGGGCGCCGATGTTGTCGCCTGCACGGCCTTCGTCGAGCAGCTTTCTGAACATCTCGACTCCGGTTACGGTGGTCTTGGCGGTTGCCTTCATGCCGACGATTTCTACTTCTTCGCCTACTTTTACAATTCCTCTCTCGACACGGCCGGTTGCTACGGTGCCGCGGCCGGAGATGGAGAATACGTCTTCGACGGGCATGAGAAACGGCTTGTCGATGGCGCGTACCGGCTCGGGGATGTAGCTGTCGACGGCTTCCATGAGCTTCATGATTGCCTGCTCGCCCAGTTCGCCGGTGTCTCCTTCGAGGGCCTTGAGGGCGGAGCCTTTGATGATGGGAATGTCATCGCCGGGGAAGTCGTAGGATGAGAGCAGTTCACGGATTTCCAGCTCGACGAGTTCGAGGAGTTCTTCATCATCTACCATGTCGGCTTTGTTGAGGAATACGACGATGTATGGTACGCCTACCTGACGGGCCAGCAGGATGTGCTCACGGGTCTGCGGCATCGGGCCGTCGGCTGCGGACACAACCAGGATTGCGCCGTCCATCTGGGCTGCGCCGGTGATCATGTTCTTGACGTAGTCGGCATGGCCCGGGCAGTCGACGTGGGCGTAGTGACGCTTGTCGGTTTCATATTCCACATGGGCGGTTGCGATGGTGATACCACGCTCACGCTCTTCTGGTGCATTATCGATCTGATCGAATGCTTTGAATTCGGCCTGACCTTTTCCGGCCAACACTTTGGTGATGGCTGCGGTCAATGTCGTCTTGCCGTGGTCAACGTGACCGATCGTCCCTATGTTTACATGCGGTTTTGTTCTCTCGAATTTTGCTTTTGCCATTTAAGGAATCCCCCCTATATAGGAATTGTTTAGCCCTTTACCTTTGCAACTATCTCTTCGGCCACTGACTTCGGCACTTGCTCATAGTGATCAAACGTCATGCTATATGTTGCACGACCTTGAGTCGCTGAACGGAGATCGGTTGAATAGCCAAACATTTGCGCAAGTGGCACCATAGAGTTAACAACCTGGGCACCAGCGCGCGATTCCATCCCCATAATACGACCACGACGTGAGTTTAAATCACCGATAACATCACCCATATAATCTTCCGGCACTACAACCTCTACAGCCATTATCGGTTCTAGCAGAACGGGTCCTGCTTTGGCACAACCTTCTTTAAAACCCATCGAACCGGCAATTTTAAACGCCATCTCTGATGAGTCTACCTCATGATAAGAACCGTCTACGAGTGCAACCTTGAAATCCACTACCGGGAAACCTGCAAGCACACCGGTATCCATGGCTTCCTGTATTCCCTTGTCTACTGACGATATATACTCGCGGGGGACAACACCACCCTTGATAGCATCGACAAACTCATAACCCTTGCCGGGCTCTTGGGGCTCAAGCTCAAGCCATACGTGACCATACTGACCACGGCCACCTGATTGACGAACGAATTTGCCTTCAGCCTTGACTTTCTTCGTGATCGTCTCACGGTAGGCAACTTGCGGTTTACCGACATTAGCCTCGACCTTGAACTCACGCATGAGTCGGTCGACAATAATTTCAAGATGAAGCTCACCCATACCGGATATGATGGTCTGGCCCGTCTCCTCATCAGTCTTGACACGGAACGAAGGGTCTTCCGTTGCCAATTTCTGCAAACTCAAGCCTAGCTTCTCTTGGTCAGCCTTTGTTTTTGGTTCAATGGCAATCGATATGACCGGCTCAGGAAACTCGATCGATTCAAGTATCACCGGCTTTTCTTCTTCGCACAGGGTGTCACCAGTAGTTGTATATTTCAAGCCTACAGCTGCCGCAATATCACCAGCATATACTTCTTTTATCTCTTCCCGCTTATTGGCGTGCATTTTTAGAATTCGGCCAATACGCTCTCTTTTACCCTTGGTCGCATTATATACATAAGACCCGGAATTAAGCACACCGGAATAAACCCTAAAGAAGCAAAGCTGCCCAACAAACGGATCAGTCATAATTTTGAAAGCCAGAGCAGAAAATGGCTCATCATCCGAGGCATTACGTTCAATCTCCGCTTCGGTATTTGCATCTATACCCTTAATGGCAGGAATGTCAGTCGGAGCCGGCATATAGTCAATAACGGCATCCAAAAGATTCTGTACGCCCTTATTTTTAAAAGCAGAACCACATATAACAGGACATATCTGAATGGAGATAGTCGATTTTCGTATAGCAGCCTTTATTTCTTCGTTAGTAAGCTCCTCACCGCCGATGTACTTCTCCATCAGTACGTCATCGTGGCTCGACAGCTCCTCAATCATTTTCTCACGATACTCTTGCGCCAACTCCAGATCTGCAGCTGGAATTTCCGTCACTTGAAATGTCGCGCCAAGTGACTCTTCATCCCAGATAACCGCCTTCATTTCGACCAGATCTATAATACCCTTAAAAGTATCCTCTTTGCCGACTGGAAGCTGAATAGGCAAAGGATTCGCTTTCAGACGATCCTTTATCATAGATACGCCACGGAAAAAATCTGCACCAACTCGGTCCATTTTATTGATGAAAGCGATACGCGGCACGCTATACTTATCGGCCTGACGCCACACAGTTTCAGACTGCGGCTCAACTCCACCAACGGAACAGAATACAGCGACCGCACCGTCGAGTACGCGCAATGAGCGTTCCACTTCAATGGTAAAGTCAACGTGGCCCGGAGTATCGATGATGTTTATCCGATTATCACGCCAGTGACAAGTTGTGGCAGCAGACGTGATAGTAATACCACGCTCCTGCTCCTGCTCCATCCAGTCCATGGTGGCAGCCCCATCATGAACCTCGCCAATTTTATGAGAAACACCGGTATAGTAAAGTATACGCTCTGTTGTAGTCGTCTTACCCGCATCGATGTGCGCCATTATCCCAATGTTACGTGTTTTTGCCAACGATACTAAACGTGCCACTCAAAACCCCCAAAAAACCAATCTATATAAAACTACCAACGGTAGTGAGCAAAAGCCCTGTTGGCCTCGGCCATCTTGTGAGTATCTTCACGCTTCTTGACCGCCGCCCCGCGATTATTATACGCATCCAGAATCTCACCCGCCAGCTTATCAGTCACAGTCTTCTCTGAGCGGTCATTTGCATACTTCACAAGCCAGCGCATCGCCAAAGAAACCCGACGCTCCGCTCTCACCTCAACGGGAACCTGATAAGTAGAGCCACCAACCCTCCTGGATTTAACCTCAAGCATAGGCTTGATATTATCCAGGCTCTTTTTCAGGATCTTTACAGGATCCTCATTCACCTTCTCACTAGCCAACTCCAGAGCACCGTACAGAGCTTTTTCAGCAGTACTTTTCTTGCCATCGAGCATAATTATATTAACCAGCTTCGCAACAACCCGGTCTCCATACTTCGGATCAGGCAATATAACTCTTTTAGCTACTTCTCTTCTTCTAGGCATATCAACCTCTCACGTTAAACGTTTACTTGGGTCTTTTCGCACCATACTTGGAACGGCTCTTCTTACGATCCTTCACCCCAACCGAGTCAAGTGTTCCACGCACAATATGATACCTGACACCCGGCAAGTCCTTAACCCTTCCGCCCCTAATCAGAACGACTGAGTGCTCCTGGAGATTATGTCCAACACCGGGAATATACGATGTCACCTCGACGCCATTCGTAAGGCGGACCCTGGCGACTTTACGGAGCGCAGAGTTCGGCTTTTTCGGTGTCGTCGTGTACACCCTCGTACACACACCTCTTTTTTGCGGGCAACACTTCAAAGCAGGGGCAGTGGACTTATCCTTCTTACTCTCCCTGCCGATACGGATCAACTGATTAATGGTTGGCATACACTACCTCTCGTACAAACTTCATGCACAGGGGTCCCCCTGCGGAAGCGATGAAAATATCAACTTAACCTCTGCTTGTCAAGTTTTTTTTGATTATTATTCAAAAAAAGCCTAACTTTAATTCGCACCCTAACCAGCCGAAACTTCCTCAACCGGCTGCGGCGACACACCACCGGAATCCTCTACAACAAGCTTGAGATTACGATAACGCGCCAAGCCAGTCCCGGCAGGAATGAGCCGCCCCATGATCACGTTCTCCTTGAGACCGCGAAGACTGTCAACTTTACCTTCTATTGAAGCCTGTGTCAAGACCTTTGTTGTCTCCTGGAAGGATGCTGCCGAAATAAATGACTCCGTCGAAAGCGATGCCTTTGTTATGCCAAGGAGAAGAGGCTCAGCAATGGCTGGTCTACCGCCTTTATCGAGTACCCTTTCATTCTCGTCTTCAAAGATATAGCGTTCCAGTTGGTCATCGATCAGCAACGTCGTATCGCCGACCTCCTTAATCCGTACACGTCTCAACATCTGCCTGACAATGGTCTCAATATGCTTATCATTGATCTTGACCCCCTGGAGCCGATAGACCTCTTGAACTTCATCCACAAGGTATTTGGCCAATTCCTTCTGACCGAGGACCCTCAGGATATCATGCGGATTTGAAGATCCGTCCATGAGGGCCTCACCGGCCCGCACATGATCCCCTTCGTGGACACTTATGTGCTTGCCTTTGGGGATCAGGTATTCCTTGGGTTCGCCCATATCCGGGGTTACAATGACCTTGCGCTTGCCTTTAGCGTCCTTACCAAACGTAACAACCCCGTCGATTTCAGATATAACCGCAAAATCCTTCGGCTTTCTTGCTTCGAAGAGTTCCGCAACCCTGGGCAGACCACCCGTGATATCCTTTGTCTTGGTAGTCTCGCGAGGGATCTTGGCAATTACGTCACCTGCATTGACGATCGAATCTTCCTGCACCGTAATGTTTGCACCAACGGGAAGATAGTAGCGCCCCATTGTACCTTCATGGATTTTTGCGGTCTTCCCGGTTTCATCCTTGATGGTAATGCGCGGCCGTTTATCGGCATCGCGCGACTCAACAACAACCTTACGCGAAAGGCCGGTTACTTCGTCTACCTGTTCCTCCATGGTGACACCTTCGAGGATGTCCCCGAACTTCACCTTACCGGCGATCTCGGTCAGGATCGGCATGGTGTAAGGGTCCCACTCAGCCAAGGCTTCACCCTGCTTAATTAACTTAGTTGGACTAACCTTGATTTTGGCCCCGTAGACGATGGCGTACTTTTCCCGCTCGCGGCCGGTTTCATCTATGATGGCAAGTTCACCGTTACGGTTCATAACGATGTGATGACCCTCGGAATTTGTAACATAATTAATATTTATAAACTTGATAGAGCCTTCGTTACGCGCTTCCAAAGAGGTCTGTTCAGCACGTCTCGATGCAGTACCACCTATGTGGAAGGTCCGCATAGTCAACTGGGTACCAGGTTCGCCGATGGATTGGGCTGCAATAACGCCAACCGCCTCGCCCATATTGACCAGGTGCCCCCGTGCAAGGTCACGCCCGTAGCACTTGGCGCAGATCCCCCGCCTGCTTTGGCAGGTGAGCACGGAACGGATTTTGACTTTTTCCAAGCCGGCTGATTCAATTTTTTGTACCAGCGTTTCATCGATCTCTTCATTTGCCGGCACAAGAACATCTCCGGTAACAGGATCGAGGATGTCATCCAACGCAACACGACCGAGAATCCTATCGCCAATATGCTCGATAACTTCACCACCTTCTGTCAATGAGGAAACCGTCAAGCCGTCAAGGGTACCACAGTCAGTCTCAGTAATAATTGCGTCCTGAGCAACGTCAACCAGCCTTCTGGTCAGATAACCGGAGTTGGCCGTCTTAAGTGCGGTATCGGCGAGACCCTTGCGGGCACCGTGAGTTGAAATGAAGTACTGAAGCACTGTCAACCCCTCACGGAAGTTGGCGGTAATCGGGGTTTCAATGATCTCGCCGGAAGGCTTGGCCATGAGCCCCCTCATCCCGGCCAACTGGCGAATCTGCTGTGCAGAACCCCTGGAACCCGAGTCTGCCATCATATGAATGGCGTTGAATGAAGGAACCTTGACTTCTTTACCGTCAGGAGCAACAACGATGTCTCGCGAAAGGTTGTCGAGCATCTCTTTGGCAATTTCTTCCGTTGATTTTGCCCAGATATCGATAACCTTGTTATAGCGTTCGCCGTCGGTTATGAGACCCTCGGTGTACTGATTCTGAATCTCTTTAACCTCTTCAGAAGCGCGACCAATGATTGCAGGTTTTCCCTCAGGGATGACCATGTCATTGATACTGATAGAGATACCGGCAATGGTAGAATAACGGAAGCCGATAGATTTCAGTTTGTCAGCCAGGATAACGGTCTCCTTGTTGCCGGCTAGACGGTAGCAGACGTCTACAAGGTTGGAGAGTTCCTTCTTGGTCATTACCTTGTTGATGGTGGCAAACGGAACGGCGTCAGGCAATATTTCCCTGAGAACCACACGACCAGGGGTAGTCTCCACGATCAACGGCTTATCGTCCGTAACAAGATTCTTCAAGCGAACCTTGACGCGAGCTTGCAAATCAACTTCATCCGCATCGAGGGCAATTCTCACTTCTTCCTGTGAAGCAAAGATCTTCCCGTCTCCCTTGGCGAAATACTTATCCCTGGTCATGTAATAAATACCAAGGACCATATCCTGCGACGGCACAATAATCGGTTTGCCGTGGGCAGGTGAGAGGATATTGTTGGTACTCATCATGAGAACGCGTGTCTCAACCTGACTTTCGACTGACAGCGGCAGGTGCACAGCCATCTGGTCACCGTCAAAGTCCGCATTAAAAGCAGTACATACCAGCGGATGCAACTGGATCGCCTTACCTTCGATCAATACCGGTTCAAAGGCCTGTATGCCAAGGCGGTGAAGGGTCGGCGCACGGTTCAACATGACCGGATGTTCTTTTATCACCTCTTCAAGGACGTCCCATACTTCCGGCCGTTCCTTTTCCACCATTTTCTTGGCGCTCTTGATGGTGGTTACATAGCCTTTTTCCTCGAGCTTGTTGTAAATGAACGGCTTGAAGAGCTCAAGCGCCATCTTTTTCGGCAGACCGCACTGGTGCAGCCGCAATTCCGGGCCGACAACAATAACCGAACGACCGGAGTAATCAACACGTTTACCAAGAAGGTTCTGACGGAAGCGGCCGGATTTCCCCTTGAGCATATCCGAAAGAGACTTGAGCGGACGTTTGTTGGGACCTGCGATGGCACGGCCGCGACGACCATTGTCAAAGAGGGCGTCAACCGCCTCTTGAAGCATACGCTTCTCATTGCGGATAATAACCTCAGGTGCCTGTAGCTCCATGAGCCGTTTCAAGCGATTGTTACGGTTGATTACCCGACGATAGAGGTCATTGAGGTCTGAAGTTGCAAAGCGGCCGCCATCGAGAGGAACAAGGGGGCGAAGTTCGGGAGGCAGCACGGGGATGCACTCCAGAATCATCCACTCCGGCTTGTTGCCGGAAGACTTGAACGCCTCAACCACTTTTAAGCGCTTGGCGGTTTTTTTCCGTTTGGCTTCGCTGGTAGCCTCGAGCATTTCCACGCGAAGCTGATCGGCAATGACATCCAAGTCCATGGACTTGAGGCATTCCCTTATGGCAGCAGCACCCATTCCGGCTTCGAATTGGCCGCCATACTCCTCCAGCGCCTTCTGGTATTGGTCTTCCGAAAAAACCTGCGCAAACGGCATGCCGGTATTCTTCGGATCAGTAACTACATAGGCCTCGAAATAAAGAACCTTTTCAAGATCCTTGAGGGTAATGTCCATCAGGTTCCCGATCCGCGAAGGGAGCGACTTAAGGAACCAGATGTGGGCCACAGGCGTTGCCAAATCAATATGGCCGAGTCTCTCGCGCCGGACCTTCGAAGGGATGACTTCCACACCGCACTTTTCGCAGACGATACCGCGATGCTTCATCCGCTTGTATTTACCGCAGTTGCACTCGTAATCCTTGGTCGGACCGAATATTTTTGCACAGAAAAGTCCATCCCGTTCCGGCTTAAACGTCCGATAGTTGATAGTTTCCGGCTTTTTCACCTCTCCAAAGGAACGCTCCCGGATCTTTTCCGGCGACGAAACGGAGATTCTTATGGCTGAAAAATGCAACGGATCCTTCGGTTTATCAAAGAAATTAAAGATATCTTCCAAAATATATTCCTCCTTGTTTTTAGGAGTTATAAAAACAGATAGTGTTTATGAGTATGGGACGCTGCAGTGTGTTTAAACTACTGCAGCGCAGCCCAGATTACTCTTCCTCGTTTTCCAAAAGTTCTACATCCAGCCCCAGGGACTGCAGCTCCTTAATCAGTACGTTGAACGATTCGGGGAGACCAGGCTCAAGGGTGTGTTTTCCTTTCACAATGGCCTCGTACATCCTGGTGCGGCCCGCCACGTCATCGGACTTAACGGTGAGGAACTCCTGGAGGGCATAAGCCGCGCCATAAGCTTCCATGGCCCAGACCTCCATCTCACCTAAACGCTGACCACCGAACTGCGCCTTGCCACCCAGCGGCTGTTGGGTAACCAGGCTGTAAGGCCCGATAGAACGGGCATGGATTTTATCATCAACCAGGTGATGCAGTTTCAACACATACATAATGCCGACTGTAACCTTGTGTTTGAACGCTACACCGGACTTGCCGTCATAAAGAGTGACCTGACCGGTATACTCAAAGCCGGCCTTGCCGAGCATCTCCTGAATGCCTTGTTCAGATGCCCCTTCAAAAACAGGTGACGCCATAGGGACACCACGCTTAAGGCGTTTGGCGACGTTGTTCAATTCTTCTTCTTCGAGGGAATCAAGGAACTTGTTCATTTCCTTGTTGCCATACACCTCTTTTAGATAGGTCTTTATCTGGTTCTGTGGAGAGTTCTTCTCCAGCATGTCCTCTATCTGCCAGCCGATCCCCTTGGCCGCCCAACCTAGATGCGTCTCGAGGATCTGACCAACGTTCATACGGGAAGGAACACCAAGTGGGTTCAATACTATCTCCACCGGCCTGCCGTCTTCCAGGTAAGGCATGTCCTCTTCCGGCAGGATGCGGGAGACAACCCCCTTGTTCCCGTGTCGGCCGGCCATCTTATCACCAACCTGTAATTTGCGTTTGATGGCGATATAAACCTTCACCATCTTGATGACACCAGGAGGAAGATCGTCGCCACGCTTTAACTTCTGAATCTTATCGTCAAAAACATATTTAATTATGTCGATCTGCTGGTTCAGGGTTCCCAGTATTTGCGCTACCTTCTCATCTACGGTATCATCGTCGGCAATGGAAATTTCGTCCCAACGGTCAACGGGGACCGAAAGCAATGCCTCTTCGGTGATTGCCTTCCCTTTGACGATAAGGACCTTGCCGTCTTTACCTTCGAACTTAACTGCCGCAGTTTTACCCACGAGCAGTTTTTTCAGTTTGCCGACGGCAGATTCACGGATAATGCGAATCTCGTCCTGCTCATCCTTGCGCAGCTTCTGTTCCTCAGCCTTCTCAATAAGCTCGGTACGGGCATCCTTATCCGCACCTTTGCGCGAGAATATCTTGGCGCCGATCACCGTCCCCTCAACACCGGGCGGTACCCGCAGGGACGTATCACGTACATCACCAGCTTTTTCGCCAAAGATGGCACGCAACAGTTTTTCCTCAGGAGAAAGTTGGGTTTCTCCTTTCGGGGTGATCTTTCCAATCAGAATATCACCTGGCCTTACTTCGGCACCGATACGGATGATGCCTGATTCGTCCAAGTCCTTCAGGGTTTCTTCACCCAGGTTGGGGATATCGGCCGTTATTTCTTCTTTTCCCAGCTTGGTATCGCGTGCCACACATTCAAACTCTTCTATATGAATGGAGGTGTAACGGTCATCCTTAACCAGCCTTTCGGAGATAAGAATGGAGTCCTCGAAGTTGTAGCCCCCCCAAGGCATGAAGGCAACGAGCACATTCTGACCAAGTGCCAGCTCGCCCATATCTGTGGAAGGACCATCAGCTATTACGTCGCTGCGCTTGACATGGTCGCCAATCTTAACAACAGGTCGTTGGTTGATGCAGGTATTCTGATTGGAACGGGCAAACTTGATCAGGTTGTAAATATCGACACCGGTACCAGTTTCGTCGTATTCGTCCTCATCGATCTTAACGACGATACGCGAGGCGTCTACCGATTCAACCACGCCATTATGCCTGGCAACTACGGACACACCGGAATCCCTTGCTACGACCCGCTCCATACCGGTGCCGACCAGCGGCGAATCCGCCCTGAGCAGAGGCACGGCCTGACGTTGCATGTTGGAGCCCATGAGCGCGCGGTTTGCGTCGTCGTTTTCCAGAAACGGGATCAGGGAGGCGGCAACCGAAACCAGCTGCATAGGTGCAACGTCCATCAACTCCAGTTCATCCCTGCCGACCAGAACAAATTCTCCGCTTTTGCGGGCAGAAATGTAGTCAGCGACAAAACGTCCATCACTATCAACTTCGGCATTGGCCTGGGCGATAGCGTGCCCTTCTTCCTCCAGCGCAGAAAAAAACCGGACTTCCGTGGTAACTTTCCCTTCTTTAACCAGACGGTATGGCGTTTCGACAAAACCGTGCTCGTTAATCCGGGCATAGGTGGAAAGAGATGCTATCAAACCGATATTCGGTCCTTCAGGAGTTTCAATCGGGCAGACACGGCCGTAATGTGTCGGATGAACGTCACGCACCTCGAAACCGGCGCGCTCACGTGTCAAGCCGCCAGGTCCCAGTGCAGAAAGACGGCGCTTGTGTGTAACCTCTGACAGGGGGTTAGTCTGGTCCATAAACTGTGAAAGTTGTGAAGAACCGAAGAACTCTTTCACCACCGCAGAGACGGGTTTGGAATTGATAAGATCGTGCGGCATGAGGTTTTCAACCTCCTGCAAGCTCATCCTCTCCTTGATAGCCCGCTCCATCCGCACCAGACCGATACGGTACTGGTTCTCCAGCAGTTCGCCGACAGCCCGCACACGGCGATTGCCGAGATGGTCGATGTCGTCGATGCTTCCCTTGCCGTTTTTCAGATCGATCAGATAACGGACCACTTCCAGGACATCTTCCCTGGTAAGGGTCATGCAGTCCAATGGTATCTGCAAACCAAGCTTGTAATTCAGTTTGAGCCGGCCGACTGCTGACAGGTCGTATCGCTCGGGATTAAAGAAAAGATTTTCAAACAACGCCAGCGCACTCTTCAGGGTAGGCGGATCGCCGGGGCGGAGCCTTCGATAAATTTCTATGAGAGCATCGTCTGTGGAACCGATTTTATCAATAAGAATCGTATCGCGCAGCGAAGAGGTTACGTGCAGATTGTCGATAAAAAGCACCTTAAAGGTAGCGATGCCTCGCCCTTTAATTTCATCGATCTTTACCTGAGTGAGTTCTTCATTACATTCGGCAAGCACCTCGCCGGTTGCAGGGTCTACAATATCGTGCGAAGCAACCTTGCCCAGAACTTCTTCAATGGTAATAGGAATATATTTGATACCATGCTCAGCCATCTTTCTGATAGCTGCCTTGGTGAATTTTCTATTGGCCTTGACGAGAACCTCGCCAGTATTCGGATCGACAATATCGACGACCGCCTTCTGGTTTGTCAGAAGTTCCGGATCGGCGATCTTCATCAACTTGTCGCCTTCGAAGAATATCTCCTCACTCTTGTAGAAAAAGTTGAGCAGCTTATCCGTTGAATAGCCGAGTGCCTTCAGCAACACCGTCGCGGGCATCTTGCGCCGCCGGTCTATACGCACATAAAGAATATCTTTATGATCAAATTCAAAATCCAACCACGAGCCCCGATAAGGGATTACTCTGGCGGAGTAAAGCACTTTGCCGCTGGAATGGGTTTTACCTTTATCGTGATCGTAAAATACCCCCGGTGAACGATGCAACTGACTGACAATAACACGTTCAGTACCGTTGATGATAAAGGTCCCGTTCTCAGTCATGAGCGGGATTTCGCCAAAATATACTTCCTGCTCCTTAATGTCACGAATGGAGCGGGTACTGGGCTCCTTGTTCACGTCCCAGACGACAAGCCGAACCTTAACCTTCATCGGCGCGGCAAATGTCATACCCCTCTGATGACATTCTTCAACGTCATATTTGGGTATACCTAGAGAATACGAAACATATTCGAGAGAAGCGGTTTCGCTAAAATCCTTTATGGGAAAAACGCTTTTGAACACGGCTTCAAGGCCGGAATATTTTCTTGCTTCTGCGGGAACGTCTAGCTGGAGGAATCTTTTATAGGAATTTTTCTGAATGTCTATCAGGTTTGGAATTTCAATAATCTTCTTGATTTTGGCGAAGTTCTTGCGCAACAGTGGGTTATTCGCAATTGAATAAGCCATATCTTCTCCTTTGGTGAATGCCTTAAAGGCCTTACCCCTGTGGAATTCTTGCTTGCTCTTGGCGCAGGACAGCTGGCTTAAGCGGCCTTTAAACTAAAATAGAACAGCCAAGGCCGCACGAGGCGACCTTGGCTAGAACAAAAATCAGCTCTGCAATACTTATTTAACTTCCACTTCTGCACCTGATTCGGCCAGCTGTTTTTTCGCTTCTTCAGCTTCTTCCTTGGAAACACCGGATTTAACCGGCTGAGGTGCACCGTCTACCAGGTCTTTCGCCTCTTTAAGGCCAAGGCTGGTAAGTGCGCGCACAACCTTAATAACTGCGATTTTATTTGCACCAGCAGCTTTGAGAATGACATCGAATTCAGTCTGCTCTTCAGCAGCTTCGGCAACAGCCGGGCCGGCAACAGCAGCCACAGCAACCGGAGCAGCGGCGGACACACCGAACTTTTCTTCAAGTTCCTTCACCATTTCAGCAAGATCCAGAACAGACATCTTCTCGATAAAAGTAATTACATCAGCTTTGGTAATTTCAGCCATTTTTTATTCCTCCATTAAAAGTTACGTAACAAACCTGATATTTTAAATTATTAGTTGCCTTCTTTTTTAATCCGAATCGCGTTAAGCGCACGGACAAAACTTCCTGGTACGGCTGCCAGCACGCCGACAAAATTGGTTGCCGGGGCCTGCATCGAACCGAGCATTTTCGCAATTAATACCTCGCGACTCGGTAAATCAGCCAGGGCCTGGATATCAGCCGGACTGATCGCTTTGCCTGACAGCACGCCGGCTTTCAAGGTAAAGGGATTAGTCTGTTCCTTGGCAAAACGGGACAATACCTTCGCTGCAGCAACGGGATCGTCGTAACTGATCGCAACAGCAGTAGGTCCGGCAAAGTAGGGATTTAACGCCTCTTTATCAGTCCCTTTTGACGCCAGTTCAAGCAATGTGTTTTTGATGACTTTGTACTCAACGTCAGCTTTACGCAGTTCATTCCTGAGATCTGTGGCCTGTCCTACGTTCATGCCGCGAAAGTCAGCCAGAAATACAGCCTTGGCACGCTGCAGCTTATCATGCACTTCGGCTACAAGTTGATGTTTGCCTTCCTTATTCAAGCGCCTTCCTCCTTTCTTTTGGTTTACGGGTATTTAACCCCGCCAAAGTCAGGAAGTATCCGGAACATTTGCATTTCCTTCAACTACCGCCAGTCTCGGTAGGCCAGCCTGATTGGTGCACTGTTTACGTCCGCTGGATCACCCAGCAAACACCTACTGTCTTTGACTTTGGCTCTAAATATTAAAAATGTATCTAGACTACCTGCGAAGAAACGTCAGACACATCAAGATTGACACCAGGTCCCATAGTTGAAGAAACACTGATTTTCTTGATATAGGTGCCTTTAGCTGCTGAAGGCTTAGATTTAACCAGCGCATCCACCAGAGCCAGGATGTTTTCCTTAAGCTTGTCCGCATCAAAAGAAACTTTGCCGACAGGAGCGTGAATAATCCCCGCCTTTTCAACCCTGAACTCTACCTTACCGGATTTGGACTCGTTGACTGCACGGCCGACATCGAAGGTAACGGTTCCCACTTTGGGGTTAGGCATCAAGCCGCGTGGTCCGAGAAGCTTGCCAATCTTACCGACAACGCCCATCATGTCAGGTGTAGCAATTGCGGTATCGAAGTCAAACCAACCTTCCTGAATCTTGGCAACTAGATCGTCGGCCCCGACAAAGTCAGCACCGGCATCACGGGCTTCCTTCTCTTTTTCTCCCTTGGCAAAAACCAGGACTCTCACGTCCTTGCCCAAACCATTAGGAAGCACCACGGCGCCACGTACCATCTGGTCTGCATGCCGCGGATCAACGCCCAGCCTGACGGCAACGTCAACAGTCTCGGTGAACTTGGCAAAGGCGGTGTTCTTAACAAGCTCAATCCCATCTTTCAGGGTATAGCTTTTACTCCTGTCCACTTTGGCAAGAGCTTCTTTAAGCTTTTTACTAGTAGGCATTTCTTTCACCCTCTCTTTATCTTATACAATCTCAACGCCCATACTGCGCGCAGTTCCCTCAATGGTTTTCATGGCGGTTTCGAGGCTTGCAGCATTCAAATCAGGCATTTTTTTCGCTGCAATTTCCTTTACCTGGTCTTTGGTCAGCTTGCCGACCTTATTCTTGTTGGGAACACTTGAGCCGCTCTCTATCCCGAGAGCTTTTTTTATGAGTACCGATGCAGGCGGAGTCTTGGTAATAAAGCTGAACGACCTGTCCGCAAATACTGTTATTACTACGGGGGTTATCGTTCCCTCTTCTGCCTGGGTCTTTGCATTAAATGCCTTGCAAAACTCCATGATATTGACGCCATGCTGACCAAGCGCAGGTCCGATCGGCGGAGAAGGATTTGCCTTTCCTGCTGGTATCTGCAGTTTGATATATCCTGTAATTTTTTTGGCCATTGCTATGCTCCTTTTATTCTGTTCCTGAAAAGCTTTATATATATCCAGGTTGTGAACAGTTCGACGATATTGCCCTACTGTTTCTCAACCTGCATAAATTCCAGTTCAACGGGGGTAGCCCGGCCAAAAATGCTCACCATGACCCTCAGTTTACCCTTGTCCGGCTTTACATCCTCTACCACACCGGCAAAATTAAGAAACGGCCCGTCAACAACCCTGACTGTCTCACCCACTTCAAAGAGAACCTTGGGCCGAGGCTTCTCAGCACCTTCCTCCATGCGCCGGGTAATCTTCGCCACTTCATCATCAGGAATGGCGAAGGGGTTATTCCCACCGACAAAGCCTGTTACCTTCGAAGTCTCCTTAACGACATGCCACGTCTCATCATCCAGTTCCATATTGACCAGTATATAGCCGGGAAAGAATTTTCGAGACGATGTTCGCTTCTCACCTTTTTTGAGCTCTACTACAGTTTCACAAGGGATCAGGATCTCGCCAAACTTATCCTCAAGACCCAGGTTTTTTATCCGCTCCGAAAGTGAGAGTCTGACTTTATTTTCAAAACCTGAATAGGTATGTACACCGTACCATTTGTGCGCCATTGAAAATCCTTTAACGGAGTATAAACCTGATGAGCTTAGCCAAAACTACGTCACAAGCACCAAGATACAGTGAGATCAACACAATAATCACAACCACAACCCATGCAGTAGAAATGGTTTCCTTGCGGGCAGGCCAGGTAACCTTTGCCAGTTCGGCTTTCACTTCTTCCAAAAAGTTTTTGGTTTTTGCCAGCACTAGTGTCACCCCACAATTTGATTAAGTTTAAAAATGGCAGGCCAGGAGGGATTCGAACCCACAACACCCGGTTTTGGAGACCGGTGCTCTAGCCGTTAGAGCTACTGGCCTGCATAAAGAGCCATAGCAAAGCTGCGGCCCTATCTGAACCTACTTGGTTTCCTTATGCGGAGTATGCGTACGACAGAAGCGGCAGTATTTTTTGAACTCCAGCTTTTCAGGGGTCGTCTTTTTGTTTTTTGTGGTGGTATAGTTTCTTTGCTTGCACTCGGTGCAGGCAAGAGTAATGATATCTCTCATTGCGTTCTTCCTTTATTAACGGAGCTGTAGGGGCGGGTTGAAGCCGCCCCTACGGATTTATTCGATAATAGAGCTGACGACACCTGCGCCAACGGTACGGCCGCCTTCACGAATGGCGAATCGCAGTCCTTCGTCCATGGCAATCGGGGTGATCAGGTTTACTGTTACGGCTACATTGTCTCCGGGCATTACCATCTCGGTCCCGGCGGCGAGTTCTACGATGCCGGTTACGTCGGTGGTGCGGAAGTAGAACTGCGGGCGGTAGCCATTGAAGAACGGGGTGTGACGTCCGCCTTCTTCTTTGGTCAGGATGTAGGCTTCTGCTTTGAACTTGGTGTGCGGGGTAATGGAGCCCGGCTTTGCAAGTACCTGCCCACGCTCGATGTCTTCTCGCTTGACGCCGCGCAGCAGGGCGCCGATGTTGTCGCCTGCACGGCCTTCGTCGAGCAGCTTTCTGAACATCTCGACTCCGGTTACGGTGGTCTTGGCGGTTGCCTTCATGCCGACGATTTCTACTTCTTCGCCTACTTTTACAATTCCTCTCTCGACACGGCCGGTTGCTACGGTGCCGCGGCCGGAGATGGAGAATACGTCTTCGACGGGCATGAGAAACGGCTTGTCGATGGCGCGTACCGGCTCGGGGATGTAGCTGTCGACGGCTTCCATGAGCTTCATGATTGCCTGCTCGCCCAGTTCGCCGGTGTCTCCTTCGAGGGCCTTGAGGGCGGAGCCTTTGATGATGGGAATGTCATCGCCGGGGAAGTCGTAGGATGAGAGCAGTTCACGGATTTCCAGCTCGACGAGTTCGAGGAGTTCTTCATCATCTACCATGTCGGCTTTGTTGAGGAATACGACGATGTATGGTACGCCTACCTGACGGGCCAGCAGGATGTGCTCACGGGTCTGCGGCATCGGGCCGTCGGCTGCGGACACAACCAGGATTGCGCCGTCCATCTGGGCTGCGCCGGTGATCATGTTCTTGACGTAGTCGGCATGGCCCGGGCAGTCGACGTGGGCGTAGTGACGCTTGTCGGTTTCATATTCCACATGGGCGGTTGCGATGGTGATACCACGCTCACGCTCTTCTGGTGCATTATCGATCTGATCGAATGCTTTGAATTCGGCCTGACCTTTTCCGGCCAACACTTTGGTGATGGCTGCGGTCAATGTCGTCTTGCCGTGGTCAACGTGACCGATCGTCCCTATGTTTACATGCGGTTTTGTTCTCTCGAATTTTGCTTTTGCCATGTAGGAACCCTCCTCTGAAATTAAGTAATTTGTATGGACCCGATGAAACCTTGAAATTAAATGGAGCCCACATCCGGACTCGAACCGGAGACCTCTTCCTTACCAAGGAAGTGCTCTACCTCCTGAGCTATGTGGGCACGTGAGGAAAATTGGAGCGGGAAACGGGACTCGAACCCGCGACCCTCAGCTTGGAAGGCTGACGCTCTAGCCAACTGAGCTACTCCCGCCAATTCCTGTATTCAGAAGTTTTTTGAATCGATAAGTGTGCTGCATTCCAGTCCATACGACACATTGTCTCCTGAAATAATGCAACGCCTTTATCTCTTCTGTAGTATTTATGGTGGAGGGAGGAGGATTCGAACCTCCGAAGTCTACGACGACAGATTTACAGTCTGTTCCCTTTGGCCGCTCGGGAATCCCTCCAGATGAAGAACCAGCAAGTTTAAGTAGTGGAGCTGGCGATGGGACTCGAACCCGCAACCTGCTGATTACAAGTCAGCTGCTCTACCAATTGAGCTACGCCAGCATTAACACTCTCACATATACAACTTTTTGATGTTTGGTCAAGAAGCTTTATATTGAAAAAGCGAAGTTCCTTCTATAAATCAATTTCAAACAGCTGTCAACGTTTTTTTGATAAATAAATTTTTGTCGGCGATATTTTACCTGGTTTTTTTCCTGCTGCCATGAACCGCCGGGGCCGGAATTGCTTCATGTTTGCCATCCAAAAGCTCTCCTGCCGCGGTTTTACGGCTGCACACCTGCAATGCCCGCATAATATTGCTTCGTTCCTCGGCAAGATGCGAAAGGAGTAGCGATTTTTGCAATCGTTTCTCCTTGTCGCTGCGCGGCACATATACCTCATTCCCTGAAAACGGGTCAATCCCGGTGTAATAGATGCAGGTGGAAAGCGTACCTGGTGTCGGCGTGAAATCCTGCACCTGCTCAACCCTGAGACCACTTCGCTTGAGAAACAGGGCCAGGTCGACCATATCCGACAGGGTTGTGCCGGGATGACCGGATATGAAATAGGGGACAACATGCTGTTTTTTCCCGAGCGCAGCGCTCTCCTTCCTGAACTGGGCGAGGAACTGCTCGAAATCCCTCCTACCCGGTTTGCGCATGAGATCGGTAACCCGTTCCGCAATATGCTCCGGGGCAACCTTCAGAAGCCCCCCCACATGGTACCCCAGCAATTCTTTCAGATAAGCGTCCTGATGCTTCAAGAGGTCATAGCGGACCCCCGATGAAACCGCCGAATGCTTCACCCCTGAAGTCTTCCTTACCTTGCTGAGGAGTGCGGCAACCCGCTTGTCGGACATATCCAGGTTCCTGCACGGCCGCGGGTAGAGGCAGCTCCCCCGGCGGCAGGATGCTTCCGCCTTTGAATCGCTGCATTTGAGGCCATACATGTTGGCTGTCGGTCCGCCAATATCGCTGATGCTCCCCTTGAACCACTTCTGCTCCAGGAGTTTCTTGATTTCCAGCAGAACCGAGGACTCGCTGCGCGACTGAATGGTCTTCCCCTGGTGATAGGTGATGGCACAGAAGGCACAGCCGCCGAAACAGCCCCGGTGGGTGGTTATGGAAGCCTTGATCTGCTCATGAGCGGGAATCTGTTCCGTATAGGACGGATGAGGCGCCTTGACGAAAGGAAGGGCGTAAATGATATCCATCGTCTGCTCCGAAATCGGAAAGGCCGGTGGATTGCACACAAGGTAACGTTCGCCCTGTTTCTGCACGCTGGTCCTGGCGCAGCGGGAGTTCTGCTCCATGGAAACGAGACGGAAGGCCTCGTTGTATTTGTGCCGATCTGTCAACACCTCTTTAAAGGATGGTATCTCCAGCATGGAAGTGCCGCCTTCGGGAATGTCCTTACCGACATGAGCCGTCCCGCGGATATCCGTAATCGCCTTAAAATCCTCTCCCTTGCGCAGCCTCGCCGCCAACTCCAGAAGCGGGGTCTCCCCCATGCCGTACACAAGCAGGTCGGCCTTGGCATCGAAAAGGATGGAGCGGCGCACCTTGTCCTCCCAGAAGTCGTAGTGGGCAAAGCGGCGTAAGCTCGCCTCGATGCCGCCGATCACTACCGGCACATCCCGATAGGCCTCCTTCAGCCGCGAGGTGTAGACTATGGTGGCACGGTTGGGACGGCCGCCGTGACGGTTGCCCGGCGTATAAGCGTCATCGCGACGAAGCTTCCTGGCCGGGGTGTAGTGGGCAACCATGGAATCCATTGCCCCGGCGGAAACGGCGAAAAAGTGGCGCGGCCGGCCCAAGGCGGTAAAGGCATCCTTTGAACGCCAATCCGGCTGAGGAATGATCCCGACCCTGAAGCCGTGAAACTCAAGCCAGCGCGCCAGAAGCGGCACCCCGAACGACGGATGGTCGACATAGGCATCGCCGGTGACGAAGATTACATCCAGTTCGTCCCAGCCGTGCGTGAGCGCCTCCGCCCGGGTGATGGGGAGAAAAGACATTTAAGACAATTCCTTTATTACCTGCACAGCCAGAAACTACGGAAACAATGCTAACGCTTCCAAGCCAAGATTTTCAGGGAAGCCGTTCATGATGTTCATATTCTGTACCGCCTGACCGGAAGCCCCCTTTATCAGGTTGTCGATGGCAGAAACAACCACAACCCTGCCGGTTCTGTTGTCAACCGCAAGGCCGATATCGCAGAAATTGGAGCCGCGTACATGGGAAGTAGAGGGAAAACTCCCTTCCGGCAATATCCTCACAAACGCCTCTCCCTGATAATACGCCCGGTACAGCTCCAGCAGTTCGGCGGAGGAAACCGCACCTGTCGGCGTTGCATAGATGGTGGAGAGAATACCGCGATCCATCGGCACCAGATGGGGGGTGAAGGAAATCTTCAACTGCTTTCCTGCCAGAAGAGACAACTCCTGTTCGATCTCCGGGATGTGCCGGTGCGCGCCACCGACGCCATAGGCCTTGAAACCGTCGTTCACCTCACAGTACAGGTTGTCCACCTTGGCGCTCCGCCCTGCGCCGCTGACGCCGGACTTGGAGTCGGCTATTATCGTCGCAGGATCAATGAGTTTCTTTTTCAGTAACGGCGCAAGCCCCAATATCACGCTGGTCGGGTAACAACCGGGATTCGCCACAAGATCCGCCCCGGCTATCTTTTCCCGCCGCAGCTCCGGCAGGCCGTAAACCGACTGCTCCAGGAGCGTCGGGTTCATGTGCGGTTCGTACCACGCCTCGTACTCTTTGGCATCCCGCAACCGGTAATCGGCTGAAAGGTCCACTACCCGTTTCCCGAGTTTGAGAAAAGTCGGCACGACCTCCATGGCAGCCTTGTGAGGAAGGGCGGTGAAGATGAAATCAGCCCGATCGGCAATCCTTACCGGTTCGAGATTCTCCAGAACAAGGTTGTAACGGCTTCGCAAGGTGGGAAATACCTCCGAAATGGCTTTACCCGCGCTTTGCTCAGACGTCACGCAGGTAATGGCAACCTCCGGGTGACAGTGAAGTAGGCGCAACAGCTCAACGCCCGTATAACCGCTTGCACCGACGATAGCGACTTTCAACATAGACAGCTCCTTACAACCACTTTCAATTGCTCAAGATCCCGTGCTCCAGTGGCAAATATTCAAAATCCGAATGCAAAAAGGGGAAACCCTTGCGGATTTCCCCTCCATATAACCATACTGCCCACTGTTTTCAGCAAGACGATTAACGCTTGGAGAACTGGAAGCTGGCGCGGGCAGCCTTTTTGCCGTACTTTTTCCGTTCCTTGATGCGCGAATCACGGGTAACAAACCCGGCTTTTTTCAGGGTGCCGCGCAAAGCAGCATCCACTTCAAGCAAAGCCTTGGTAATGCCGTGCTTAATTGCGCCGGCCTGTCCGGAATCCCCTCCACCGCATACGGTCACGTAAATATCAAACTTGCCCATATTCTCGGTGAGTTCAAGCGGCTGCTTGACGACCATTTTGGAGGTTTCCCTGCCAAAATACTCATCAAGAGTCTTGTGATTTACCGTGATAACGCCTGTTCCGGGCTTCAGCCAGACCCTGGCAATCGAGGATTTTCTTTTCCCTGTTCCGTAAAAGCTCGCTGCTGCCATTTTTCTATCTCCTGATCTAATTGAAAATCTAAAGTTATATGTTCAGCGCCTTAGGCTGCTGTGCTTTGTGGGGATGATCGGTTCCCGAGTAAATCTTCAGTTTTTTCAACATGTGGCGGGCCAGTTTATTTTTAGGAAGCATCCCCTTGACCGCCTTCTTGATGATATCTTCGGGCTTTTTCTCCATCAGCTTGCCGGCAGAGATCTCCTTGAGCCCCCCGGGAAACCCGGAGTGACTGTAGTAGATCTTGTCCGCGGACTTATTGCCGGTAAGAGCGATCTTTTCGGCATTAACCACGATGACGAAATCACCGGTATCGACGCTGGGGGTATAAACAGGCTTGTTTTTACCACGCAGGACATTGGCGATCTCGGTAGCAACCCTGCCGAGGACCTTATTATCAACATCGACCAGATACCAATCCCTGGTCACTTCATCTTTTTTCGCAACTTGCGTCGTCTTCATCGAACCCTCACAACCTGACTGAAATTGATACATACCGACTCACAGAAAGTTCGTAAAATAATACATTACTTATAAGCTGTCAAGAAAAATAGTTTCACAGGCGTAATCAATAAAAAACTTCCACGAGACAGAGCCCTTGCGGCGGCGCCGTAATGCCTGAAGCGGCCCTGTCGCCTGAAACAAGTAATCCGGGAACCGCATCCGGATTTTTTTTCCCCTGTCCTACCTCTGCGAGCGTACCGGCGATGATCCTCACCATATTTTTCAGAAACCCCGATCCGTGCACATCAATAATGACAGATTCCCCATCCTTCGCAACAGATACGCTGAAAAGACGGCGCACCGTGGTTTTGGCTGCGCAGTTGGAGGCGCGGAAAGCGGCAAAATCATGCTCACCGACAAAATGGGAAGCCGCGGCCTGCATACGCTCAATGTCCAGTGCCCCGCGCAGATGCCACGAACTGAGGCGTGCCAGTGGCGAGCGGCGAACGGCGTTATATATCGTGTAACGGTAATGCTTGCTCTTTGCGTCAGCGCGTGGATTGAACGAAAGCGGGGCCTCAACGGCATCCCTGATGGCTATATCGTTCGGCAGCAAAGCATTGAGCCCGTCGGAAAAGGCACGCAACGGCAGCAGTTTCCCCGTTTTAAACGCAGCAACCATTCCCAGCGCATGAACACCGGCATCGGTCCTGCCGGATGAATGAAGCTTGACCGGTTCGCCGAGCATCGTTGCCAGTGACGCTTCAATCAGTTGCTGGATGGTGATGCCGTTCGGCTGGACCTGCCAGCCGGAATAATTGGTGCCGTCGTATTCTATTATCAGCTTTATCTGGCGCATGAAAAAGGGGCTTCCAAGGACAAATTGTTCTCACCGTTTTATTTGAGATACTTTTCGATCAGTATCTCCGCGATCTGCACCGCATTGGTCGCGGCACCCTTGCGGATGTTGTCCGCCACCACCCAGAGGTTGAGTCCGTTCTCGATGGAGTCGTCCTCGCGAATCCGCCCCACCAGGGTCAGGTCCTGGCCGGCAGCGTCGATCGGCATCGGATAGACGCCGTTGGCCACGTCATCCACCACATCTACTCCCGGCGCACGCTTCAACAGCTCCATAGCCTTGGCCACGGTGATCTTCTTCTCGGTTTCGATGTTCACCGACTCGGAATGGCCATAGAAGACCGGCACGCGCACCGTGGTAGCGGTGGTCCTGATCTCCGCCTCCATGATCTTTTTCGTCTCAAAGACCATCTTCATCTCTTCCTTGGTGTAACCGTTGGGTTCGAAGGAATCGATCTGCGGCAGACAGTTGAAGGCGATCCGGTGCGGATAAATGTCGCACTTGGCAGGACGGCCGTTGAGCAGCTCGCCGGTCTGGACGCGCAGTTCGTCGATGGCCTTCTTTCCTGTGCCGGAAACCGCCTGGTAGGTGGACACCACGATCCGCTTGATGGCGGCATAGTCGTGGAGAGGCTTCAGTGCCACCACCATCTGGATGGTGGAACAGTTGGGGTTGGCAATGATCCCCTTATTGGTGTACCGGGCGATGGCGTGAGGGTTCACCTCAGGCACCACCAACGGCACATCCGGGTCCATGCGCCAGGCGCTGGAGTTGTCGATGCAGACAGCGCCCGCCCGGGCCGCAGAGGGGCAGAACTCCCTGGAGCGGTCGCCGCCCGCCGAAAAAAGAGCGATATCGATCCCCTCGAAGGAATCGTGGGTCAGTTCTTCAACCAGCACCGGCTTCCCATTGAATTCCATCACTTCCCCGGCGCTGCGGGCGCTTGCAAGATATTTTATTTTCCCGACCGGAAAGTTGCGCTCTTCCAGGCATTCAATCATCTGGTTGCCGACAGCGCCGGTCGCCCCTACTACTGCTATATTCCATAGCTTGCTCATCTTTTGACTCCTCTATCAGTGGCCGTCCTATACAGCCAACCCTGATTTTCTTGTACCGCGTAGGGGCGGGGTTTCCCCGCCCGATTCACTCAACATTTTCAAAAAGGGCGGGAGAACCCCGCCCCTACGGATTATAACGCCAAAAATGAAAAGCGCCCCTTGAAAGGAGCGACATTTCATACAAACAATCATAATGTAGGAAAAAGCTATCTGCCGGCCAAAAGGGCGAACACGCAGGTCCGCCCCTACTTCTCCAGCAGGACGCGCAGCATGCGGCGCAGAGGTTCGGCCGCTCCCCAGAGGAGCTGGTCGCCGCAGGTGAAAGCCGACAGGTACTGCGGCCCCATCTTCATCTTGCGCACCCGGCCAATGGGCACCGTAAGGGACCCGGAGACTGCCGCCGGGGTGAGGTTGGCCAGGGAGTCAGCCTTGGTGTTGGGAACGAATTTGACCCACTGGTTGTCGTTTTTGATCAGGTTTTCGATGTCGGCGATCGGCACGTCCTTGTTCAACTTGATGGTCAGGGCCTGGCTGTGGCAGCGCATTGCGCTGACGCGGACGCAGATGCCGTCCACCGGGATCGGCGTTGTCGTACCGAGGATCTTGTTGGTCTCGGCGTACCCCTTCCACTCCTCGCGGCTCTGGCCATCCTCCACCTCCCGGTCGATCCAGGGGAGCACGTTCCCCGCCAACGGGGCTCCGAACTCCTTCGTCGGCAAGGCGTCGCTCCGCAGAGTTGCGGTGACCTGCCGGTCGATGTCGAGGATCGCCGACGAGGGGTTCTTGAGCAGCTCTGCAACCGAGCCGTGCAGGACTCCCATCTGACTGAGCAGTTCGCGCATGTTGGGTGCGCCGGCGCCGCTTGCCGCCTGGTAGGTCATGGAGGTGATCCATTCCACCAGCCCTGCACGGAACAGTCCGCCAAGGGCCATCAGCATCAGGCTGACGGTACAGTTGCCGCCGATGAAGTCCTTCTGACCCTTGGCCAGGGCGGCATCGATGACATTGCGATTGACCGGGTCGAGGATGATAACCGCATTCGGCTCCATGCGCAGGGTGCTGGCTGCGTCGATCCAGTAACCCTGCCAGCCCGTCTTGCGCAGTTCGGGGTGAATCGCCTTGGTGTAGTCCCCCCCCTGGCAGGTGAGAATCACATCCAGCTTCTTGAGCTCCGCGATATCCGAAGCATCCTTGAGGGTTCCGGCGTTCATGGGGGCAGGCTGGCCCGCCTGGGAGGTGGAGAAGAATACCGGCTCAATGCCCGCAAAATCGTTTTCCTCCTGCATGCGCTGAAGAAGAACCGAGCCTACCATGCCACGCCAACCGATAAGTCCGACTTTCATAGTCTATTTCCTTTTCTGAAGTTTGGTTTGATATGAACTAAACGCTTCGCGTTTGATTACCGCTGAACAAGACCTATAGATTGGCGATGATCGCAGCGCCGATCTCTTTCGTATTGACCAGCTTCTCACCGTCCTTCTGCTGGTAGATGTCGCGGGTGCGGTAACCCTGCTCAAGCACCTTCGCCACTGCGTTGTCGATGGCGTCGGCCGCCTCGACCATGCCGAAGGAGAAACGGAGCATCATCCCAGCGGAAAGAATCTGGGCAATGGGATTGGCGATCCCCTGTCCGGCGATATCGGGGGCGCTGCCGCCCGACGGCTCGTACATGCCGAAGGTCCCCTCTGCCAGCGAGGCGCTGGGGAGCATTCCCAGAGAGCCTGTCAGCATGGCCGCCTCGTCGGAGAGGATGTCGCCGAACATGTTCTCGCAGAGGATGACGTCGAATTGCTTGGGCCATTTCACCAGCTGCATGGCAGCGTTGTCCACATACATGTGGGACAGCTCCACGTCCGGGTACTCCTTCGCTATGCCGGTCACGATCTCACGCCAGAGCACCGAGCTGGAAAGCACGTTGGCCTTGTCGATGGAACAGACCTTCTTGCCTCGCTTGCGGGCAGCCTGAAAGGCCACGTGGGTGATCCGCTCGATTTCCGGCACGCTGTAACGCATGGTGTCCACGCCGACCCGCTCGCGGCCCGTTCCCTCGATACCTTTCGGCTGGGAGAAGTAGATGCCGCCGGTCAGTTCACGGATGACCAGGATGTTGAAGCCGCCTGCGATGACCTCCTCCTTCAGGGACGAGGCGCCGGTGAGCGACGGGAAGATGATGGCCGGCCTTAAGTTTGCGTAGAGGCCGAAGATTTTCCTGAGGGGCAAGAGCGCGCCACGCTCGGGCTGCTCCTCCGGCGGCAGGGTTTCCCACTTGGGGCCGCCCACCGAGCCGAACAGAATGGCATCGGCCGCCTTGCAGATATTCACTGTGGTTTCGGGCAGGGCCTTCCCCTCGTTGTCGATCCCGGCGCCACCGACATTGGCATGGGTCCGCTCGAATTTAACGTCGTATTTCTTTTCCACGGCGTCCAGCACCTGGAGCGCCTCAGCCATAACCTCCGGCCCGATGCCGTCTCCCGGCAGAACCGCCACTTTAAAAACCTTTGCCATCCCTGAAATCCCCCCGAATAAATAATCAAGCGTAAACTGATTGATTTTATTTGCGGCAGTGCACTGTTGTCAACAAAAAAGGATTGTCCCGACCAGAAACCGCCATACCGGACCACAGAAAAGGAATATCCGGCCATTGCGCATAACTTGGACATGGTACGGGTAAAGTTGCACAAATCCGGCCATCAGTGCCCTGCAGCAGCACCCCACAGCTCTTTCAGCCTTCGGTCGCGGCCGCACCCCTGACGGTAGAACTTATAACGGATCGGATTCTTCTTGTAGTAATGCTGGTGGTAATCTTCGGCGGGATAGAACTCGGAAGCCGGCACAATTTCGGTTACGATCGGCGCTGCGAACGGTTTCGTCTTTTCCAGCAACCGTTTCGACTCTTCGGCAAGATTTTTCTGTTCGGGAGAATGATAGAAGATGGCCGAGCGGTACTGCGTCCCCACATCGCAGAACTGGCGATCCCGGACGGTCGGGTCGATGTTGCGCCAGAAGACGTCGAGGAGCTTTGCGTAGCCGATCCTTGCCGGGTCGTAGACAATCTGCACCGACTCGGCGTGGCCGGTGCCGCCGGCGGAAACTTCCTCGTAGGTAGGGTTCTTCTTCTGCCCGCCGGTGTAACCTGCGGTGACGGAAGTCACCCCCTCAAGCCTATCGAACGGCGCCTCCATGCACCAGAAGCACCCGCCGGCAAAGGTGGCCTTTTCCAGCCCACCTTTCACCGCCTGGCCGGCACTGCACGGCGCCTCAGCAAGCAACGAACAGGCAAAGAGCAAGATCAAGACGATCCGGGCTGTGTTGCGATGTTTTTTCATATCATCAATCCACTTCGTCCCACCAGCCTATGGAGCCTTGATCTCCTCGCTTTTCACCCGCAACTTCTTTACCAACTCCCCGTACCCTTGACGCTGAATGATGTTATTGAACTGGGTCCGGTAATTGGAGACCAGGCTCACCCCCTCGATAACCACATCATAAACCATCCACCGTCCCCCTTTGCTCATGAGACGGTAGTCGAGGGAAAACTCGTCGCGCTTGGCAGTGATCACCTTGGATCTCACATCGGCATACTCGCTCTCCACGTTTTCCTTCAGATAGACGATCTTCTCCTGGTTGTACGATTCGATCTTTCCGGCGTAAGAGTTCTCCAGAAGCGTTTCGAACAGTTGGACAAGCTCCTTCTTCTCCGCCGGGCTCCGCTCCTTCCAGTGCTTCCCCATTGAGCGCTGCGTCATCTCGCCATAATCGAAAATCGTGCTGATCGCCTTCTTCAGCGCATTGCGCCGCTTCTGTTCGTTTTGCGGCTTTTTCATCTCCTTGTCGGAAACGATCCGCACCACCTCGTCCACCATGCTCTTCACCTCGTTGGTGACGGAGGCAAGCGCCTGCTTTGCCCCGGTTATGCACAAACAGAACAACAGGGTTGTCATAATAATCGTTCGGATGTTCATCAGACACAACCTCCTCACCCACAGCATCCGGGAGAATTACAGCGGCGCTTCACCCACCGCATAGGCCAGATTGGCCTGGGCCAGTTTGAAGTTATAGATCGACTGGAAATAGCCAGCGCGCATCCTGGCATAATTCTGAAGCGCATCGAATATTTCCTTTGCCGGCCCAACGCCGAAATCGAAATTGGCAATGGCCGCCACTACCCACTTTTTGGCATTCGTGTAAGCGAAGCGGGTCGCCTCGATGCTTTTTTCAGCCTCATGGATCTCCAGGTATGACTTCTTTATCTGCAGAGGGATGTTGTTTTCGGCAAATTCCCGGGTGGCGACCAGTCGGTTGTACTGGGCCCGCTCCGCAGCCACTTTGGCCCCCGTAATGCCGAAGTCGAGGTTCCACTTGAGGCCCAACGCCACACCAGCCCAGAAATGGTTGAACTGGTCGGGCACCCAGGGGTTGGAAACCCTGTCACGCTTCTCCGCGTAGGCAGCGGAAAGATAGCCGCCAAGGAAGATGTCGGGATAGTAAGCGGCCGTCGCGGCTTCAACCAGGGCCGCCCTGGCTCGCAACCCCTGCTTTATCTGTTTGTATTCGGGACGCTTCGCCTTGGAGGCCTCCAGAAAAAGGGGCAGGTCCGGAACCTTGACTTCGTCAGCAGTAAGCCGCTCGGTTTCTATGTCCATCTCCACCTCGGCAGGGAGGGCTATCTGGGTGCGCAGGGCCGAGAGAGCCAACGCTGCCCCCTTGTTCGCCTCTTCCAGGTACTTGTCGACCTCTCCGGCAAACGCATCGAGCTTAAAGATATCAAGCTCTTCCACATTGGGGGACTCCTCTTTGAGGAGTTTCCGGGCCTTGTCCCTTGCCTTGGTCAGGCTTTCCCGGACATCCAGCACCATTTCCTTCAACTCGCGGGCAAGGAGCAGTCCATAGTAGTACTCCTTGACCTTCAGGGCTATCTCGTTCTGCCTCTGCTCCTGCTTCGCCCGGTCCACTTCGATGCCGTGCCCGGCCGCCTTCATGCTCTCGCTAATCTTGCCGAAGGTATAAAGCGGCTGGACAATGGTGGCGTCAGCCCGGTCAAACCATGTCAAGCGGTCCGTCTGGTTTATTCTGTCGGGCGAGGACACTTGGTTGCCACGCGCCTGGGGAACCGGACCGATGAGATTCAAGAGCTCGATCCGCGGAAAGCGGCTCGATTTGGCCTCAGCCAGCTTCGAGGCGGCCAGCTCGATATCGGCCCTGGTTTCGCCCAACTCCGGTGCAAAGGCGAGCGCCCGCTGAATGCAGGCGTTAAGCCCCAGAACCAGCTTCCCCTGCCCCGGTTCCTCGGCAAAACAGGGCTTCGAGCAACAACACATTACGAGAAAGGATACCGTTACTACCTTATAGAATGCGTCCATAATTTCACCCTCCTGTACAACGGTGTCAACCGGCCGACCAGCAAAACCTTATCACCAGACACAGGAAAATCTGTTTTTGACCAAGGATCTCGCTGATTGCCGGGCTTTTTTGCGGAAAACTAATCCACCTTGCCATGGATATACTTGCTCACCAGTTCCTCCAGGTCCACCGACGACTCGGTCTCGCGAATCCGCCCGCCATTGGCGATGATTTTATCCGAGCCGCCCGGGTTGAGCTGTATGAACTTATCACCGATTATCCCCCGGGTGCGCACCGCGGCAATAACATCGTCGAACATTTTCACCCCGCTCCTGATCCGCAGATACACCTTGGCCCGGTCATTGCCCTTCGGGTCGAGAATGATCCGCTCCACCCGCCCGACCTCGACCCCGGCAATTTCCACCGATGCCCCGCTTTTCAATCCGGAAACAGAATCGAAATTAGCTGTGACCGTATAGTAATCACCGCCGAACAACTCCATTTTCCCCAGCTTGATGGAGAGGTAGGCGAGGCAGAGTATCCCTATCAGCACGAAAATTCCGACAATGGTTTCCAGCCCGGCTTTTTTCATAGTGCATCCTTAACGCTACTCTTTGAGAGGTACTACTGCGGCAATTAAACATCACAATCCTGATGTAGGGGCACGGCGCGCCGTGCCCCGATTGGGCGAGGCAAGCCTAGCCCCTACCGTTCATATGTTTAATTACCGCAGTAATACTATACCAGATGTATAGGGCCCTCCAGGCTGCCGCTGATAAACTGTCTCACTACCGGATGGGTTGATCGCTGGATCTCTTCCGGGGTCCCCACCTCCAGGATTTCCCCCCGATAGAGCATGGCCACAAAATCGGAGACATCGAAAATCTCCGGTATCTCGTGAGAAACGACCACCGCGGTGAAACCGAACCGGACATGGGTATCCTTTATCAGCTGGTGAGTTGCCCGGCAGATAATCGGATCGAGGCCTGTGGTCGGCTCATCGAAGAGGATTATCTTGGGATCGAGCAAGACCGCCCTCGCGAGCCCTACCCGCTTTTTCATCCCCCCGGACAGCTCGTCGGGAAACTTTTTATCCACCCCCTTGAGCCCCACATGCTCAAGGGCCTCGTGGACACGGGCGGCAATCTCCGTCCGGGAAAGCCGGGTCTTTTCTTCCAGGGGAAAGGCAACATTCTCAAAGACCGTCATGGAGTCGAAGAGAGCGGCATTCTGGAAGAGCATGCCGAACTTTTCCCGAACATGATTGAGCCGGTCCCGCCCCATACCGGTGATATCCTCGCCATCGACGATCACCGCCCCCCGGTCAGGTCTGAGCAGACCGATCATGTGCTTCAGGAGGACGCTTTTCCCCTCGCCGGAAGGTCCGATCACGGCAGTAATCTTCCCATGGGGAATTTCCAGGTTCAGCTTGTTGAGCACCACCTGGCTGCCGAAAGATTTTTCCACGTTCACCAGTTTGATCATGGTTTGGTCCGTGCTGCGTTCAGCGTGCTGCGTGATGATTCGCGCCTTCGGCGCGCATTGCAACGCAGCACGTAGCACGCAGCACGCAGCACGTTTTCACAGCAACACCGAAGTGAGGAAATAGTCCCATATCAGCACCATCACCGAAGACATGACCACGGCGGCGGTGGTTGCCCGGGACACCCCTTCGGCGCCGTGGCCTGCGAAATATCCCTTGTAACAACAGATCCAGGCAATGATGACGCCGAACGACACCGACTTGATAATGCCGGAGTAGACATCCTTCCACTCCACGCTCTTTTCCATCTCATGGAAATAGGCGCCCGGGTTCACCCCAAGAAGTTTCACCCCCACCAGGTAACCGCCGTAGATACCAACCACGTCGAAAATAGCGCAGAGGAGCGGCAACGAGATGATCGCGGCAAGAAGCTTGGGTGAGACGAGGTATTTACATGGCTCAAGGGCCATGGTTTCCAGGGCGTCGATCTGTTCGGTTATGCGCATGATGCCAATTTCCGCGCTGATGGCGCTGCCGGCGCGACCCGTCACCATCAGGGCCGTGAGCACCGGCCCCAGCTCGCGGATCAGGGAAAGTGCCACAGCCGAACCGAGCATACCTTCGGAGCCGAACTTGGCCAGTGTGTAATAACCCTGCAGGCCGAGGACCATGCCGGTAAAGGAAGCGGTGAGGAAAATGACGAAAAAGGATTTGGCGCCGATGAAACGGATCTGCTTCAGGATGTGGACCGGTTTTCCGGGCGAGCGGATAATCAGGTAGAAGGCATAGATGATGAAATTGACCATCCTCCCCATTTCCTGGAGGATGGATAGGGTTAGCGAGCCCAGTTTTTCCACAAGAAGCAGCACAAACACCCTCCGCAAAACAGGAATCGTCGCAAAGTAAAGTATAGGTAAGTTTTAACGAATGTAAAGATTCGGACCTATCTTTCGTTGAACGCTTCTTCCAGTTCCCGCTGTATTCTGATGCCTTCACCGGCATATTTCGGCGAAAAATGAAATGGGGTTACGCGGATTGCGCCTGCCGCACGGGCGAGAACCCCGGCCTGGCGGGCCGTCAAGTGACACCTCTCACGTGCCCGATCCGCTTCCTCGTCAAGAAATGTAGACTCAATGAAAAGATAGTCCGCATTACGCGCAAGCGCGACGATCCTTGCCGCATTTTCCGGGCTGTACAGGGCATCGGTGACGTAAGCGATCTTCTGCCCTGGTACGATCCGGAGCACCTCCGACTTCAACCGACCGAGGGTGAAGAAACGCTCGCGGCTCTCGCCTCGCTCCTGCCACCATGCCCTGACAGGCGCTTCATCGCCATCGCCGCGCAAGACCGCCCGTTTCAGCTCGCCAAGCCATTCCCCGACGGGAAGCCCCATCTCTTCCAGCCGATTTTTCATGATATTCACATGGTTCTTCTCTTCGAGACAAAAAGCGAGGCAGGTAACTTTATGGTCGAGAAATGCTATCCTGACACGGAAGTTCTCCTCGTCCAGCAGAACTCCGTCAACCACGGCAAAGGAAGAATCCCCCATCCGGCGAAAGCCGTCGCGGCAATGGAACTCGGCGCCGAACGCCCTGCCGTCCCGATGCAGCTCAACGGCAACGATGGTGAAATCGGTAGGGTAGTTCTGCACCAGGTTCCAGGTATAGGCGGCCAGGCGGTGTCCCACCTGGTCGACAAATCCCGCCGGCCCATAAAGATGGAGCCTTTTTTCACGACCGAGACAGAGCCGCACGAGCTGGTCGAAACCGATAAAATGATCCACATGGGTGTGGGAAACAAAGATATGGCTGATGCGAAGAAGCTTGCGGGGAGTAAGATCCGCCAGATCGCCCAGATCGAAAAGGATCGCCCGCCGCTCGAAGAGAAAGTCGATATAGAGCCCCGGATCGTCAAAAGGGCCGTTGATAAGATAAGGATGGAACTGGGGGGTCATGGGACGCCTCGCGGTTGTGTTTTCCGGCAAGCTTAAGGCAAGTTTAACGTAGAATCCCCCCATCCGCAAACCGGCCGGGACACAGCTGTTTGCTGTTGACAGGCCATGTGCGAACAACTACATTAGGCACGGCGTAATTAACCTATTGCTTATGAACAGTTACGCAATTGATGGGGGGACAGATGACTATCAAACTGGGCGAAATGCTCGTTAAGGCAGGCAAGATAACCCCGGCCGAACTGGATGAAACGCTGAAAAGCCAGGTTATCTTCGGCGGCAGGATTGGAACCAATCTCATCGAAATGGGGTATATAGAAGAAAAGGACCTTGCCCACTTCCTCAGCATGAAACTGGGGGTCCCCTATGCCAGTTCCGACCAGTTGATGGCGCTTTCGCCCCAGGTACTCAAGCTCATCCCCGAAGAAGTCGTTAAAAAATACAAGGTCATCCCCTTGGGCCTCGACAAGAAGAAACTTGTCGTAGCCATGGCAGATCCTTCGGACTTTGCCTCCATAGAAGAAATCTCTTTCATCACCGGCTTTATTGTCATGCCGCTGGTCTCCCCGGAATTGAGACTGATCCTTGCCCTGGAAAAGCATTACGACATTAAAAGGGAAACGCGCTACATCAGCGTCACAAGTGGGGGCAGACGTCGCGCCAGAGAGGCTGAGTCCGCCGAACCGCCTCCCCGTGAGCCAAAGAAGGCAAAAGCGGCATTTACCCCGTCAGTGGAGGAAGAGGTCATCGAACTTCCGCTCCTCTCCGAATTGGATGACTACGGGCTGGAACCCGCCGAAGAACTTATGCAGGGCAATCTCCCCAACGCTGCGGCCCGGGAAGAGACCATCAGGCAATACACCATCGACACCTTTTCCATGCAACTGGCTGAAGCAAAGGACAGGGACGCGATCGCCAACCTGATCGTAAACTATACCGGCCAGGAATTCGACCGGGTGGCTCTATTTCTCGTGCGGAGGAATGTTGCAGGAGGTTGGACGGCCCTTTCCCGGAAAAAGGTCGTTGCTGGTTTCGAGGAGCTGCAAATCCCCCTTGACGCCCCGTCGGTCTTGAAAATGGTGGCGGATGGGAAGAGTTTCTACCTGGGACCGCTTACCGATACACCTGCCAATACGAAAATACTAACAGCCCTGGAAGGTGGTAAACCTGCCTGCGCCCTATTGATCCCCCTGCTGATGATGGGGCGGGTGGTGGCAATTTTCTACGTGGATGGCGGTGCCGGAGATCTCGGGGACAGGGTCGTCGATATGCAGAAACTGATCGGTAAAGCAGCCATGGCCTTTGAAATACTCATCCTGAAGAACAAAATACTGATGACCTAGGAGCCTATCGGACTTAGGGAATCGTAGCGAGAGAATGGCAAATCGAGGACAGATTATCGGAAATTTGAGAGCGAATAGTGGACCTATTTGTCGAAAATTTCCGGGAATATGGACCGATTTTCCGTTCTCGCAGTAGATTCATTCCTAAGTCCGACAGGCTCCTAAACTGACGGCACGAGGCTGAAAATCAAACGTTATACTCGATTCATAACCGTTTCACTCTGGCTTGTCTGTTGGCTGCCGGCGGCTCTTGCAGAAACCGTCCCGGAAAAACTTATCTACGACCTGGCCTGGAGCGGGATCAAGATCGGTACGGCAACGCAGGAAATAGTCGAAGTAAAGGGAATGCGCCGCATAACCTCCACGGCCCGATCCAATGACTGGCTTTCCTTATTCCTCCCGGTTGAAGACAGGATTGAAAGCACTCTTCTCATAGACCGGGCGCCATTTCCAGGTTCCACACAGCATTATCGGATGCAAATCAGGGAAGGGAAACACCGCAGAGACAGGGAAATATCCTTTGACCCGCGAAGCGGAAAAGCACTGTATCTCGACCATCTATCCGGGGAAAAGGCCGAAATCGCCATTGGCGCAAACACCTACGACATCTATGCGAGCTTTTTTTACGCCAGGTATGCAAAGCTTGAAGTGGGTAAGTCGTTTCATATTGCCGTATTAGACGGCAAAGAGCCGGACGTCATCGAAGTGAAGGTGCTGAGGAAAGAAAAAATCAGCACGATTCTGGGCAAGGTCAATACAATCGTTATAAAACCGCTGGTTAAGCCAAAAGGGGTTTTTGAGGGAAAAGGCTCTGTTCTCATCTGGCTCACCGATGATGCAAGGCGGATTCCGGTCAAGGTGCAGACAAAGGTGACGGTAGGAAGCGTTACCGCCACACTGACAGGCGGAAACTACTAAATGTAAAAGCCGATTAGTACCAATCTTCCGAAAGACCAAGTCCCCCTTTATGAAAGGGGGATTTAGGGGGATTTGCCTTTCATCGCAGCAGGAAAATCCCCCCTTGCCCCCCTTTCTCAAAGGGGGGTAACTTCTGCGGAAGATTAGTGCTAATCAGGATGTAAAATATTCCGACATCGATTATTCATTTCTTTACATTGAGCTCCAGCTCCGTAACATATGATAAATACTGCAAATTACATTCACTGCCGATCATTTGCCCCGGCTGGTTCTGCAGGATTGTCGGATTCGCATACACATTCGGAAAACGCTTAAAACACACTTTCCATCAAATCAATAAGTTGCACGACTGGCACCCCTGTTGCATTAAAACTTTCAAAGACAATGTTCTTTGAAAATTCTCTGGGATATGCGTAATACATCGGGCGAGGCCCTGATTATCATTTATTGCAAATTCGAATATTGAGTTCAATCGTGGTGAGCAAGCTCTCCATGCAGAGAGAAGCCTGAAGCGTTTTCTCAATAGAATACAAGGACAAGATCAGCCACTCTCACGAACATACGATATCCCGGAGCGAATCAAATAATTGGTGCTGTGCAAGATAACGCGGAACGCGATTTGTCTCATCTGCCAGGCAGCGTGACAGCCGCTTAAAAGGGGAAAAACGACTGGCTCAATCTGATTGCATGCCCGCAAAACGGCATACGGTAAGGGGCTATAAGATTTCCACCGACAGAGAAGGATAAAGTATCTTAGCACGGTGCCAATTAGAGGGGAAAAGTCCCGGGACCATATCCCGGGGCTTTTCTTATTCAGTTTCCGTTCTCTTATTCCTCACCCTTGAACCATTTGTCGAACCAGCTGCGATGATCCTTTGCCGCCAGGATCTGCAGGTCCTTGGGGCCAAGCCAGACCCCGCCGCAGCCTGGGCATTTATCGAGCGGCACCCCGCGGAAAGTCATGGCCTCAATGGCAGAGCCACACTTGGGGCAACGATTGCGGCAATACGCATGGATTATCTCCTCGCAGGCCGACTCCCTCATCTGCTCGATCTTCTTCTTTTCCTCGTTGTAGATATACTGGTTTTCCAGGGCTTTTTCCCGTTCTTCCCACTTGTTGGTCATAGCACCACCCTCCTTCATCAAAATTAATCACATGAAACTCCCAGGAGCCTGTCGGACTTGGGGAATCGTAACGAGAGAATGGCAAATCGAGGACAGATTTTCGGACATTTGAGAGCGAATAGTGGACCTATTTGTCGAAAATTTCCGGGAATATGGGCCGATTTTCCGTTCTCGCAGTAGATTCTTCCTGAGTTCGACAGGCTCCTAGGCAAAGAACTCCGTATCAATCAGTGTCATGAGCGCTTCGGGAGTGAAGGGGTAAATAGTCGTCTTTTCGTTGCCGTCCCTGTCGACCCATCGCCAGGTGATGATTTCCTCCCCGTTCTTCCTCCCCCGCAACAGAGTGTCCGGGTTCAGGCTGTGGAGCACATCCCACATCATTTCCATGTCGAGCAGCTCAAAACCGTCTATTACATCATCCGCCTTTACGTGGTCGAGGAATGCGTCGATCAGCGCAAAATCGACAAAATCGTTATCCTTACGCCACCACTTTACAAAGCTCTGCTCACTGGTTCTCAGTGCTTTGACCTGCTGTACGGCATCATTCCCCCTCATGCATAAACCTCCGTATGTTATTTTTCCACGACATCATGCGCCCGATTCTACCTCCCACGCTGACACTCTGAACGCGTCAATGCCGTTAGTACACGTACACATCCCTATTATAACGCCGTTCCCGGGACCTGCAACCACACCACAACGCTCAGCAGGCCGTCTAAAGCACCACCGCAATCAGCCTCCCCGTTACAGAATGAAATCCGTGGAAAGAAAGTTGGATTTTTGCTCGCGGACGATAGTGCGAATGATCTCCTTATTGAGTTCGGTATCTCTGGCGGCCACGAGGGTGCGGATGGAAAAGGCCCGCAGGGCATCGGAAACGGAGAGGGTGCCGACCGCCGAATCTTTCCTGCCCGTAAAGGGGAAGATATCCGGGCCACGCTGGCACTGGCTGTTGATATTGACGCGGGAAACCTGGTTGACCAGGGGATCGATGAGCTTTGCCAGAACCGCTGCATCCCGGCCGAAAATACTCACCTGCTGGCCGTAGTCCGATGCCGTGAGATACTCGATCGGCGTCTCGATATCCGTAAACGGCAGGACCGGTATGACAGGACCGAACTGCTCTTCATTATAAAGCTTCATCTCCGCCGTTACCGGATACACCAGGGCCGGGTAGAAAAAGGTACCGTTGACCGTCCCCCCCGCCTCATTGGCTACCCGTGCCCCAAGGCGTACGGCGTCTGCAACCAGGCAGGACAGATATTCCGGCTTACCCGGCTCCGGCAACGGCGTTATGCCGACCCCCGACTCCCATGGCATACCGCATTTCATGACGGCGATTGCCGCTGCAAAGCGGCTGAGGAATTCATCCGCAATGCTCTCGTGAACGAAAACGATCTTGATTGCAGTGCAGCGTTGGCCGTTGAACGACAGGCTCCCGGCCACACACTCCTCGACAGCGGACTCCAGGTCGGCGTCAGGGAGGACAATGGCGGGATTTTTTGCCTCCAGCCCCAGCACCAAGCGGAGCCGATGCATCCTGGGATGCCCTTTTTGCAAGCTATCGGCAGCCTTGCTCGTACCGATGAAGGCGAGCACGTCCACCTTGCCGGAAGCCATCAGCGGCGGAGTGACCGTCCTTCCGGCGCCGAAAAGCGTGTTCACCACCCCGGGAGGGAAAGAATCGCGGAACGCCTCCAGAAGGGGGTAAAATAGGAGTACCCCGTGGCGCGGCGGCTTGAGGATAACCGTATTCCCCATGATCAATGCCGGAATCAGAGTGGTGAAGGTTTCATTCAAGGGATAGTTGTAGGGGCCCATGCAAAGGGCGACCCCTATCGGCGCGCGACGGATCTGGCCGATGATCCCCTGGGCGACGACAAACCGGGACGAAACCCGATCCAGTTCTTTCAGCGCATCGATGGTATCGGCTATGTAATCGACCGTCCTGTCGAATTCCTTTTCGGAATCCTTGAGCGACTTGCCGATTTCCCACATGAGAAGGCTCACCACCTCAGACCGCTTTTCTTTCATCCGGTAGGCGAATTCCTGAACGCAGGCAATCCGCTCCTCAACGGACATGGTCGGCCAGCGCCCCCGGCCGCAGTCGTAGGCCCCGACTGCCGCATCAAGGACAGACAACGCGTCGGACTCTGCCATCAACGGGAACCTCCCGATCATCTGCCGGAAAAGCCCCGCTTCGGTCTTCACGCAGACCGGGGAAAAAACCTCCTGCATGGGACCGTTCCAACTGCGCAGTTCTCCGTTGATGAGAAAACTGTTCAACTCGATCGGTTCCGGCAGGCGGAAAGACTTGCTTATCTCCGCTTCCGTCGGGAACAATTTATCGATCCTCTCTTTCAGTGTCATGTGACCTCCCGCTGAATTGCGTCATCGGCAACAGCCGGCTTTACCGTTCCTATTCCACATTGCTTTCAAGTTGACATTAATCAAAGGAGGGTAGGCTTCCAGCCTGCCTTTGCCGCAGGCAAGATGCCTACGCTCCAATAGTCTCAACATGATCGCAAATTGGAATTAGACCAACGGTTACGGGCATGATATTGAATACCCATCAGCGTTGTCCGGTTTGGTTTTTGCTTACGTCCCGTAGGGACAGAATACTGGTAGCCGGGGAATTCATTCCCCGGTCATCCAGGCGAAATATCATCACGTCACGTACGTGACGTGGGGAAATATAGCATCTCATCCGGGGGATGAATCCCCCGGCTACATTCGAACGCCCCTAATGGGGCTTAACAACCTTGATGCACAAACCAAACCGGACAACGCTGAATACCCATCGTCATTATCCTTCTTTTATTCCAAGCCGAAGCGCCTCTGGATATCTTCAGGGGCAACGTCGAAACGGAAAAATTCCATGGTGTAGGTGCCGCGCCCCTTGGTGGCGCTACGCAATTCCGTCATGTAGCCGAACATTTCCGACAGGGGAACCTGCGCCCGGATAAACTCGCTGTCTGCGGAGCTTTCTATCCCCTCCACCCGGCCCCGCTTCTGCTGAATGCTGCCGAGCACCCTGCCGGCATGTTCCGCAGGTATGACAAGCTCCAGGGTCATCACCGGTTCGAGAATAACGAGCGGTCCGGCCTGCGCAGCCAGCACCATCCCCCGATGGGCGGCAGCCCGTAACCCCAGGTCGGTGGTGATATTCGGTTCATAGGGGGCCTCGATCACCCTTACCTCCAGGTCGGTCAACGGATAGCCGGTTTTGGCCCCGGCAGCACAGACCTGGCGCAGGCTCTCCTCCAGGACGGTGCGCAACTCGATCGGCAACAGCAGCTCTTCTTCGGGAGGGAGAAGGATGCGCACCCCTTCACCGCGGGAAAGGGGCGTGAGGCGCAGCAACACCTCCCCCTTGTGCAGTTTCCCGTCCACTTCCCGGCTGAACAGTTCCCGTCGCTCCACGGCATGACGCAGGGTTTCCCGGTACATGACCCGCGGAGCTCCGGTTTTTACCGCAACGCCGTATTCCCTGAACAGCCGGTCGGTTACGATCTCCAGGTGCAGTTCCCCCATCCCTGTAAGTATGGTCTGGCTGGTTTCCTCGTCCTCATGCACCCTGAAGGTGGGGTCCTCCCACTGGAGTTTCTCCAGCGCCGAAGGGAGCCGCTCCCGGTCCTCCACCCCCTTCGCTTCCACGGCCAGTGTAACCACCGGTTCGGGGACGACGAGCCCGTCCAGTATCAGGGGGTGGTCCGGGTCACAGAGCGTGTCGCCGGTCAGGGCATACTTGAGCCCTGTAACGGCGATAATGTCGCCTGCCGCCGCCGCCATGACCTGCTCCCTTTTGTGGGCATGCATGCGGAACATGCGGGCCGGCTTCTCCATCACCCCCCTGCTGCTGTTGAGCAGCGCAGCCCCGTTGCGGAGCGTCCCCGAATAAATGCGCAGATAGGTGAGCTTGCGCCCTTCCTCAGCCAGCACCTTGAAAGCAAGTGCCACGAGAGGCGCCTCGGGGTCGCAGTGAAGCGTCTTCAATTCCTCTGCTCCCGGTCCCTTGCCGTTGGCGGGCGGAATTTCAAGCGGAGAAGGGAGATAGCTCCCGACTGCGTCCAGAAGCGGCTGTATCCCCTTATTGCGCAGGGCGGCGCCGAACAATACCGGAAAGAGGCGACAGGAGGTGGTTCCCTTCCTCACTGCTTCACGCAGTCGCTCCGCATCCACCCTCTCCCCGGCAAGATAATCACTGAGAATGCCGTCATCGAAATCGGCCGCCGCCTCTACCAACTTATTCCGGGCGATCCTTACCTCATCCAGGTACTCCGGTGGAATCGGCCGCCGTTCCACGGTCTTTCCCTGGTCGGCAGCGCTGAAGGTGAGCACCTCCTCGGCAAGAAGATCGATGACACCGCTGAACTCAGCCTCATTTCCAAGGGGGAGCTGGAGGAGCACCGACCGGGCCTTGAGCCGCGCCTCCATCCCGGCCAGCACCGCCCGATAATCCGCGCCGACCCTGTCCATCTTGTTGATGAAGCAGACGCGGGGCACATGGTAGCGATCCGCCTGACGCCACACCGACTCGGTCTGGGGCTGGACCCCTTCAACGGCACTGAGAATGGCCACCGCCCCGTCAAGCACCCGCATGCTCCGTTCCACCTCGATGGTAAAGTCGATGTGCCCCGGCGTGTCGATCAGGTTGATCCAGAACCGCCCCCAACGGCAGGTGGTCGAAGTGGCGGTAATGGTGATGCCCCGTTCCTGCTCCTGGGGCATCCAGTCCATAACCGCCTCCCCCTCGTTCACCTCACCCATCTTGTGGGTTTCGCCGGCGTAAAAGAGAATGCGCTCGGAAACCGTTGTCTTGCCGGCGTCGATATGGGAGATGATGCCGATGTTGCGGATATCATTGCGGAGAGGAGCGGCCATAATGCCTCGCGAATGTTTAAACCTTGAAAAAGCATTTGAACACGGATCAAATCTGATTTGTACGGATTTTCACGGATTTAGAAGACCGAGAACCAAGACCCAAAGGGGTATGGCCTGAAACCGGAATATGTCCTGATTTATCCGTGTAAATCCGTCCAGATCCGTGTTAATCCGTGACCAACTGTGGCTTTTGATATGGTTAAATCAGTCAAGATTATAACAGACACGCGGCAAACAGCATCACCGGAAGAGCATTTATTTCAGCAAGTCGTGAATGAAAGCTGCTTGGAGTTTTGCAGTTATGGGGAAGGAAAAGGCCCCTCTTCCTCGATCCGGCCGCCGGGTAGGAGCCGGAACAGGTGCCCGCGCCAGCTGACGCGGTTACCGAGAAAAGAGAGCGCCCAGGTGGCAAAGGCGAAGAAATCCCGCACGGGGAGGAGCCAGAGCCAACGGGGGAAGATATTGTCGCGGACGAAGGAACGGCTGTAGACAAGCGCCGTAACGGCGCGGCAGGCGTAAAGGAGAATTGCCGCCGCAAGACCCGGCAGGGAGAAGCCGGAAACGACGAGGGAGAGGCACGCCGCGGGGAATGGCTGGGTGATGCCTGATGCAAAGTAGCCGCCGGGACGGCTGACCCGCATGGTGCGGGCCCAGCGCAGCTGGCGGGAGAGGATGTTTTTCAGGGTTTCCCGATGCATGATGCTTTCCACGTAGTAGTCGGAAAGCTCCAACCGGTAGCCGGCGCGCCAGACCTTATTGCCAAGCTGATAATCGTCCGCCAGGTAATCCACAAGCGCGGTGAAACCGCCGATCTTCTCCAGCGCAGCCCTTCTCACCGCCATGGAAGCGCCGAGGGCAAAGGAAAGCCCTTCAAGCTTGAGCGCCACCATCACGTTCGGCACCATCTCCGTGGTGAACCCCATTGCCTCTATGGCGCTCGCGGCCCCGTACACCCCGGTAGTCCGGTACAACGAGGTCACGAGCCCCACCTCAGGGTCGCTGAACGGCGCGCATACCTCCTGCAGATACCGCTCCCCCACGCGGATGTCGCTGTCGCAGACGATGATGATGTCATATTTTGCCATGGGGAAGGCGTTGATCAGGTTGCAGACCTTGTAGTTGGGGCCGTAGAGCCGTCCGTCCACCACCAGTTCCATGTCGACGGCCGGGAATTCCGCCATCAGCCGATTGATTACCGGAATTGCCGGGTCTTCAGCCGACGCAACGGCGAACACCATCTGGAAGCAGGGATAGTCCTGACAACAGAAGGAGGCGAAGTTGGCAAAGCTCTCCGCATCCATCCCCTTGACCGGCTTGAGGATGGTCACCGGCGGGAGAGTGGCGTTTTGCGGCCTTTTGCGGCTAAAATGGGCACGGCCGCACCAAAGTGAGATCAGGGCGTAGACGAGCGGAGGCGCGATGATGAGGAAAGGGAGTATTGAGTGGAACATAATGGGACTCATTGCGAATGTATTTGCCTCCGTCAAACATTTCGTATCAGCACTTAACACCATCTCTATAAACTAGGAAGACGACTCTAAAATATGTGCAGCATCATGCCCCGATCTGAAAGTGCCACTTCAGACTCTCAGGTCTCGCTGCGGGATCAAAAAGACGTTGAATCTTGTCCTTGTCTTCACGCCCGAGTCGCCCCCAGGTAGACCAATCATCCTTCTTGCCGGTTACGTCGAAGCCAGCAGGCACGCTGACCCCGACGATATCGGTAATCAGGTAGCGCTCGTGAAAATCATCCCAAAGAAAAACCTCGGCTGTCAGGCCGCAGGCATGTAGATCCGCCCCCAATCCAGCAAAACTCACTTTCCAGTCTGCTTCTGTCGGGAACGTGCGAGCACGCCCATCTCCCTGGCAAAGACTCCGGTGAATTTCGATCCTCGGACGCAACTGCCGTTGGCTCAAAGGTGTGAGCAGTCGAGAAAACTCCCGGTAATTGCGAGAACTTGGATCAAGATTCGGATCGATAAACATTAAAGAGTTCGCCTGATGGAACACCCTATCCAGGACAGCAAGATAAGTGTTTGTTTTGCGATCAACCGTGACAGACGGGCTCCTGCGCTGCCACCAATTCGTGCCTGTCAGCATTTCTATTGATGCAACTTCAGCTTGAGCAAAGGTCTGTTTAGTTGAATGGGAGGCAATGATGCCAGTAAGGGGAGTGACAGTATGACTTCGCAGGCTCTCATTGCACCAGTCTTGTGCATGCGCTGGTATGTCTGAAGACTGAGCCGGAAAGCGACTTAATCGATTATTTTGGATGAGTTTGCGTATTATCTCTTTAGTAAGTCGATGAAGGTTCGCAGCATTTGAGAGACAATACTGACTCCACGCTCCGTTATGAATATCACGAACAATGGCCTCATTGAACAAAGGCTCTTTCAGAAACGGTAAATATGCATCTGCAAGCACGTTATTGGTATAAGCCGCAGGGTCAAAAATGTCGGGTACCAGAGCATATTCGTCAAGCATCGCCGAACTGCTCCCTGAGACCTTCTTCGAAGAAGCCTCCCGGCCAAGCTTTCACAAGTTCCCCAAGTTCATTGAGGGGCATTTCTCGTACTATGCTGTGAGGCCCATCCGGTTCAACATAAAGTACTGAGATATCCATTGGAGTTATTGGAGGCAAGCCATTATCCTTTTTTTGGTAAGTTTCGCGCAATCGCCTCATAAATCTCAGAATTAGATGCTCGCTATGAGTTTCAAGTATGAACGTGTTTTTCTGTTCCCCTAACGCCGATTTAATAAAAACATCTCCCAACTCTGCCTGAAGCGCTGGATGTAGGTGAATTTCCGGTTGTTCCATCGCGACCAGTTTGTGTTGTGATCCATAGGCCATGACAAGCACAGGCAGAACCTGCGAGATTCCAATGCCGACATCGCGGTGGGTGACAACAGTATTAGATCGCTGGTCTACCAATACTAGATCACGGATGCGGTCGATTTCAGCTGATTCTACTATTTTCGCAATGAGTTCGGCTGAGGTCTCAATATCTTCGAAAAAACAACGTGAATCATCCTTCGGAGGATAATGTTTCATTACATAGCCATCTTTATCAATTGACCCAACGAACATGGCCTCTTCGTCATTCTCAATTTGAGCAAGCCCAGATTCGATAGGTTCCTTCAATCGGTCGGCAGCTACCAATGAGCGCACCATCAGCTTGTATGGAGTTTTCAGTTTACTGGAACTCAGCCATTCGTTTACCGACTCGCGGACTGCGTCATTACGGCGTACTACGTCCCAAGTATAACCGCCACCTGCATACCAGTTGATGTCATCATGCTCGGAAAAGGCCAAATGCCGTGGAGGATAGGAACGAAGAGGTCCGAGATACAACAGACGAGCGAACTCAGTTTGTACTGTCTTGGACAGACCTGTGACCAATTCGTTCAACGAACGTGGAAGAAAAAATCTGAGCGCTCGGGATAAGTCTTCGGTACGGTTGCCTTTGCTGACGCTGAAAAACGGCATCGGCGTATCGGTTTCTTCCGTTTGTTTGCTTTTGTCTACGATCCCCTCAGGGAAAAACTTACTTCCCGTTGTGCGAAGCGAAGAGACAATTTCTGCAATTGTTTCAGTCAAGGCATTATAATCTGCTTCCTGTACATTTTGCGTTGTTGTGCCGCTCTCCAGCACCGCCATGACGACCTGCTTGATCACCGGATGATCGTGATTCAATCGATCAACTGCCATACTTCCATCCGGGCGTTTGCTCATGCGGACCAGCATCTCGCCCCTGCTTTCCAGTTCGTAGGAAATCACTCCCGGCAATGTCCCGGCAAGCGGCTTATCCTGGTCGTCCAGCGGCATGCCAATGGTAATATGAGCAGAGATGGTGCCGACCGGCTTCAACAATTCGCCCAGTCTGCCAGAGAGACAAGAAGTGTCAAAGGTTGCCCCCCACTCCATACGTCGATTGGCCTGTCGGCGATGGATGTATTGCCGGAAGCCCCCCAGATCGATAGAACTACCACCAACCTCAGTGCGGAAGATATCCAGATCACCCTTCCGGCTGGCCTCATGGGCCAGAGCCAAGCTGTGGATGATGCTGGACTTGCCAGCGCTATTAGGGCCAAAGATAAGGGTAATGGGCCGGATCGGGATATTCTGGATTTCGGCAAATGCCTTGAAATTACCGAGATGCAATGCTGTGAGCATGGTGGGTTCCTATTTTTTCTTTGCTTTTTCCCGCTGTGACAGGGCACTGGCGGCAGCAGTTTTCGATGTCTTGCTGGTGCGTCCGTCGGTGAGCACCTTGGAAGCTGCCGATGCTGCTGGGGCAGAGGTGGTCTTCTTCGGAGCAGCAGTCTGACTCAATGTACTGGCTGCGCCGGTCTTGGATTTAGGGGCGGTGGCTTTGCTGGTGAGGGTCTTGGATGCACTACTAGCGGCCTTTGGGCCGGTTACTTTAGCTGCCATGTCATAGCCCTCCTGTCTCAGTTGAGATATTTCGCCTGCTGTTCCATCTCGGCCAGCAGTTCCTTCATGTGGGCCTCACGCCAGGCGGCGGTAAGGGTGCCTGAGAAGGCGCGTTGCAAAAGATTTGACCAAAGTGTATCAAGTGCATCCCCAGCCAGCCTACGTTCTTTCGCAATAGCAGCTAAACTCCATGCCTTTGCTGAATACTCTTCCTGTAGCTTAAACGGAGGAATTGGGGCAATTGTATTCAACATCGCCTCTTGGCTGATGTTGAGCATGGAGCCGCTGCTACCCGAAGCGGAAGCACGAAACCTGTCTCGAAATCCGTTGTTCCAAAACAACTCTTTCAAATACATCGCAGTTGCACGATCTGGATGAAGAATCAATCTCCACAACTTGTCAGGAAGGAACAGATTTGGGTGGTCATCCTCAACAACGCATGAAGCAGCAACCAGTTCACGAGTGTTTGCTCGGCTAAAAAGTAGGTCACCACGACGAGGTGTTAAGAGGCCTCTGTCAGTTTGAAGCACAAGCACCGCCTTATGTTCACAAGCCAGGAACCGTCCACTGGTTACAGCACTTACCTTCAGAACCCCGAATTCATCCTTCGTGCATCCACGGGCTTCGCTGACGGCGCTCCAGCCAGCTTCAACCTTTGCAATGACTTGACGAAGTGGCATTTCCGGCCACCCCATCGGATTCGTCGCCGGACCGCCAAACATCTTATTGAATAGTGCCGGAAGGATGAGCTCGGCTTTTTTATCCGCTTCGCCGCGGAGCTTGCGGAGGTGGTCGGCTTGGTCGAGGATTTCGACGATACGGCGTTGCTCGGAGAGAAGAGGAAGTGGGATTTGAGTATTCTTGATTATTTGTTGGCTTATATTCGGTTGAGCACCACCAACACGCTGAGCCAAGAGATATGGGAGCTGGTTTTTAAGGGCATACCAGACATATCGGGTATCTGCTGCTTCGGGGTCTGGAATAATATTACAGATTGCCTGATTGGTTGCTGCATCTATGCCAAGAAGCGCTGACTTCCCAACTGTCGCCCCATACATCGCGACGAGGATTGCGCCAGCCGGAACAATTTTAGCGCTGCTTTCCTTTATGGCCAGTTCGGTTATTCGTTCTTCGGTATTCAAAACAAATTCTTGGTTCAACTCTCCAGATTTTACCCAAGGAATATTCCCGCCATAGTAGTCGCCAGCGTTATTACGAGACGGTGTTCCACCGCTGCCAGTCTGGCAAAACCGTGATATTTCAACCATCGGCCACTTCATCAAACAGACCCCACTTCTTGCAGCAGCTTTTCCAGTCCATCCACAAGGTTCTTCTCAAGCATCAGAACATCATGAATAAGCTCCGCTGGGTCTTCATCCGAGAGATCTTCACCCACTGTCGGCTTGTAACGTGAGGCTCCCAGGTTGGCATCGGAGTCGGCAATCCGCTCATAATCAGCCCACCAGCATTTTGGGTCAGGGCTGCCCGGTTTCAGGACTGTTCCCGCTTCCACACCTGGCGGCTGGCTAAACTTGCCCGCCTTGTACCCTTCCCAGGCAACCAGCATGGTTGGGATGTCGTTCTGCTCTGGAGTCTCAGGTCGGCCGCCTCCAGTGATCTTGTCCGGGTCGTAGCCGTCGTTCTTGATCTCGTAAAACCAGACCTTGGCAGTGGCCGGTTTGCCTTGCTCCGGCGGATTGGCGGGACGACGGAAGACTAGCACCGAGGTCTTGACACCGGCGTAGGGCTTGAACACTCCGGCAGGGAGTGAAACCACGGCCAGCACCTCAAAATCCTGCAACAGCTTCTTGCGCAACTCTACGTGCGCTCCGGTGGAACCGAACAACGCCCCTTCCGGTACAACCACGGCACAGCGGCCACCGGGAGCCAGTGACTCCATCATCAGGCCGAGAAAGAGCAGTTCGCTCTTCTTGGAATTGGTGGGAAGATCATGGCGGATCGAATCCTTGGGGAGCATCCCCGCAAACGGTGGATTGGAGAGACTGACCTTGTATTTCCGGTTCAGATCATCTTCGGTGAGTCCGCCCATTTCGGAGAGGACATTGGCCCGCTTGAGCCGCGCCTTACCGATACCGTGCAGCACCAGATTCATCATGGAGATGCGCATCATCTGGCGCGACACGTCGGTGCCGTAGATGGACGCCTCCAGTATCCCCCAGTCAGGAATCTTCTCACCCGGCCCTTTGCGATAGGTCTGAAGATTGGGCATCTGCTTCTTGGCTTCGTCCAGCGTCAGTCCCTTGCGCTCAAGCCACTCTTCACCGTAGATCGGCATTTCTTGTGGGTTTTCGCTGTACTTGGCCAGCAGATATTCAACGGCATCGATCAGGAAACCGGCAGTGCCGCAAGCCGGGTCGTCGATGGTGTCGCCGAATTCGGGATCGACCATCGCAACCATGAAGGAGCGGATTTGCTTGGGAGTGCGGAACTGGCCGTTAAGAGCCGACTGCCCCAGATGGGTGAGGAGATACTCGAAGATATCTCCCTTCACATCCGGTCCCAGCTTGCGGAACTCGATGGAATCCAGTTCATCCACTACCTGTTTGAGAACGTCAACTTCGTTGATCTCTAACCGGGCATCCCGGAAGTACTCGGCAACCTGGGGCTCATCCTTAACCAGCGAAGCCATGTAGGGAAAGACCTCCCCACGGATGAAATCATTAAGTTCAATTCCGCTCTTGAAGCGCCACTTGGACCAGCGGAAGCGCTCGGCCTGATCCGGAAAGAGAAACCTGCTGTTACCGGCCCCGAGGCGGACGCGCAGTTCGCGGCTGGTCTCTTCCTCATCCAATAACTTCAGATAGATAAGAAAAGATATCTGTTCAATGTAGGTTACCGGGTTGGTGACTCCTCCTGCCCAGAGGGTGTCGGTAATGTGGTCGAGTTTGCGGCGGAGATCAGCATTCATTGCTATTTATATCCTTTCGCTGCTTTGAAAACGGTTTCGTTCATGTCATCCACAACTTCTTTCAGCCCCTTTTCACCGAACAGTTCCACACCGATTCCGGCGGCATTAAGGATGGAGAGAGGCGGAGAGAAGAGGTCTTCCAACTGCAGTTTGCCGGTGGCGATCCCTCGGTTTTTGAGGAGTGACAGGTATTCGGCCTGCTCCGAAGTAAGGGAACGGGCCACCAGCCAGGCACGGAAATTTTCATCCAAACGCTCGTCGGTGCTTTTCAGTTTTAGTAGCCCCAGAGCCGCCCGGATAAAGTCAATCAGGGTTCCGCCTGGATTGCGGTAGGCACGGCGCAGGTTCTCTTCGTTGAAGAAGTGCTTCGGAGTATTGAGGCGTTTAGCCAATAACTCCTCTTCCTCATTTGTGAGATGTTCATCCTCACGAACTTTTTGCAGAATCGGGTCGTCAGTCTGCCCCTTGATGGTCTGTTCCCAGTTGGTGACGTACTCTTTCTTATCGATCCGCTCGCCGTTGGGGCCGACTTCCACATATTTGACCGCATACAGCCATTCATCCTCCAGACCCAGTTCGATCAGGTTGTCGGATGGACGCGGGCCAGTTGTGGTGCCGCCTGGCGCATGGCCGCCACTACCAGCTCCGCTGAAGACGTCAGTATCACTGTCATTGAAGTATTCGTGGTTTTTAAAGAAGTCATAGATGACAAATTTCTTCTTCTGGATATGCGGGGCAGTTCGAGTACCGCGACCGCGCATCTGCTGGTAAAGAATCGGACTGCGAACCCGGCGGCACATGACTACATGGAGGAGCTCCCGGCAATCAAAGCCGGTGTCGAGCATGCCGACACTAACCGCCACCATGGGATATATTTCTTTCTTGAACCGCCTGATCAGGGCATCGGCATCGGCCACGTCCGAGGTTATAACTTCGGCGTAACGCCCCTTATGCTCAGGGTGGAGCTGGTTAAGGTAGTGAGTCAGCCGGGCTGCATGGTGCTTGGAAATGGCGAAGACAACCGACTTGCCTGGTCCATCCTTCTGTCCGGGAGCCAGATCTTTGTAGTTCTCCCAGGCCAGACGGTCGAACTCCTCCATCATCAGCTTGTTGGTTTTCTCGTTGGTCCACGTCCGCTCGAACTGGGACGGATCGTAGTGTTCGTCGTTCAGGTCAGCACCTTCGGCAATAATTTCGGTAATGCCTGTGGCAAAACGATATGGGGCTAAATAGCCGCCCGCAAAGGCGTCCTGGATACGATAGGAAAAATCAGGCTGATTGTCCTTGCACTGGTAGAAGTCAAAAGTGTTGCGCTCTATGTAGTTCGCCGGGGTGGCGGTCAGTCCAATGTGCAGGGCATCGAAACGGGTAAGTGCCGTCTGCCAGGCTCCGTAAATGGAACGGTGGCTTTCATCGGTTACAACTACATCAAAATAACCGCTACTGTAATCCTCATGACAGCCGATCATGGTTTGGAGCAGTGCCACCGTAATCTGCTTTTCCTGGCGAACAGTACCCGGTTTGAGCCAGTAGCTGCTGTATTCACCGAGGATATCCTGGATAGTCTCAAGTGCCTGCTTGGCCAACTGCTCGCGGTCAACGAGAAACAGCACTCTCTCAGCCCATCCGGCCTTCATCAACCGTTTGAGATAGAGACCGATCAGATCGGTCTTGCCGGTACCGGTAGGGAGTTCGATCAGGAAACGCTTCTTGCCTAATTCCACAGCATGGTCGAGGGCGCGCATGGCTTCCTGCTGGTAATCGCGCACCTGCCGGGTTTCTCCTTGGCGAACATAGTAATCCTGCAATTCGATGGTAGCCAAAGTCTTGCGACTCTGGCGCATTTCCACCAGCCGCTCCATGTCACGTCGAGAATAGAATGAGTCAACGATGCGGGCATCATCGTTAAGGTAGTCCCAGAAGTAGATCAGCTCTCCATTTGTAAGGAAGATAAAAGGTGCATCTATACGCTGGGCATAGGGAAGGGCCTGCTGCTTGGCCACGTAGGGATTAATAGCGTTCTTCTTGGCTTCTACGACCGCCAGTGGTCGGCCATTCTGTCCATAGAGGACATAGTCGGCACGACCAGCAACATGGTAGCTGGGTTCTCCGAATGAATCTCTCCCGGCATAGTCCGGTGCGGGGTCATGACCGGCACTAAGATATACCGGAACTTCAGTCCCAACCTCGGACTTGTCCCTGGGGTCCCAGCCTACCTGCCGTAGCATGTCATCAATCAATATGCGAGCGTAGGTTTCGTTCATAATTGTTCCTCGTTATAGCATGGTTGCAGCGGACATGCCAAATTATTCCAAACCATACTTCTTCAACCAGTTAGACAAGGTCTGATAGTTCGGCAAGCCCAGTATCTTAGCGGCTTTGGACTTGTTCCCCCCGCCTTCATCCATCCCCCGTTGCAGGTAATGCCGGGCAATCTCGGCTATTACCCCCTGAATATTGAAGCCTTCGGCAATGCTCCGGCCCAGGATATGCTCAGCTCGCTGCAACGCTACTGGAAACAGGGCTTCGCGGATGTCATCTGCTTGGATGGTGTCGCCCGTTGTCCAGACCGTGGCCCGGCGCAGAGTATTTAGCAGTTCCCGCACGTTGCCCGGCCAGGGGTGGCAGAGCAGAAGATTTCTTGCGCTGGCAGAAATTTTCTTACGGGTTTCACAGTTTTCTATTACCGCTTGCTCCAGGAAATGATCTATCAACAGACCGATATCCCCCTGCCGTTCCCGAAGAGGCGGAATAAACAGCACGGCCACAGCCAGACGGTAGAAGAGATCGGCGCGGAATCGGCCAGCCGCCACCTCCTGCATCATGGAGCGGTTGGTAGCTGCGACAATCCGCACATCCAGCTTGATCGGCCTGGCATCACCAACCCGCGTCACTTCGCCCTCCTGCAACACCCTCAGAATCTTGACCTGGGCCGATAGCGGGAGTTCGCCGATTTCATCCAGAAAAAGAGTCCCACTGTTAGCCGACTCGAAATAACCCTTGCGGTCGGATGCCGCACCGGTGAAGGCTCCCTTCTTGTGACCGAAGAACTCGGACTCCACCAACTCAGACGGTATGGCGCCGCAGTTGACTGCTACGAAAGGTTTTTCTGCACGTATACCGGCCCGATGAATGGCGCGGGCCAACAGCTCCTTCCCTGTGCCGGATTCCCCCTCGATGAGTACCGGTACAGACCTGATCGCTGCGAGCCTGGCCTTGGCAATCAACCGCTGCATGACCGGGTTGCGGTGGATGATACTATCGAACTCCGTTGCTTCCGGCGGAAGGGCAGCAAGCAATTTCTCAAGCCGTTCGTCGATCTGGCGTGCTATCCGGGGAATAAATTCCGCGGAAATATCGAAAGGAATATCGGCAACCTGTACGCCATATTCCCTTGAGGACTGAATCAGGGTTGCCGGATATAGCGTTTTGGCAAGCAGTATCCAAACCGCAGCCATGGCCGGGGTGCCAGGGCTCAGGTGATAAGTGATGAGTGTATCGTTATTGTACCGTTTCTGCGTTTCGGAAACAGCTGCAATGGCAGCTTCATAGATTTCGGTAAAATTTGTAGGGCTAGTGAGACGGGCAACGTGGCGAGTGATCTTGGTTGGCGTTCTTGTTGCGAGCCATCCGAGGTAACAGGTTACTTCCTGTTCAGGGTAATCGCTAATGAGAACGATATCGTCATAGCCAGTCCCATCGACCGCCTGGGCGATAGGACCAAGTCCGATACTGTCCGATTCTTCGACTGCGAGAAGGTCGCTTCGCCCGATCCATGAAACTAAAATTCTTTTCATAGACCAGCAGTACAAGATTTTTTATCTGAATACAAGAAAATCTTCTATTCCCAATAAGCATATGTGTCGCGCCTACATGCAGCCGAGAAGAACCTGGAGGGAGATTTAAAAATCGGCCGCGCAATCTGAGTCTTCGAGTACGAATGTCTCAACCTGACAGGAACCTACGGATAAACGAAGTAATCGGCGTCGTCCCGGTCGATCCGGTCGAAGAGCCCTTCCGTGACCGGTATGATGACCCTCGTCGTCAATCCGAGACCCTTGCCGAGGTCATCCGCCACGGCGCGCCGCATGGCATGGCCGACGCCGGTGATGACGACCATGGTCCGGCCGGGATTCTTCGCCAGGTAGCCGCCGATGAGGCTCCCCATGGTATTGTTGCGTACCGCCTGGGCTTCGCAGAAGTTGTTGAATGACGCCGCGTCAAGCTCGTGATCGGCAAAGACATCGCGCATAAACCCACGGTAGGACGGGCTGGCGGCCCCATTCACCCCAACGGGGAGGCGGGCCGTTTCATCCGGGCTGAGGGAGCGGAAACCGCCGTGGGCTACTTTTCTGACCAGGTCCGCGGGCGCGTTGAGGGCAACCAGGGGAACCCGGTTGTTGCGGCCGTAGAGAAGGATGCTATCGTATTCCGCCCAGCTGATGGTCCAGTTCTGCTGGTAATAGGCCATGAACTCCCGAAGGTCCATCTCGCCGCGCACCCATCGTTCAAGGACCGGCTGGCTCTCCATGTCGAACATCTCCAGGCCGATGGCAAGCGGCGTGCCGCTTTGCTGGAGGGCTTTGATTATATCGAGCTGCAAGGCATGGTGTTCCCTCTGGTCGTGGAATTCGCCGACGAAAACCACCCGCGCCTGTCGTGCATCGGCGATCATCCGGTCAAAGGCGGGCCGGTCAGCGCCTGCAAGCCATTGAGCGCGACCGCCGCCGCATCCCGCCAGGGAAGCGGCCAGAACCCCTGTCATCAGCATCGACAGGCAAACAGATTTGACACCGGATATTTTCGTTTTGGAATCCGCCTTTCGCGCCTTGCCAGGTCTCTTTGGACGATTAAACCTATAAAAAGCATTTTAACCACGAATTTTCACTAATTTGCACGAATATACAAGCTCTTGTGATGCAGAAGACACTCACTAGATCGGTGACTACTCAAGACTTAACAAGAGGTTAAAAACATTCGTGTTTTTTCGTGTCATTCGTGGCTAGCTGCCGTTTTTGGGTTAAAGCTCCTGATCAACTCGGTACTGCTCTCCTTTTCCGCTGTCTATTTATAAATGCGGCTGCCCGCATTGCTCACCCGGCACGAGTTTCTCTACGACTATCACATAAGGCACGGTCGACGGCCGGTTAATCTGCCGGCTGCACCAGACGCTGTAGGATTGGTACGGCAAGGAGGCAACCCACTGCTCCACTGCGGCACCCTCCTCGCGACCGCCGGGATGCCCTGTGTACACGGCAATGACGATGATACCACCGGGAAAGAGAACGGTTTCGGACTGCTTCAGGGCGGCAAGGGTGGTCTCCGGCAGGGTGATGCATGCTTTGTCGCTCCCCGGCAGATAACCCAGGTTAAAGACAACCGCCTGCACGGGGCCTTCGACGTGGGCAGCCAGCTGTTCATGCCCTGCCTGCAACAGTTTCACCCTCGAGAGACATCCTGCTTCACTGAGATGCGTCCGCGCCTTGGCCAGGGCCTCCTCCTGCACATCGAAGGCCCAGACCATGCCAAGAGGCCCGACCAGTCGGGCGAGAAAGAGCGTGTCCTGCCCATTGCCGCAGGTTGCATCAACCACGCGGTCGCCAAGCGCCACCCGTTCACGCAAGAACAGGTGGGTCAACCCCACTGCGCCCCGCATATCAATATAGCTCATAGATTACCGCTCCCCCCAGCTTGCGGCGCTACGCCGCAGATGGACTTTTACGAAATCGTTACTTTTTCCCCACGAGGGCCAGTACAGCCGGCAGCGTGACAATAAAGGCAATCTGACAGGCAACCATCCCCAGGGACATGACTGCGCCGATGCTGAAGACCCCCTGATGGTGAGCCACCATCAGTGCCCCGAAACTGGCCATGATGGTAAGGGTATTGAGGACCACACCCGCTCCGGTGCTGCTCATCACCACCGCCGCCGCGCTCCCGTCTTCACGGCGGAAGCGGTTGATGATGTAAATCCCCGAATCAACGGCAATCCCCAACACGAGCGGCATGACAATGATGTTGGCGGAATTGAAGTTGATGCCGAACAGCCACATGCCGCTGACCATGAACAGTACGCCGACGACCAGCGGCACCAGGCCGATGACAGCATACTTGATACTTCTGAAGGTGACGAGGAGGATGACGATGATGGCGATGAAGGCATAGATAAAGGCCTTTACATAGGCATTGCGCATGATGGTCATGGACTCGTAGACCATCACCGGCTCCCCGGTGGCATGGGCGTCGACCCGGCGGACGTCGTCGATAAAGGCCTTGAGGGGCTTGAGGTCGAAGATTTCGTGCTTCGGCGCAACCTGAAGCATATAGCGGCCGGTTTTTCCGACAAAGCGGGACTTGAGCTCCTGGGGGATCTGGGCGGCTGTCGTCGGTTCAGGATTGAGGGTAGCCTTGAGGAACCCGATTTTTTCCGGCAGCTCCGCAAACATTCCCCCCTGGAAATCCTTCAGCATTCCCACCGCGTTGCGGTCCTTCTCCTTTTCCAGTTTGGCGAAGAACGCATCGAGGGTGGCAAGGAACGCCCCAACCGGCTTTGCCTCGGGCCGCCGTTCCTGGACAAGTTTATTTTTCAGGCGCTCGGTGGCATTGCGGAAATTCTCAAAGACGGTGGGAAGCTCCATGAGGCTGAGGTCTTCCTCATACTTAGCCGGCCTGACATCCGCCAGTTCCCGGCGCAGCACCGCCAGTTCGGCGATCTTCTGCTGCTGGTCGTCAGGAACGAAGGAATTGAGGCTCACCACATGGTCAACGGTTGGAAGCGCCTCCAGCGCCTTGCTCTTGGCAGCGGCCTCAGCGGCCGTGGACGCGGTAACAACGGCGAAATAGCCGGAATTTTCCGAGCTGCGCATCAACTTGTAGGCGTAGGTTACCGACTCCAACCCCTTGGCCTGAAGGTTCATGAGGTTGTAGTCGAAAATGACCTGGTAAAGCGGGTAGAGGGAGGCAGCGCACAGGATGGCAGTCACCGCGACAACCATCTTGGGGTAACCGAACAGAGCGCGTTTCGCGCGCTCTGCAAGGTTCGAGGTGCGAGGTGCGAGGTTCGAGGTGCGAGATGCGAGGTTCGAGGTTCGAGGTTCGAGGTTCGAGGTTTGTTTTTCCTCGTTCCTCGTTCCTCGCGCCTCGATCCTGTTCTTGCGGTACTTCGCAAGAATGACCAGCATGGCGGGCAACACGGTGAAGGTGACGAGCACGCAGATGACTACCCCGCCTCCGGCAATGATGCCGAGTTCGGCGATCCCCTTGAAGTCGGTAAAGACGAAGGTCAGAAAAGCGGCGGCGACGGTGGCCGCCGCCATGACAATTGCCCAGGCATTCTTCGTCAGGCCGGTTTCGATGGCATCCAACTGCTCCGCGCCCCCGGTCAGCTCTTCCTGGTAACGGAGCACCAGCTGAATGCCGTACTCTATGCCGATGCCGATCAGCATGATGGCGAAGACCATGGAGAGGATGTTGAGATGGCCGATTGCGAGGGTGGCAAAACCGAAGGAAAGGCAGATGGCCACCACCAGGGACACCATGGCGGCAATGACGTTGAGCACGCCGCGGAAGGCGAGGAGGAGCAGAATCACCGTCAGGACCAGGGAGATAACCGTGGCAATGGCAATATCGTGCTGGCTCGTCGTCATTTCCTCGTTCTCAAGAACCGGGTTGCCGGTAAGCCCTGCCGTGACCCCCTTGAATTCCGGCAGCTTCAGCAGTGCAGCCAACTCCAGCCGGACCACCTTGATCGCCTCTTCTGCCGGGACAAAACTCGTGCGGTCCTTTACCGGCAACACGGTCAGGACCTGCATTTTACCCGCTTTGCTGAAACTCGATTCCTTGCCGTCCTTGTTCCGGAAAAAGAATTCTTCCAGTGAAACCGGAGCAGCGCTGTTGTCGCCGAACTTTTTGAAACCGAGCCCCAGTTTGTCCAGCATAAAGGTGAGTCCGGCAAGGCGTGCTTCAGCCCCTGGCGCACCACCCCCTTGCTGAACGTAACCGTCCATCTGGTTGGTCAGATAGGTAAAGAGGGTCTGTACCGACGGCGAAGCGGACAGCTCCTTGAGCACCGGCTTGGCCAGGGTAAGGTTTTGCCGCAAGGACTGAACATCTGCCAGCGGCATGAAGAGCAGGCCGTTCTTTTTGAAGAAGTCCAGCCCGAACGGATAAAAAACATCGCGGAAGTGTTGCCGGTCCTGAGCCAGTTTTTCATAGAGTTGCGTGCCGAAGCGGGCTGCCCGTTCCTGATCGGCGCTTTCGATGACGACGACAATATCCTCCATGTCGCCGAATTCCTGGCGCATGGAGCGGTAGTCCCGGTGGAATCCTGTATTTTTAGGCATCAGGTCGTCACGGCCGGTCAGAAACTCCATCTTTTTTGCAGTATAAACTACGGACAGCAGGGAAAGCAGCAAGGCTGCCGCCAGGATGACGCGCGGATATCCGGCGACAAAACCGAACAGTCCTTTGAATTTTTTTGTTTCGTTTTTCATGATACCCCTTGGGGAAGAATAGAAGATTAAAATGATTTGTAACACAGCCTCGCGGTGAAAATCAACCGCTGCCTCAAAACTGCTGCAAAGTTTCTGTTTTTACAAGGAAAACCTGACAAATCCATGAAAAATGGTATACCTTTTCACAAAAATATGCTATTTGTGCCAACTTGTATCTGGAGCATGTTGTCCAGGTTGTTTACATATTGTTTACATATAATTTAATGATTCGACAAGGAGCATGGTGTAATGAATAGCTGCAAACACCCCATATCACATGCACTCACTTCTTTTAACGGCGAAACCGCCGATGCCGCAAAAAAACAGCCGGTAAAGCCCGGCGCCAAGATACACCACCTCCCCGCATCCATCTGGAAAAAGAAAGAGGGGGAGTCAAAGAGTCCTTTGGACATCGCCATTGAGAACAGCCGCGACTTCTTCTTCCGCGAGCAGCTTCCCGACGGCTACTGGTGGGCCGAGCTGGAATCCAACTGTACTATTACCGCAGAATATCTCATGCTCTACCACTTCATGGGGATTGTGGACCAGGAGCGTGAGCGGAAAATGGCCACCTATCTTCTCAGCAAGCAGACTGCCGAGGGATTCTGGACCATTTATTTCGGCGGACCCGGCGACCTGTCGACCACGGTAGAGGCTTATTTTGCCCTGAAACTGGCGGGCTACCCGGCTGATCACCCCGCCATGGCCAAGGCCCGCGCCTTTATATTGGATAATGGCGGCATCATAAAATGCAGGGTCTTTACTAAAATATTTCTCGCCCTGTTCGGCGAATTTGCCTGGTTCGGCGTGCCGTCCATGCCCATCGAGCTGATACTGCTTCCCAACTGGGCCTATTTCAACATGTACGAGCTTTCCAGCTGGTCACGGGCCACCATCATTCCCCTCTCCATCGTCATGACCGAGAGGCCGGTGCGCAAGCTGCCGCCGAGCTCCCGGGTCCAGGAGCTGTATGTCAGGCCGCCGCGCCCCATCGACTACACCTTCTCCAAGGAAGACGGCATCATCACCTGGAAGAACTTCTTTATCGGCGTCGATCACATCCTCAAGGTATACGAGAGCAACCCGATCCGTCCCTTCAAGAAAAGGGCGCTGGCAACGGCGGAAAACTGGGTCCTCGATCACCAGGAGTCGACCGGTGACTGGGGTGGCATACAGCCTGCCATGCTCAACTCGGTGCTGGCCCTCCATTGCCTCGGCTACGCCAACGACCATCCGGCAGTGGCCAAGGGTCTGGAAGCATTGGCAAATTTTTGCATCGAAACAGAAGACAGCCTCGTGCTGCAATCCTGCATCTCTCCCATCTGGGATACGGCGCTGGCTCTCAAGGCGCTCGTGGATTCCGACGTCCCTACCGACCATCCGGCACTGGTAAAAGCCGCCCAGTGGCTTCTGGACAAGGAAGTACGCAAGCCGGGCGACTGGAAGATCAAGTGCCCCGAGTTGGAATCGGGCGGCTGGGCCTTTGAATTCCTCAATGACTGGTATCCTGACGTGGACGACTCGGGTTTTGTCATGATGGCGCTCAAGGATGTGGCGGTAAAAGACCGTAAATCCATGGATGGCGCAATTAAGCGCGGCATCAACTGGTGCCTCGGCATGCAAAGCAAAAACGGCGGCTGGGGCGCTTTCGACAAAGACAACACCAAGTACCTGCTCAACAAGATCCCTTTTGCCGACCTGGAAGCGCTCATCGATCCCCCGACCGCCGACCTGACCGGGAGAATGCTGGAACTGATGGGAACTTTCGGTTATTCGAAGGATTATCCTGCGGCGGTTCGCGCCCTGGAATTCATCAAAAAAAACCAGGAGCCGGAAGGGAGCTGGTGGGGACGCTGGGGGGTGAACTACATCTACGGCACCTGGTCGGTCCTGGGCGGACTCGCCGCCATCGGCGAAGACCTCAACCAGCCCTATATCAGGAAGGCGGTCAACTGGCTCAAGTCGCGACAGAACATGGACGGCGGCTGGGGTGAAACCTGCGAGTCTTACCATGACACGTCGCTGGCCGGCATCGGCGAAAGCACCCCATCCCAGACCGGCTGGGCGCTTCTGTCATTGATGTCGGCCGGAGAGGCGAACTCTTCCACGGTGGCGCGAGGCATCCAGTACCTCATCGCAAACCAGAAAAGTGACGGCACCTGGGATGAAGAGCAGTACACCGGCACCGGCTTCCCCAAGTTTTTCATGATCAAGTACCATATCTACCGCAACTGTTTCCCCCTCACGGCACTGGGCACCTACCGCAAGCTGACCGGAGGAATGGCGTAGAAAACCTTTTATGAAAGTTTTTGTCACCGGGGCAACCGGTTTCATAGGCGCAAGCCTGGTCAGAGAGCTGTTAAAAGATGGTTGTGCTGTCAAGGTACTGGCCAGGCCTGCTTCGGACAGAAGGAACCTGCACGGTCTCGACGTGGAAATCTGCGAAGGAGACCTCTGTGACCGGCAATCACTGGTAAAGGGTTTGAATGGATGCGACGTCCTCTACCACGCGGCAGCCGACTACCGGCTCTGGACCCGGAATCCTTCCGTCATGTACGACATCAACGTGGGAGGCACCCGGAACATCCTGGATGCCGCCCTGAAAGCCGGCGTTTCCAAGGCGGTCTATACCAGCAGCGTCGGCACGCTGGGCAATCCCGGCAACGGCGACCCCGGTAACGAAGCGACCCCGGTCACACTTGCCGACATGGTCGGCCACTACAAAAAGAGCAAGTTTCTCGCCGAACGAGAAGCGGAAAGTTTTATCCCACAGGGGTTGCCGCTGGTCATTGTCAATCCTTCCACCCCGGTGGGCAAACTCGACATTAAACCGACTCCCACCGGCAAAATCATTGTCGACTTCCTGAACCGCAAGATGCCCGCCTACCTGGACACCGGACTCAATATTATCGATGTTGAAGATTGCGCCCGCGGCCACATTCTGGCAGCACAACGGGGCCGGGTTGGCGAAAAATACATTCTCGGCAACGAGAATCTTACCCTTAAGCAGATATTTGCCATGCTGGAGAAGATTGCCGGCCTCCCGGCGCCAAAGGTGCGACTCCCCTATTACCCCATCCTGCTCGCCGCCTATGTGAACGAGGCACTCGCCGCCTGCACGGGTAAAGAGCCGCTCATCCCCCTGGCAGGCGTACAGATGGCCCGCAAGTTCATGTTTTTTAACTCGTCGAAATCGGTCAGGGAACTGGGGCTGCCGCAACGGCCGGTCAGCGAGTCACTGACAAAGGCCGTGGAGTGGTTTCGCAGCATGGGCTATGCCAGGTGAAGAACATGTCATTCCAATTTCAAATCAAGGATGAAATCAAGGCGGCGAGGATTGAGGCGACGAAGGCGTACAGATAGTACGTTGAGGAGCCGAAGACGAGCCAACGATAGATAGCGCCTTGATTTGGAATTGGTATCAGGAGTTTTTATGTACACACTTCTCAACACAATAAACAGCCCGGCCGACCTGAAAAAGCTGAAGCAGGACAAGTTGCTCATCCTTGCCGATGAAATCCGTGAATTTCTTCTGGAAACGGTTTCAAAGACGGGCGGCCATCTCGCTTCGAACCTCGGCTGCGTTGAACTGACCCTGGCGCTCCATTACTGCTTCAATTCACCGGACGACAGCATCATCTGGGACGTGGGACACCAGGCCTACACCCACAAGATCATCACCGGGCGCCGCGACAAATTCATCACCCAGCGCCAGTACCATGGGATCAGCGGCTTTCCCAAGCGCTCCGAGTCCATGCACGACGCATTCGGCGCAGGGCATTCCTCCACCTCCATCTCCGCCGGCTTGGGAATGGCGGTCGCCCATGGCCTGAAGGAAGAAGCGAGCAAGGTCATCGCCGTGATAGGCGACGGTTCGCTCACGGGCGGCATCGCCTTCGAAGCCCTGAACCAGGCCGGACATCTGCACAAGAACCTGATCGTCGTCCTCAACGATAATGAGATGTCCATTTCGAAAAACGTCGGCGCCTTGTCCACCTTCATTTCCCGCAAACTGACCGGCAGCTATTACCGCGGCCTGAAAAAAGAGATGCAGGGACTGCTGAAGAACATCCCCGCTATCGGCGGCAACATCCTCCATTTCGCCAGAAAAGCGGAAAACTCCCTGAAGGGCTTCCTTACCCCCGGCACCCTGTTCGAAGCGCTCGGTTTCGAGTATATCGGCCCGGTACAGGGGCATGATCTGCCACAACTCATTGAAATCATGCAAAACGTCCGCGCTCTCGAAGGTCCGGTGCTCGTACATGTCATGACCACCAAGGGAAAAGGCTACCAGCCGGCAGAGAAAACCCCCGACAAGTTCCACGGCGTCGGCCCCTTTGATGTGAAAACGGGCAAGGTGATCGCGGGCAAGCCCGGCGCTCAATCCTATACCGGCATCTTCGGCGAAACCATGGTCAAACTGGCCGCAGAGGACAAGAAGATCATCGCCATCACCGCAGCCATGCCCGACGGCACAGGCCTGACACCGTTTGCCAAGGCTTATCCCGACCGTTTTTTCGATGTGGGCATTGCCGAACAGCACGCCCTCACCTTTGCCGCCGGAATGGCCACCGAAGGATTCCGGCCGGTGGCCGCCATTTATTCCACCTTTGTCCAGCGCGCCTACGACCAGGTATTCCACGACATCTGCCTGCAAAAATTGCCGGTAACACTGGCCCTTGACCGCGCCGGCCTGGTCGGCGACGACGGCCCGACCCACCACGGCGTGTTCGACCTCTCCTACCTGCGCCATCTGCCGGAGATGACCGTCATGGCGCCGAAGGATGAAAACGAATTGCAGCACATGCTGAAAACCGCAATTTACTCAGATCGTCCGATTGCCCTCCGCTATCCACGCGGCGCAGGCTACGGCGTCGCCATGGACGAGTCACTGCAAGCAATCCCCATCGGCGTTGGCGAACAGCTGGCAGAAGGGGGTGACCTGACCCTCGTTGCCATCGGCAGCACCGTCTATCCGGCCATGGAGGCAGCCGAACTCCTGAAAGAAAAGGGGATACGGGCAACGGTCATCAATGCCCGCTTCGTCAAGCCGCTCGACCGCAACCTGATCCTTGCTGCGGCCGGCCGCACCGGATGCATCATCACCGTCGAAGAAAATGCCATGCAGGGAGGCTTCGGCAGTGCCGTGCTGGAACTTCTGGCAGATGAAGCTGCCGGCATCAGGGTCAAACGGATCGGCGTTCCCGACCGATACATTGAGCAGGGGAGCCAGGCGCAGCTCAGACAGGACCTGCGGCTGGATGCCGCGGGGATCGCACAAACCGCCGCGGAGTTTCTCGGAAAGAACGATTCATCCCGTACCGGCCCAGGAGCCTGTCGGACTTAGGAATGAATCTACTGCGAGAACGGAAAATCGGTCCATATTTCCGGAAATTTTCGACAAATAGGTCCACTATTCGCTCTCAAATTTCCGAAAATCTGTCCTCGATTTGCCATTCTCTCGCTACGATTCCCTAAGTCCGACAGACTCCTAGTGCGGGCAAAATAATTCGTGGGGCACCGCAAAAGGTCGCCCCGACCCAATTAATTGACAGATTGAAAGGAACAGGTTTTTCATGCGTTTTCCATTGCGTTTAAACTACGATCTCACCAAATACATCATTTCCAACAAGATGAATAAAGTCGACAAGTACCCGCTGGTACTGATGCTGGAACCGACCCACCTCTGCAACCTGGCCTGTTCCGGCTGCGGCCGTATCCGTGAATACGCCGACACCATCCAGGATATGATGTCGCTGGAAGAGTGCCTGGCATCGGTGGATGAATGCCCGGCTCCGGTAGTCACCATCACCGGCGGCGAACCGTTCCTCTACCCGCATATCTTCGAGCTCATCGAAGCAGTACTGGAGCGCGGTAAACACATCTATCTCTGCACCAATGCCCTGCTCCTGGAAAAGGCGCTCGACAACATGCGCCCCCATCCCAACTTCACCCTCAATATCCACATGGACGGCATGGAGGAAACCCATGACCGGATACTGGAGCGGAAGGGAACCTTCAAGACCGCGATCGAGGCGATCAAGAAGGCGAAGAAGCTCGGCTTCCGCGTCTGCACCAACACCACCATCTTCAAGGAAACCGACCTGGTGGAAATCGAGATGCTCTTTTCCCGCCTGCAGGAAATCGGCGTGGACGGCCTCCTGGTGGCCCCGGGCTTCGGCTACGAGGCGGTCGGCGAAAAGCTTTTCCTGGAGCGCAGGGAGATCGAGAAGAAATTCGAGCAGGTCTTTGAAATGAGCAAGCGCTTTTGCTTCTATTCCACCCCCATGTACCTGAGGTTCCTCAAGGGAGACAAGAAGCTGGAATGCACCCCGTGGGGCAACCCGACCCGAAACCCGCGCGGCTGGAAGGCGCCCTGCTATCTAATCACCGACGCTCACTATCCTTCGTTCAGGGAGATGATGGAAAAGACCGAGTGGGATAAGTACGGCGTGGACAAAGATCCTCGCTGCGCCCAGTGTATGATGCACTGCGGCTTCGAACCGACGGTAGTCTCCGAGATCGGCAAGAGCTGGAAGGATATCTGGGAGATGATCGTCTGGAACCTGACCTAGTTTTTTATGCTTTTTGAAGGCTTTTGAGATACATGTAAACCGTTACAATATTAACTAGTTATTATCTGGAACCCGCTAATCCCTTTACGAGATTAGCGGGTTTTTTTATTTCTGGTCCTACTTATATCCAGCATCGTCCGGTTAGAAAATTGCATTTATCATTTGGGCATGAAAACACTGCCATGCACCCTCCCCCACCCCCTCCCATCGAAGGGAGGGGCGCTTGTAATCCCCTCTCCCCTGGTGGGAGAGGGTTAGGGAGAGGGGGGAAATGTAGATTGCAAGGACCTCACCGGACAACGCTGACTTATATCCGACCTTTCAACCTTTTGGCATGATTGCGGAAACCTATCCTCGCCCGGATTCCCCCCGTCCCGGATTCACTCCAAGCTTCGTACTGACAGGCCGAATTTTAATGTCGCAAAATTGATTTTTGTGACGATTAGCGTATTATATCGTCACGAAAGCTGTTCCGAGACAGAAAGAGTGTCCTATGCCGAAGCATATTACAGAGCAGGAGTTGACGGAAAGTCGGCAGAGAGAATATCACCAGATTTTTTTCACACCTAAATTGAAAAAAAAGTGTTTACCTTTTTGGTAAACTATATTACAAAAGGGTATCCGAATGGATATTGAGTTTTCCTCCTCTGACCTTCAAGCCCTCTGTGAACAACAACGACTCATGACAAAGCAGCTTGGTGACAAATTCTCTCCCGACTGGATCTCTCCGCCAGGGGAAACGATTCTCGATCTTCTTGAAGAGCACGGCTGGAAACAGACCGAGCTGGCCAAACGTACCGGCTATACCACCAAGCATATCAGTCTGCTGATCAACGGGAAGGCACCGATAACTGAAGATACTGCCATCAAGCTGGAGCGGGTTGTCGGCAGTACAGCCCACTTCTGGCTTGCCCGTGAAGCCCAGTATAGGGAAGGGCTGGTGCGCGTGACTGAAAGGGATTCGTTGAAGGTTGTAGCGGACTGGCTCAAGGAACTTCCTCTGAAAGAGATGATCACCTTCGGTTGGATTCGGGCCTTTGCCGACAAGGGGGAGCAGGTTGCCGAATGCTTGCGGTTCTTTGGTGTTGCGACGGTTGATTTGTGGAGAAAGGAATATGGCGAGCCATTGGCGGCTTTTCGTTCTTCCGATAAATTTGACAAGCATGCCGGTTCAGTTGCTGCGTGGCTCCGACAGGGGGAGAGGAGCGCAGCTACCTTAAAGACAGAACCGTATGAAAGATCGGCATTCAAAGAAGCCCTTGGGGCGTTGCGGACACTGACCCGAGAACCTGACCCTGATATATTCATTCCTAAATTAATTGAAGCATGTGCGAAAACCGGTGTTGCCGTGGTAGTCGAGCCGGCGCCGAAGGGATGTCCCGCCAGCGGGGCCACGCTGTGGCTATCCCAGGACAAGGCTCTGTTGATGCTGAACCTCCGGCATAAGACCAATGATCATTTCTGGTTTTCGTTCTTCCATGAGGCGGGACACCTGCTGCGCCATGGCAAGCGGCTGCGCTTCATCGAAATGGAAGGTGCACTCAGTAACGAGCATGAAGAGGAGGCCAACGAGTTTGCCAGAGACTGGCTGATACCTCCCCATTATTCCCGAAGCCTGGCTGCAATGCAGAAATCCGAGGTTGCGATAAACGCGCTCGCCGACCAGCTGGGGATAGCGCCCGGCATCATCGTTGGCCGGCTGCAGAATGAAGGGTTGCTGCGGTGGGATTCACGTTTGAACAAATCTCTTAAGGTGCGCTACGAGTGGCGGCATGCGGCATGAATTCGGGCTGGGCTTCTTCCCCTCTGGCAGTTGGTAACGCCGCCGGAGGGGAAGAAGCGGAAGGTTGGGTTTGATAGGGAATGAGGAAGGGATTTGTCCCGTTTAGAGGGCTGCCTTTCTTCTTTTCTCGTGGCCCAATTCACTCAATTGACATCGATAGAAAAATAGAAAAGAACTCGGTCCCCTAAACTCGGGGGCTACGAGAACGGCTTCAAGCTGACCTTGCTGCCATACCGCCTGGATGATTCGCTGAATCGAACGAAGCCGGCCACCGATTTCCTCTGTCATCGTCTAATGTTGCGCCCTCATATTGACCAGTTGTAAAAGAGGAACCATGCCAGATCGTAACCAAATGTCGCTATTCGGCTCCGGGCCGGACGCCTTCTCGCAGGAGGTGGACAGGGGCGAATTCGATAAAATCGAAGCTGCGGCACTCACTACCCGGGCGCAAACCATAGCGACCTTATCGACGATAGCAACCATAATTGCCCAATCCTCTTCTCCTCCGTTTTCCCTGATCGACCCATTCACTGTCGGCCTGATGGCCGTCGGGCACGTGATCGATTCGCTGAAACTGCTGGATATCGAAGACAGCAATCTGACCGTCCATGACCTGGTTGAGCAGGTCACTGCCGACCTGGAAAACCAATTTCAAGCTCTCCGGGCGGAGAAATCTATCGATACGATGCCATGGCGTTCCGAGATTGAAGCCTGGAGTAGAGGGATCGTCGACAAGCTGCTGTGCAAGAAGGGGATGGGAAAGAAGATCGACCGCCTGTTTAATACGGAAATGGGCCTTTTCTACGATTTTCAACATTCGCTGCTAGAAGAACGCGAAAAGAGTACTGGGAAAGGCGGCATTCACGTCAAGCCGACTACGGCTTGCCTGACCCTTTACCTGGGGACCCTCACTCAGTCGATCGGCGATGCTCAGGCGGCGTTCGCGGCAGTGATTCAGAGGCAGATCAGGCGCGGGGAGTACCATGCCGCTCTGCAAAGCGCCCTGGAGCACCAGCGGGTGACTAAACAGTATTGCGTCGAGATCCAGCAGTTCCGGCGCAAAATCCTTTCCGATGCCGGGCGCCAGGGCTGGTCCGCCGATGTCATGCCGCTCATCGAAAAGACCCAGAACGAAGTCGACGATGCCATGTCCAGCGTAACGGAGCTGGAATCACACCTCGATGATAATTTCGAGGCGTTGCCGCGCGACAAGCAGTCACTGGCGGAAAAGGTGTTGATGGTTATCCGGCAATCCCGGACAGCATACCGCGAGCTTCAGGCTATAATGATTGAGCTGCCCCGGCTCTACCACAAATGTATCGAATCCCAAGGGTTCGCATCCCGGCATATCCCCCTGCCGTCCATGCGTGATGACGTGTTCCTGCCGCTTTTTTATCAAGTGACCGACAGGGACCAGTTCGGGAAAGTCTGCGATGCCATCAATTTCGGGTGCGCTTCGCCCATTTCTCCCGTGCTGTTTGATCCTATCGCATCGACCGAAATCCTCCTCAAGCCAACGACACAGGAGGAGATTCGGGACAACAGCGTCGGCCTGGAGTGCATGGACGAGGACTCCGTAACGCTCTCCATCTTCGACGCCGAAACCATCCAGAAAGCCAGGCATACGCTTCTGGAAAACTGTGAATCATCCCCCGCTACCCTCTCTCAAATCACCAGGGATCTTTGCGAGGAGGCGTATTACGAGGAAGCTATCTGCGTTGCGCTGATGGTAAGTAACGCCTGGGTACACCGCAAGCTGATCGAGGGGGCTCTAAAACCTACCCGTACCTACGGAAGATACGCATGTGCTTCATGCAGCGGTGACGACTATCTGATTGCCCGAGAGGAGACCAGTCCATGAACATCACTATAGAAGCGGTTCGCGACGCTTCGGCTATCATAGAGGCCGGGCTGGTGCCGAGCCGGCGACCGCCGGCACAACGTCTCCAGGCTCTGGTCGCAGCCTACCAAACCAATGCAGGGGGTACCAGGACCGCGGCCAAGGAAATGGCAGGGCAATTCGGCCTGATCATCGTCGACGTCGTCATGGAAGGAATCGTCCTGGCGATTGCACCGGAACGGGATTCCATCTTCATGCCGAAGAGAAATGATCTTCTCAAGGAGCCAGGCTCCGAAGCTAGGCTGATCAGGGGGCTTTGCAACGCTGCCATCCTCGCCTGCGCCTATGAGCGCCAGCAGTCATTGATCTCGGAGGCCGTGCAGACGGTGACTATCAATGACGCGTACGACCTGCTGGTGAGCTCATCCGCGGCCTTGGCCAAGACGGAGGACCCCCAGTACAAAGGATTTACGGAAGCTGCCATAATCGTGGAAAGGATCAAGGCTGAATCCTTTAGCAGCAAGTCCGAGAAGGCTAGACACCGTACCCTGCGCGGGCGACTGATTGAGGCCTTCGAAACTTTCGTGACCCAAGGGCAAATGGTGAAAGACGGAGATGAGGATGGCGGCACCTATAAGACGCTGTTCAGACTGCGAAAACTGCTCGCCGATGAAAGCGCTACCGCCATAGTGGACGTCATCAAAGACGCCGTCGAGAAATCGAGGGCGCTGCAAGATAAAGCCGTCGGGGAGGTGTCCCATGCCTAACCTTCTATCCGTCAGGTTCTCAAAAGTCGGCTATTCCGACGCACGGATCGACGGCCTCGGGTATAGCCTCGCCCGTGACGGGGAGGCAAAAAACAGCCTGGTTCTTACCGGCAATGGCGGAGGCAAGACAACGCAGGTTCACCTGCTGTTCTCACTGTTCCTTCCGCAGAGACGCGAACTGATGAGCTATCAGGACAATACCGGCCGCAGGTTCGAGTATTACTTCGAGGAAAACGAAATTGCCTTCATCGCGTCGGAGTGGTCTATCCCTAACAGCCAGATACCACTGGGCGGGCGCCAGAGGACCAGGGTCATCGGCCGATTTACGCAATTCACCAACAGGGAGAAGTACGAGTACGAAACATATTTCTTTTCTTTCATAGCCGACGATGAGCTGGGGATAGATGATTTGCCGATCACCTCGTCCATTCCTCACCGAGTAAAGGCATACTGCCGGACCATCAGTGAGGCAAAGAAGTATCTCAAGGAGACCTTCGGTAAACAACCTTGGCGGGAGTTTTTCGGCCCGACAGACAAGATGGAATACTGGCAGAACTATCTGCGGTCCCTCGGCTTCAATATCGACATCTTCCGGCTGATGCAGATGTTCACCATGAGCGAAGGTGACCCCGGAGCCTTTTTGAAACGGTATTGCAGCCAGGAGGCCGTCCTCGGGATGATCACCAAGGAAGTCATGGACAGCAATTCCACGGCGCGGCTTAGGGACATGCTGGTCCAGCACCGAGATTCAATCAGCTTGGCTCCGATGACCCGCGCTCAGATCACCGCCTACAACGCACTGTCCGAATTGTTCTCCAAGATGGAACCTGTGGCGGCAAAGCTCATGGTCGCCGATCAAGCCTTCGCCAAAGCCGTCGCAGAACTCGGTACCGTAGCGGCCCGGATCAACGCTACCCTTGCAGTGGAATCGCAAAAGGTGGCAGATCTATCCCAAATCCAAGCCGCGGACAAGGCCATACTGGCCGCTGAAAAGAAGAATCTTGGGGAGATGCAGGCAGAACTGCGCGGGGTGATCGAGCGCCTGGCAAGTCTCGCCAGTCAAGCCGCCAGGGCGCAATATCAGGAGATCACGGAGCAGCTTGGAAAGAAATCCGCGCTGGTCACTGCCATGCGGGCGGTGGTCGACCAGGTCGAGGTTATGAACGCAAAGACCACCCGCGACGATCTATCACGCCGGCTGGATGCGCTTGCGGAACCAACGCGAAACCTGGCCGACGAGCTGGCCATGGCCGAGCAGTTGCTGGCTGAATACCTGGTCCAAGACCTAAACGCTGCCTCTACAGCGGTAAAGAAGCTGGAGGCTGATGAGCGGGAGGCTGTCGAGGCAAGAAAAGGGCTGGTCAACGAAAAACAGGAGCTGCTTGCCGAGCTCGCAGGACAGAAAAAAGAACAGGCAATGCTGCAAGGGGTGGAGGATGAGCGGGCCCGGTCGCTGGCGGCAATCCCTTGGCATGAATCGGGCCTCCAGGACGGCACGCAGGTGCAACCAAGACTGGCGGCGTTGGAGGCCGAGTCGGCCGACCTGAAGGGGCGTCTGGTGTCGGCACAAAATGAACAGGCCGACCTCAAGGCCGAATTGGTGTCGGTCGAGCACCGCCTGAAGGACCATAATGAGAAGCTGGAAGCTCTCGGGAAAGAGCGTGGCAAAGCATGGGCCGCTTTTGAAGATTTCCAGAAAAGGTACGCCTCAGTAGCGGAAATGCCGGGGATAAAGGGTCTTTTCCAGCTGGATACGCCAAACCTGTTTCTTACCGGGCTGGACTCCAGATTGAAGGGAAGCGTCGCCTCCTGCGAGATCGACATCCGGAAGCTGGAATGCGACATCGCGAGCCGGGAAGAGCGCATTCAGGCGATTGAAAAAAACGGCGGCTTGCTCCCATCGTCCATGGACGTGGAGACTGTTCTCGATGCTCTGCGCTCGGCGAAGCTCGATGCCCACTCGTACTGGCAAGTATTCTCCCAGCAGAACAGAGCTCCCGAGGAAGCCGTCCGGGAACTGGGAAAGGACCCTTTCCGTGTCGGTGGGGTCGCGGTTTCGGGTCCGGTCGCCCTGGAAAAGGCTCGCGAAATCCTTGCCGCCTGCAACGTCCTTGCGCCGGTTGCCGTATCGGACTACTCCGTCGCAATAAAGAGCCGCGAAGAGAGCGGATTTGTAGTATTTCCCGATGCAGCGCTTGCTATTGACCGGAAAGAGGCCGAAAGGTTCTGTACCACTGCCAGGGGCGAAATCGGCTCTATGGAAGCGAAGATCGCTATCATCAAGACAGCTCGCGATGCGGCCGCTGAGTCCCGTGATGCTCTGGTCTCTTTTCTGGGTGGCTACAATGAGAGCTCGGAAGCGCTGTTTAAGGGTGATCTCGTCAGGCTGGATAACGCGATCCAGGCGTGCAGTTCCGAGATCGGGACCCTGACTGAAAAGCACGCGGCGGTGCTTGAACTTTTGGCTCAGGTGAAAAATACCTGCGACATGCTTGCCGACGCTATCCGGAAGCTGGAACCGCTTATCCAGCAGGTAAGTAAGCACATCGCCAGGTACGAGCAGGGACGGGACGACCGCCTCCGGCGCATGCAACAGCTCTCTTTGGCCAACAGCTCAACGGGCCGGGCCGTTGAGCTGTTGGAAGAGCGGATTCTGGTTTCTGAAGGTGTCGAAAGGGAGGCTCGCGATGCGGCCGAGAAGGGTCGTGCTCTCGCATCTGGTATCACGAGCGAGCTGAACAAGCTGGGCGGCATACGAAAGGCCCCAACCGACATCTTCCGGACACTGGCCACCAACACCGCTTCGGCAAGGGAGCTGCACTCCGGAAAGAGCCGGGCACTGGAATCGGCCAATGCCAACGAGGAGTACCTGCGCATGCAGGCGATGTTTGACGCCGCGCAAAAGACCTATGAGGAGCGCCAACGGAGCTGGGATAGACGCCACGGCGGCTTGACAGCTGACGCACTGTCCAATGCCCGCTGGCAGGTGGCCAGCACCGTAGCCACGGAAGATGATTATCAGAGAGCTGTTCAGGAAAAAAATGAAGCATACGAGTCCCAGGTCACGGCGAAGCAGGCCAGAGACACGCTCGCCAAGGAAGAGGAGAGCCATAAAAAAGCTCACTTTAATCTCCCGGTCATCCCATGCTCCCTGGAACAGGTCGAGGGCCGCACCCGGGAGGCGTGGCTTTCCACCGCCATAGAGGAACTGACGGCGGCAGTCGCTGCACGCAGCGAGGCCGTAGCCAACAGAGCGGCTGATCTGGCAAGTGCCGAGTACCAGGTCCAGTTGCTTTCTACTCTTGCTTCGGACCTCCAGGTGGCGGATGAGGTCTGCGCTCCCTACGCGAATTTCCAGGAAGCACAGCAGGACCTCGCTGCCGCTAAAAAGGCGGAGAAGCTGGCGTCGACAGAGCGGGACTCACTGGGTCGTGACCTGGGCGCTCTCAACATTGATCTCGCCGAGCTTCTGGATCAGGACCTGTGCGCGCCGATCGCCTCCATGGGCTCGCTGATCAAGGAAGAGCAGCGCAGGTCCGGTGGAGTGCTGAAGGAAGACGTGACGGGTTTCCTTGACAGGATCCACAACGCCATAGAGTCGTTGAAATTTGAACTGAGCCAGCATGAGAGAAACGAGCAGAAGGTTGTCGAGCAGGTCGTGCTGGACGTCAAGAAGGCTTTCGGGTATCTCAGCAAACTCGCCACCCGCAGCAAGGTACCGGCTCTCGGTGGTATCTGGGCAGAGTGGTCCGGCAAACCATTCATCCAGTTCCGGACCCGCATCGAAATCGATAGCGATACCTCACGGCAGGCGATTGCCGATACGGTAACCATGATCTCGCAGATACCCGGAGTCCTCCCCGCTGGAGACGAGATAATCCATACCGCCCTGTCAGCCGTTCTCGGTAAGGCTTATATCATCGAGACGCTCAAACCGGACACTTCGCCCACGACAGTCTACAAGGGGATAGAGCACCCGACCGGCCTAAACGCCTGGTCCGGCGGAGAAAGGCTGTCCGGGGCAGTGCTTTTTTACCTGGCTATATGCAACCTGCTGTCGGTCGACGGCCAGGGTGGCAACGTAATGCTGCTCGACAACCCCTTTGGGTCATGTACCAACATCGATTTCATTCGTCTGGTAATAGCCCTGACGCGTCAATACGGCGTTCAAATAGTCGCTTGCACTCCGACCGAAAACGAAGATATCCGCCGGCTGTTTCCGCTTAACATCATGATCAGGAAAGGCGGCACGGACGGCATCATCAAAAGCACCGGCAAGCCTATCGTCAGGTACGAAAAGACGGTTTACAACGAGGGGGAAATAGCGACACTTGAGATTTCGCGGGAGGTCCCACATGCAACGTCCTGAGACCGGCCGATTGCTGGAAGCCCTTCCCTACGGCAAGACAATGTTGGACAAGATATGGATGATTTTGTCGGAAGTGGCTACTGTTCCTCCAGGAGAACAGAGGACCTTGTTGCGCAGTATGCTTGATGCTATCAAAGATGCGGAGTTCATCGAGTTCCCCAGGATGACAACCAGCTGGGATCGTAGCGCGCTGCCCCACTTGCCGAAATGGATCAATCGCCCGCGGACCAAGGTTGTAAGACAATACGCCGAGCATGTCATCTGGTCTCCTGAGCTTAGCTTTCTCTCTTCGAAGAAAGAGCTTGCCGACTCTCCATGGCTGAAGATTGACAAGTGGCTCAAGGAAACCCGAAACTTTATCCGGGACTCGGTTCCTGTCAGGGAGCGATCGCTGGAGATCTTCGGCGACGAAAAGATGCTGGATGCCCTGATCGGCGCGCAGGCGTTCAAGTCCAGTCTGATTACCCTCGACGCCCTGTCTTGCTACTATGTGCCGGAGCCGGCCGCTTGGGAACGAGGCCCTCTGGGAAGTGAGAAGCTGCCCGGAGTATGTATTGAGAACTCGACAACCTATGATGTGGTGAAGAGGTTCAACCGTGAAGCCGGTATATGGGGGTTTGTCGTGTATGGCCGCGGCAATGGTTTTGCCTCGGTTGTTGAGGGGATTTTGCCGATCATGGAAGAGTTCGGGCATTCACGGATTCTGTATTTTGGCGACGCTGACCACGAAGGTTTGGAGATTGCCGCCCGGGGTGCCCGAAAGTTTTCGGCTGCCGGCAGAGAGCTGGAGTTGGAGGTTCGTCTGTACCGCCTCATCCTTGAGTGTGGGAAATTTGCCGAGTCGAAGACAGGCGGTGTGCTTTCGCCTGGAGCCACTGATTTGATACGGAAGGCTGATCTGAACGAGTTGCCAGGGATTTTTTTGCAGCATCTCCGGGTTTCCCAGGAGTGGGCCGGGTACCGGAGGCTTAAGAGATATTAACCGTGTCGAAGATATTAACCGTGTCGAAGATATTAACAGTGGCGATATTAACAGCGGATATTAACAGTGCCGCGTCTACACATTGACAAAAAGGTGGTAATCTAGTGGACCATACCCCCGAAAAATCCTATCCGTGCTCCCTCTGCTTGACGAGCAGATCGCCGACGACCGACAAAATAGTGAATTAAGAATCAGCGTTGTCCGGTTTGGTTTGTGCATCAAGGTTGTTAAGCCCCATTAGGGGCGTTCGAATGTAGCCGGGGGATTCATCCCCCGGATGAGATGCTATATTTCCCCACGTCACGTACGTGACGTGATGATATTTCGCCTGGATGACCGGGGAATGAATTCCCCGGCTACCAGTATTCTGTCCCTACGGGACGTAAGCAAAAACCAAACCGGACAACGCTGATTAAGAATGGAGAATAGTGAATTGAACGTCAATAAATCGAGAATGAGGAAATTCACTATTCACTATTCCTCGGCTGCAACAAGGCCATTGTCGGGGTTGGTTTCGGTAGGCAACCAATAATGCAATTAGGAGTACAGCATTGACCACTGATTTGACTCTCTACACCGATCTGCTGGGCGACATCAAGGCCCGCATCCGGCAGGCACAGGTAAAAGCCACCCTCTCCGCCAATGCGGAAATGATCCTGATGTACTTGGATGTTGGCCGCATGGTATCTGAAAAGCAGGAGATGGAAGGCTGGGGAACAGCGGTCATCCCGCGTCTGGCGAAAGACATCCGCAATGATATGCCAGAAGTCAAAGGCTTCTCAAAACGCAACATCGGCCGGATGATCGCACTTTATCGGGAATATGCCCAAGCTGCAATTTTGCCACAGGCTGTGGCAAAATTAAAATCATCCCCAATGGATCAGCAGATTATTGCTGAAATGATAGAGATGGGAAAAGGGCCACATCCCGTGGCACAATTACCGATCAATGATCTCTCTGCAAATTTGCAACAGCTTGTTGCAAAAATTCCATGGGGCCATAACATCCTGCTTATGGAAAAGGTGAAGAACCTGTCAACCCGCCTTTGGTACATACAGCAGACCATCGAGCACGGCTGGAGCCGCGACATGCTCGGGGAAATGATCAAAAGCAATGCCCACGAACGTCAGGGAGCGGCGGTCACCAACTTCGGACAGCGCTTGCCCTCCCCACAATCCGACCTGGCCCGGCAGCTGCTAAAGGACCCATACATCTTCGACTTCCTTACCCTGGAAGAGCCGTTTCACGAGCGGGAGCTGGAAACCGGGCTTGTCCGCCATCTGGAAAAATTTCTGCTGGAGCTCGGCCAGGGTTTTGCCTTTGTCGGACGTCAGTATCACCTGGAGGTCAGCGACAAGGACTTTTACATCGACCTCCTGTTTTATCACCTGAGGCTGAGATGTTTTGTGGTGATTGAACTGAAGAAGGGGGATTTCAAACCGGAATATGCCGGGAAGATGAACTTCTACTGCTCCGTGGTGGACGACAAACTGAAGCACGACACCGATCAGCCCACCATCGGCTTGATTCTCTGCCAGACCAAGGACCGGATACTGGCCGAATATGCCCTGCGTGACATAAACAAACCGATCGGTGTCTCGGACTACGAACTGACCCGCGCCTTACCGGAAAGCCTGAAATCGGCGCTGCCGACCATTGAGCAGATCGAGGCGGAACTGCAAAACGAAGTGGAGAATGGTGACGATGAGCCCTGAGCGCCTTCGCAAAAACAACCTCTCCCAAATGGCCGTGATGAACTTAGAGGAAGGCGAAGAGATCTTCGCTGGATGGGCCACTCCGCACATCCCGCAGGTTGGCATATACAAACTTCTGGCGAAGAAAAAAGTAGACGGTTCGATTGAGTGGGCGCACTTTGTCCAGCGCGATAATGGACTGAAAGAAAAAGTGATGCGCGGCACTGTGAATACCCTTGATGAATTCGATATCTTGATCGATACCGTCAACAGCAACCTGCGCAGGATCTTTGGCGTTACCATGCAGCCTGCCGCGTACGATGTCCGCACGCTGGATGGCAAGAAAGCTTCCGACACAAAACACTAATTCCGTTCACCCTTGTTCGTCCAAGGTAGTATTAAGGGGTCGTTCTCTATTGCAGCATGGCAGCTGCTTTTTTATACTTGACAATGTACATACAGTGTGCACAATGAAATCATGAAATTCGAATGGGACCCGGACAAGGCAGCATTGAATCGTAAAAAGCACGGCGTGGATTTTGCCGATGCCGTTGGCGTATTCGAAGACGAACTGGCCATAACCGTCGAAGACCAAGATGCCGAAGGTGAATGTCGTTTCATCACCATCGGCATGGACTTTACGCTGAAAATACTCGTTGTCATTCATGCAAGCCGTGTCGCGGATGTCATAAGAATCATCTCGGCCCGGAAGGCCACGAAGAAAGAGAGGCAGACCTATGAAGAAGGAATATGATTTCGGCAAGGGGAAGCGTGGTGCCGTGGTTCAGCCCGAACCGGGCAAGTCCCGCATAACCATCCGTCTGGACAACGAAGTTCTCGACTGGTTCAGGGCAAAGGCCGACAAGCAGGGGGGCGGCAACTACCAGACCATGATCAACCAGGTTCTGAAGGAATACATTCACCAGGACAAATCGCTGGCGGATATTTTGCGGCAGGTGATTCGCGAGGAATTGAAGCCCGCTGCCTAATGAGTCCAAAACCCGCTAATCTTCATGAAAGATTCAGCGGGTTTTTTAATCCTGAAACCGGCAGTTGAAAGGGGCCGCATTGGGGTTTGACAACGGCTTGTTCCATTTCCATCCGAAAGCGCCCTTTAACCGGCAGGATATTCATTCCGCACAGCTGCACGGAACCCATGCCGCATTCAATGACATTCAGGCAGCCATACTCCTGCCGCATGCGAAAGAGATTCTCCAATGGCATACCAAGGATATGACAGAGGATGACCTTGTTCACACCTGAATGACCGACAATCAGCATATTGCCGGATGCGCTGCGCACTATCTCCTCGAACAGCGGTATAACCCGAGCCGCCACGTCGGCAAAACATTCTCCTGCAGGGGGACGATAGTAAACCATATCGGCGCCGCGTTTCTCGTATTCGCCCGGATAGAACCGGCGCACGTCATCTACCGACTGGCCGTCCCACGCCCCCAGGTTGATTTCCCTCAACTTGGGGAACGGCTGGACCGATTCGCTTCTCCCCTCCGCTATGAGGCAGGCAGTTTCATAGGAGCGGCTGAGGTCGCTGCAGAAGATGCGGCGCAGGGGAATATGGGCCAGTTCCTGCTGCCAGTTCAATGCCTGGGCCCGGCCGGATGCGTTGAGCGGAAGGTCCGCCTGGCCGATGTAGCGCTTGACCCCATCCTGCCGGAGATCACCGTGCCGCAGGAGATAGATGGTGTTAGTGCGAGAGTTGTCCCGGTTATTGTTCATAAGGTATCCGTTATCTCCGTCAGTGAACGCCCCAGTATGGCTTCCAGGCGCTGTTGGATGGTCATGGCGGTTTTCAGCCGGGTTGCAACCCTGCCGAGGATTGCGGGATCGTGGGCATGGCGTTCCACCGCGGCGCGGAATCGTTCCGTCACAGAGACACGCCGCTCCCCCTGGACCAGTTTGTCCGCCAGATGGATCACCTCTCCGGCAGCGACCGGTTCCCCTTCGGTTACGGACATATCCATGTGGACGGCGACCAGTTCGGCCACCGCACCATACCCCATGTCTCGCAGAAGGCGTGCCCCGATCCGCGCATGGTCCGGTTCCCTCCTGGCAAGGTCGTGCAGCAGGCCGGCCGCTGTCAGGAGGGAAATATCCAGGCCGCAGCCTGCCCGATTCAGCGCCGTCCCCAGCAGCACGGCCACGTCCGCCACTGCCTTGCCATGGCGGATGATCCGGTCGTCGACGCGCAACACCCTTTCCAGGAGCACCAGGCATTCCTCTTCGGTCGGGATCTCCAGCCGATCGGCCTTTCTCTGCAGGAGCAGATAATCGTCGGGCGTGTCCATGTCCCAGAGGATGAGCTCATCCGCCACGTCCACATCCCGGGCACCGGGGTCCCACTGCGCCAGGACCGCCCTGAGTCCGCCCGTATCCTGCCAGCCGGCAATCTCCGGGGCGCGCCTGCCGGCGATGAGCGGCGGATGTCCCCGCTGACTCAGGAATCGGGGATAGATGACGTCGCACGGCTCCTGCCGGTACGCGTCAAGGAGACGCCGGATGGTTGCCCCCCTCACCAGCGGCACGTCCATAGGGAGCACGAAGAAGGCGTCCACCTCCTCCCCGACCGTCGCCACGCCTGCCGCCACGGAGGTAAACATGCCGTCCCGGTAATGGGGATTGGCAATAACGCGTGCGCCGAGCCGTGACACGATGGGTTCCAGTTCCACCGCCCGGTGACCGACAACGACCCGCACATCCCCTATTCCGGCTCCTTGAAAAAGGGTAACGACCCGTTCCAGGACCATGGCTTCGCCGAGCGGGAGGAGCGGTTTGAACTCTCCCATCCGTGAGGAAAACCCTGCTGCGAGCACAATTGCCGCCACGTTACCGGCCATTTATTCTCCTCTTTCGGCTCTGGCCTGGATCAATTCCGCCACGATGCTGACGGCAATCTCAGCCGTGGTTTCGGCGCCGATATCCAGCCCGATCGGGCAGCGGAACCGACCGACCTCCTCCTCGCCGAACCCTTCGGCCAGGAGCGCCTTGCGGATTTCCGCGCTTTTCTTCCGGCTGCCGAGCATGCCGATATAGCCCGCGCCGGTCTGGAGGGCCTGTTCCAGGACAACCTTGTCGTGGGCGTGCCCCCTGGTAACGATGACAACGTAGCTGTCTCCCCCCACCTCCAGGCCGCTGAAACAGTCGGCGAACGAGTCGATGACCCGCACCTCGCTTGCGGTCGCGAAACGTTCCCGGTTGGCGAATTCCTCCCGGTCGTCCAGTACAAAGGTCTGAAAAGCGATCTTGCCGGCAAGCTCCGCCACATGCTGGGAGACATGGCCGGCGCCGAAGATGTAGACGGTGCTCGGGGTATAGCAGCGTTCGACGAGGAACCGGCGCCGTTCCAGGGTGGTGAGTACCGGGTAGGTCGATCGGTGCGCCTGTTCCGCCAGGGTAGCGAGCCACGGCTCAGGGTGATTGAACACCCCGGTAACCGTTCCGTCTTGTCTGACCAGGCAGCGGTTGATCCTCCGGATATCGGCCCCGACCTCGCCCAGGTCGGTGACAATGAAACATTTCTCCCCGGTTTGCAGCGCATCGCGCAGTCCCCGGAACACCTGCAGATTGGCCGGATCGGCGTCGATCAGCTCCAGGAATATCTCCACCCGCCCGCCGCAGATCATCGACATGCTGGCCGCGTCCCGGCCGGAAAGGTCGAAGGTGAATATCTGCGAAACGCCGCTCCTGAAGACGTCACCGGCCCTTTTCTGCCCTTCCGCCTCCAGCGCCCCGCCGCCGATGGTGCCGACGGAGGTTTCGTCCCCATGGACGATCATCTTCGAGCCCGCCAGACAAGGGGCCGAGCCGGACTTGCTGATCACCGTCGCCAGCACCAGCTCCTCCCCCCGCTCCAGCACCGGACAGATCGTATCTGCTGCCCAGGAAATCAACATATATGCTCCTTTCTCCGGTCAAGGACCGTTCTCTTGATGCTTCCAGTTGTTATGAATGCGCCATGACCGGCGGCTCTCAGGGTGAGGCTCCCATCCGCCACGGCCGCCCGCACCGCCGGCACATCAAACAGCGCCCGGAGCACCTGGTGGGAAGCCTCCCCATTATCCGTCGCTGTCGTCTTGATGGTTACGTCCAGGACGTCCCTGCCGTCGTCTTCGCTCAACACGGCCTGGTAATCGAGGAGAAGCGGCAGGGGAAAGAGCGCCTCGTCCAGGTCGGTGATGTCGAGCGCCCCACCGTTACTCAGGCGCACCGTACCGGCCAGTCTCCCCCTGGCCCGTTCCAGGCGGCGCAGCACCGTACCGCAGGAACAGGGCTCCGGCAGGAAGCGCGCCAGGTCGCCGGTTCGGTAGCGGATGAGCGGCATTCCCCAGCGGGTCAGCGTGGTGAAAACAACCTCTCCCCGTTCGCCGTCGGGGAGCGGCCGGCCGCTCTCAGGGTCGACAACTTCGACGTAAAGGTCGGCCTCCCGCAGGTGATAGCCGCAACGCCGGCTGCATTCAACCCCGCCGCCTAGCCCCATCTCGGTCATCCCGTAGTGGTTGTACACCGCAGCTCCCCAGACAGCGCTCACCTCAAGGACAATGGCCGCCGGGACGTAGTCGGCGCTCAGGAGCACGCTTTTCAGCCGGTTCGGCGGCAGCGCAGTGGCCGCCGGGTGCCTGGCCAGGGCCAGCACCTGGACCGGAATCCCTACCAGGCAGTCGATTTCCAGGGTCTCGATGGAGTGTAGTACCTCCTCGGCATCATGCACCAGGCCGTGCACGATCCCCTCCACCTCCAGGCGTCTGAGCCCCTTGACCAGCTGGTCGCCGACGCTGCCGGGCAACTCGCCGGGCATGAGGATGAGCACCCGCTGTCCCGGTTGCACCATGGTAGACATGCCGTGGTGAAAGAAATTCACGGTCAGTTCCAGGTCTGCCGCTGTGAAATGGAGCCGCTTGGCAGGCGCCGTGGTCCCCGAGCTCCGGAGGGTCACCACCCGGGCCACCTCGGCCCGGGAGACGCAGAGAAAGCGCAGGTCATCCTCCTGGACGTCCGCCGGAGAGGTAAAGGGAAGTAGGGCCACCTCCTCCAGAGAGTCGGGCTCGCCGCACCCTTGCAGGTGTTTCCGGTAGAAGGGGCTGTGGCGTCGGGCATGCGCCATGGTCTCCCGCAGCTTCCGCAGCTGGTAGCCTTCCAGGAGGGGCCGGGTCAACGGCTCCGTCGCTGCCAGGCCGATTTTACTCTTTATCCATGGTTCCAGCGGGGTTAACGGCATCGCGTCCTGTTCCGGTACAGCGGTATTCCCTCGGCGGAGGTCAGATTGTAGAGGCAGAACGGGATCATCCGGCCGTCCGGGGCGGCCACGTGGATGCAGCACTCCTGCACCCGTTCCAGATCCAGGTTCCAGACATCCTGGAAGGCCATGGCGGAAACGGCGAAGGTGTTGGTCCGGTGGTTTTCAAGGAAGAGGTCCAGGCTGAGCGCACCGTCGGCACCGGCCGGACCACCTTCTGCCAAAGCGGGAGCAGCCCATTGGCGGGCTACGAAGGAGACCGCCCGGCCGGTTCCCTCATTTGCCAGCTCGCTCGCCCCGCAGCAACCGGCCGGCGTATGGCTGGTCAGGGGCTGGATTCCGCCGTCGGGTAGACGGAGGAAGTTGCCGTGGAACGAGCAGAGCGGATGCTCGCATCCCGGTGGGCGAAAATGCTCCATCTTCATGAGGCCGTCGGTCTGGTCCTCGATGGCCGTCATCAGGTCGGGAAGTGTGATACGGTCCTCGCTGACAGGGGGCTCGGGGTGACGGCCGAAATAGGCTACGGGCTGAAAATGGACACCCCTGACAGCCGGCGCCAGTTCCAGGGCCTGCATCAGGATGGCGCCGATATTCCCGGTATTAACCCCCGGTACGATGGTCGGGACGAGGACCACACCGAGGCCGTTGGCGGCGCAGTGCTCGATGGCCCGCAGTTTTTCCGCGAGCAGGGAACGCCCGCGGATCGCCCGGTAGATCCGGTCTTCCGTACCGTCGAACTGGAGGAAGACGGAAAAGAGACCGGCTCGCTTCAGTTCCCCGGCATATTCCGGGTCGGCGGCCAACCGCACGCCGTTGCTGTTCAGCTGGATGAAGGGGAATCCCAGCTCGCGCCCCAGAGTGATAATGGCCGGCAGGTCGTCACGGACCGTCGGCTCGCCGCCGGAGAGCTGGACGATGTTGTGCGGACCGCTCGCCTGCATGGCAGCGCGGAGACGTTCTGCGATAACCGCCAGCGGCGGGTCGTGCACTTCCTGCCGACCGGCAGCTGCGAAACAGTAAGGACAGGCCAGGTTGCAGCGCTCGGTCACTTCGATGAGGACAGTGCACGACTGCTGCCGGTGCCCGGCGCAGATGCCGCAGTCGAAAGGGCAGCCGCGCGTCTCCCCTCCCAGGTGGCCGCCGATGCGAACGGTTTTTTTCGGTCGCGACCAGCCGGAGAGAGACGGCTCCCCCCGCCAGACGAGGGAGCGGAATTCACCATGCTCCGGGCAGCGTTTCACCAGGACGACATCGTCCCCATGCTGCTGCCGCTCGGCGGGAATCCGCGCCAGGCAGCTGGGACAGAGGCTCTCGGTGGCCGTGCTGACGGTCCTGTTGCAATTATTCATTTCAGTCACCTCCGGATTCGAGTCGGCACCCGAGTAGGGGCGAAGCACGTTTCATCTGCTTCGCCCGCCTTTGATCTCCGTGGCAAATAGGGTGAAGCAGGTGGGGCTTTTGCTTCGCCCCTACATTGAAAAACGGTATATCGATAAGTTCCAAGTCCCTTATTTCCCGGCCGTAACGTCGTAGCCGCTGGCGGTCAACAGTTCCATCACCTTGGCGTAGGTTTCGGCTACGATGGCTCCGCAACGCTGGCGGATTTCGGTCCGGTCCCCGACGATCGACTCGCAGGTGACGTCTCCGTACCGGCTTCCATAGGTTTGGGAAAACCACTCCCCAAGGTCCTGAAGCATGTACTTGAGGCGCTCGTCCTCGTATTCCTCGTCGGTCCCCTTGCCGGCATAGAGGCTGAGCAGGCAGGCGGCTCCGGTCAGGGTGCCGCAGGGTCCGCCGGCAAAACCGCAGCCGTTGGCCAATCCCCCCATCGCCCGGATCAGGTCGGGGTTGCTCTTCCCCTGGGCCTCCAGGGCCAGGATGACCAGGATCTGGCTGCAGTAATAACCGTTATAGGACAATTCCATCATGCGCATCAACAAGGTCTGGTCCATGGTTCAGTCTCCATCATTGTTTTTTTCGATTAGTACCAATCTTCCGAAAGACCAAGTCCCCCTTTATGAAAGGGGGATTTAGGGGGATTTGCCTTTCATCGCAGCCAGGAAAATCCCCCCTTGCCCCCCTTTCTCAAAGGGGGGTAACTTCTACGGAAGATTTAGTACTAATCAGGTTTTTTTCGGGCTACGAGCAGATAGTAGCCCGGCCGTGCCCCCGCGCATCCGGCGCCGCCAGCCGGGCACCAAAGCCCCTCCAGGGAACCGTAAGCCAGCACAAGGCGAGCGGCCAACTCCTTCAGGAGGGGGGTGTGGTCCTCCCAGAAGCAAGTGGCAAAACCGCTTCCGGTCAAGAGGCTTTCCAGCGTGTCGCGCGCAACTTCCCCCAGAGGGGAGCCTTCCGATGAAACTTCGTGCAGCTGCGTCCCCCCCGCCGGGTTGCGGTCATACATATCGCTCAGGATCAGGTAGCCGTCGGGGCGCAGCACCCGATGGAACTGCTCCAGCGCCCGGCGCGGCTCGGCCAGGAGGGAGAGGACGCACTCGCACAGGACGCCGTCCAGAGCCGCCGCGTCAAGGGGAAGCGCTTCCGCCGCACCCTCTGCCAGCGGCAGCGCCGGGTTCCGGAGCAGCCCTTCCGCGATGAGCTTCCGGGAGATATCGACACCAGCGGCGGCAAAACCGTACCGGCTGCGCAGATGCTCCACGGTTGCGCCAGCGCCGCACCCCACGTCAAGCAGCCGTGCGCCGGAGGGGAAGCGGCACAATGCGATTCCCCGCTCGGTCAGCGCGAGCCCGCCAGGCCGGATCGTCGTGCCGGTTACCGCGCGCAAGAGGGGCGATTCATACGGGGACGACGGTGGTATTTCAACATTAAACATGCCGACCTGTCCGTAGGGGCGCATGGCATGCGCCCGGAATTGCGACCATGCGCCAGGAATAGGGCGGACGCCGTCCGCCCCTACTTGTCCTCCAGGATTCTCTCCGCATCGGCCATCTTTCCGGTCGCCAGCTCCTCGGAGACGAGGACGAGACCACAGCCGCTGCAGGCTGGAAGGTCGACCTCAAAGTTCCCTTTCATGTAGGTAAAGCTCACCTTGACCACTTCGAGCGGTTTCCCGCAGGCAGTGCAACTCCACCCCTTTGCCTCTTCCGACAGGTTCATTGCTTGACCCCCACGATTTTCATGCGATGGCAGTAAGCGTTATGGACCGTGAACCCTTCTTCTCCGGGGGTATAGTCCACCCAGAAGGTCACGTTTTCCGTCTGGCAGTAGGCCCGGTAGCACCCGGTCCGGAGGTTTTCCAGCCGTTTTCCGGTACGCTCGGCGTGATCGATCACCCGGCGCAGGTCGTCCTCCAGAATCCGCCGTTCGTCGATCCTTTTGCGCACCTCCGGGGCCATCCGAAGCACTATGCCCTCGTAATCCTCGACCATTCCTTCTCCCTTCCCGCCGAGCTCCCGGAGTATCCCTTCCCGAACCTTGGCGCGGTTCGTCCTGCGCTCGGACCAGGATATCCAGCCGCGGGCCGCCGGGTCCCCACCAGGGGCGGTGGGAAAGAGGAGCTCGATGAGGTGACTGACCCTCTTTCCGGCAGCGGCGAAATTATCGCGGCACATGGCGCAGTAGGCCAGGTAGTCGTTGTCGCTCACCGTTGCCCGATGGGCGATCACATCACGGGCGAGGCCGGGATTGGCGTTGTACATGAGCCCGCCGTATCCGCAGCACTCGGGCTTCTCGCCGCTCAAGGGGAGCTCTTCGATACTGATCCCCAGCGACTGCACGATCCGCCGTACACTTCCCTGTGTCTCAGGATCGTTACGAGTGATGCAGGGGTCGGCAACGGCAACGGTTGTCCCTCCGACGATTGCGGGACTGGGCCCTTCCCCGCCGGGAAGCCCGGTCTCCTCGATGACCTTCCAGAGGGAGACGGACTCCATCTCGGGAAGGTGATCCTGAAAGATGCTCCGGCAGGTGGAACAGGCGGTGACGACCCGTGGCCGCCCAAGGCGTTCCCATTCGTTGCGGACCGTATCCAGCGATTCCCGGAACAGGTCGTCGCGCCCCGCCCAGAATGCGGGAGCGCCGCAGCAGCGGAGCATGATCCCGACCCCTCCTGAAAGCCTTTCCCGCAGGTGGCGGTACGAGGAAAGCACCTCGCCGGGTGAGGTGGCGCAGAGCTGGCAGCTCGGGAAGTACAGCCAGGCGCTCTCCTGCCGACCCGGCTCGTGGCTGCAGAGGGCAAAGCGCTCTCCGTTGCCGTGGGCCATGTCCTTAAGGGCAAACTCGTGGAAGGAAGGGGGCATCAATTTCTGCTCGTTCATGGTCCTGCGCGCCTGCAGGCAGAGGTCCCCCATGAAGAAATCGTTCGGACAAACGGTCTCGCAGAGACCGCAGGTGCTGCAGGAATTGACGAACTGGTTCTTCGTACGGGCCGCGCCATAGATGACCCGCTCGTTGTTGAAGACCTGCCGGGCATACTTCTTCGGATACCCCTTGTAGCGCTCCAGGTAAAGGCAGACCTTGACGCACTCCATGCACTCGCACTGGATGCAACGCTCCGCTTCCCGGATAGCCTCGTCGGTGGAATAACCGGAGTTCGGGTCGGCCGGGGTAAGCCGCGGAAGGGGTTCGAGCCCCTCGACATTGGTGTAGAGCCTGGTGACGAACGGTCCTTCATTTTCCCGGCCGCTATCCATGGAGACGTTCATCACGTATCGATCTATGGAGGTCGCGGCGCGGCGCCCTTCAAATGCCTCGGTGATCGGAGACAGTCGGCCGTCCTTCCTGCAGGCTCCGCCGGCAAACAGTCCCTTCCGGCTGGTGGCCAGAGTGAGGGGTTCAAGCTCCAGGTCATGCAGGTTCAAATCAGCCACAGCCAGGCCGACAAAAACAGCGTCGAATTCTCCATGGATGCCGGCAATGAAATCGTCCCGCGCCACCTGGGCAGAGAGGGTGATTACAGCGCCAAGGCTCTCCAAAAGCGATAATTCCTCAGTAATGACATCAGGCGGCAGGATGGTTTCGGGAAACTCCCAGAGGGTGCCGCCAAGTCTTTCCCCCGGTTCAAAAACGGTTATTCTGTATCCTTTGCGGAGCAGGTCCCAGGCTACCGTCAGGCTGCTCAGGCCGCTGCCGATGACGGCAACCCTCTTGTCCTTCCGGGGCAGCATTACCGCCTTGACCTTCTCCTGCGCAGTTTCGACACAGGCCCTCTCCAGTGCGCCGATGGCGATCGGTTCACCGGCCTCACCCCGCTTGCATGCCGGTTCGCACGGATGGTCACAGACGCGGCCGAGTATCTTTGGAAACGGCATGGTCTTAGCCAGTGTTTTCAGGGCAGCTTCCCAGTCCCCCTGGCCGGCCTGCTTGACAAAAAGCCGGGCATCCACATGGATGGGGCAGCCTGCCGTGCATTGGGGAGGTTCTTCCTGGATACATTTGTATTCCCATTCCCGCAGTTTGTTCTGTTCCATGACGTATAACCACCATTGGCTGTTAAGTCCCCCTTTGAGAAAGGGGGATTGAGGGGGATTTCCAATGACCGAAGCAAATCCCCGCTAGCCCTTTAGGCCCGAAGTTTGGGTCCCCTTTCTCAAAGGGGGGAATCAAGAAACTAGGGCGAACGCGGCACTTGAGCGCCGCATTCGCCTCCGTGTCGCAACCGCTTCAGCTTACTTCTTCAATGTTTCGATGCCACCCTGTGACATGTAACCGCCTGCCACGGCATCGCTGACGTCGAAGGCCTTCTTTTCCGACTTCAGTGCAGCCAGGACCTTGGCCGGATATGCCGGGATGGACCTGATGCGCACGCCGCAGGCACTGTCGATGGCATTGATGATGGAGGCGTGCGGGGCTGTCAGCGGCCCCTCGCCTACACCGGCCTGACCGAAGGCGCCGTCTTTGCGCGGATACTCGGTGTAGATCAGCTCCATGTCGTCGGGAACGTCCTTGATGAACGGGAAGCCGGAACCGATCAGGGTGGTGTGCTTCTTCAGGTCTTCGAAGTCTTCGGTCAGGGCAAGACCTACACCCTGGACCAGACCGCCGTACACCTGTCCGTCGACTGTAAGCCGGTTGGTGATGGTGCCGTTGTCGCCTGCGTAGGTCATCTTCAGCACGGTCGTCTTGCCGGTGGTGACGTCAACTTCCACCTCGGACATGAAGAGGGCGTACATGTAGATGCAGAACGGCGCACCCTGCATGTTGTCGTCCATGTGGGTGCTCGGGGTGGTCCAGCTCCCTTCGTACTTGACCGATTTGCCTTCCTTTACCATTTCGTCGTAGGTGCGGTAGGTGCCGTCCGCCTTGCGCAGGGCATCGAGCAGCAGGACGCAAGCCGCATGGATCGCGTTCCCGGTGACCACGTTCTGGCGGCTCCCGCCGGAGGGGCCGGAGTTCGGGTGGAGGCTCGTGTCGTTCATGCTGAGACGGATCTGATCCGCTTTCAGGCCGAGAGGACGCAGGGTGTTGTGGGCGAAGGTGACAGTCCCGCCGTCAGACCCCTGGCCATGGTCCTGCCAGGCATTGCCGACGGTGACGCTCCCGTCCGGGTTCAGTTCAACCCAGGCACTCGAGGTGTCCGGACCGTCGAGACCGCAGCCGTACACGCCGAGAGAAACGCCGACGCCACGTTTCTTGGTTTCGGTGGAGCCGTTCTTGGCGCGCAACAGGGCGTCCTGGTACTTGGGACGCATGAGGTCGAACAGCTCCTCGAAGCAGAAGACTTCCGGGGTCTGTCCGGTCGGCGTGGTGGCGCCGGGACGGTAGATGTTCTTGTAACGGAGTTCGAACGGGTCGACACCCATCTTCTTGGCCAGTTCATCCATGAGGGACTCGGAGGCGAAGAAGCTCTGGGGAGAGCCGTAGGCGCGGAAGGCGGAGCCCCAACCATGGTTGGTGCAGACGGTGCGGCCTACGCCGCGGATGTTCTTGATGTCGTACCCTGCGCCGGTGAACTGTGCGCCGCGCGTGGTTACCAGGTCGCCGAACTCGGAGTAGGGACCGTGGTCGCAGCTCCAGTCGGTTTCCATGGCAAGGAGCTTGCCGTCCTGGTCGGCGCCCATCTTGATCTTGAACCACATCGGCGAGCGTTTGCCGGTGTAGGTCTGCTGCTGGTACCAGTCGTAGCCGAGGAAACAGGGGCGGCCGGTTGCCATGGCCGCTGCGCCGACCAGCGCCTCCAGGGTCGGGCTGAACTTGTAGCCGAAGGTGGCGCCGGTGGGGTTCTGGACCACCACGATTTCGTGCGGTTCAACGCCCAGGCCCGGGGCGATCATGTAAAGGTGCAGATGGATGGCGATCGATTTCGAGTGGATCACCACCCGCTTCAGGTCATCGATGTAGGCGAAGCCGACATCGGGCTCGATCGGCATATGGGGTTGACGCTGGAGGTAGTACTCCCCCTCGACCACATGGGCAGCCTTCGCCATGATCGGCTTGGTGTCCTCCCCCTTGTTGAGGGTGCACTCGTAATAGACGTTCGGCGTGCCGGGATGGATCTCGATGGCGTCCTCTGCCATGGCGGCCGGTGCGTTCATGTAGGCCGGCAGCACTTCCAGATCGACCTTGACCATTTTCGCCGCTGCCTTGGCGTTTTCCAGGGTATCGGCGCAGACGATGGCAACAACGTCGCCGTACTGGAAGATCTTCTCGTCATTCAGAATCGGGCGATCCCAGCCGTCACCCTTGTTGGTCGGGAAGGTGATCAGGCCGGTAATGCGGTTTTTCCCTTTGACGTCCTTGTGGGTAACGACCTTGAAGACGCCGGGCATCTTCTCCGCCTCGGAGGTGTCGATGCCCTTGATGATGGCGTGGGAAACTTCAGGCTGCACCAGTGCGCACTGCAGGGTCCCTTCGGGGAGCTGGGTGCCCATGTCGTCGCCGAAATCCCAGAGACCGGTGACCTTTGCCACGGAGGTAGGCCTGGGGAAGCGGGAGCCGTAGATCTTACCGTCGGCCGGGGTCTTGAACTCGATGGCCTGATCGGAGATCTCGCCGCGCATCACCTTGGCGGCGTCCATCACCGCGTCGACGATCATGCTGTAACCGGTGCAGCGGCAGGCGTTGCGGTACTTCTGGAACCAGTCGCGCACGTCCTCGCGGGTAGGGTTTGGGTTCTCGTCGAGCAGCGCTTTGGTGGAGACGATGAAGCCAGGGGTGCAGAAGCCACACTGCAGGGCGCCGTGGAAGATGAATGCCTTCTGGATCGGATGAAGGTTGAGAGGAGTACCGATCCCTTCGATCGTGGTGATCTTGGCCAGGTTTTCCACCTTTTTCATCTTCACCACGCACGAGCGGACCAGCTTGCCGTCCATGATCACGTTGCACGCGCCGCACTGGCCGGTGCCGCAGCCGACTTTGGTTCCGGTCAGATGGAGCTGCTTGCGCAGCACGTCCGACAGGAGCGCTTCCTGGTCAACGATCAGCGTTCTTTCGATGCCGTTGACGACCATAACCTTCTTAATCATATTATTTTCCTCCTTTGAAATTTAACGGGGCGAAAGCCCGGTTAATCCATGACTCAAAACTTCAACCCACCACGGAGACACGGAAGCACGGAGAAAGGCAAAACCTTAAACCTGTTTCTTGGGTTAAGCCCAAAATCTTTAAAGACTTTTGGGTTGTTTTTTCTTTGCGCCTTTGCGGCTTTGCGTGACCGAGGTTTATTGCCGGGTTTTTCCTCCGTGTCTCTGTGTCTCCGTGGTGAGGTTTGCAGACAATTACTTGCCGAAGCCACAGTTAGGATAGCGGCATTCGATGCACCCGGAGCAGAAACCGCCGTGCCCCAGTCCGGTGAAATCCGCCCTGGTCACCGTTTCTCCCGCGAGTATCCTGGGAACGATCAGGTCGAAGACCGTGGCCTTGCGGTACATGGCGCACCCCGGCAGCCCGATGACCGGAACGTCGCCGATGTAGGCCAGCATGAACATGGCGCCCGGAAAGGTGGGGGAGCCGTAGGTGACCACTCTCCCGCCGGCGGCGCGAATGCTGGCCGGTGTCCGGTCGTCGGGGTCCACCGACATGCCGCCCGTAGCAACAATCATCTCGGCTCCCTCGTCAATGAGGTCACGGATCGCCTTGACCGTCATGGGAACGTTGTCCGACACGAGGATCTGCCGCAGCACCGTGCTCCCCAGTTCTTCGACCTTGCCCCTGACCACCGGTCCGAACTTGTCCTCGATCCGGCCGTGAAAGACCTCGTTCCCGGTGGTCACCAGACCGACCTTCAGGGACCTGAACGGTTTGACCGTAATGACCGGGTAGTGCTCCCGGCAGATCATCTCGACCTCGTGGATGTTGTCCTCTTCGGTAAAGAGGGGGATTATGCGTGTTCCGGCGATCTGTTTGCGTGGAAGCACTTCCTGGTTGGTGTGCAGCGTCGCAAGCACGATTTCGTCGATCGCGTTGATCCGGTCCAGGGCAGCCACGTTCACCTTGAGCAGTCCCCTGGTGATCGACGACATGGTTACCTTTCCCTCCACCGGCTCGCTGAACTGGATTCCCTCGCCGATCGCCGCCTTGGCAATCCTCAGCGCAGACTCGTTCTCGTGAACGAACCCCTCTTCCAGATCGAGGATGTAGATGTTGTCCTTGCCGAGTTTCAGCAGTTTGGCGACATCGCTTTCCTCGATGATATGCCCCTTTTTGAAGGCCCGGCCGTCAAATTCCCCCGGCACGATCCGGGTGATATCGTGGAAAAGAACTCTGCCGACAGCTTCCTGGACCGGTATTTCTTTCATCATGATTCTGCTACCCCTTGTTTTCCTGACCGTTGATTAAACCGGATTGACGGCAACAAAAAACCCGCACCAATACCGGGCAGTCCGGTATCAATGCGGGTTTCGTTAAGTCTGCCTTTGGCAGAGGACGAAGTAAGCGCCTGATTATTCAGTATTCTAAAGAAAACTAGTACACTGTAACATCTGAATCTAACCCCCCTCAGTCCCCCCTTACCTAAGGGGGGAAGCCTTGAAGTCTCCTCTTAGATAAGGGGAGATTTAGAGGGGTTATCCGCAAAAATAAGTGTTACATGGCACTAGTTACAGTGGCTGTGGCTGCACGTGTGCTCGCCCCCACCGTCGGAACATCTTCCTTCCAGATAGCTCTGCTGGACAGTCACCTCCTGCAGCAGATTCTTTTCAAACAGCGCGAGATTCTCGGTAACGGCCGAAGAATGCGCCTGGAAGACCTTGAACCCGCACATGTTCATCACCCGCACCGACTCGTCGCCGATGCCGCCGACGATGATACCGTCCAGCTGCCGGCCGTTGAGGGCGCTGAACGGACTGCAGCCGCCATACGGGTTGCCCGGATCGCAATTGGCGATGACGGTACTCTGCCGGGTCAGGGTGTCAACGATCACAAACATCGGCGCCGAAGCGAAATGGCCGTAGATATTGCTTTCCATTCCTTCGTCGGTTACCACGGGAAAACACAGCTTCATGACAAAACCTCCGTATCCAAATCTCCTCCATGCTTTATGACCACGCTGTCCCGCCGGACGGCATCACCGGCCATAGAGGTTTTTAAGTGAATAGATTCCACATAATGTACATTGTGATTTGTATTGCCCAAGATGCCTGTAACAGAACCATGAGCCGCATTCCGTGCAACATTTTACTCGATAATCGTCTGAATCAGCCTCTTCATCACAGATTGCGCATGTTACCCGGGCCATCATTTCACCTCTTTTCACTTCCCCCCTCACCCTAGCCCTCTCCTTTAGGCCCGCAATTTGGGTCCACAAGGGGCGAGGGGACTTTAAAGCTCCCCTCCCTTGATGGGAGGGGTTGGGGGAGGGTAATGTGCTTGTTTTTATGGTTGGAGTGTCAGTGCAATTTTCTAACGGACACTACCGAATAAACTGAGATCTTTGGGATTTACTTGAATGTTTCTGATTTTTCCAGGTAGCTGACACCGCCGTCCTTAAAGGAAATCACAATCCTGCCGTTGAATTTTTCGGGAATAATGTTTATGGCCGACAGCGTTTCAGAAAGCGTCTTCTTCCAACCGTTCTGCTCGGAATGCGGATTCAAGGGCCTTTCTGCAGCTGGACGCGTCATTATTTCTCCTCCATCTCCCACTGATGAACCAAGGAATTTCGGCGATTAGTTCACCGGGATAATCCTGGGGCACGGCTACCCATACAGCATGAAACATGCCACTAAAAAAACAACGTTCTTAAAAGATGAATACAACATCGTCGCGACACAATCAATAATGCCTGGTTTTCAGTATTTCAAGCTGGTTAGGAGTCGGGATGAAAAACCGTTGGGAAGGATTCGGAATCATGGTTGCGTCAGAAGCATTCGGGGGGATTTTTATGTGAAAATACAAATTCGTCACAGAATTGAGCACATACACGTCGTTAATGTTGCAAAACGTGACACTATTAAGCCGTTCTAAGCGTACTTTGTACAGAAAGTGGCAATACCACACATCTTAGGCGCTTGGGCTCGGGATTACTTGAACCTGAAGATAATCCGCGTACCGAAGCGCTCCTCCGGCTGGGTCATACCGGGCTGGTAACTGTTGAACAGGTTCTGGTCGTAATAGATGGTCAAATCCGCCCCCAGCCCGAGATGTAACCCTACTTCTCCGGTCCATGAAAGCGTGCTCGGCGACAGGCGCGTAAAATCGTATTCATGGCGCGACGCAGGGACTTGGGGGGAAACGAAGCTGGTGCTGCTGTCGGTAAGCCCGTAGGTATAAACCGGAACTTTTGCTGCGCCGGAAAAGTATAACGTCTTGGCAAGATCGATCTTGCCGCCCGCAAGGGCGTGCACCTTGTGGATCGACTCTTCGAATCCTCCCTTGATATCCCGCTCCCGAGCCGTATAGCCGACCCCGATCTGAGGTTCGATGGTAACACCTTCCAGCCCTCTGTATTTCACCCCCCCTGTAGTGAGCAACCGGTCCGGGTCGAAGAACTTGCGCGTCGCCAGACTCTCCGACAGGAGCGGCGTTCCCAGATCTGCGGCAAAGGCTGTCGTCGCTGTCAGCAAAATAACTATCAAAAGGAATACGATGATTTTCATGCTGCCAGTATAGCAGAATGGAAGCTTTTTGTGTTGCCTTCAGGCGAGTTTCCAGATGAAGAAGAAATCAACGAAGAAAAGGCCCCGGAAGCATCCAGAGCCTTTTCTATCAAAAAAACCATAAAAATCAGTCGGCTACCCTATGGTCGCACACCCGCATTAAGGTAGGCAATGGCATCGGCCTTTTGTTGAGCCGTAAGGCCGGTAAGGCCGTTGATGGTGGCGACGACGGAATTGTTCGACAGGATATTGTCATCAAGCCAGTCGATGGAATCGAAGATGAGCCGTTTGACGTAGGTCGAATTGTGAGCAAAGGCGCCCGGGTCATGCACGAGCAGATTGTAGTTGAAGGCGGCGCCCATGTTGTTCTTGCCGCTGGCGGTCTTGTCGGTCACGGGACCGCCGACCGAATGCCACGACCTCAAAGCGGTGCTGAAGGTGGCGTCGGTGAAGAAGTAGGGGTTTTTGTCGGCCCAGAACATCTTGCGGAACGGGTTCACTGCCAGCTCGACATTGAGGGCAGCAAGCGCCGCCAGGAACCCTGTCTCCGGCACTGCCGTGATGTCCGCAAACGTTGGTCCAGCGTGGCAACTAAAGCAAACAGTGCTGGTTTCAGGACGGAAGGTATGGGAATGCCCGCGTAAGGCATCGGAAGGACTCGGCGATGTCATGTGGCAACCGGAGCACGGTCCCGATGTCGTATTGGGAATACCGGTGCCGGCCCTGCCGATATCCTTGTGCAAATAGGCTGGAGGATCGGTATAGATAAGGCCGGTATACTCATACCCCGACTTGGTGAAGATCGTCGCCCCGGCGGTCAGGTAGTGGGAGTTGACGAAACCGGTGCTGGAGAAATTCCGGAAGGTGGTACCGGTTTGATTGGCGTTCTTGATGGTGTCGCCGGTCTCCCTCCCCGCGTGGCACTCGATGCAGAGGTTGGAGATGCCGGCGTCAGGATAGGTGAAGATGTTATCGGTGTAATCCATGGTAACCGGCCCGTAGTTGCGGGTATTGTCGGGACCGAAGTTGTAATCCTTGTGACAGCCGTCACAGCGGAGGACTTCCTTGGTCTTGTCCGCAGAGTTGGGAGCCGCCCAAGCGCTCTGGTCCTTGGACGTCACGTACTTGATGTGGCCGGTGGTGGTGTGGCACCGGTTGCAGTTGGCCCGCGCCTTGAAGTCATAATGAATCCAGGCGGCGCCGTCCTTTCTGCCGTGGCGGGAGTTACCCCAGTCCATGTTTTCCTGCAGCACCGTGTTGTTGTGGGGGTTATGGCAGGTGCGGCACTTGCCGGTGTTCTGCGAGGTCACATAGCCGGCGCTCGACATGTTGTCCCAGATGATCGCCGACGCCAGCATGGCCGGGGTGATATTCGGCGTGTGGGGGAAGCCGAGAGCAGGATGACAGCTGTTCGAGGAGCAGACAAGGTCCGCGTCCGGGTTCTGATGGGGGATCGGCCCGACACCGAAGTGGGTGCTGCCGCCGCCGTGGCAAGACTGGCAGTCGATCAGGACGGCGCCAGTTGCGTGGGTAGAAGCATTCCATTCGTCTACTATCTTTGCCCCGGTTTCAGGATCAATAGCCGACGCATGGCAAGCGTTCGTACAGTTGCTGTTGTCGACCCTGACCGCCGTTGTGGTCGGGTCAGCCGCCCCTTCCTTCTTGCCGGATCCGCAACCTCCGAGGAGCGAGGCGAGCAGGAAGGCCGACAGCGCTGCTATACTTAAGAAGATCTTTCCGCGCATGTATTGTTTCCTCCTTGTTAACGTGTGATCGGGGGGTGCACTGACACCCCCCTTTTGACAGCCTCATGCCGGGACATCAAGGTATCGCATGGCAGCCGGAGCAGGACGACGGTCCGTTATTCGTCCCGGACGCCCCCGGCGTTGTCAGCAAGGTTTTCATCGTGTGGTTGCGGATATCCCCCTGCTTATACGACATGTTGTCATTAAACAGTATCCCGCTTGATGACGCAGTATACGGCATGTGACAGCTCACGCACTCGCCGTTGCGATAGGAGTTGAAGCCGTAGTTGGCCGACGTATATCTACCAAGAGTCAGCGGCTTGACCGGTTTCAGGTAGTTGGCGGCGGTTATCTTGGCGGCCTTCGCCTCGCCGATGTAGGCGGCGACGTGCTTCTTCACCTTTTCCATGTTGTCCGCGCCGGTGAAGCCGGCATCTGCGTTATGGCACGCCAGGCAAAGGGTGTTGTCGTGGGCGTCGGTCGGCTGGCCGTTGATGCTTGCCCTGATCATGTGCGGCTTGGCGGTTGAATGGGGATCATGGCAACTCCAGCAGGTGAGGCCGCTGCCGTGCTGTTTATCCGGGCCATGAGCACCCTGCTCCGCATCCATCCACTGCTGGTGGTGCTGCCGTGAAGCGGCATAAACCGGGAAGTTGTTCATCTGGGACGTTCCGGTAACCGGATCGGTTCCGTAAGCGCCGGTCAGCGTTACGGTTCCCCAAACTCCCGGGTGGGACTCGAAGAATCCGACGAGGCTCTGGCCTACCTGCGGGAATACCGCTTTCGTCGCATCAGCGCCTCGTTTCGAAGGCGCCTCGACCGGCTGTTGCACCCTGCCGAAGGAGCTGCTGAAACGGGCAAACCCTTCCGTCCGGGCATGGCACTTGCCGCAGACTTCGTTTGCCAGCAACAGACCACTCTTGTCTTTAGCTAAAAGTTTCTGCGGATTGATAATGTCAGAGGCCTTCTGGGATACCGTGTGAACGGAGCCGGGCCCGTGACATGCCTCGCAACCGATGTTCACTTCCACGTAGCCGGCAACGACTTCCGACCTCCTCCCGGCGGAGGAGCTGTACGTCTTGAATTCGGCGGTCAGACCGGTCTGGTGGCAACCGGCGCACCTGTTGTCCCAGCTTGACGAGGCGGGACCCGCGGCAGAGATGACCATCTTCTTGGCAACCGCCTGCACCAAGGTATCGCTCCCGTAAGCGTCGCTGAAGAACGCGCTCGATCCGGCGGAGTACCAGTTACTATCATTGTATGGAGAGTACCGTTTGGAAAATTCGTTGTACTGGACCGGGGTCACATAATAGGCGTTGCCGATCTTTGTCTGATATCGCTGCTTCCAGTAACCGTTCCCTCCCTGGGTCCGCTGGATTTCATAGTTGGTTGTACCGATCTGGATGAAGAACTTGCCGCCGGAAGCGGAGAGGATCGGGGCTTTCGGCTTCCGGGAGTTGAAGGGGTTCGCGTAGAGTTTCCCCGTGTTGTCCTTGAGGTCGGGAACTCCTGCCGAGAGGCTTTTGCCGTTACTGGAGAAGTTGTTGAAATTCAGGTTGTCCGCGAAATCGTTGACGCCGTTGCCATCACGATCATTGACGAGGATACTGCTCCCCAGCTCGGAAAAGTATTTAAGGGGCTTGTTGTGCAACGTGTTCGACCAGCCGACAAAGTGTTTGGGATGACAAGGCTGGCATTTCTCGGAACCGACAAACCCCGCGGCGCCCGCAATAGCCGGGTCCCCTTTCTGCACTTTTGCCGCGGTGGGCGCCGCGGTACCGCCATTTCCTCCACAACCGCCGAGCAGCCCGGCAAGCAGGAAGGACGTCAGTGCCATAGATCTTAACAGGATGTTTCTACACATGTAAACTTCCTCCTTTCAGAATTGATTAGAAACTATCGTGGCATCTGATGCAGCTTCTGCCATTACTCTTGTCCTTAAGATTCCCCTTGATCGAACCCCAGTTACGCGGATGGGGGTTTACCCGCAATCCCGAATTCTGTCGGGCGCTGTGGCACTTCAGGCAGACGTCGCCGTCACCGTGGCAGGTCTGGCATGACTGCAGGTTGCGCCGCGCCTCGGTGGCATGGTCACCCGCCCACTTGTGGCTGGGGAGGATGCCACCGGGATGGCAGGTCTGACATTGCGTAGGGTTGAAAATTTCGTGTTTGGGACCAACGCTGGAGAGTGAAATATCCCGAAACTGGCGCCGATGGGAGAGGAACTGCAGATCCGTGCCCCGGAACTGGGAATGGCACTGGGTGCAGTATTTCTGATCATGGCAACGGGTGCAGGTCTGTGGGTTGTCCAATGCCTTGATGGGATGAATCTCCAGGAAGTCGCTGCGATGGCTCTTGGGGATGTAATCCCTCCGGTAGTTCTGAGTTTGCAGGTCCGCATTGATGCCGCCGCCGGAATGGCAGTCGAGGCAATAGGCCTGGTCATGGCACTGATTGCAATTTGCGCCGCCTCTGCTCGCCAGGACCCGATGGCCCCTGACCCAGTCGACGTCATGATTGAGGGCGATCCCCTCCGACTTGTGACAACTGTTGCATTCGGGAATTTTCATGGCAGCGTAATCCTTGTGGGATTCCTTCTGGGCGACAGCCAGCTGCACATATACGGCTGAGAAGGAGAAAATCATAAAAACAATCAGCAATCTTTTCACAACTGCACCCCCTTTCTAAAAACTGTAGTCAAAAACAAAGCGTCCCTGAACGTTGCTGTTGTAAGTAACGTTCACGTCGTCTTCTATCCGCAGGGAAGCCGCCATGTTCCTCCCCATTCTGTATTTGGCGCCCAGCCAGTATTTCTGGGCAATCTCGTCGCCGGACACGGTCGGGAAGAAATCCCTGTTGTAAGCGTCAACGGTAAGCCCCCCTGCGAGCATCAGTTCCTTCGTGGCGTCCCAGGTCACATCAAAGGTCCCGCCGTCCAGGTGGCCGCCATACCCCTCGTGACGGTCGTAGGCAAGCCCGATCGTCAAGGTGTTGATCGGCCGCAGAGTGCAGCCCGCTTCATAAACATCTGCGGTCCCGTCCTCTCCGTAGTCCTGCCGGCTGTATCCGGCATTGACTGCTATGTTTTCATTGATCGTATAGTCGGCCCGGACCACACCTTCCTGGTAGCGGTTGACCGCAAAGACCGAATAAATGCTGGTTGTATCGAAGGTGGGGTAACTCTGGAACCATTCACCGGTCAGGACGAGGTTGGCCGTGGGAAAGTACTTGATTCCCGCAAGCACTTCGTTAAAAACCTCGCTTGTCAGGTCGTAGCGGGCATTGCTGTAAAGTTTGACGCTGTCCAAAAGGTATTGCTTGAATGAGCCCCCGACGATGTCGCGGGAGACATCCCCCTCGTCCCACTTGCGGAACCAGCTGACGTCCAGGTCGGTTTTCCTGAAGCCGGTCAGATAGGCCGCCATCCCCAAGGCATAATTTCCGTCGCGGCTTAGTTCGCCATCGATCCCGAAAACCACGTCACGGCCACCCAAGACGGTAAATGCCACAGGACCGATGTTTTTCAGGTCCGCCTGGCCGCCGTCGATGATGGTGGTTCCTGCGGACAGATTGACGAACTGACGGCCCAGCTTGACATCGAGCTTGTCAAAAAGATCGCGGTAATCGCCATAGAGGTAGTAAAGACGTCCGTTCAGACCTTCACCGTTGGTCAGGTCCTGGGTGCCCCTGCCGTAACCGTAGATGTTAAATTTGCCGTCCTTGTCAAGCTTGGTCACAGAAAATTGCAGGTACTCACCCAATTCGATCTGGCGACCATTGTAAAAATCGTTGAACCAGAGCAACTGAGTTGAACTTTTGCCATGGATATCTGCCGCCCACCCGCTTGTAGCGGACAGCAGAAATACAAACAAAAGCAAGCGTAATACCCCTTTGATTCCCATTCAATGGACCTCCTTTCTTGATTTTATTGCAACTGAACTACGTGACTTTCGGCATCATGCCTCTACCTCCTCAACAAGAAAACTTTCTGAGCCGACACCGCCTCTACCAGTTATTCCGGCAACATCTTCAGCACATTATTGATCGCGTTTAATTACAAATATAGAATGTACCACCCTTTGTTCAAATATCCACTCAATCAGCATTTTTTTTCGCCCGGCAGGCACAGAACGGCTTGACCGTTACCGTCGCCAGATAATTCCAATTTCAAATCAAGGATGAAATCAAGGCGGCGAGGAGTGAGGCGACGAAGGCGTACAGATAGTACGTTGAGGAGCCGAAGACGAGCCAACGAAGATAGCGCCTTGATTTGGAATTGGAATAAAAAAGCCCCGGGGTGCTCCCCGAGGCTTTTACTCGCACAATAGAATTGTCGTTATATTTATTTGGTTTATCGATGAAGCGCTGCCACCTGCGCACCACAAGAAAGGCTCCAGGGCTTCCGCCAAATCAGCGCTGGGTCTCCGCCGACAGCAGTTCCGCCGTCACCTTGCCGAGGGGTACCTGTGTCTCCACCTTCACCGGCGCCCTGAAGTCGTCATCGGTCAGCCAGATCGTCACATCGCCGGTCCTCTTGAATATGCCGTCGGTCTTCAGGAGCGGCTTGATCACTATGGTGTCGGCTTTCCTGAATCCCGGAAGCCGCACCTGTTCCCGCCGCAGGACCTCGACAGGTAATGGGGTATAGGTATCGCTGTCGAAAACCTGGAGCAGCTCGGTCTTGCCGACCTGCAACGGCCGGTTTCTCAAATAATAAAGCCCGGAAATGATGTCCAGCACCTCGCCGTTCGGAATCGGTTCCGTAGTGCTGCGGTTCTTGAGGCGGTCGATCCAGAACACTTTCTTTTCCCGCAGCATGATGGTGAACCCCCTGTCGCTCCTGAAAGATCCTTCCTGCTGCCTGATCCTGGTGAGGATGAAATTGCCGCCGATATGCCGCGTCTCGACGAGATCGTCCACGGGGTAAAGGCTGGAGAGGACGGAGTTTGACTTGACCTTCAGCGTGATTCTCACCTCCCCGCGCTCGTTTTTCGCCTCCAGTTCGGCAATCCCTACCGGGAGACCGAACATGCTTATCTGGTAGGTAAGCTTTTCCCGTTCCGTTGCCAGGAACTCGCTCGCGGTTCTCAACGGTGGCTGAATCACATATACAGGCGAATTTTTCCGTGATGCCGCGGGTGTCGTCTCACTATTCGACACATTGTTCTGCAGAGAGTCGGCCTTGTCCGTGCCCGGTACATTTTCGTCCGCCGCCGTTACAGGCACAGCCCAACGCCCTTCTTGCAGCGGCGCATCAAATGACTCTCCACCCATTGGGACATGGCTTGACTCATCTTCCGCATCTCCTGCCGCACTGGCGGTGTCACTGGTGTGGCCAGATTCCTTGTCAGCCACGACATCATCGCCAGTTCGCGCCAAGTCCACCATGACAGCCTGGAGCGGGTTGACCGGCCTGGCGAAATTGTAGCTGCCGAGTTTCCCCAACGGAAAGAGCAGCAGGAGGTGCGCCAGGACGGACAAGCCGACGCAGATCGTCAGCATGCGAATTTTGTCGAAACGCAGTTTCATAGGCTTAGGATTCCGGCTACAAATCAACTTAATGGTCCCCATGTAATTTGATTCTAGCAGACACAAGCTATCGCACCACAAAAAAGCCCCGCCTCTTGCGAGACGGGGCTTAATGTCAGAACAATTCGAAAACTAACGCCTGTAGTATTTTCCACCCGAGCTTCTCAGCAACCATCCCTTAAGACCTGTAATGCTGATCGTACCGGTAGGTTGTGCCGTAGAATAAGCCGTGAAGGAAACCTGGTTGTTGGGATCTGTTACGCCACCTATGCTTCCAGTGGAAGTTGAGTAGGTAACTGCCCCTTTCTGCTGGTACTGTATGGAGTCGAAAATCAACCGACGGGCATAAGAACGGTTATGGACGTGGGCGCCTTTTTCTTTCAAAAGGAGATTATAGTTGAAGGCAGCGCCCATGTTGTTCGCACCGTTTCCTGTTGCCGGACCGACAGGCACAGTTGCAGCATATGTCCAGTTTTTGATTGCCGTAGTACCGCCCGCCGATGTCATGAAGTACGGGTAGCTAGTGGTGTAGAAAATATTATTCTGGGCGAGTGTGAAGTTGAAGAAATCCATCCCGCGATCAAATAGAGCTTTTTCTTCCTCGACCAAGGTTGAGATATCTTCACTGGAATGACATCCGTAGCAGCCGGTTGCGCCCGTGCTGTGAGCGACATTGACAGCTGATAGAGTATGGGATGAATAATTGGCATATATCCCTCCGTTACCGAAGTGACAGCCAACACACTGGCCGGAAGAGCCGCTGTTGTTGAAATTATTCACACCAATTTTGCCATGGTTCCAGGTTGCAGCAAATGTCGTGGCAGTATCCTTCTTGCCGGTATTATATCCCGTATCATACTTCACATTAGAAGTGTAATACTGGAAGCCGGCCTGACCGTAAAATACCCCAGAAGCAGCCAGGTAATGGGAATTCTTGAAGCTCGTGTTGGTAAAGGAGGTCAAGCCTTTAACCGTATCGCCGCTTTCACGCCCGGCATGACAAGCGTTGCACAGGTTGGAGGCGCCAACATTGGGAAAAGCCTTCGGGTTCTTGCCGCTGTTGTACGGAGCTGTATAGGCGCCTGCGTTTCGGACTCTGTTCTTAAAGTTGTAGTCGGTGTGGCAAGCCTTGCAGGTAATGACTTCGCGGGTTGTATCGCCGGCTTTTGCCCAAGTAGTGGTCGGGAGCGTATATCCCGAGCTTACATAGTCAATGTAGCCTGTCGCAGTGTGGCAGCGGATACAGGAGGCGTTCTCTTTGAAATCCTCGTCAGCCCAGGCAGGGCTGTCCACTTTGCCGTGGCCCGATTCTGCCCAATCCTTGTGCTCCTGGCCGACGCCGTTGTTGCCCTTATGGGGGTCGTGACAACTGGTGCAGGACTTCTGGTAATTGGCGCTAACATACATGGCCGGGGCAAAATTGTCCGGATCGAGCTGCGAGGCGGTCATGTTGTAAAAGTGGGCTTTCTCAACGGCAGTTGCCACTTTGGTAGCCTCGTAGTTGCCGAGGAAAGCAGGTTTGTGGCAGTCGAAACATTTACCCGCTGCGGAGGGATCGGGATAGGGAAGAGGACCGACCCCGTTGTGCTGTGAGCCGCCACCATGGCAGTCTTGGCATCCCACGAGGCGGAAGTTATTGGTAAAATGCGAAGAGGCAATGTAATCTTTGTAAATATTGTCGCCTGTCACATGATCGACGGAAGCCCCATGGCACTGGGCACAGGCGGACTCGGAGACCTTGGGCACATCAGCCACTGCTGATGGGTCGCTCCCCTCCTTGTTGCTGGTGCCGCAGCCGGCGAAGACTGCCGTTAACAGAAGCGAAGCAATCACTGCTGAATACTTGAATACTTTTCTACTCATGCTGAATCCTCCTTCGTTGGTAGTTGACTCAATTAAATAGTTCCGGGCAGGTGGCATTTAAGACAAATCCTGGTACCCGCCTTATCCTTGTAATTGCCGCTGATGTCTTTCCAGTTGCGCGGATGCGGATTGGCGCCGCTTGTCTTTGCGCTATGGCACTGGATGCAGACATCCCCGTCCGGATGGCAGGTCTGGCAGGATTGCAGGTTCCTCCGCGCCTCGGTTGCATGCTCGTTTACGGCAAACCTGTATACCTGGTGATCAGGACCGCTCATCAGGTGCGACTTGATCCGCAGCTTTCCTTTCGGGAAACGGTCATGGCACGCGGTGCAGTATTTCTGGTCATGGCAACGGTAACAGGTCTGCGGATTGTCCAGGGCCTTGATCGGATGGATGGTGACAAAATCGCTCCGGTGGCTTTTGGGAATATAGTCCCGCCCGAAGGTGGCCGTGGAAAGATCGGCATTTATTCCGCCCCCCTTGTGACAATCGAGACAGAAGGACTGATTATGGCACTCGGCGCAGTTGTTACCCGCCTTGCTTGCCAAGGAACGGTGGCTGCGAACCCAGTCACTGTCATGGTTGGGCGCTATACCTTCAGCCTTGTGGCAGCTGTTGCACTCGGAAAGCTTCGATTCGGCGTATTCCTTGTGTGGCTGTTTCTGAGCCGTAGCCTGCGTGACATACAAGGCAGACATCAACAGAAGCATACAAACAAACAACAATTTCTTCACAGTAGCACCCCCTTTCTAGAAATCGTAATCGAACGTCACGCGCCCGGAGACGTTACGGCTGAAACGCGCATTGACGTCGTCCTGGATGCGGCCGGACACTGCCATATTGCTGGCCAGCTTGTATTTGCCGCCCAACCAGTATCTGCGAGCAATCTCGTCGCCGGTGAGCGCGTCACGCTGGTAAACGTCATAGGTGATGCCGCCTGCGACCTGGGATGCCTTGTTGATGTCGTAGGCCACGTCAGCCAATACGCCGCTTGTGCTGCCGTAGTAGCCGGTTCGGTTGTCGTATTCCACATTCAGCTTGATGGGCTCGATGGGACGAACACCGATTCCTGCGTGATAAACGTTTGCAGCTGCACCTTCTCCGTAACCCTGCCGATTGTAGCCGGCATTGACCGACACCATGTCGTTGAAGATGTAATCGGCCCGGAACACCCCTTCACTATACTTGTTGACGGCAAAAACAGAGTATATGGACGTGGTGTCGAAGGTTGCGTAGCTCTGGTAGTACTCTCCGGTAAAGATCAGGTTCGATGTCGGATAGTATTTCAACCCGCCCTGAACCTCGTTGAATGTTTCCGCGGTAATGTCATACCTGGCATTGCCGTAGACCTTGACGTTGTTCAACAGGTACTGCTTGGCCGCAAGCCCGATGATGTCACGTGCCACATCGCCTCCGTCCCATTTGCGGAACCAGCTCACTTCTGCATCGGTCTTCGAGAAGCCGGTCAGATAGGCGCCAAGGCCGAGAATCGTGTTGGTGGCGTCGCCGATCTCGCCGTTCAGCCCGAAAACGACATCCCGGCCGCCCAATACGGTGAATGCTACCGGGCCGATATTTTTCAGGTCAACCTGGGCGCCGTCGATAATGGCGCTTCCTGCTGCGAGGTTGACAAACTGGCGACCTATTTTCAGGTCGACCTTGTCGAACAGATCGCGATAGTCGCCATAAAGGTAATAGAGGCGACCATTCAGCCCTTCACCGTTGGTGAAGTCCTGCGCCCCCCTGCCATAACCGTAGATGGAGAATTTCCCGGCCTTATCGATGTTAGTGACGGAGAAGCGCAGATATTCGGCTAATTCTATCTGTCGCTTGTCATCCAGCAACTCATTGCTGAATGAGAGAAACTGGGTGGAACTTCTGCCATGTATCTCTGCCGCCCAGCTAGTTGTAGCGGTCAGCATGGAGATGAACAGAAGCAATCGTAATAACCCTTTGATCCCCATTAAATGAACCTCCTTTCCAAACATTAAATGCAACCACAATCAAAATTCAACAGTCGTTCGTAATCAGGATTTCACCTCCTCCAACACAATTTTGCCCGTTTCAGGACTGCATTTTTCTCCTTTCCCAGGATTTGCAAAGATTAACATCGTCACCTTTCTGTTCCCTTAACGAAAATGGTCACAAACTCACTGATCGCCTTGTTCCGGTCTGCAATTCTGTACCGATCGCGTCTCAGCACATCTTCCATATTGAAATAGCAGAAAAATATACCGTGGAATGCCCGTGCTCCGTAGGTGGGGTCAAAATCCGTCAACACGCCTTTTTCCTGCATCGTCCTGAAGTAAACAGCCAGCGTATTGAAAAACTCTTCCATGAGTCCATGGAAAATACCGTGCAATTTGCTTTCAGGTGACCTTTGCACCTCCGCATGCATGATGCGTATCCAGTCTTTTCGCATGACGAGGAAGTCAAGCAACCGCTGAGCAATGAGGGTCAATGCGTCCCTGTATGACAGATCGTGAATTTCAGACAGGAGGTCCTTCAATGCAGGCAGGAACGAATATTTGCCGATAACCTCTTCCAACAGTTTTTCTTTTGCCGGGAAATGCCGAAACAGTGTCACTTCGGAAACACCTGCTTCCCTTGAAATTTCTCTTGTTGTTGCTCCGAGATAACCCTTTTCGGAAAAGAGCTTCAAGGCAGCTTTAATAATATTGTCGTTCGTGGAAGAGACTTTATCCATGTTGATCCAAAACTCCGCATATATGTGCCAAATGTGTCGTCTGCTGTATTTATGGTAAGCGCTTACTTACTGAAGAATGACAAAAAAAATTAATTCGTTATTACTTAAGCACAATCCCTGCCAATCGAAAACATGTATTATTGTGTGAATATTTACTTATTAAATATGTTTATTTTTATTATTCATCTATATAAACAACGGATTACGCAATGTTTAATTTATTTAATGCACTATAAGAATAAACGGAGCTTACTCAAAATTGTCACAGAGTCAATTAGGTGACGTCAGCTTATTGACTCCTGCAATATATCTGCTGCCACAATGATTACTGACAAAGTGAACACTCAAACTGTTCACTTTTATACTTTTTCGACATAACAAAATAAAACTTGAACGAATATTTCGAGAAGACCACATTACTGCCACAAAAGTTTAAATTTTTAACAACGATTAAGGAAAAGTTATAGTTTTGCGGAAGGATAATGGTGGAAAACCAGGCGGGGAGAATCGGATCGGAACTACTCAACATCGCTACACGCAGCCTGCAATTCAGCCTTCAACGCTTTGCACACCTGGATGAATTCCGCTTCTATGGCCGACACGAGTTCGCAGGAATTTACATCGGAATGATTGTGGCCAACCTCCTCAAGCTCCGTGAGAAGGTTCGCCAGTTTCATTGCGCCGAGCATTGCGCTGCTTGATTTCAAACTATGCGCTGCTTGTTCGATGACCGGCGCATCGCATTTTGCTACAGCTTCACTGAGACTACGCAGGAGTTGTGGTGAATTGCGCAGATAAATGCACACGACCTTGCCCAATACATCGGGCTCTGCGTCGTTGTTCAACGAACGAATGTTGTCCAGCGCTGCCTGGTCAAGGATGGTTGATGGGCAACAGTCCGTCATGATCTTCTCTTCTGCTTTTTCTGTTAATCGATCTGTCAAGTTTTCCCTCCGGCGGCCTGAATGTTTTATTTATCGGCGTTTGCCAGGGTTTTCTTTAGTATTTATCAGGAACGCCAATAAAATTGCGGCCAATATAGCAAGGAAAGCGCCAAAGGCAAAGGCTGCCTGCGATCCGGCTTTTTGCCAGATAATGCCGAAGATCAGACTGGCGGGAAGTGCGCCGGCCCCGATGGCAAAATTGTACCAGCCGAACGCTCCGCCCCGCTCGCCGGGATCTGCGATATCGACCAGCAAGGCTTTTTCCACCCCTTCGGTCAACCCGTAAAACAGCCCGTAGAAAGCGAAGAGAAGCCAGACATGCAGCTCGGTCGCAGCCAGGGAAAAACCGGCGTACGCCAGCGCATAGACGCACCAGCCGCTGACAATGATACTGCGCCTGCCGATCCTGTCTGAAAGTGCGCCGAAAGGCATTGAGGAAAACATTTTGACCAGATGAAAGAACATCCAGAGAAGCGGGATCCGGGCCGGAGTAACGCCGAGTTGCCCCGCTTTGAGCAGAAGGAACGCATCCGATGAATTGCCGAGGGTGAAGAGAAAGAGAATAATGAGATAGGCTCTCAGTTTTCCACGGGGAACCATGCGCATGAAAGCGCCGTTTTCTCCTCTTTTCCGCGAAACATCCCTAACCCGTAGAATTATCAGCAACACGGCCAGCAAGCCGGGAATTGCGGCAAGCCAGAAAATGGTCCGGATGTCCTTGATGAAAAAAGTGAGGAGGAGCGTGGCAATCAGCGGACCGACAATGGCCCCCGCATGGTCCATGGAGCGGTGAAAACCAAATGCCTTGCCCCGCAGGGAACTGTCGACCGAATCGGCAATCAGGGCATCGCGCGGCGAGGTCCGTATCCCCTTCCCCACCCGGTCGAAGAAACGGACGAACAGCACGAAAGCAGGTGTCGCGGCCAGGGCTATGAGCGGCCGGGCACATGCGGAAACGGTATAACCGAAAAGCACCAGCTTCTGGCGGTCACTTACCCTGTCGGAGGCTATCCCGGAAAAAAGTTTCAACAGCGAAGCGGTCGATTCGGCCACCCCCTCGATCACGCCGAGAAAGGCGGGGCCGGCGCCGAGGACCGTGGTCAGGAAGAGCGGCAGGAGCGGGTAGATCATTTCGCTGGAAACATCGGTAAGAAAGCTTACCATCCCCAGTATCAACACATTGCCTGTAATACCGCTGAACAATAGCTTCTCCGTTTCAACCCGTGATTCCGCAAGTTTACCCATAAAAAAAGCGCGGGCAATGAATGTCCGCGCTTTTTTTATGTTCGATGTTCGATGTTCGATGTTCGACGTTCTATGTTCTACGTGGTTTTCAACGTCGAACCTCGAACCTCGAACGTTGAACAGTCTTTTCACTCTCCCAGATAGGTGTACCCCAATAGCGTTCTGTCCAAAAGCTCCAGGAAATGGCTGCTCTCTTCGATGGAGATCTTGCGTAGCGCCACATCCTTTTCCAGGTTGTCGCGGACCCGCTTCAGAATCTCCGGCCCCTTGTACTGGACGTATTTCAGGCTTTCCCAGGTGGCGTCGCCGTTGATGACCGTATCGATTATGTAGCCGGTCTTCTTGTTGAAGGTGATGTGCACGGCGTTGGTGTCTCCGAACAGGTTGTGCATGTCACCGAGTATCTCCTGGTAAGCGCCGATCAGGAAGAAACCGATGTAGTAAGCCTCGTCTTTGCGGATCTTGTGCAGCGGGAGGAATTTGGTCCTGCCGTTTTCCCCCACGAAACTGGTGATCTCTCCGTCGGAATCGCAGGTGATGTCGGCGATGGAGGCGATCACGTCCGGCTTCTGGTTCAGGCGCTGGATCGGGACGATGGGGAAGAGCTGGTCAATGGCCCAGGAGTCGGGAACCGACTGGAACAGCGAAAAGTTGGCAAAGTAGGTCTGCCGCAACGAGAGTTGAAAGTTCTGCAACTCTTCGGGAATCGGCTTGATCTTCTCCACGATGCTGTTGATCTTGCGAATGATCTTCCCGTAGAGCCATTCGGCCATGGCCCGGTCGTTCAGCGTCAGATAGCCCAGGTTGAAGAGGCTGACCGCTTCTTGAATCAGCTGGAGGGTGTCGTGATAGTCCTCCCGCAGCGAATAGCGGTCGATGCTTTTGTAGATGTCCTCCAACTTCTTGACGGTGGGGGCCAGTTTTTCCGCCTCGTTCAGGGTCGCCTCGAAATCGGGCATGATGTTCTGTGTGTTGGTGTTGAGCACGTTGGTCACCAGCACCGAGTAGTGGGCGACCGTGGCCCGCCCCGATTCGGAGATGATGTTGGGGCACTCCACCCCGGCGTCTTCACAGATGTTCTTGATCTGATAGATGACGTCGTTGGCGTATTCTTCGATGGAATAGTTGACGCTGGAGAAATTGCTGGATTTGGAGCCGTCGTAATCGACCCCCAGGCCGCCGCCGATATCCAGATATTCGATGCCGACCCCCAGTTTCCTCATCTCGGCGTAGATCCGGGCCCCTTCGATAAGGGCGGTCTTGATCTTGTCGATTTTCGTGATCTGGCTGCCGATATGAAAATGGAGTAGCTTCACGCATTTGATGAGATCGTGCTTTTCCAGCATCTCGATGGCGGCGATGATTTCCGACATCCGCAGGCCGAACTTGGCGTCTTCGCCACCGGAAGTGGCCCATTTCCCGATCCCCTTGGAAGAGAGCTTCACCCGGATCCCCAGTTTCGGCTGAACACCCGTCTTCTTGACCAGTTCGATGATCTTTTCCAGCTCGAACAGCTTCTCGACGACAAGGGTTATGTCGTAGCCGATCTTGGTGGCGGAAAGGACCATCTCGATGTATTCGGTATCCTTGTAGCCGTTACAGATGATGGGGAGGTTGTTCCCGGTTGCGAAGGAAATCCCGGCCACCAGTTCCGGCTTGGAACCGACCTCCAGGCCGATGTTGTAGCGCTTGCCGAAGTTGGCGATCGCCTCCACCACCTGCCGTTGCTGGTTCACCTTGATGGGGTAGAACGTCTGGTATTTGGCAGGGTAATTGTTCTCCTGGATGGCATTCTTGAAAACGCGATTGATGGAGGCGATCCGCCCCTGCAGAACGTCCATGAAGCGGAGGAGAATGGGGGGCTTGATCTTCCGCTTGATCAGATCGTCAACCAGAGCCCGAAGGTCGATGGAGTGCTTCGAATTGGACGAAGGGTGGACGCAAACGTTCCCTTTTTTGTTGATAGAAAAAAGATCGGCGCCCCAGTTGTTGAGGTTGTAAATCTTTGCGGAGTCGTTGATTGACCAGCGTTCCATTAATAACCACCTTTACAAATGCGAATCCCCCCTTTAACAAAGGGGGGTAAGGGGGGATTTCAACTTCGGCAAATCCCCCTCGATCCCCCTTTCCCAAAGGGGGAAGAAAAATCTATGACAAACGGTTCCTGAAATCCTCGTAGGTAAAACTTCGGACAATTCGCAGCTCCCCCGTTTGCGGTTCGAAGGTGCAGATGTGGGGGTGATGGATGCCGTTGAAGGTCGTGGTCTTGACCATGGTGTAGTGTGCCATGTCGAGAAAGGCCAGCCGGTCACCGGCCTTCAGCGGCGCCTCGAAAGACCAGTCGCCGATGACGTCCCCCGCCAGGCACGAAGGGCCGCCGAGGCGGTAGGTGCAGGCCTTCTCGCCGGCAGCGAAACCGCCCTCGATTTCCGGCCGATATGGCATCTCCAGTATGTCGGGCATGTGGCAGGTGGCCGAGACATCCAGAATGGCGATCTCCATCTCGTTGTGCACTACGTCAAGGACCTCGGCGACGAGAATGCCGGTGCCGATGGCGATGGCCTCACCCGGCTCCAGATACACCTCGATGTCATACTTCTCGCGGAAATAGCGCACCAGATCCACGAGGGCGTCGATGTCGTAACCTTCGCGGGTGATGTGATGCCCGCCCCCCAAGTTCAGCCACCGCATGCCGTGGAGGAATTCACCGAATTTCTCTTCGAAGACACGGGCCGTCCGCTCCAGTGGTTCGAAGAGCTGCTCGCAGAGGGTGTGGAAGTGAAGCCCGTCGACTCCGCTCAGGGAACGGCCTTCGAATTCGGCGCGGCGGATGCCGAGGCGCGATTTCGGCGCGCAGGGGTCGTAGATGGCGGTGTGCCCTTCCGCATGCTCCGGGTTGACCCTTAAGCCCACCGACACCCGCCCATGCTCTTTTTCCCAGAGCGGACGGAAGCGTTCCAATTGGGCGAAGGAGTTGAAGACGAGATGGTTCGAGGTTTCGAGGAGATCAACCACGTCGCTCTCCTTGAAGGCGGCGGAAAAGCTGTGCACCTCGCGGCCGAACTCCTCCCGGCCGAGGCGTGCCTCCCATGGGCTGCTGGCGCAGACCCCTTGCAGGGTCTCCCTGATGATGGGGAAAACGCTCCACATGGAGAACGCCTTGAGGGCAAGCAGGATCTTGGCGCCGCTCCGCTTTTGGACTTCGTCCAGGATGGCGAGATTGTGGCGGAGGCGTCCCAGGTCCACCACGTAGGCAGGGGATGGGGCGAGCTCAAGGATTTTGTCGATATCGATTCCGGTCAATTTTCAACCTTCTGTAGGGGCGGGGTACCCCCGCCCGACATGATCAATGATTAACAGGCATGGGGCGGGGAAACCCCGCCCCTACATTTTCGTTACAGTTCCGGCCACTCGCCCCCGTCGACGACAACCGTCGGCAGCCCCATGGGGCCGAGCGTTTCCAGGAACAGCTCCGGATCGAACTGCTCCATATTCCAGACACCCGGTTTGTGCCATTTACCGGTGAGCATCATGATCGCCCCAACCACAGCCGGCACGCCGGTGGTGTAGCTGATGGCCTGGGACTTGACTTCCCGGTAGCACGCCTCGTGGTCGCAGATGTTGTAGATGTAGACCTGCTTGCGCTTCCCGTCCTTGATGCCGCGTGCGATGACACCGATGCAGGTCTTCCCCTTGGTGAGCGGCCCCAGGGAGCCGGGATCGGGGAGCAGGGCTTTCAGGAACTGGATCGGCACGATTTTCTGACCGTTGAACTCCACCTCGTCGATGCGGGTCATACCCACGTTCTGCAGCACCTCCAGGTGCTTCAGGTAGTTGTCGGAGAAGGTCATCCAGAACTGGGCCTTCTTGATGGTCGGTATGTGCTTGACCAGCGACTCCATCTCTTCGTGGTAGAGACGGTAGATGTTCATCGGGCCGATCCCCTCGGGGAAATCGAAGACATGCTTGGTGGAGAGCGGTGGCGACTCAACGAACTGGCCGTTTTCCCAGTGGCGGCAGGTTGCGGTGACCTCGCGAATGTTGATCTCCGGATTGAAATTGGTGGCAAAAGGCTGGCCGTGGCTGCCGGCGTTGGCATCGATGATGTCGATCTCCTGCACCTCGTCCAGGTATTTTTTCGCAGCCAGGGCCGTATAGACGTTTGTCACCCCCGGATCGAAACCGCTTCCCAGAAGCGCCATGAGCCCCTTTTCGCGAAACCGGTCCTGGTACGCCCATTGCCAGCTGTACTCGAATTTTGCAGTGTCGAGCGGCTCGTAGTTGGCTGTGTCCAGGTAATCGACCCCCGTTGCCAGACAGGCATCCATAATGGTCAGGTCTTGATACGGGAGGGCAACGTTGATAACAAGCTTTGGCTGCTCCTTCCTGATGAGCTCCGCCAGCTCGGGCACATTGTCGGCATTGACCTGGGCGGTCTTCACGGGAAAGTCGATCTGGGCCGCTATGGCCTTGCATTTCGACTCCGTACGGGAAGCCAGGGTGATACCGGTGATTACGTCTTTCGCCTGGGCGCACTTGTGCGTGACGACCCCGCCGACTCCACCTGCTCCGATTATCAATACTTTGCTCATATATATGCCTCCTTCTTGTGCGTTCAGCGTTCAGCGTACTTTTGTTCCGCGCAGCGGAACCATCATTGCGCAGCACGCTGAACGCAGCACGCAGCACGATCAATAATAAAACGTGGGTGGCGTCACCACCCATAAAATCTTCGCCGGGGTCTTGCCGGCGTTCTTCACCGTGTGCCGCTTGTCGGAGGTAAAATAGAAGCACTCGTCCTTCTTGACGGTGTAAAGCTTGTCGTCCAGCTTCAACTGTACCTTGCCGAGAAGCACGTAACCGAACTCCTCCCCCTCGTGAAAAGGCTGCTCATCCATCTCCTCGCCGGGGTCGAGGGTGACGAGAACCGGGTCCATTTCCCGATTCTGGGCACCGGGCACCAGCAGTTCGACCTTGATCTTGTCGTCGTCGTCAGTGGCCTGAACCCGTGCATCCTTGCCGAAAACGATATCCTCGTCGGTAACTTCGCTGAAGAACTCCTGCATGCTGACGCCGAAGACATCGATGATGTCCTTCAGCGTTGCAATAGAAGGCGAGGTAGCATCATTTTCCAGCTGGGAAATGTAACCCTTGGTAAGGTCAGCGCGGCTGGCCAACTCTTCCTGGGTCAGGGAGTTGATCATTCTGAGCCGCTTTAACCTCTCGCCAATCTTCAAGCAAACCTCCCAAGTTTAGTAATCGTAAACATTTTGTATTATGAAAAGTTTACCTACAGTAAACTTTCTGTCTAATAACAAGTTTAGCGATTCTAAACATTCTGTCTAACGCCAAGTTTAGCATTTGTAAACTTTATGTTTAACTTCGACTCGCAGGCAGTGGTTTATAATATATATAAATTAGCATGTCAAACCTTTTTTTGTCATCAAAAATATTTTTTATAAACAACCGAAACCGCATCGCAGCAGAAACATTAAAATGCTGATTTTTCGCAAATATGCGCATTCCGTTTTTACATTTTTCAACAGAAAATAAGCACCGGCAGGGAATAAAAAACGGTGGGGAATCTTGCCTTAATCCAAATTTATTGACTTTTGAACACGGATTTATTACCTATCAAATGGCGTTACAACCCAAGAACAGAGGAAAAAGGAGAATACTCCATGCTGAAGGACAAGAAAATCGGTTTCATTGGCGGAGGTAACATGGCAGAGGCCCTTATCAAGGGGCTCCTGGCAGGAGGCATGCCGGCAAAGGAACTTGCGGTGGCTGAGCCGGCAGCAGGGCGTCGGGAATTTCTCCGGGAGCGCTACGGCGTTAATGTCTCCAATGACAACAATGCCGTTGCAGCCGACTGTGACGTGATAATACTCTCCGTCAAGCCGCAGGTCTGCAGCGAGGTACTGGACGGCATAAAGGGCTCAATCAGTCCCGACAAGCCCATCATATCCATCCTGGCCGGTATAACTACAACCGCCATCGAGGCCATGTTGTCGGGGACACCGCGGATTGTGCGGGTCATGCCCAATACACCGGCACTGGTGATGGAAGGCGCCTCCGCCATCAGCAAAGGCGCCCACGCCACCGGCGACGACATCTCCCTTACCCGCCATATCTTCGAACTGGTGGGCAAGGCCTGGGTAGTGGAAGAAAAGTTGCTGGATGCGGTCACCGGCCTTTCAGGCAGCGGCCCGGCCTACGTCCTCACCTTTATCGAGGCGCTCTCCGATGCCGGGGTCAAAAACGGCCTTTCCCGCGACATCGCCACCGGCCTTGCCGCGCAAACGGTATTCGGCACAGCCAGGCTCCTGCTCGAAACCCGTGAACACCCCGCCGTGCTCCGCGACAAGGTGACTTCCCCCGGAGGCACAACCATTGCCGGCATGCACGCCCTGGAAAAGGACGGGTTCCGCAGCGCCGTCATCAACGGCGTGGATGCCGCGACCGCTCGTTCCATGGAACTCGGCAAGAAATGATAACGCATGGATAATGTCAGGACCTTGAAACGAAAGAAGGCGGGGATGCACATCCCCGCCTTCTTTCGTTGTATCGCCAGAACCTTCGCCGTCAGGAGCCTGTCGGACTTAGGGATTGATGAACTCCCGCTCAACCGACTGAAAAGCCCGCTTCACCCGCGTCACCAGGGTGACCTCTTTGACCGGCTTGGTGATGAAATCGAAAAACCCCTTCTCGAATGCCCGTGACTCTTCCTCAGCCGATGAATCGCCCGTCAGGAGTATGATCGGGATATGCCTCGTTTCCGGCAATCCGCGCAAAGCGTCAAACAGGCCGTAGCCGCCCAGCTTCGGCATCTCCTTGTCGGTGATGATGACGTGTGGGGATTCAGCGATCGCCGACTTGTAGGCATCCATCCCGTCCAGTGCCAGGATAACCCGGTATCCCTCTTTGCTCAGGACGTTGCTGAGCATTGTGTAGACGAGCTTGTTGTCCTCCGCCACCAGTACCGATTTCTCCTGGGAAGCGGACAAGTCCCGCCCCAGATAATGCCTGGCAATGGCGGCGAAAATATCCCTCCGCGTGGCGATAAATGGGACGAGTGTCAGGTCGTTGTTGGCGGCAATGTTGGAAACGATCTTCGTTTCAGTAGGATCCGCCATTGCCACAGCCAGCTTATTGTTTTCAATTTTCAGCGGGAAGAGGAGGTGCTGCATCGCCACATCTTCCGGGATCAGCTTGAACAGTTCCGGCGGAAACGCATAACGGGCAAAGTTGCTGACCACCCGGTGACCGTATTGCACGGCCAGGGCCGACGCTAGTTCCTCACCGGTTACCATCTCGATCTCCTCGAGCACCATGCCGACCTTTTTATTCTGACGTTTCGACCGGGCCAGCGCCCTTTCCAGGGTTTTCTCCGTAATCAGGCCGCTTGCCACAAAGATTTCACCCAGCCTCTTCCGATTTTTCATCGATGCTCCAGTACAGTTATCAAGCATAGGGAGATCAAATGCATTTACTCTAAGCCCTGCATAATCCAGGCCAAATCAGCTCTCCACCGCCGTCGCCAAATATTTGAAAACCAACGACATGCCGACACGAGGCAATCAGCGGTCCTTCCGACCCCGTTGCATTGATTCAAACAACTCTATCTGCTCGGCCAAGGAAAGCTTTTGCCTGCCGCACTCCTCCTGCCCGAGGCACATGCGGCAACGATCATCGGAGCACCACTGACAGAAGGTGCAATCCGGGCAGGGATGTTTTTTGGGGTTTTTATCTTCAGACTGCATAAGATTCCAGGAAAGAGGAACGAGGTTAGAGGTTAGAGGTTAGAGGTTAGAGGTTAGAGGTTAGAGGTTAGAGGTTAGAGGTTAGAGGTTTGAGGTTCGAGGAGAACCTGTTCGGCCTCGTTCCTCACTCCTCGTTCCTAGAACCTCGCTCCTCTTTCCTCGCATCAATAGGCGATATTCCGCTTGGGCGCAGTTCCCGCCAGGATCTGGGCGAACGCCTTACCCTGGTCGGCATTTATGAGCAGATAACGGGGGAGTTTCATGACCGAATCAGTAGCACCGGCATGGTGGCGCTCTATGGTGAAGGTGACCTTGTATCCCGCTTCGGCCGCCTTTTTCAGCAGATAATCGTCATAGATGCCGAACGGCCAGGCGAGCATGTCCACCGATATTCCCAGCTCCTTTTCCAGCTTTGCCTTGGATTTCCGCAGCTGCACGTCCACCGACTTCTCGAACTCGGCCGGTTTCATTTTCTTTTTGTCCCGCTTGAAATTCGGGTGCCAGTAGGTGTGGGACTGGACTTCGAACAGCCCGGTTTTCTTCAATGCGCGGAGCTGGTCCCAGGTCATGGCGTATTTGGCGTTGGATATGGCCGATGGGTAGACGAAGACCGTCACCGGCACGTTATACTTCTTTGCCAGCGGCAGCATGTCGCTGTAAACGGTCTTATGGGCGTCATCCTCGACGATGACCACTGATTTCGGCGCAGGCGCCGGCCCCTTCTTCTGGTAGTAATCAACCAATTGGCGCAGGGGGATGACTTTGTAGCCGTTATCCCGGAGATATTTGAGGTGGGACTCGAACACCGACGTGGTAATGGTCATGCCATCGGCCACGGTAGGACCGAAGCGGTGATAGAGGAGAATGGGGACGTTCACAGCCTGGCTTAAGACCGGCGTATTCTTCTTTAGCTCGGGTTGTGCGGCATTGGCGGAAACGGCGCAGACAAGGGAAAACAGCAGGGTGAAAAGGAGCAGACGGGACTTCATGAATACAATAACCTCCGGAAATAGTTTTAGCTGGAGGGTATTTTATAGCAAAAAACTCCCTGCGGGAAACAAATTAATTAAAGCATCCGAGACACAGATCAACTGGGGTTTTCATGTTCAGAGTTCTTCATCGTCTCCCGCTCAAGATAGCTTTTGATCTCCTTGAGGCTCTCGATGATGATGCCCTCGTCGCGGGGAAATTCGTGGGGCGACAGCTCCAGCGTCAAAGTCTGGCTGTAATCGGTACTGCGCAGATGGTTCAAAAAACGGGTAAGAGGAAGGATGCCGCGCCCCGGCAGGAGATGTTCGCGGCCATGGCCGTAATCGGAAAAATGAATATTTTTGATGCGGCCGGTATTGTAAAACAGGTAAAAGTCGTTGATGAAATTGGCCCTGCCTGACCCCATATGGGTACAATCAAAGGTGAGATAAAGGTTCCTTTCCTGGAGGAACTCGATCATTTTCTCCGTGTTCGAGAGGATATGGGGGTTAATATTGAATCTTCCGACCCAAGGCATGTTTTCCAGGGTAACAATAACCCCCCCTTGGCCCACCTCCTCCTGAAAATCCATGATCCGGTACAACCAGCGCCAGTACCTGAATTCCCCCCCAAGCCATGAGGGTGGATGGAAGTTGACCAGAGGCACGCAGCAGTCTGCAGCAATTTCAACGGATCTCTTCAATGAATCCATCGGGCTCCCCCAACCGTCCAGCGGCATAAAGGGGGCATGAATGGAAAAGACCGGCACGGTTTCGGCAAGTTCCTTCACAAGCCGGCGACTGTTCACCTTCTGGAACTCCTGGTTGACAATCAGCTCAACGCCGTCAAAACCCGCCAATTTGGCGATACGGAATACTTTCTCAAGGGGAAAGGTAAAGAGAGTTCCTGTGGAGAGGGAAATCTGCATGGTCGTCCCTAACCTTGCTCCGCGAAAGATTGATAAACGATCCGCTGCAGGCTGAGCACCGCTTCCAGGCCGATTTTCAGACGATGCGCTTCTTCCGCCGACAGGTCTTCGGGATTGAGGAAAAAGCCCTCCGTCATCACGGCGCCATGAACTATTTCCATGATGATCTTCTGCCGGGTAACGATATGGTAAGCATTTAACAGCCTTTCGGCCAGCTCCACCCCCAGGTGTCCACCGTCGAGGAGAGCCTTGATCCGGCCGACAGTGCCGGTCTCCGCCAGGCCATGGCGTATTGCCAGGATACGGACATTCATGACCAACGGATTCAGGGCGAATGCCTCCAGATCGAACTCTCCCCGATGCTCACCGCTCCTTGAAACCCTGAAACCGCCGAACATGCCGAGCGCCACCGGCATGGAAGATAACTTCCTCATTGCCGGCGTAAATGTTTCCGACTGCTGTTCCTCCATGAGCACGTTGCGTGCAAACCTCGTCAGGTCGGCAATCATCGTCTCGTCGCCGCAAATCCCGCGCAGGTCGGCGAGACTCGCCAGCCCGGCGCTCAGCCCATCCCAGCCATGATGCAGCTGGTTTCGGGCCCAACTCCGCCACCCGTCTCCGGCGCCGTGCCACACCCCTGCGCCTGAAAGGGGACGTTTGCCGGCACTTGCAAACCCGCACAACTTCAGAATGGCGATGAACCTGTAGGCAAACTCTTCGAAATATGCAGAAAAGTCGCCACAGTAATCTTCGTGAACAAGGAAGTATTCGGCCCCGTCGCCGAGGGTCTGTTCCATGCGCCCCGCACTCCCCCCGGCCAGAAAACAATAGGGGACAGCCGGGCTCTCCTTTGAGTCCAGTTCCATGCCGGCCACAGCCAGTTCCAGGGCCTTGCGCATTACGACATCGTAACAGGCGGTGCATAACTCATGAAGCGCCACCACCGAACCACGACGGGCGAAATGATCGGTTGCCGTCCGATTGAACCGTTCAAGCAAGTCAGGAAGCTGGTCCACATATTCCACACGTTCCAGCTCCGCCATGCAGTCGGCAAAGCGGGCGGAAACGTCCTCTTCAAAAACCAGCTCCTCTTCAAGCCGTCTCTTGAAACCCAGCAGGAGGTCTTCATCCTCGCCGGAAAGAAGATAGGCCATTTTCTCATCCAATTTTCCCTTCAACCCGGCCATCAAGTCGGTGACGCTCCGGGTCGCCAGAATATCGCCACCCTTTGCCCCAAGAAAAATCGCCATAGGAAACTCCTGTAAATGCGGTCGGCGGTCGGCGGTTGGAACCAACATCAACCATCGACCATCGACCATCGACCATCGACCGCCGACCGCCGACCGCCGACTGCCGACTGCCGACTGCCGACTGCCGACCGCCGACCGCCGACCGCCGACTGCTTCTAATCCAAATGCCCGTGCACCTGCTCGGCAAGAAAGCGCCGCATCTCCTCGGGAGGAGGAGGCGTCAGAAGCGAAACCGCTATCATCACGGCAATCACCAGCGGCGCACCGCACAGTGCCGAAGCAGTAACAGGGAAAACTGTTGAAATGAAAGGGACCACGCCGCCGAACAGCGGCGATGAGAAGGTTATCACGATCCCCGTCAACATCCCGGCAATGGCCCCCTGGTGATTGGCCCGTCCCCACCAGATACCTATGAGGAATACGGGAAAAATGGTGTTTCCGGCCAGGGCAAAGGCTACCGCAGTTATTTCGGCTATCAGCGCCGGCGGTTTCAGGGCCAGGAGGAAGACGATGCCGGCCAGGGCCAGGGAGCTCCCCTTGGCAATGGCCATTTTACGGGCCTCCGAAGCCTGCGGATTGATGAGCCGATAGTAAATGTCATGGGAAAAGGATGAAGCGCCTGTCATAAGGAGCCCAGCTACCGTAAAGAACGCCGCACTGACCGCGCCTGCGGCCAGGATGCCGACCAGCCAGTCAGGGAGCCCTCCCATTACCGCCGCCTTCAACACGACAATGTCCGCCATCTTTGCGGCAACAGCAGGATCAGGGATCGCCCCGCTGCGAGCTTCGAAAAGCCGGGCAAAAACCGCATAAGCCGGGGCGGACCAGTAGATGAGTGCGATGAAAAAGAGACCCCAGACCAGGCTCCAGCGTGCGTCGCGAATATTGGGAACCACGTAGAAGCGGGAGAGGACATGGGGAAGTCCGGCAGTGCCGACCATGAGGGTAAAGCAGAGGGCGCACCACTGAAAGAGTGAACCGGCGGCAAATGGTGACGCAAAATCGATTCGGAACTCCCCCGCCAGATCCTGAACCCCCTGCCCGTAACCGAACTGGGGAAGAATCCAGAAATAACCGAGCTTGTAGGCAAGGAACATGAGCGGGACGATGAACGAGACGATGAGGACAAAGTACTGCATCTGCTGGTTTCTCGCCACGCCGAGCATGCCGCAGATCACCACGTAGGAAACCGCCGCCCCCCCGCCAACCATCAGGCCGTTCGTGTAGTCGCTCCCCAGGAGCCAGGCGAAGACCATGCCGATCCCCTTGAACTGGGCTATGCAGTAGATGATGGAAATGGTTATGGAAATGACCGCTGCGATGAGCCTGGCCGCAGGCGATGCATAGCGGTCGCCGACAAAATCGGGGGTGGTGTACTTGCCGAAACGCCGTATCTGGCCGGCCATCAGTACGAGCAGAAGCACGTATCCTCCGGTCCAGCCGATGATGTAGGCGAAGGCGAAATAGCCGTGGAGATAGAGAAGTCCGGCCATGCCGAGAAAACTGGCGGCGCTCATCCAGTTGCTGGCGATTGCCGCACCGCCGCCGATACGGCCGATATAGCGTCCGCCGAAGCCGTAGTCGGAGCTTTCCCTGGCCTTGGCACGCAGTCCGGCCATGACAAAGGCGATCAGGACACCGACGACAATGACGAGCGGCCAGATGGAAACGGGATCTTTAGTCATAGGATCTGTCTCTCCTGCGGCTGTGGCTTTCCGTAAGACGATCGGTGTAGATATTGAAGATCACGCAGAGGATTATGAACCAGAGGGGAAGAAACTGGCCGGTGAACCAGAAATGGAACGGAAGGGTAAAAAACGTGCGCAGGGTCAGAAAGCTTTCACCCTTCGTATCGGCAAGCAGCCAGAGCAGGAACTGGAAGCCGAAGGTCGCCACCACCCAGCCGAACAGGATCAGCAGGATGATCCTGACCTCATCCCGCATGTAGCCTTTTTTGGGTTTAAAGAAATTGACGTTATAGCGGTCTTGTGAGCCGTTCATGGCTGACCTCCTCGATCATTGCCCTGAAATTCTATCAGGAAAGCGTCCCATGTCCATCTCAGGCCGATTTCATCACTTCCCGCAGCACTGCGGTAGCATAAGAGCCGCGCGGCAAGCCGAACTCCAGCACGAGCCCCTCCCCGTCCCACTCCGCAGTCGGCTCCATAAGCGGCACCCGGAGCGGACGGCGCTCACCTTCCATGCGCAGGCCGCCGGTCAGGTTGAAACTTTCCAGGCTGAGCCCTTCCATATCCAGTACCTGTCGCTCCAGCTCCAGCACCTTTCCTTCCGGCTCCTTCATCTTGCAGCCGAACAGGGGGCCGGTGGGGGATATCTCGAACGCCTCAGCCCTTACCGCTTCGGCAGCCGCATCGGTAACGAGGAAACAGGCACCGTTGTCATGCTTGTAGGCCACGTCGCCGTCTACCACCTCATCAAGCCGGTCGAGCCGCCCGTCGAGCAGCCGGTCAAAGAGAAACGACTGAAAGGCGGACAGGTACAGCTTCTTCAATCGTGGATGCACCGCGCGGAACGCCTTCTCCCAGTCATCCGGCTGTTTCACCAGGCGCTGGAGCAGGTCCCGTTCCGTACGGCAATGGCCGGGAAAGGCACGCAGGCTCTCGTCCGGATCACCGCGCCGGTATGCCTCGATGGCAGCCCGCCAGCGTTCGTCAGTCACCTTTGCCGCATCGCCGATGAGTGCGTCCACCGCCCCCCGGTAATCGCCTCGCAGGAGCGCCGCGCCGATGAGGTGGGAATTTCCCTGGGTTCCATAGCGCTGTTCGCCGAAATAATTCGGCACACCCCGCTTCGCCAGCACCGACAACACCGCAGATGCGCTCGGCACGGCATCGGCTGTCACCCCGCGGACCCGGAGCCGGAAACGGTTCCCCCGCAGGTGGCCGAGCTTCAGCTTGTTCCTGTGCAGAGACGCGGAGAGCACCCTGATCCCCTGCACCTCCAGCCCGAGCACGCGATCCGGGGCCACCCGCGGAATCGAGAAGGTCTGCCGGGTTACCCCTCGCGCATCCTTCATGCCCGCATACCCCATGTCCCGTTCGGCGATGCCGAGCGCCTTCGCCAGGCGCCGGAGAGCTTCAAGGGTCGTAATGCCCCGTTTCTCGATCTCGGCAAAAGTATGCTCCCCTTCGCCGCAGGGTAGGTAGAGCGGAATCTCCGCCACGAGAAAGTCCTCGGGCGTCTCCTTGATCGTCCCGCCCGTGCCGGGCAGATCGGCTGTCAGATAGGTTTTCAACATGCCTCCTCGCACAGACAGTGATGGTTCCGTACTGTGCGGCCACATCATACCCGCTGATACGCCATCTTTCAACAAGATTACGCAGGGCGTCACCCTTGTAACGTGGCGGGTGTCCTCCCTGGACTCTATAAAAATTTGCACAATTCCAACAATGCATTAGAATGTTTTCATGTATAAGTAAATGTGACAGACGGTCCCGGTCGGAAAACAACACGGAGAAACGTTTGTCCCTTAGAAAAATTATTTGCATGTTTTTTGCGAAGAATTTTTCGTGAAGGGACTTATCCCGTTCATCGGGGTTAGGGACATAGAATTTACTGATATACCTTTTTGATTGGAGGGGCGAAGCAAACGCTTTATCTGCTTCGCCCGCCTTTGGTGGCGTTGCGAACAAGGGCGAAGCACGATGAAGCCGTGCTATCGCCCCTACGTGGTATATTGATAATTACCAAGTCCCTTGCCACTCCAGGCAAAACAAGGAATAGTGTCATGAAGAACGACCTATCGTCCACTTCCATCCCGGCTGATGTACATACGCTCTGCATCAACACCATTCGCTTCCTGTCGGTCGATGCCGTACAGAAGGCGAACAGCGGCCATCCGGGAATGCCTTTGGGAGCGGCGCCCATGGCGTTTGTCCTCTGGACACGATTCCTGCGGCACAATCCGGCCAATCCCGGATGGCTCGACCACGACCGATGCGTCCTTTCTTCAGGCCACGGTTCCATGCTCCTCTACAGCCTGCTCCATCTCACCGGCTACGACCTCCCCCTGGAAGAGATTGAGCGATTCCGCCAATGGAGGAGCCGCCCCGGCCATACCGATCGATGGGTTGCACCGGGAATAGAGACAACCACCGGCCCCCTCGGCCAGGGATTCGGCAACGCCGTCGGCATGGCAATCGCCGAATCGCACCTCGCCGTCCGCTTCAACCGGCCCCGTTTCAAGATAATCGACCACTACACATACTGCCTTGCCGGCGACGGCGATCTCATGGAAGGAGTGGCGGCAGAAGCAGCCTCACTGGCCGGCCACCTGGGGCTGGGAAAGCTCATCTGCCTCTACGACGACAACCGGCTCTCGCCGACGGCCTCGACAGATCTCGCATTCACTGAAGTCAGAGCCGGGAGATTCGCTGCGTACGGCTGGCACGTGCAAACAGTGGCGGAAGGCAATGACCTGGCGACTATCGGAAGGGCCATCACCAAAGCCCGGAACGAGACGTCGCGGCCGTCCATCATTCTCATCCGCACCCACATCGGCCACGGCTCGCCCGACAAACCGGACAGCTTCGAAGTCAACGGCTTGCCTCTTGGCGCGGAAGAGGTGAAGCTGACCAAGGAAAACCTCGGCTGGCCGTTGGATCCGCTATTTTATATCCCCAAAAAAGCGCTCCGCTACTTTCATCTGGCATTGAAACAGGGGAAGAAACGGGAAGCGGAATGGAATGCCCGGTTTGCCGCCTATGAAGAAGCATACCCTGAGCTCGCCAAGGAACTCCGCCTGGCAATGGCGGGAAAGCTCCCCCCCGGCTGGGACATGGATATTCCCGATTTCCAGGCAGACTCTAAGGGTATGGCAACCAGGGTCGCCTCGGGCATGGTGATGAATGCCATCGCCCCCCGGCTCACATCGTTTCTCGGCGGATCGGCAGATCCGGACCCTTCACCCCACACTTCCTTGAAAGGTCTGGGGGATTTCGGGAACCCCGGCCTCCCCCCCGTCGACCGGCCAGGGGCGATCGGCGAGGAAAGGGGATACGGCGGCCGCAACATACATTTCGGAGTACGCGAACATGCCATGGGAGCGGTTCTGAACGGCATGGCAGCTCACGGCGGGCTTATTCCCTTCGGCGCCACCGTTCTCAAGTTCTCCGACTATCTCCGCCCATCCTTGCGTCTTGCAGCATTGATGGGACTGCACGTAATCCACGTCTTCACCCATGACAGCATCGGTATGGGGGAAGACGGCTTCACCCACCAGCCGGTAGCGCATCTGGCAACACTCAGGGCCATCCCGAACCTGGTGGTGATCCGTCCCGCGGACGCCAATGAGACAGCAGTCGCCTGGCAGGTGGCGCTGGAGACAGCGGACCGGCCGGTGGCGCTTCTCCTCTCGCGGCAAGATCTCCCAATCATTGACCGGAGCCGCTACGCTACAGCCGACGGACTCCGTCGCGGCGGTTATATCCTTGCTGATGCCGAAGGCAAGCTCCCTGCACTGATCCTCATTGCTACCGGCTCGGAAGTGGCTCTCGTGCTTGCAGCGCGTAAGAAGCTCCTGGAAAGGAACATCCTGACCCGGGTCGTCTCACTGCCAAGCTGGGAGCTCTTCGATCTGCAGCCGCAAGAGTACTGCGACTCTGTCCTCCCGCCGCAGGTCAGCAGGCGACTGGCAGTTGAGGCAGGGGCGCCGCAAGGATGGCACCGCTACGTCGGCTCGGACGGAAATGTCCTCGGAGTAGAGTGTTTTGGCGCTTCAGCTCCGGGTGACGTCGTTCCGGCTGAATGCGGCTTCACCGTGGAAAACATTTGCCGGCGAGCTCTGGCCCTGTTGGAAGAGGATGGCCCGCCATAAAGACGGATCACAAAACCTTCGCGAGTTCTTCAACCTTGTATGGTTTGACGACGGCGGCGCAGAATCCATGGCTTTCGTAATCGTCCATGGCAGGGTCAGCTGAATAACCGCTTGAAACAATCAGGCGGGCGGCAGGATCAAAGGCGAGAATGAGCTGCGCGGCTTCTTTGCCCCCCATCCCGCCCGGTATGGTAAGGTCCATGATAACCGAAGAAAACGGGTTACCCTCAACTTTTGCTGCTTTATAGAGATCAACGGCCTCTTTGCCGTCGATGCAGGTCTTTACCCGATAGCCCAGAAATCCGAGCATTTCAATGCTAAGGTCCCGAATAAACGCCTCGTCATCCATCACAAGTATGTAACCGTTCTTTTGTTTGCCTGTCACCATTGTCTCCTTGTATGTGCTCTGCGCTATGGATTTCTCTCCGACAGATGGGAGGTAAATTGCGAAGGTCGTGCCTTCCGACCTCGGAGTGGAGATCGACATTTCCATCATGCCTGTCCTAACCGAATGGCATTAACGATACTACCATATGGTCCATAAACTGTCTAATAGCTGATTAGGCAATCTTCCCCCACTATCTTCCGCAGGTGAAGGCACACTCTCATTTATTTGTTATAATAAAGCAAAAATTCGTAAAATTAACGACGAAGCGTGATACCATGCAATGAATATTGCTCAGCGAAAAGAGACTGACGTCATCAGGTATCCGATTTGGGTATCTCCTCGTAAACAGGCTATAACGCTATTTATATGAACGATAATTATTTCAAGCCAAAAAACCTTGCGGGGATCTCGCTGCTGGTCTTTGCTGCCGTTCTCTTCAGCATCGCGTTCCTTGACAGAGGGATTGCCCTGGGTGTAATGCAGCTACTCCGGTCAAGTTCCATTCTGCACCGTACCACCGCAAACATGCCCGATCTTCTTTTCCTGCTGGTCTGCATCGGCACCGCCGTCATGTGGACAGCCTACTTTTTCCTGATCCGCAGGAGAGGGCATAACGAACAGACGCTGTTCCTCCGTCTCGCAGCCACTGCCACCCCCTTTGCCTTCCTGCTGAAATCCTTTCTCAAATTCATCTTCGGACGCATCAATACCCGGGCATGGCTGGCAGGCGGCGGACCTATCGATTTTCAGTTTTTTCACGGCACAGGTGAGCGCGGCGCTTTTCCCTCCGGTCACATGATGGTCTTCACCGCCTTCTTTGCTGCTGTCTGGTGCTTTTACCCCCGTTACCGCCCATTGGCCGCCGGCCTGCTCTTTCTCCTCGGAGCGGCGTTAATCGCCACGGATTACCATTTTCTGAGCGACGTGATTGCGGGTGCCTATGCAGGTCTGCTCGTGACTCTCTTTACCCGGCGTTACCTGATAAAGTCGCCACCTCCCGGCCGACATTTTCTCTAGTTAAGCTGCTGAGTATCTGCGATACTATCTGTTATGGATCCGGAGAGAGATAACATCGAGGCATGCGAAGAGGAGTGGCTGGCAATCCCGCCGGAGTTGGGAGTCTGGAAAGACAGCGGCACACTTTCCGAGCGGCAGGTACGCCTCTGGACCCTGGTCCTGGATGCACGCGGCGTGCCCTTCCGCACCGAGCGGAGCGCTACGGGCTGGCAACTGCTGGTGCCGGTGGGCTACCTCAATGCGGCCCGGGACGAGTTGCGCCTCTTTGAAAAGGAAAACCGCAACTGGCCCCCGCCCCTGCCTCCGGCAAGAACCCTGACGGAGAACACCCTGGCAACCATGTCGGTCCTGATTCTCCTGGCCACCTTCCACAACCTTACCCTGCTCGACATTTCTCTGCCCGGCCATCACCCGATCAACTGGATCGCCCTCGGCAACGCACACGCCGCCAAGATACTGGCCGGCCAATGGTGGCGGCCGATCACCGCCCTCACCCTCCACTCCAACTGGCAGCACCTTCTCGGCAACCTGGCAATCGGCGGGGTCTTCATCATCATCCTCTGCCGCGAGCTCGGCTCGGGGCTGGCCTGGAGCATGCTCCTCGGCGCCGGCATCCTCGGCAACCTGGCCAACGCCTGCTTGCAGCTGCCGGACCATAGCTCGATCGGCGCCTCCACCCTCGTCTTCGGCGCCGTCGGCATACTCGCCGCCCTCAACATGGTGCACTACCGGCACCACCTGCAAAAGCGCCGGCTACTCCCCGTTGCTGCTGCCATGGCCCTGCTCGCATTGTTGGGCACAGAAGGTGAACACACAGATCTGGGTGCACACCTGTTCGGCTTTGTCTTCGGCATAGGTCTTGGCCTGGTTACGGAATACCTGGCAGGGAAGTACGGGCGGCCCGGGCGGCGGATCAACGCCCTGCTGGCGCTGGCCGGAGCCGTTGTGGTGATAGCGGCCTGGTGGGGGGCGCTGGGTCATTTTGCACTTTAGAAATCAAATTTAAAGCCGATATATTACATAAATCGATGCCAACAGGTTCGATGATTTCATTGCCGGCACCGGCGAGACAGGTCCGCCATAGCCGATATCGGCACGGGGTTACGTTTTACCCCATCTCCTTTTATGGCGGGCCTTGGCACCGGCGGGGAGCCACAACTATGTGTTGCCCCTCCCCGCCGCCAAGCAGAAGAGAAACGTCTCATTATTCATGTTTACTATCCGGGGATGTCGGGTTACAATCCGCCCAGCCTGACTTACTCCAGCACCGGAAGGTAGACCATGAATAAAATCCTCCTGCTTCTCGTCATCCTCCTTGCCGCATTTGTCTCCCCTGCAGCCGCCGCAAGACTGGACACCTCGTTCTCCTTTTCGACCATTGAAACCGACCACTTTTCCATCCATTTTCACCAGGGACTGGAAGAGATTGCCCAACGGGCCGCTGTGCTTGCCGAGGACGCCCACGGCAAGCTGACCGCCCAGTTCGACTGGAAACCGCGGGAAAAGACCCAGCTGGTGCTCATCGACAATACCGACTTTACCAACGGCTTCGCCACCCCACTCCCCTATAATACCGTCTTCATCCAGGTGGTCCCCCCCTCCATCGATTCGACGCTGGGGGAATACGATGACTGGCTGAAGGAGATCATCTTCCACGAATACGCCCACATCGTCACCTCTGATACGGCCCGGGGCTATTCCCGCATCACCCGCTCCATCTTCGGCAAGCCCATTATTCCAGGTGACATTATCAGCCTCGCCATTTTCATTTTCACCGCCCCCCCAAATGTGTTCATGCCCCATTGGTGGCACGAGGGGATGGCGACCTGGAGCGAGACCGAGTTCACCGGCGTGGGACGCGGCCGGAGCGCCACCTACGAGATGATCCTCCGCTCGGCAGTGGCCGCGAACAGCCTCCCCTCCATCGACAAGGTGAACGGCGAGGTTCCCTACTGGCCCAACGGCCATCTCCCTTACATCTTCGGCCTGCGCCTGTCCAAGTTCATCGCCGACAAGTACGGCAAGGAAACCCTGGGAAAGCTGAGCCTGGCCCAGGCCGGCCGGGTTCCCTACGCCATCGGCACGCCTCCGGAAGAATTCTGTAACGGCAAGGATTACGCCGAACTCTACCGGGACATGCTTGACGACCTGAAAAAGGAAGAGCAGAGCCGCATCGCCACACTGGAAAAAGCCCCGTTCACCCCGCTTAAGGTCTTAAGCACCGTCGGCGAGAACCTCACCAATCCGCGCTTTTCCCCGGACGGAGGCAGGCTCGCCTTCAACGTCAACGACCCCCACGGCCACAGCAAGACCGTCATCACCAGCCGGGACGGGGCAACCATCCAGGCGGAATTCCGCCGCCAGTTCTCGGACCAGGGACTCTCCTGGTCCCCCGACGGCAACCGGCTCTACTTTGCCCAAGCCGAGGTGGTGCGGGGCTTCGACATTTACCAGGACCTCTACGCCTACGACCTCCGCCGCGACCGGGTGCAGCGGCTGACCAGCGGCCTGCGCATCAAGGACCCGGAGATCTCCCCCGACGGAAAATACTTTGCGCTGGCGGTAAACGACCGGGGAAGTCAGAACCTGGCCCTGCTGGATGCCCGTGAGACACTCGACGGCCGCAACAACCTGAAGCCACGCCTGGTTACCGCTTACCGGCAGGAAAGGGTTGCCACCCCCCGATGGGCCCCCGATTCCAGGACCATCGCCTATGCGGTGACCGACAACCGGGGCAAGACCTCACTCCGCCTCTATGATGTCAAGAGCGGCCAGGACAGACCGCTCTTGACGGTCAGCTACAACGCCGCCTACCCCAGCTGGTCCCGGGACGGGAGGATCATCTACTACGTGTCCGACGAAACCGGGGTCTACAACCTGTTTGCCTACGACCTGAAGGAGGAGAAAAGTTACCAGGTCAGCCACCTTCTCGGCGGAGCCATGCAGCCCGACGCAGCCCCGGACGACGACACCCTGGTCTTCAGCAGTTATACCGCGAGGGGGTTCAACATCGCGTCCCTCACCCTCGACCGGAACAGCTGGACATTACAGCGGGGACCGTCCATCACCCCATACTGGCAGGATGCCGGGCCGGCAGCAGCAGAACGTAGCCTGCCCGGCGACAATCCGGCCATCGGCAAACCGGCCCCTTACTCTCCCTGGGAGACTCTTTACCCACGTTTCTGGCTGCCGCGGATCTACAGCGAGGACCAGGACCATAACGCTTTCGGTGCTTTTACCGCTGGCCAGGACGTGCTCGGCTACAACAGCTATCTCGCAGAATTAACCTACGGCACCGGGCATCACAAGGTCTATTACAACCTCGCCTACCGGAACGATTACCTCTACCCGTCGTTTCTCCTTCAGAGCTACGCCCAGCCGGTCTTTTATTCCGACCTGCTGCAGCGGGGTGACTATTACGAGCAGAACCGGAGCCTGATCCTCGAAACGAGCGTGCCGCTCAATTTCCTCGAATCATCCTACCGCCTCTTCTTCGGCTACCACCTCCAGGACCAGTCGGCCTTAAGCAGGCTGCAGAACGACCGTTTCAACGGTCTGCCGGTCTTCCAGGGTCGCCGCGACAACATCTTCGCCGGCATCGAGTTCGCCGACAACCTGAAATACCCTTACTCAATCAGCCACGAGGAAGGGCGCACCATCTCCTTCACCTACCGGAACTACTCCCGGCAGCGGGGCTCAGACCTGGACGGGGAGGAGTACCTGGCCGCCTACACCGAGTACCTCCATCTCCCCTCACAGCCTCTGCGGCATCATGTGCTCACCTACAGCCTGAACGGCGGCGTGGCCACCGGCGAACGCACCGTGCAGCAGGCTTTCCAGCTGGGAGGCGAGCCGGGCAACCTCGTCCAGTTCCCCCTGCGCGGTTACCCGGCCCGCTTCGAGACCGGCAAGTATGTCGCCACCGGCACCGTCGAGTACCGGGCTCCGCTCTGGTATCTGCTGCGTGGTTTCGGTACCAAGCCGTTCTTTTTCGACAGGCTGCACGGAGCCGTCTTTACCGATGTGGGGGAAGTCTGGGACGACCAGCGTTCGTTCAAGCTGGACCGGCTCAAGGTAGGGGCAGGAGTGGAGGGACGCTTCGACATGACCCTCGGTTACTGGCTGAAGATCACCCCGGCGGTCGGCTATGCCCACGGATTTAACCAGGGGGGAGAGGACCGGATTTACTTCACAATCTACGCCAATCTTTAGGAGCCTGTCGGACTTAGGAATGAATCTACTGCGAGAACGGAAAATCGGTCCATATTACCGGAAATTTTCGACAAATAGGTCCACTATTCGCTCTCAAATTTCCGAAAATCTGTCCTCGATTTGCCATTCTCTCGTTACGATCCCCTAAGTCCGACAGGCTCCAGGGAGCCTGTCGACCGTTTAAAAACTCCGGATGAAAACCTGCAACTGTATTCGATAGTGCGGAAAACATAAATTTACACAGAGGCGCAGAGCCGCAAAGAAGATCAATGGCTCGTTTTTTAGAGCTTTTTTCTCTGCGGCTCTGCGTCTTTGCGTTATGGATCAGGGTTTGATTCAATAGGGTTTGCAAAGATTCAACCTCGTTACGAACGAACCGAAAAAAATCTATTGCAGAAAATGCGCGCGGATCGGATATAATTATAATACTTTCATGCAGCACCCGGAAAGGAGCGACCATGATCTTCAAGGATAGAAAGGACGCCGGGAAACAACTGGCAGAGAAACTGGCCCATTACCGGGACAAGGCGGACCTGATCGTTCTGGGGCTGCCGCGGGGCGGGGTGACGGTCGCCTACGAAATTGCCAGGGCACTAAATTGCCCGCTCGACATCCTCATCGTCAGGAAAATCGGCTTTCCCGGCAATCCGGAACTGGCCGCCGGAGCCGTTTCCGAGACCGGCACCGTGGTGCTCAATGAGGATATTGTGGCCGCATACGGGGTGAGCAAAGCCTATCTCGACCGTGAAACCGCCCGGCAGAAGGAGGAGATTGCCCGGCGAATAACCCTCTACCGCGGGGGAAAAGGAGTTCCTCATCTGGCCGGCAAGACTGTTATCCTGGTGGACGACGGGGTCGCCACCGGCGCGACCGCCAAGGCGGCCATCTCCACCTTGAAGCAGGAGAAGATTGCAAAACTTGTGGTCGCCCTGCCGGTTGCCTCGCAGGAAGCGGAAGGGGAGATAGCGCCTACGGTGGATGAGTGGGTCTGCCTGCAGACACCGGCTGGATTTATGGCGGTCGGCAATTATTACTACGACTTTACCCAGGTGGAAGATGAGGACGTAGTGGCAATGCTCAAATGAACTGACAGGAAAGGTGACGTCATGGAAAAACCGGTAAGGATCGAGATCGAAGCGGTTACCCTTGAGGGAGTGTTGGGACTGCCGGAACAGGCAAAAGGGGTGGTGATCTTTGCCCACGGCAGCGGTTCAAGCCGCTTGAGTCCCAGAAACACTTACGTTGCCCGGCTCTTGCAGGGGGCGGGGATCGGCACACTTCTCTTCGACCTGCTCACCAGCGAGGAGGACCGCATTTACGAACAGCGCTTTGATATCGGCCTGTTGGCCCGGCGGCTGGCGGGGGCCACCCAGTGGCTTGCTGCACGCCCGGAGCTGAAGGGCATGGCGCTCGGTTATTTCGGCGCCAGTACCGGCGCTGCGGCAGCTCTCCAGGGAGCGGCCCAGTTGGGGAGCGCCATCAGTGCGGTGGTTTCACGCGGGGGACGGCCGGACCTGGCGATGCCGTACCTGCCGAAGGTCCTTGCACCGACCCTGCTCATTGTCGGAGAGCTCGATGTGGAGGTGCTGCAGCTGAACCGGCAGGCGTTCGCCAAGCTGGCCGGAGAAAAGGAACTGGCCGTGGTTCCCGGCGCAACACACCTTTTTGAGGAGCCCGGCACCCTGGAACAGGCGGCGAAACTGGCGCAAAACTGGTTCAGCCGCCATCTGGGCTAGTCTATGCCCCACCTTTTTAAACCGGCATGACAGGGGCAGGCTCCTTTCGGATGAGGAACCTGCCCCCTGTTTCATTGCCGGCCCGTCCAGACGCTTGCGCTCCATTTATTTAAAAAATTTCATGCAACCGTGGTTTTCGACACTGCTGCTGATATAATTGAAAAGCATTGGTGCAGCACGCTGGAACAACCTGGTCTAAGGGAGGTTGCCATGGGACTTATCGGAATCGTGATCATGTGGGTCGTCGCTATAGTGGCTCTTATAATCGTCAACAATGATCGTTACTGGAGGATCTATAAGGAGCGTGAAAAGCAATGGCGCAAATATAACTGAGTGCCAGGTTTTGCGTTATGCCGTTGGATTTATCCAAATCAGCTATCAAGGTTGAATCGGCAACAGACCTATACCCGCATCACCATCGCCCTATCAAGCGTATCTGCCTGCCGGATGCCGACACCCACAACTGACCGTTTATCAACTCGGCGGCAATAGCCCCGGTAGCGGCGCCCAAGCCGTCGGCCAGCAAATCCCCCATGCTGAATCACACTCTGCCTGCTTCCAGTCCATCCTGTCTCCCACACTATCGCTTCGCCTGATAAATGCACAACCGATATATTAACAACACCCAATAAAACCCCAAAATCAACCCGCTCCACCCAAGTTCCTGACCTGTCCGAGCAAATAGTATTTTGAGACAAGGGTTAAAGCATGTTACTTTAACAAAATGGGTCAATGAACTTCTAGCTGCAACCGTTACAGGACTCGGGCCGGCGGGAATCTCTTATTCCAATTTCCAAATCAAGGATGAAATCAAGGCGGCGAAGAGTGAGGCGACGAAGGCGTACAGATAGTACGTTGAGGAGCCGAAGACGAGCCAACGAAGATAGCGCCTTGATTTGGAATTGGAATTACTACACGGACATACCATGAGAATCGAGACCATCGGCAGATTCAAGCGCGTAATACTCAGTCCCGGCGAATATCATGCCGCCACAGATGCAACCGTCATTTCCACCCTGCTCGGCTCCTGCATCGCAGCATGCCTCTATGACCAGACCAACAAGATCATCGGCATGAACCATTTCCTGCTCAGCAACCGTCGCTACTCCAGGGACTTGCCGATTTACGCCTCTGAGGCCGGTCGCTACGGCATTCATGCCATGGAATTACTCATCAACGAGATGCTGGACAAGGGCGCCGACCGGCGTTTCCTGAAGGCAAAGGTGTTCGGCGGGGCAACTATCATCATGAACCGGGAATCGGCGGGAAATTTTGTCTGCGTCAGCGATGTCAACTGTAGATTTATCCGTGAATTTCTCAGTAATGAAGGGATTCCTCTGGTTGCCGAAGATCTGGGGAAACAGCACGGACGGGTCATCCATTTCTCTAACGGTGATTTTTCGGTATACATGCGGAAAATCGCCCGGAACCGGAGCACACGGCTGGCACAAAGGGATCGTGACTGCTGGCAGCAGGCGATCGAAGTGCAGGAAAAAACCATACCCGTGGTGGATATCTGGCGGTAAAAGGCAAGCTACCGCCACGTGTCGGCCTTGATCTGCCCGCCCGTCAGCCAAAGGTATAGATCACTCTCCCTTTTTCGTACAGCTCTATGGGGCCGTCCTCCGATACCTTTATCACCTTGCCGCACAACGACGCAGCGCTTGCCGCAGTAGTCCGTCCTCCCCCCGCAACCAGATCGGGGGTTTTCGATGTGTCGATAATAAATCCCGTGTCAACCAGTTCGCCGTTATTGTTGAACACGGTCATACCGTCAGAAGACAGAATCCTTATCAACTGCCCGGACTCCTTCAATCTGCTGATTTTCAGATCTTTCACCTGATCGATAAGCAGTCGGCTGAGGGAATCGTTGCCTCCCACAGAACCTTTTTTGAGTTTGTCCAGATCCTGTGTCTCCGTGTCGCAAATGAGCACAATGGTTCCGTGACGAATCTTTGAAAGGGAATATACAGTCAGTATCAACAATTCCGCTTCTTTTGCATCCAGATGCCCTGCAAGAAAGCTTCTGAATACATTCGGATCGAATAGACTCCAGCTCCCTTTCCGCCAGATAAATATCTTGTCGGGACAGGTCTTGATCTCCAATTCGGAACTGATGTTAATATCGACTGCAAATGCTCCGCTGCCGGCCTTTTTCAACAGGGAAAAGGTATCGCGATTGGTGAGCCGGTCAACGGCATCATGTTGTCCGTAATTACCGAATTTAACCATTCCTGTTACCCGCATGTTGATATTGCTCATGAAATACGTTCCCAGACCATCGATAAGGCGATAGGTCAACGGACTTTTGAAAAACCCCGGGGAAATGCTCACATTTGGCTTGAAATCTTTCCAGGTGCAATCCAGAGAGTTACATGCTGCCCGAAATTTTTGCAACTGATGCCGATATATGATGAAGCCCGTTGTGACGGGAGTACCCTCGTAACGTTGATAAGAGAGGTTTTTCAAAAGCTGGATCAGCCTCTGGATGGACCAGAAAGCCCGACGATGTTCATGGCGCAGGTATTGAGCTATGGTTACGTCCATGAGGGAGGCAAGGAGGGCTGTTCGATAATGCGCTGCGTATTCGTCCTTTTTGAACCCGTTGAAGAGGACCTGAAATGCTCCGGCCAACTCCTCACCGAACTTTTTTTCGGTTTCGGAGAATGGGAGATCGCCTCTTTTCAGTACAAATACGTAATCCCCCACATCTGTCTTGATTTTCTTCGCAAATGTATGCCTGCCTTTGGTATCCGCCCTGGATATTTCATCGTGTCTGAAAATATCGGCGGTGGCGCCCCCCCAGAAGGCTTCAAGGCCTGTTCTAATTGTCTCGAAAACTCGTTGCGGCAAAGTGCCCCCTAGTTGTAACAGTTACGATATGGGCTGTTTTCAGAGCGGGCAACTGTGTCGAGCTCGAAAGACACCTTCCGATCGACAATCAAAAAGGGGAGAGACTGTTCGGCTCTCCCTTCAGAAACTAAATAGGTCCTCACCCGGTGTTTCCGGATGAAAACCAATCACTTTTTCGCCAGTGACTTGATGTACGCCACCAGATCCTTCATTTCGGCTGATTTGGGATCGATTGCTTTCCCCTTGTTAGCCAATATGATGCAGACATTATTTGCGTCTTGCAGGGAGAGCCAGGTTCCACCCGGATTCTTCCACTCCTTCCGCCCTCTCAGTCCGGCCTTTTCCAATCCTTTTCCGTCAGGGTGGCACGAATTGCAAGATTTGCCGGAGGTGCCTTCAGCAAACTTAGGATCGTTGAAGAGGGCTTTACCTTTTTCCACCATACCCGCTGCACCGACAGACGAACAAAGAAGCCCCATGACCGCCATTGACAGTAAGCCCGTTGCAAGCATCCGCATTTTCTCTCACCCCCGAATTTATTGGTCACGCCTAATATTTAAAATTACCACATCGTATGGTGATGTCAACGCGACAATTACCGGAACGATGCTTCAGGGATGAAATGCTAGATTAGTTTCCATCCGGAGTTTCCGGATGGAAACTAGATTATCAGATATCGCCGACACATATCATGCAAGCCTGAAACGCATGACAAGACTTTTCAGTTCGCAGGACAAATCTGACAATTGTGAAGCTGCTGCCGCGCTTTCTTTTGCACCGCCGGCGGTTTCGTACGAAATGGCATTCATTTCCTGGATGCTTTTTGAGATCACATTGGTCGTGGCGGTTTGCTCTTCCGCAGCGCCTGCTATCTGACTGATCTGGGTTGACACGCTATCTATTTGCTCGAAGATTTGTTTTAACGCTTCTTCTGATTCTGCCGCCTTTTCCATACCGTTGCCGACCTCTTGCACGCCGCTGTCCATAAACTCAACAGCAGAGCGGGTTTCCTTCTGAATAGACCCGATCATTTCACTGATCTGCCGGGTGGCTACGGTAGTTCGTTCCGCCAAGGCCCTGACCTCGTCTGCGACGACAGCGAAGCCTCTCCCCTGCTCGCCGGCTCTGGCTGCTTCAATGGCGGCGTTCAAGGCCAAAAGGTTGGTCTGATCGGCAATATCCTCGATAGTGCTGACTATCTCGCCGATGCTGTTTGACCTGGCTTCCAGCGCCCCTATCGAAGTTGCCGAGAGCTTGACCCGTGAGGCAATTCCTTCCATCACAGTCAAGGTTTCCTTCAAAACCGCCACTCCTGACGTGGCAATCCGGTTGCTATGCTGAGAATTGCCGGCAGCATCGCAGCAACTCCTGGCAATGTCTGTACTGGTCTCCAACATCTGCTCGCTTGCAGTCGCAACTGCTGTAGCCTGGATTGCAACATTTTCCGAGTCCATGGCAATTTTGTCCGCAGTTGATGTCAGCTGGCTTGCAGCAGTTGCAACCTGGGTCGCCGTAATCGACACCTTCCCCACAATATCTCCCAGGTCACCCACCATAGCGTTGAAGCTTCTGGAAACTGCACCGATTTCATCCCGGGAAGGTATCGCCAACTTCATGTTGAGGTTGCCCTCAGCCACTTGCTGTGCCGCAAGATGCAGCTCGTGTATATTGTCCCGAACAGATCGATAGAATCCGAGGAAAAGATACATTCCCAGCAAAACAGCCATAAAGCTGACCATCACTTTTCGGTTCGTGTGACTATGCAGCTTGTTTATGCGCTTGTTGAGAAGATGGTCCAGCTCAGGCACAATAATGTCATAGCCTTGGTAAACAGCTCCTGCTGCCCGTTTTGCCGCCGCAGCAAAGCCGGCTGGATCCGTCAGATTCTCTTTTCCCCCCAGTAAATCGCGGTTTATTGTCTCAGCATACGCGGCCACTTCGTTTTCAATAGACTGAAAATTCTTTTCCAATTTTCGCCGAAGATCGGCATTCGCTCCAAAGGCTTTGCTCATATTTTGCCTGAGCCCATCCAACAAAGCCGTTATCTGACCCGAGACAACCGTCAGTTCCGTTTTTTCCTCCGGTGTCATGGCTTTGCGGGCAAGCACTTCCCTTACGAGGACCGATTCCCGGGAAACCGCCTCGGCAAGACCGGGAAGCTTTGTTGCAATGGAGTCCATCAGGTAATAGCTGTCGATATCGGGATCAAGGGTAAGATTGGAATTATCTGCAACAAGCGTCAGCATACTCAGAAGTTCGCTGATAAAAACAGTATGGGCAGCGTATATTTTTCCGAATGCCTTTCCCTGCGTGCTTTTAATGGAATTTGCAGTGTTTTTGAGCTTAGTTAATGCATCCTTGGTGTTCAGATCGCCAGAGAGCCGCTCCTCAACTTTTTCCATGTTTTGAAAATCAGAGGCCAATTTAGCTTCCTCTGCGGAAACATCGCCAGTGATTACAGAAGAGTCACGCATTCCCTGAGCATCCTGGAGCAGGCGTCTTACTGGAACGCTGTATTCAACTCCTAAACGCTCCTTGGCGGCAAACTCGATCAATTCATGCGCATCTGTTACGAGAAAATATGCAAGCAACATAACCGGTAAGAGAAAAATGCCCGTAACCACGGCAATTTTCTGGAAAAATGTACATCGATTCATTAAGACAATTGCAGGAACAAATATACTTTTCATTTTTTCCTCCACACCATTGTAAATGCCTCAATATTTATTAAACAGCCAAGGCCGGATTTTGACGTGAAACAAAAAATGCCTGTCCCTGCCATTATGCATGGCAGGGACAGGCACCATTGCCACCCCGGTACAAAAGATTCCGCATATTTTAGAAAAGAACCGGACAAGGATACGGTTCATGCAAACATTATTCGGATTTAGTTACAGATTCTTTAGAAATATTTTTAGGCCCTCTAAGTTCCACAAAATGTTTCAATCACGAAAAACGATTGCCGGAACAAGCGATAAGTTGCAATAGCCGATCGATAGTCGCAATCAATCAAGCGTTGTCACATATGCCCGCTCAGCTTGCACTATCAATGATTGTGATATAATTAAACTACACCAATAATGGAGGTGCCGCATGCGCCCTGTATTCGCCAAGATTCTGGGACTGTTCGTCATAACCGGTTTACTCTCCTCATGCGCAGCTACTTCCCTCGTCGATTCCTGGCACCCCCCCGACCTGGCCAACCGGAAGTACCACAAGCTGCTGGTGTCAAGTATCGTAAAAAGCTCCAATACCCGCAAGGTCTACGAAGATGTCATCGCCGCTGAACTCAAGCAGAGCGGCATCGAAGCTGCAGCGAGCTATTTGCTGATGCCCAAGGATGAGCCGGTTAGCCAGCAAACACTGGAAAAAGCAGTGAAGGAGTCCGGGGCAGACGGTGTGCTCAGCATTCAAACGACCATGGTCGAAAAGCGGACCAACGTCCAACCCGGCTATATCGACAACTATCCCGGCTACTGGTATCCACCCGCTTTCCCCTATTGGGATATGTACGGCTACTATGGCGCAACGACCTTCTACGAACCGCCGACCATGGTCATGTACAATGTCGCCACGATCCAGGTAAACCTGTTCGATGCGGAGAGCGGCAAGCTCATCTGGGCAGGGACTTTAGAGACTTCGGAACCGGGCAAGGTGGTTACCGTCAGCAAGGACATTGCCCGGATCATCATTCAAGCCCTCCGCAGGGAAGGGCTGACCTGAACCGGCAATCTTCTTTCTTGCAATCCAAAGAAGGACAATCGGAAATGAAAAAGGAAGAAGGGGCGATGGAGATGAAATAATCGGCATCTCTTGATAACTTATAAATTGGTCGATTTCGGCTTGACATTGCAGACATGCTTGTTACAGTTCTTTAATATCGCTGGCTAAGTCAGGATAAAACTAAACGTATCAGGAGAATGATGGTAATGGAAAAAGGCAAAGTAAAATGGTTCAACGACAGCAAGGGGTTTGGATTTCTTGAGCAGGAGAATGGTGAAGACGTATTTGTCCATTTCTCGGCCATCACGGGCGATGGGTTTAAATCCCTGAACGAAGGCGACAATGTAACCTTCGAAGTGACCAAAGGGCCAAAGGGCCTACAGGCAGCCAATGTGACCAGAGTTTAAGCGCACTGCTCGATTCGACAAAAAAAGCTCCGGAGAAATCCGGGGCTTTTTTTGTGTGTGGAGCGGAATATCAGTTCCATCAGCAGATATATAACGATCTTGAGAGTCGATAAAAAGGGCTCAAGGTATTCTTCAGCAAGCCGATTAGAATCATATCCCATAACTTTGGAGATACGCCGGATGCAGATTCAGTATCAGGGCTTCAGGAAATACCGGCCAAGATACTCATACGCCACAGCCTTTTAAAGTCACACCGGCAGAACCGGTGGTTTGCCGAACAAAAGAACAAAGCTCAAGGGAGGTTGTTATGTCGCCGGATATTGTCCCATTTGCCCACCCGGAAGAAAAACTGAAACAAAACAAGATAATACAGATGGTCACCTTCGCCCTTGACCGGGAAGAATACGGCGTGGAAGTTTTGAGCGTCCGCGAGATCATCAGGATGCCAGAACTGACCAAAATGCCCAATGCTCCCCATTACATCGAAGGGGTCATCAATCTGCGCGGCACAGTGATCCCGGTCATCTCTCTCCGTAAACGATTCAACATGGATAGCCACGAAAACGACCGGAATTCCCGCATCCTGGTCATGGAACTTAAAGGTGGCAATTTGACCGGTTTTATCGTAGATTCCGTAGCAGAGGTAATACGGATTCAAAGCGACTCGATCCAGCCGGCGCCCAATGTCGCTCACATGGACGGCGTTCAGGACTGCATCGTCGGCATTCTGGACCACAACCAGCGGCTCCTGATCCTGCTCGACCTGAATCTGCTCTTTGACGATGACGAACATGAGAATCTGACGGCTGTTGCCTGACAATAGCTTCACAATACCAGCCCCGTCTGCATGTTCACTCATTCAGCGGGGCTTTTTTTTATGTCGATTACTCCGCTCCCAGGTCAGCTTCTGACATCATTTTTCCGGGTCAAGGACCCGATGAGGAGTTCACGACAATGGACAGTGCCAAATCGGGCAGTAGAACGCGAAACGCGGAGCGGGCGGAAAATCGCCGCTGGCTCCGGGAATGGATGAACCCCTACTTTTTCATTTCCATGAAGGACGAGCCGAAGGCCGTCTCCATCCTCGAACGGGAACTGGCGACCCTGCGCGACAACCGCCGGCTTATCCTTGCCGACCGGGAAAAGAGCTACATCCAGGCCTTCGTCAACCGCCCCGGCACCCTCTACGACACCCTGCGCCGGGTCCAGGAACGGGAAATATCCTACGCCATGATCGCCCACTCCGCCGGACCGATGCCCGGAATGGAGCAGGCCCTGGAGATCCAGCGCTTCGAGTTTGACCGGAAGAGCAACGAGGAGATCATTGCCGGCAAGGATGTGGTGGTTCCCCTCGGCATCAGGAGAAGGATTTCCGCCGAGCTGAAGCGAAACTTCCCCTCTTTCGATCTTAAGGAGCTGGACCGGCTCCTCCGCATCCTCTGGCTCAATAACGCGAACTACGTGCGGGTCTCGGCGCCGGCACGGGTCGCCCAGATACTGCAACTCTACCAGCGGAGCAATCAAGGGGGTGGGCTCTATCTGGGTGTGGAAGAGATGGCGAGCGGCAACGAATGGCGGGTCCTGTTCGCCGTGGGGAACCCACCCCAGCAGGATTTCCTCTTCCAGATCATGGAGGTCTTCAACCGTCTCTCCCTCGGGGTGAACCGCGCCTACTGCCTCACCATCTCCAACGGCATCCATCCCTACTTCCTCGGCACCTTCTACGTGCAGCGGCGCGACGGAGGGGTGCTGGCGCAGGGGGACGGGATCTTCAGCCGGCTCCAGCAGGAGCTTTACAACACCCAGATCCTGCCCACCAGATCGGAGGCCTTCCGCAACTTCGTCATGAACGGGGTTATGAGCGGCGAGGAGGCCTCGCTGATCAACGCCTTCATCGCCTTCTGCCATACGAACCTGGCCCATACCCAGCCGGACCGCTTCGATTCGGCGGAAGTCAGGAGCGCCTTCCTCTCCCACCCGGAGATAGCCCTCCAACTGGCACAGCTCTTCAGGGTGCGCTTCGATCCGGCCAGGGGCGTCCGGGACGAAGCATACCGGTCGGTCCTCGCGGAAACGGAGCAGGCCGTCGAGGAGTACAACACCGGCCACCGCTACCTGGATGAGGTGCGGCGCTCCATCTTCCGCTGCTGCCTCATCTTCATCACCCATACCCTGAAGACCAACTTCTTCGTCCTGGAAAAGCAGGCCCTCGCCTTCCGCCTCGACCCCGCCTACCTGGCGAAGCTCGGCCCCGAGGCAACCTCCGACCTGCCGCAGGCCGTGCCGTTCCGGGTCACCTTCTTCTTCAGCCGCTTCGGCTTCGGCTATCACATCGGCTTCTCCGACATCGCCCGGGGCGGCTGGCGGACCGTCATCGCCCGCACCAACGACGACTATCTGACCAACGCCGGCACCATCTTCCGCGAGAACTTCGTCCTGGCCCACACCCAGCATCTGAAAAACAAGGATATCTACGAGGGGGGGTCGAAGCTGGTGGTGATCCTCGATGTCTCGGACCTGAGAGCCCGGGAGCGGGAAATGGAGACGTGGCGGCTCTACAAGCTCCAGTTCGGGATCATCAACGCCTTCCTCGACATCTTCGTCACCGAAAACGGGGTCGCCAGGGACCCGCGGGTGCTGGACTACTACCGGGAAGACGAGCCGATCGAACTGGGGCCCGACGAGAACATGCACGACTCGATGATCGAGACCATCGCCCGGCTGTCGCAAAAGCGGGAGTACCTGCTCGGCATCGGCATCATCTCCAGTAAAAAGGTGGGGATCAACCACAAGGAGTACGGGGTCACCTCCACCGGGGTGGTGAAGTTCGCCGAAATCACCATGGCGGAGCTGGGCATCGACATCCGCAAGGACCCGTTCTCCGTAAAGTTCACCGGAGGCCCCAACGGCGACGTGGCTGGAAACGCCATGCGGATCATGCTCGACCGCTGCCCGCAGATGGCGATCCGCCTCATCCTCGACGGCACCGCCGCCCTCTGCGACGGATCGGGAGCCGACCGGACGGAGCTGAAACGGATCATACTCAAGGAAGACCTGGAGGCCTTCGACCCCCATGCCCTTCACCCCGGCGGCTTCATGCTCTTCCGCACCGGCAGCCGCAAAGAAGGGCTCAGGGAGCTCTACCGCAAAGTGAGCATGACCCCGGCCGGCCTGCATGAGGAGTGGATATCCATCGACGAATTCTACCGGGAGTTCGACGAGCTCCCCTTCACCGTGCAGGCGGACCTCTTCATCCCCGCCGGAGGCCGCCCGGAGACCATCGACAAGGAGAACTGGCAGGAATTCCTGCTGGCGGACGGCACCCCGTCTGCGCAGGCCATCGTCGAGGGGGCCAACTCATTCATCACCCCCGAGGCCCGCGTCCAGCTCCAGAAAAATGGGGTCATCATCATGCGCGACGCCTCGGCCAACAAGTGCGGCGTAATCTCCTCCTCCTACGAGATCATCGCCAACCTGCTCCTGAGCGAACAAGAGTTCCTGGCCGAGAAGGAACGCTACGTGGCCGACGTCCTCGAAATCCTGGAGAAACGGGCCGGCGACGAGGCGCAGTTGATCCTCAGGCGCCGCCGAGAGCAGCCGATGCTCCTCTGCACCGAGATCTCCGATGCGCTGAGCAGCGAGATCAACGGCCTCTACGCCCGCATCTTCAAATTCTTCCAGGGACGCCCGGAACTCTGCCTGCAACCCATCTTCCGCCGGGCCATCCTCTCCCACCTCCCGCGCATCCTCCGCGAAGAGACACGCTACCGGCGGCGGATCGGCAAGCTGCCGCAGAAATACCTCTTCGCCATTCTCGCCGCCGAGATCGCATCCTCCCTCGTATACCGGGGAGACCAGGAAGCGGCCTTCGAGGACACGCTCCGGCTCCACCTGACGCGAAACTTCCCTGCCTGAGTTCCAGACGGAAAAAGCCGGCCATCCTTGAGATGACCGGCTTTTTTAAGTTTCAGCATCGCGCTTACTTCACGATTACCCATGATTTCGAATATATCGAGGCAAGCGTAAAGCTGAACGGTTATAGGTCTTTAAACCCCAAAACGGCAGTTAGCCACGAATGACACGAATAAACACGAATGTTTTTAACACCCTGCTAAGTCTTGAGTAGTCACCAGCCTGGTGAGTGCCTTCTGCATCACAACAAGAGATTATATATTCGTGCAAATTCGTGGTTAAAATGCTTTAGATCCGCTTGTAGTGAACGAAATAGATCCGCTTCCCCTCGGCCATGAACTTGAGCATGTACTTGGAGAGGTGATAGCCCGGCAGGTCATGTACGTAGAGGTCCGGCGCCAGCCGATTCTCGAACCCCTCAACGCCGGGGAGCATCCCCGCCACGTCGATACCGTAGTCGTCGAAATCGGTGGCGAAGTAGAAGTCGGCGCCCGGGGCGAGGTAGTCGCGGAGGAATTCCATGAATTGCCGGTTCACGAGCCGGCGCTTCCGGTGCTTCTTCTTCGGCCAGGGGTCGGGGCAGTTGATGTAGACTGCGGATAACGAGCCTTTGGCGATCCGCTCGGTAATGAACTGGCGCGCCTCTTCCCTGAGCACCCGGACATTGGAGAGACCGTGGCGGTCGATGCGGCGGCAGGTCTTGTAGCACCCCTTGTTGTAATAATCGATGGCGATGAAGTTGGTCTCCGGCGCATCGAGAGAGGTCTTCACCATGAAGTCGCCGATACCGCAGCCGATTTCAAGCGCCAGCGGCCGGTTGTTGCCGAATACGCCGGCCCAATCCGCAGGGCTTCCCAGTGTTTCCGCCTTCAGGTAGTTGGGGGATTCGATGTGGATGAAGGATTGTGTCATGCATTACGTCCTTTTGATTTATTTGGGACGGGCAGGATAGCACAGGAAGGGACATGGGAGAAGGGTCAATTTGCGGGCTGCGCAATAACCCATGATGCTCTGCGGGTTGCCTGATTGCTCATTTTGATGTTTTATACATATCGAGCTTGTTCGTGACATTGTTTCTGATCCAGGACGGGTCCCACCATTCGATCGGATTGACCGGAACACCGGATACGATGACTCCAAAGTGGAGGTGGTCGCCGGCGGCCATGCCGGTGGCCCCGGTGTTGCCGATAGTCTGGCCTTTTTCCACGTTGTCCCCTTCCTTAACTACCATTTGGCTCAAGTGGCCGTAGAGGGTCTGCAGACCCAGGCCATGGTCGATTACGATGCACTGACCGTAAATGCCCAGGTCGCCGGCATGGACAACCCTGCCGCGATTGGCAGCAGGCACAGGGGAATGGGCAAGGGAGGCCAGGTCGACCCCCAGGTGAGTCTGCTGATCTACGACTTTTCCCTGATACAGATAAATGCGGAACTGGCCGAAGGAACCGCGTGGGGCGGAGTTGGGCAACCGCAGGAACTCCCCCTGCCAGAGCGGCACGGGCGAGGTTTGCCTTGCGAATTCATTAAGGGCTTTGGCATCCTGCTCCCGCAGCTGGTTGTTAGCCTTCTGGAAGATTTCCAGTGGTGTTGCGGCCTGCGGAAATTTGTTCTTGAACTCAGCGGCAACCTTCTCCAGAAAGGAGTCGGACAGATTGATCCTGTCCGCGGAAAAGGTTTTTGGAAGGAGATGGAAGTTGATTCCCATGAGCCGCTCGTTGCCGGCACGGTCAACGGCTATCACCCTCGGAACGTATTGTTTGGGGTCCATGTTGTAAGGGAAAGGAAAGAGACAGGCGTAAAAGCCCCCCCCCTGCCTGTACCCGGGAGAGAACTGGTCAGCGTACTTTACACCTGTTTTCTCAACCTCTCTGGGGAGCGTGTATACCACCAGACCGGCGCCTCCGCGGGTGATGTTGTGGGCAGCGCTCAACACCGCGACAACTGGCGGCGTATTCTGCATGTCGTAAGAGCGGAGAAGTGTAGTACTGTTGCCGGCGCCGAAATGCAGGGGAGAATCTGTCGACTTGATCTGCAGCTGGAAGGGGCCTTCCCTGAGGCCGGCCCGACTGAAATTGAAGGTTTCTCCGGCTTGGTGGGTGCCTTTGGGATAATCCTTGACCAGGACATCGACCGTCTTATCGCCTTGAAGGGCCCTCACCGTAAGTTTTTTAAGCAGGGCTCCGGATGCGTCCAGCTTAATGGCCAGTTCGCGGCTTGCGGAGATCGGCCCGCCATCGGGCGTCAGAGACACCGCAGGCGCTGGCGTGCCCAAAAAATAATAAGCGGTGATGCCCAACACCACCACGATCACGATGGATATAAAGGTTCTCATGTCTGTCACCCCTCACGTTCTTTATCCTTTGTTTGGACCCTGCGCCGGCCAACCGGCAGGACAGGAACCCGACAAATTATACCACGCTAATATAGCCCAACAATCAGAAAATGTGTTGCAAGACGTTTGATTTATCATGAAACTGATTTTGGTAGGATCACACTTTTGCGGGGTCAGCAAAGGGTTGGGCTGCCTGATTACTTCTTCAGGTATTTTTGCCTTTCAACTTCTGGAAACCTTCTCCATACTGCCCCGGCCCGGTCTTGAAAAATCTTCGGCTTACTTCAGCTATTTCAGGCTTACCCAACTTTCTGATTGATTCTTTTATCTCATTGATATTCATATTATCTCGCTAATGTCAGCAACCATAGGGGGTCAGGTACTCTTTGTTCTTGCCGATCAGTACCAATCTTCCGAGAGACCAAGTCCCCCCTTTATGAAAGGGGGATTTAGGGGGATTTGCCTTCCATCGCCACCAGGAGGACTGTTACTGCCGCTGTTTTTGTAATGCCTTGACATTTCTTATTCATTGATGAATAGTTTGAATAAAAATGATTATGAGGTATGCCATGCGTTCAGCAAAATCGGTATGCGCCAAGGAACTGTATCACGAGATAGAAACCACTCCTGAGGAATATTTACCGGCCCTTCTTGAAATAGTCCGAGGGTTCCGCCACGGCATCTTACTCAAACCAGCTGCTGAAAGTATTCGGACGGGTATGAAGGAGGCGCTGGAAGGGAATACTCTTCCTGTTTCGGAACTGTGGAAGGGCATTGATGCCCAGTGAGCACGTCATCATATCGTTTACCCTGGAATTCAAGCGCAACCTGCGTGCGCTTGCCAAGAAATACCGTTCCATCCGCTCCGATATTCAACCACTCATAGATCATCTGCTGGCGGGTGAGCTTCCCGGCGACCAGGTGCCTGGCGTCAGCCTGACCATCTTCTAGGTACGTCTCCAAAACAGTGACATCCAGAAAGGAAAACGGTCCGGTTACCGTTGCATCTATTACCTTAAAACCCGCGACATCATTCTGGTCACCGTTTACTCCAAATCTGAGCAATCAGACATCAGTGTGGCAAAACTGCGCTCCATACTTCATGAAATGGGGTACTAATACTGACTTGCTTTAGACTCCTCTTATTTGTCCCGCACCAAGGGCTGCCCCCTCTGTTCTCCTTTTGAAAAAAATGGGGAATGGAGAGTTGAGTCTCCATTCCCCCCGTCTCTGTGTGCCCTGTGAGAGTAACTGCCGTTTTAACATTATTTTAGGACTTATTTAGCTTTTGCCTGTTCAGATAACGGATCATAGGTCTTAAACGCTTCATTAAATATCCAGGCATGCAGCATGTCTTGGGAGATCTTTGGCTGATACAATGGTACTTGATGGCCGGACATCGGCACCTCTATTTGCATCAGATTGGCAAGTCTTTTAATGCAGCCTTGGGTAACTCTCTTATTGTTGCTGTCGGTTGTATACCAAACCTGGCGCTTCAACTTGGCCCAGCTTTCTTTGCCTGACCAATTCATGTTTCTTAAAATCTGTTCGGTGCCGGAAAAACCGCAGGACATATCAAAGTTGCCGGTATAAAAGAGCAGTTGGTAGACAGGCTTCCCGTTGCTTTGTATGTCAACCAAAGGGGGAATAACCGCAGTAACCGAGGCCATCATGTCGTTAATCAGGTTATCGGAAACCGGTCCCGCAGCATCTTCAAAACTCCAGACAACCTCTTGCGGCACATGAATAGCCTGTTTCACCAAAGGGCTGCCCAGGTAGTTGCGCAATGGTTGCAATGAAGCATCCGACCAACTACGGACATCATAGATATTTTCACCGCCGCCGCAGGCAGTTAAAGTGGAACTTACTTTTGTTCCATCCGTGAATGCCTGTTTCATATCCCCTTTTTTCAAATCCACGGAGAACTGCTCAAATTGTTCTAGAGCAAGCCTTTTTTGATTGGCATCGACCAAACCAAGCATATAAGCATACTCAATCTGATCAAGAGTTTGTTTTTCCGGGTACATCCAGCCGTCACCAATGGCTATGCCATGCAGGTGAATCTTAAGCTCATTGCCTGTTTTGTTGCGTGTTGTGATCTCTGTGGCAATGTACGGCAAATATTTACCGGCATAACTTTCCCCTGTCAGATAGAGTGGATTGTTGCGGTATTCAGGATGTTTGGCATAGAAATCCTGCAGGGCATTGACAAACTGTTTGGCCAGTTCCGCTTCGGTTGTAACGTAGGTGTTTGGTTTTTTTGTGCTGAAACCGGTGCCTGCAGGCTGATCCCAGTAGATAAGATGGGTTTTGGTATTCCAGCTGTAACTGTTTGGTGTAAGCATACCATCACTTCCCATGGCAAATGGTCCGTTTTCTAAAAACAGACCGGCTAAAGAGGATGCACCCGGTCCACCATTAAGCCAAAGTACCAGTGGTGTCTGTTCGGTTGGTTTTGTCTGGCTTTCAAAGAACCAGTAAAACAGCTCGTTGCCGTTTTTATCGGCTTTAGCATAACCGGCATAGGAGTTATTGAGATTATACCAGCGGGCAGGTCTGGCGGTGGCGTCGCTTGGAATCGCTGTTACACGGTCAGTTGCGACGGCTTCCATGACAAGCTGTTGCAGGGTTTCTGTTGTTTGCAGGGTTTTGATTTGATTTAAAACTTCCTGTTTAAACAGGCTCATGATCGTGTTGATAAAGCCGTTCGTTGTTGGCCAGGGATGCAAAATCGTGTTGATGATAAATGTCATGGACTGTTCGTCAGGTATGGCAATGCCCAGCTCTTTACCAATTCTTGTCAATGGTACTTTGTAGTTTTGATTGGTTAAATTAGAGCTGGTAATGATAAATGGTGTATTTTTTTCATGGGCTTGTTCAGGCGTGGTAATGGAAAATTTCTTTAACAGATTATTGTTAAGCGTATTCAGCTTGGTAAGATCTGTATTCCATCGTCCGTCTTTGTTCTTAAAGTTAACCACGAAGGAGTTGATCAGCACATCTGAACCAATTTGTTGTAAAACGGCAATCAGATCCGGATTTTTAGCCAAATGCTCGTTGGTTTTGCCGATAATGTTGTTTCTGATATAGCGGATAATGTCTGCTTTACCGGTAGCTAAGGTTTGACCTTGATAGCCGGTAATTTTTTCCGGCAGCGGTACCAGCGATTCTATTCTGAAAACATCGCTGTCGCCTGCCAGTGTCAGCCAGTAGCAGTAGTAAAGTTTTGCGCTGAAGGCACACTCGCCAAGAATCAAGCCATAGCCGCTGTTATCCAATGGAATCGTACGATGAGCCATCCAGACAGCCGCAGCGGCAGCCCCCGGCTTGGAACCTTCCAGGCCAAAGATACCCATGTTAAGATTTTTATCCGAATGAATGTAGGCGGCGTTAAATGTAATGAAGTAGCGCATGAATCCGTTACGATAACAAAGCGAACCGGCCGGGTACGGTATAAAACCTGCCTTGTGCGGATCAACAGTCAGCGTGTCAGCCATTTGTAAAAGAGCATATTGTTTTTGAGCATATGATGAGAGCGGTACATCGGCCACAAACTCGGCCTGTACAACTTCTGCGTTATCGGTTTTAGGATTGACCATCATAGTGCGCAGGTAGCCGCCCCAAGCTGCATCGCAGTGGATAAGGAAATTTAATCCGTTAAATTGATAGCTTCCACTGATTGTCTCTTTACGCAGTTTAAGAATACCTTCAAGGTTATCCACCACGCCTTCTTCGGTACTGCCGATTACACCGACAACCATTAAAACAGGGATCTTGTTTTGGGCGCATTCCAATAGTTGATTTCTTAAAATGTTAATATCCATGCGGCAATTATTGTCAACCGGAATACCCACAACGCTATCTTGCCCCAGCCCCAGAACAGTTCCCGATTTTGGCCATGAATAGTGGTTGGTAGCCGGTACGAAGACTCTCATGCTTTTTATCTCAGGGTACGTTTGTGTGTAGTACATCAGTCCCTTGTTTTGGATTAAAAACGGGGTCAGAAATTTATCAATACCGGTTTCTTTATATTGTGGACAATAGTGAATAATATTTTCAGCCAGACAGGAAACTTCATCAGGCAACAGATTAAGCAGCTGCCAAGTAGTACAATTAACCAGGAGTTTAGTTTTACGTACCATCATCGTCGGGTTATCTTCCGCTTCATAAACGGTAACTGTAAGTTTATTATAGGCTTCGGCAAGCTCGTTCTTCCTGTAGCAAAACAGAGCCTCTTTCACAGCCAAAGGGTAGAATTTCAAATTTCGTGCTACCCACATGGATTCCAGATTAGCAATTGTGCCGTCAGCTGTGATATGCCCCCAAGGATTAACCTTAATTGGATTATCGTTGGTATTCACCACGAACTCTTTGGCAAATCCCATCAAGCTGCACAGCTGCTCACCAACCTCTTTTTCCAGTGCACAAGTTTGGGGACCGCCTTCGGTGGCAACATTATTTTGGTTGTACATCATGGCGGTAATATAGCCGACATTGGCCGGTAAAACGGTATCCCAATTCATGTGTGCCTGGTAGCGTTCGCTAAAAAAAGGCACGCTGTCATGCAGTTTTTGGGATAACTCTTTGCGGGCGATTTCGAGGTTATTGCAGGCTGTTTTGTACTCCTGCGAAGATTTTATATCCGTATCGATATAAGGCGGATCGTTAAAGTAGGTTTTACGAAAATTGGCATGCTCGCTAAGACTGGCGGTTACCAAATTTTCCATCAGATCGGCATTTTCGCCGCATGACCCCAAAAACCAGGCGCCAACACGCTTGTAGCTCTCCTGAGTTGTTTCTCTTGTTTGGTTTTGCACAATAGAAAACAAGGAGTGTCTTTTGTGGTTTTCTTCTGCCATCTTTATTTTCTCCTTACCGATAGGAATTTGGTTTTGCCGGCGATGACGATACCACCGAGAATTGGCTACGGTCAATTAAAATTTTAATAGATTTGAAAGAAGCTATGAGGACGCTGTAACGATTATGGTGTTTCGAGGCCGGCGGGTTGCCCCAAATTCAATCTTCTGTAGAGGGCATAGAGATACGGGGAGCGCTACCCATGCATGCTAAGAGCATGCTATGGGGTCAGGAGCATGCTATGGGGTCAGGACTTGATAACTTGACTCCAGCAAATCACGCCGTAGCCGTTCCATTTTATCAACAAGCAGGGGATCTTTTTCCCGCAGTTTCTCAATTCGTCGCAGGGCACATGTTAACGTCGAGGGGTCTCGTCCCACGTGCCTCGCTAACTCCGTCAGCTTCCCACTGCTAAGCTCTAGCGTCGCCCACGCCGCAAGGCCTCTAGCTTCGGAAGTGACCCGGTCTCGACCCTGCGCACTGAGACGATCATCGCGGATATCATAAAGCCTCTTCACGGCTCCAACTACGGCATTCACGTCAGGTTTTTGTTCCGGCAGAGATTCCACCTCTGCAAGCACGCCATCGACGAAATGGTCATCTCCAAAGATGCGGCTGTCGATGTTCTTCTCCCCATGAAACTCCTCCCGACGGCCTTCCGCCAATCTCTCGCCCACAAATACCACAAACTTTATACGAGCATCCGTTACATTGGTGGAGAACTGGGAAAGGATGAAATCGGTTTCGAGCCATGGAAGGCTCTCCTTGCCAAGATATGCCTGGTGACTGCTCCACCGGTAATTTTCCGGCTGGCCCGCGATCCGCGCCCGCACTGGATTGAGGTGAATGTAGGATGCCAGTTCCAGAAGGTAAGCGTCGGCATCTACCATAACAGCCTTATATCTGCCCTGGAAAACGTGACCCGACTTTTTGTGCCGCCAGTTGAACCACTGCGTGTACCTCAGAGACACGTTCTGCATGATTCTTGATAAGGGTATATCGCTCACCTGAATCTCCAGATGTACATGGTTTGTCATCAGGCAAAAGGCGTGAATTCGGTGCTGGAATCGCTCGCACGATTTCTGGAGAATCTCATAGAAGCGATACCGGTCCTTATCATCTGAGAAAATATCCTGACGTGCATTGCCACGAACGATTACGTGGTAAATTGCACCAGGCGTGTGTATGCGGGGTTTTCGTGCCATGGTCAGAGAATACCACCGATATTCAAATTATCAAGTCCTGACCCCATACTGACCCCACTGACCCCATACTGACCCCATAGTCTTCCCCCTGACCCCATAGTCTTCCCCTGACCCCATAGTCTTCCTCATAGTCTTCCTGTGGTGCACTTAGAAGGTGAATTCACCATTTTTCCGAATATTTTTTCCAATATTTATTACCATAGCTGCAGAATATTTCTTCACCGACCAATATATTTCTATTTGCTACAATACAAACGTTACCATTTTCGTCTAGCGTTATTTTTGAATTGTTTTTATACTTTGTTTTAACAAAGCCCAAAGCATCATTTGCACATTTAGCAAAACACTTCACTTTCATTGAATCCAATATTGTTCCATCGGGCATGTTTATAAAATATCCATCTTCACCATTTGTTGCTCTGTATTGTGCTTCTTTATCTGATAAAATCTTTCCTTTGAAAATTGAAATTACTTCATCCTTGTAAATTGCAATTGCTGTAAATAAACCATTACCAGAACCAGGTATTTGAGATTCCTTGATATACAAATAGTCTGGCTCTTTAGCTTCGATTTTATATGTTGTTGAATTAGAATATTTTTTAAAGCGGGAAGTATTGTTCAAATATTTATGCTTAATTAGATCCATGGGGGTTAGGTCTCGTTGTTCTTTCACGCTGCGTGCTCCAAGTGAAGGGTTTCCCACCCGATACAGGCAAGCTTGATATAGATGGGAATCGGCTTGTGTCCGCCGTGATAGTACACGATCGTGCGGCGTGTAATGCCGAGCGCTTTGGCCGCAGCGCTCAGAGAAAGACCGTTACGTTCCATCCAAGCATTGAACTCGGTCACCGGGAAGGCAAGGCCAGCCTGCTCTTTTCCCAGTCTGTAAAGGGAATCTGCGTCCATGCCGATTTCTCCATCTGCCCACTCTATCCCATGCCCCCATTCTTCGACTACAGCAGTTTCAAAGAACTTCGATTCCTTCAGCCTTTCATACCCGGGTGAGTCGAAATATTCGGATATATCAACCCTGGTATGTTTGCCGGAGCGCCACAATATTGTTAAATGTGACGGTGCTTCAGCAGTAACGGATTTGATTTTTTGTTGATTCATGATTTTATCTCCGGTTCAGTTTTTGTCATTCTGTCCAGATCCGCTCCCTGTTCTCGTTCGCCCATGTACGGGCTTCGGCAAGAAGGACTGCTGGCGGGTTTCCGATAATGACCTCAAGGGTTTCGAGGTTTATGGATGCCCGTCCATCAGGCCACCACAGATGGAAATGCGGAACGCCGTGCTCTCGGCCAAAGACTGCGATTTTCCAATTTCGGTTATGATGTAGGCGGGTCATCTGGAAAAAGTCTAGAGAATATTATTCCCCATGTCAATTGCGAAGTTGATTTTTGGGTTAGGTTTGCTGATCGAACAGCTTTGGGCGTGTGCGGGGCCGCGTTGTTTGCGGCATCCGACACCACGTCCAGATTCGGCGCTTTCTTCTTTGCGGCAGTGGAGCAAACCACCTTTCCCTGAAATTATCGTAGCGTCTGCTTGACTTTACACAATATGAGGTGTAAATATTTGTGTAATGGAGGTGCCCCATGGCAACAAACTTGGCTATTGACGACAAACTGCTCGAAGAAGCCCGCACAGTCGGCAAACATGCAACAAAAAAGGCGGTGGTTAACGAAGCACTTGCGGAATACATTCAGCGCCGAAAACAAGCCGAAATTATTAACCTGTTCCATTCGGTAGAGTATGATCCCGACTACGACTATAAGATACAGCGAAAGAAGCAATGAAGATCCTTGTTGACACATCTGTATGGTCCCTGGCACTGCGGCGCAATCTGCCCGATGATGGCCCTGAGGTAACTGAATTAATCGAGTTGATCAAGGAGGTTCGGGTCCAGATGATCGGACCGGTACGTCAGGAACTCCTCTCCGGGGTCAAGAACCAGGCCCAATTCCAGAAGCTGCGCAATCACCTGCGGACTTTTCCCGATCTTGAACTGACAACCCGTGATTACGAGACGGCAGCTGAATTCTTCAACCTCTGTCGTGGTAAGGGAATTCAGGGATCAAATACCGACTTTCTCATATGCGCCATAGCGGCACGGCACAAGATCCCCATTTTTACTACGGATGGGGATTTCACTCTGTTTCAGACCCATCTGCCAATTATGCTCCATCGCCCTCGCTCCTGACTCGACCCACTCATTGCCGCGTAAGCGGCCCTCTTGCAATGAGCTAAGCTTTTCCAGGGAAGGCCGAGGAAGGTCAGAAAATAAATCTGTCCCCTTTTTTCGCTCTTCCTTCAGCACTTCCTTGATAGATACCTATCCATTGACCCTTCATAACCTCTCCTTCAATGCATAACGTGGTCGAGGCGCACCGGCGGAGCGAAGCGGAGACCGCGTGCCGCCGAGTGGTTGTGCACCGGTTTACTTACGGAACATGTTCACGTAGTGGATTCCCATGCCTACAAAGCCTATTCCAATACCAGAGGCAGCAAGTACGAAACCGGCAGGCTGGGAAGCATATACAGCAACTAGCCAACCGACTACTGCCACACAAAAGCCAATAACCCCGATTCGTAGCCCTAGTAACTTTCTCGGCGGAGTTGTGTTTTCTAATTCCTTCGTTTTGGTATTGAATAATGCTCCGATGCCAACAGCTACCGCAGCAACAATCCCGCCGCAAACGGCTGAATACACTTGATCAAAGTCTCCTACTTTGTCCAGTGACGCACCGACTAGTGCAGAGACGAAGATGATGGCAGCTCGTGGTACGATCGATTGTATTTTCATGGGTTTCTCATTCGATTCATTGCACAACAACTTATTAGTAGGTTTCCCTATATAGGGAGCGTCGTGGTTGCCTATATAGGTTACTTTTGTCGTTTTCAAGTGCATCTTACAAGCTCCTTATACAGGTAGCTTTTTCCTTGTGCAAGGTACTTGAGACCCTGTGCTTCAATCCTTCAAAATTCTCTCTTCCAGCTCGCTATCGCCCCGAATCGATCCAAAACGCACACGCCAGAGCCTTTCCTCCAGCTCCCATCTCCCTACCACAGCTTTCAGCCTGTCTCGAAGGGCCTTCTTCCCGGCCTTTTCTCCCACAATGATGGGTATGCGTTTTCATCTCTTTCAGCATGTCCCCCCGCAAGCGCACAAAGCCGCTCAGAAAAAACCTATTAACGCGCCCTAAAATACGTCCGAACACCCGTCAAGTCAAGGCGTTATCGGCTGCGGCTCATTATCCGGCCGACTCTTCCCATTGCCATTTGCACAACGGTGTGTTAATGATATCCTGTTGAAATAATGTAATAAAAGGATGTTACAAATGAAATTCACCGATTTAAATCTGCCGGAACAGGTGCTCCAGGGCATCGCCTACACCGGCTTCACCGAATGCACACCCATCCAGGAAAAGGCCCTGCCGCCGGCCCTGGCGGGCAAGGACGTGGCAGGCCAAGCCCAGACCGGCACGGGCAAGACCGCCGCATTTCTCATCTCCCTCTTCACCCGCCTCCTGAAACAGGAAAAAGTCGGCACCGAACATCACCCGCGGGCGCTGATCCTCGCCCCCACCCGGGAGCTGGTGGTGCAGATCGAGAAGGACGCCCAGCAGCTGGGTAAACATACCGGCTTCACCATCCAGGCCATTTACGGCGGCGTGGACTACATGAAGCAGAAGAACGCCCTCAAGGAGGGGGTGGACATCGTCATCGGCACCCCGGGCCGGCTCATCGACTACCTGAAGCAGAAGGTCTACTCCCTGAAGAACATCGAGGCGCTCGTTATCGACGAGGCGGACCGGATGTTCGACATGGGGTTCATCGCCGACCTGCGCTTCATCCTGCGCCGCCTCCCCCCATTCGATGAGCGCCAGAACCTGATGTTCTCCGCCACCCTCAACCAGCGGGTCATGGAGCTGGCCTACGAGTTCATGAACGTGCCGGAAAAGGTCGCCGTCACCCCGGAGCAGATGACCGCCGAGCGGGTCGAGCAGGTCATCTACCACGTGTCGCGCAAGGAGAAGTTCCCGCTTCTGTTGGGGCTCCTGCGCAAGGAGGGGATGGAGCGGACCATGATCTTCGTCAACACCAAGCGGGAAGCGGAATTCCTCTTTGACCGGCTCAATGTCAACGACTTCCCGGCGCGGGTCATCTCAGGCGACGTGGAGCAGAGGAAACGCCTCCGCATCCTGGAAGACTTCAAGAGCGGTAAACTGCCCATCATGATCGCCACCGACGTCGCCTCCCGCGGCCTCCATATCGATGGGGTCTCCCACGTCATCAACTACGACCTCCCCCAGGACGCGGAGGACTACGTGCACCGCATCGGCCGCACCGCCCGGGCCGGGGCCGAAGGGAAAGCCATCTCCCTGGCCGACGAGGATGGGGCGCTGTACCTGGAGGACATCCACGAGTACATCAAGGAGAGGATTCCGGTGGAGTGGGCCGAGGATGAGCTGTTTGTCCACGATTACATACGGAGCAAGCCGAGGCCGAAACCCGCAGCGAAACCCCACGGCAGGGCTCCCGCTCCAAGACATGGCAAACCAGCGGGAAAACATACTGAGAAGCCTGCTGAAAAGAGCGCCGAGAAACCCGCCGGCGAGGGTGAGGCAGGCGAGAAGAAGCGCCGCCGCCGGCCGCAAAAGAAAAAGCCGGCCGGTGAAGGACAGCCCCAGTAGCCATGCAGAAGGGAAAACCGGCCAAAAAATATTCCCAGGCTGGGCGGGTCCATGACACCATCCGCCTCATCGAAGCCCGCCACGGCATCACCATCGAAGAACTGGCCGAGGAAACCGGCGTCAACCGCCGCACCATCCACCGCGACCTGAATGCCATCCTGGAGGCCGGCTATCCGCTGGTCTCCGAATGGCTGAACGGGAGCAAGGCCTACCGCTTCCTCACCCGTTTCAAGGATATCCCCCCGATCAACTTCACCCTCCAGGAACTGATGACCCTCTCCTTTCTCCGCTCCCAGCTCGACATCCTCAAGGGAACCCCCTTCCGGGAGGACATGGAAGCGATCTTCCACAAGGTGAATTCGGTTCTTCCTCCCCGCTACGCCGCCCACATGGAGCGGATCGCCAGGGTGTCCCTGCCGCTTTTGCAGGGGGGACGGGACTATGGCAAGGTTGCGGAGCCATTGAAGCTGATGCGCGACGCCCTCCTCTACCAGTACCGGCTGACCCTGGGCTATCGCCCTCCGGGCAAAAGAAGAACCGCCGAATACAAGGTCGATCCCTACACGCTGATCTTCTACAAGGGTGGGCTCTACCTGCTCGGCTACGCCCATAACCGCAAGGCGCTCCGCACCTTTGCCGTGGAGCGGATCAGCCAGGTGAGGGTGGAAAAGGAACGGTTTGAAATGCCGGAGGAATTCCGGCCAGAGGAGCAACTGAAGAGCGCCTTCGGCATAGTGGAAGAGAAGGCCATGACGGTCAAGGTCAGATTCTCCCCGCAGATAGCCCATGCGGTCGGCGACCGGCTCTGGCACCCGACCCAGAAGATACGGCGGGAACGGGACGGAAGCGCGCTCCTCTCCTTTACCGCAGGGGGGAGGATGGAGATTATTTCCTGGATTCTTTCCTATGGACGCTACGCCGAGGTGCTGGAACCGGAGGATCTGCGGGAAGAGGTAAAGGGAATCGTGACGGAGATGGCGGGGCTCTATAAATAAAAGGGCAGTCGGCAGTCGGTGGTCGATGGTTCATCAACATCTACTGCCGACTGCCGACTGCCGACCGCCTGTACATGGTATTTCCCTATTCGACAGCGGCTTGCGAAACTTTAACCGTAACTCCACTAATATTATTTGATCCGCATATTTTGATCATTTAATTCATCCGCGCAATTAAAGCTCACTACGTTACCACCCGGAACAGCCCCACGTTTCTCGCAGGTGGCGCAAAGGCCGCCAAGTTGACAAAAATGCGGGCATGCTCTATAAAGGTGAGACTTTCTGGAGGCCGGATGGAAACCGATACTATGACCCCTTTGAAAACTATTCTCCTCGACCGCATACTGTCGAAGGGCCGAATCACCTTTGCCGATTTCATGGCAGCCTGCCTCTATGAGCCGGGGCTCGGCTACTATACCTCTCCTGGTCGCAAGGTCGGGGCGGAAGGGGATTTCTACACGAGCATGAACGTCCACCTGGTATTCGGCCGCCTGGTCGCCAGGGAAATCTGCCGCATGTGGGAAAGCATGGGCTCTCCCGGCCGGTTCGACATCATCGAGGCTGGCGCAGGCGCGGGGCAACTGGCAAAGGATATCCTCGATACCATCGCGGGAATCAACCTACCATTTTACGACACCCTGACCTATTGCCTGGTCGAGAAGGAACCGACCCTCAAGGAAGCCCAAAAGGCCAAGCTTGCAGACCACCTGGCGCGCCTCGACTGGCATACGCCGGAAGAGCTCGCCGAGGGCGGATCGACCTTCAGCGGCTGCCTCTTGTCCAACGAGCTGATTGACGCCATGCCGGTCCACCTGGTGGAGATGACCCCGGCCGGACTCATGGAAGTCTACGTCACGGCATTGGATGGCGAATTCGGAGAAATGCTCGACGAACCGTCCACACCGGAACTGGCCGCCTACCTGAAACGCCTCGGCATCTCGCTTTTCGCAGGTCAGCGGGCCGAGATCAGCCTGGCGGCCATAGGCTGGCTGGAAGCAGCGGCAAAAGCTGTTGAAAAGGGATTCGTCCTGACCATCGATTACGGCTATCCTGCCGACGAACTCTACGCGCCTATGCGCAAGAACGGCACGCTCCTCTGCTACTACCAGCATACAACGGAAGAAAGCCCCTATATCCGCGTCGGCCTTCAGGACATCACCAGCCATGTGAATTTCACGGCACTCATGGAACGGGGCGAAGAACTTGGGCTGCACACGGTTTGGTTCGGGGAGCAGTATCGTTTCCTCTTGGGCGCAGGGCTCATGGAGGAGATGCTCGCCCTTGAAAAAAGCGGCGTATCCGAAACGGAACTTATTAAAAACCGGCTGGCGCTCAAAAAGCTCATGCTTCCCGACGGCGGTATGGGCGACACTTTCAAGGTGCTGATCCAGGCAAAAGGTGTGGATAATCCGCAGCTCCTCTGCATGAGGGACTGGGGGAAATGCTTTTGACAGGCATCTGGATGATGCTAGACTTGACTCAACCATTCAACGATCTTAAAAGGATGCGCATTTGCAGAACGAGATGAAGGCACTTGTTTTTGATCTGGACGGCACCCTCTATGTCAACAACGACCTGGGCATGAAAATATCCAGTGTTGCCTGCCGCTACCTTGCGGACATGAAGGGTGTCACACACGATGAGGCTGACGCACTCATCGGGCAGACAAAAGAGAACCTGTCCCGATCAAGCGGTTTCGATTCAACCCTGAGCCACGCAATAATGGCCCTCGGCGGAGATCTCCGTGCACTGCACAACCGCTTTGCAGAGGAGATACGCCCCCAGAGCTTTCTCAGCCGTGACCGGCGGGTGGTGGATCTGCTGCAGACCCTCGGCGAGAATTTCGAGCTTTACCTTTACACCAACAACAACCGTCGGCTGTCGACCGCAATCATGGATCTGATCGGCGTAAGCGGACTATTCAGGCGCGTCTTCACCATTGAAGATTTCTGGCGGCCAAAACCGGATCGGGACAGCCTGGAAACCATCCTGAACGTGATTGACAGAAAGCCCGGCGAATGCCTGTTTATCGGGGACCGTTACGACATCGACCTGCGCCTCCCCGCAACGATGGGGTGCGCGGTGTTTCTCGTCAACAGCGTGGTGGAACTGCTTTCCCTTGCAAAACTACTATCCAAGGAGAACCTATGAGCGACAACAAGAAAGAGGTACTGGACGCCCTGATGCGCGCCATGGAAATCGAAAAGGAGACCTTTGATTTCTATACCGGGGCCGAACAGAAGACCTTTAACCCTGGCGGAAAGCGGATTTTCAAGTGGCTGGCCAAGAGCGAGGAGCAGCACTACCTGAAACTGAGCGAACTCTACACATCACTTGACGAGAGCGGCCGCTGGGTCTTCTACGGCGGCTCTACCATCACCCTGGAACCGGAAACTGAAGGGACGCATGTCGGCTTTGAAACCAGCAACCTTGAAGCCCTGCAAATCGCCATGGATATCGAAAAAAAGGGAATCGCCTATTTCGACGAACTGTTGCAGAAAACCGTCGATCCTGACGGCAGGATGATGCTCCAGACACTGCGGGACGAAGAAGCCGAACACCTGCGGGTGATTACGGAAAAATATCAGGGGATTAAAGGCGGTAAATAGGCGGTCGGCGGTCGGCGGTCGGTGGTCGGTGGTCGGTGGTCGGTGGTCGGTGGTCGGTGGTCGGTGGTCGGTGGTCGGTGGTCGATGGTCGGTGGTCGGTGGTCGGTGGTTGCATGGTCCTCCATTAAGGAGCAGTGATGGCGACACGTCTGGAAAAAGATACACTCGGCACGGTTGAGGTTCCCGCTGAAGCATACTACGGTGCACAGACCGCCCGGGCTGCGGCAAATTTTCACATTTCCGGGTTACGGCCCCACCCTGCCCTCGTCTGGGGCACACTGGTCATCAAAAAGTGCGCGGCAAAGGCCAATATGGCCACCGGCCGCCTTGACGAAAAGATCGGGGCCGCCATTGTGCAGGCCGCAGAAGAGTCGCTGGCCGGAAAATTCGCCGGGCACTTCGTCGTCGACCCGTTCCAGGCAGGCGCCGGCACCTCCCACAACATGAACGTCAACGAAGTGCTTGCCAACCGGGCCAACGAGCTGCTCGGCGGAGCACTCGGCGCATACGACCGGGTGCACCCCAACGATCATGTCAACATGGCCCAGTCCACCAATGATGTTTTTCCAACAGCCATGCGTCTCTCGGCATTGCACATGCTCTTCCTCCTTCACCAGGAACTGGAAACCCTGTGTGATGCATTGCACGCCAAAGGTACGGAGTTCGACCGGATCCTCAAATCGGGACGCACCCACCTCCAGGATGCAGTCCCTATCCGGCTCGGCCAGGAGTTCGAGGCCTACGCCGCAGCCATGGAAAAAAACCTGGCCGGCCTCGAACGCTGCCGCCCCAATCTCTGTGAACTGGGCCTCGGCGGGACTGCGGTAGGAACCGGCCTCAATGCCGAAGCGCGCTATATCGACCTGGTGATCGAAGAAATCGGCAGGGAAACGAGCCTGCCGGTTTACAGAGCGGCCAACATGGTCGAAACCACCCAGAATATGGACCCCTTCGTGACCCTCAGTTCCGCACTAAAAGGGCTAGCCATCAACCTGGTGCGGATCGCCAACGATCTCCGTCTCCTCTCATCCGGCCCGCGGACGGGATTCAACGAAATCAACCTGCCAGCATTGCAACCAGGCTCGTCCATCATGCCGGGCAAGGTCAATCCGGTGATGGCGGAGGTAACCGACATGGTCGCCTTCCAGGTCATCGGCGCCGACACCACGGTAACACTGGCAGCCCAGGCCGGACAGCTGGAACTGAACGTAATGATGCCGGTGATCGCCTTCAATATCCTCTTTTCCATGGAAATTATAAGAAACAGCGTGAAACAGTTCACCGAATCGTGCATTAAGGGGATTACCGCCAACGAAACGCGCTGCAACAGCAACCTGGAAGCATCGGTGGGACTGGCCACTGTGCTGGCCCCCTACGTGGGGTACGCGGCAGCGGCCGAAGTGGCGAAGGAATCGATGCAAAGCGGACAAAGCATCAAGGAAATCATCATCGCCCGCAAAATCCTCTCACCGGAAAAGCTGGCGGAGATACTCGACCCATATCCATTGACAAATCCCGGAGTGCCGGGGAAAAGGCAGTGAATGGTAACTGGTGAATGGTGAAATGTAGGGGCAAACGGCGTTCGCCCTTTGATGAACGTTCATGTTGAACAAATGCGTTGAGCCTTGAACGAAAAACACTAAAAAGGAGAAAACAATGATCGAAGAGGTAAAGAAAGTATTGGATCTGATCCGCCCCAATTTGCAGGCGGACGGCGGCGATGTGGAGCTGGTGGAAGTTACCGAAGACGGCGTGGTGAAAGTGAAGCTGGTCGGCGCCTGCGGCCATTGCCCCATGTCTACCATGACATTGAAGATGGGTATCGAAAGAACCCTGAAGGAAAAGGTGCCGGGAGTGAAGGAAGTAATTTCCGTCTGATTCCAGGCGCCGCTTGCCGGGCGTCATGTGGCTGCAGCTGTCTCATATCACCCAACATCAACGGTTAAGGAGGTGCACCATGTCTTTCAAAGTCAAGTCATTCGGCATAGAAATCAGGCCCATGAAAACAATGAGGGAACTCCACGAGTTTGATGCTATGGTAAACCAGTTTGTCGCGGAAAATGGTGTAAAACGGATCATCTCGGTTTCCGACTCGGCCACGACCGATGACAAGGGAGAGACGATCGGCCTGGTAAGGGTAGTCGCTTACGAAGATTAACCGGTAAGGCGCGTGATTACGATCCGCGCCTTTACTTTTTCCCCATTTAAAAGTTATAATAGTGCAGCAGCACATTTATAGACTGCGAGGAGACATCCCCGCTTTTTCTATTCTCGCTCAAAAATGGCTGATTATTATGACTTTATTGCGGCGGAAAAGAAAATATCTTGCCTTTCGCTCCCCCAGGTTCTTCAATCTGTTCAGAAGGAACACCGAGGCATTCTCCACCAGGGGAAATCGGGTTGAACTCTTCAAGCAGGGAGGAGAATTTTTCCCGGCCATGTTCCAGGCGATTCACCAGGCCGAGCGCACGGTATGCCTGGAATTTTACATCATTCGCGATGACGCTACCGGCCGTGCTTTTGCCGACACCCTCCTCGCAGCTGCGGCACGCGGCGTCATGGTTTACCTCCTCTATGACTACATCGGCTGCTTTGATACGCCGGGTTCGTTTTTCCGCCGACTGGAAAAGGGAGGAGTCGCCTGCTGTCCATTCAATCCGCCCCCCTTCAGAAAGGGGATTGCCTGGTTCGACAAACGTGATCACCGGAAGATTGCCGTTATCGATGGGAAAACGGCCTTCACCGGCGGACTCAACATCGGCGACGAGTATGCCGGCCACGGCGAAAACGCCCACCGCTGGCGGGATGTGGGAATACGAATAGAAGGCCCGGCTGTCCAGGAATTACAGAGACTTTTCCGGGAAAGCTGGCACAGTGAAAAGCGGAAAGTCCCCGAGGGTTGCGCGGACAACTATCAGCTATCGGACCCACCGGGCGCCGACGAAGTATTCATAGTAAACGGCGGGCCGCACCATAACCGATCTTTCATCCGCAGCGCCTTCCGCATGGCCATTGCCGGGGCCTCCGACAGCATAACCATAGCCAATCCATATTTTATTCCGGGACCGCGCGTTACGCGTTCGTTGTTGCGGGCTGCCGGCCGCGGGGTGCAAGTCCGGCTCATCTTTCCTGCCAAGAGCGACGTGCCGCTGGTCAAGCTTGTCAGTCGGACCTACTATGCGCCCCTGTTGCGAAGCGGCATAGAGATCTTTGAGCGGGAAGGGACCATGCTTCATGCCAAGGTGATGCTCATCGACGAGTGCTGGTCGGTGATCGGCTCGGCCAACCTCGACCAGCGAAGCTTTCACCGTAACTACGAGGTAAATGTCATTGTCGACAGTCTTGAATTCGGCAAACAAGTGGCGGAGATGCTGGCCGTCGATTTGGCGGGATCAAGGCGGATAATGCTCGCGGAGCATGAAAAGCGGGGCTGGTACGTGCGGTTTTTGGAGCGGCTCTGCTCGCCGGTAAGCTGGTTCCTGTGAAGATGCTGCAAAAGTTGCCCCTTATTCCAATTTCAAATCAAGGATGAAATCAAGGCGGCGAGGATTGAGGCGATGAAGGCCCTCACCTGGCCTTTGGCCACCCTCTCCTTTAGGCCCTTTGGGTCCGGAGGGAGAGGGTAAACAGTATACTCTCTCCCTCTGAGAGAGATAGAGTGAGGGGTACGTTGAGGAGCCGAAGACGAGCCAACGAAGATAGCGCCTTGATTGGAATTGGTATTAATACAAACGGGTTAAGCTGACGGGAATTCTTTCAACACTATTGTGGGGTTCGGATGTTTACTCTGGATACGTCGCTCAGTTTTATTGAAGCCGCAGAATCGGACGTGGTTGAGGTATACCAGTCCACAGCCGCAATCGCCATCACGCCGGAAAACCTTCAAAACCAACCATGTGATGCCTACGTCTGTGCTGTCAAAGAAAATGGCGCCGTTCGTGTCTATGTGGCGCTCTCACTTAAAAACAGCAGAAAGACCCGGATTTACACTCCTGAAGCGTCGGAAGAGCCGGCTGACTACCAACGCCAGCTGGATAAAGCCCTCGATTATGCAAAATCCCTGGGATTTGTCATGGAGCGCGTCAACCTGAACTACAGCGTGGCACTTCGGGAGGTAGTCCTGCGCGGCATCCGCGTGCTGCGCCCCGTAAGCGCGCCCCGCCTCGCCGCGAAACAAAGGGCTGAAGCCGAAAAAGCCGCGGCGCAACAGGCCGAGACGGACCGGCGCGCTGCTGAAGAAACAATGATGAAGGCTGAAGAAGAACGACTCAACGCAGAGAAAGCCGCCAGGATAAAGGCGGAGGAAGAACGGCGCGCCGCAGAAGAGGCGGTACGGATAAAGGCCGAGCAGGAACGGATCGCTGCGGAAGAAGCGGCCAGGATAAAGGCCGAGCAGGAACGGCTTGCTGCGGAAGAAGCGGCAAGGATAAGGGCCGAGCAGGAACGGCTCGCTGCTGAAGAAGCGGCAAGGATAAAGGCTGAGCAGGAACGGATCGTTGCTGAAGAAGCGGCAAGGATAAAGGCCGAGCAGGAACGGCTAGCTGCAGAGCAAGCTGCCAGGATCAAGGCCGAAGAGGAACGGCGCGCTGCTATGGCAGCCGCCGCAATGAAGGCCGAAGAAGCAATGCGCGCCGCCGAAATCGCCTCAGAAGAACGGATGGAAGCAGAAAGAATTGCCGCGGAAAAAGTTGCTTTTATTAAACAACTGAATGAAAAGACCGCTGGAGAACGGCGCGCTGCCGAAGAACTAATAGCTAAACTGGTCGAGGCAGAGAGGTGCGCTGCCGAGACAGTTGCAGAACAAAGAGATATGGCCGAACGGACCAAGGCCGACAGGATCGCTGCGGAAAAAGCCGTTGCTGAAATGGCCGAGGAAGAACGGATTGCAGCGGAAAAGGCAATGGCAGCGCAGCAAGCCGAGCAAGCAGCCACAGCAGAGAGGCTGGCGGCGGAAGAGGTAGCCAGAATAAAAACAGAAGCAGAAAAGATTGCCGTTGCAAAAGCCGTTGAAGAGAAAGCCGCTGCTGAAAAGGCGAAGGCGAACAGAATCGCGGGAGAAGAAGTCGCCGCATTAATTGCAGAAGTTGAAAAAGGGAGTGCAGAGAAATACACCGAAGCGCAGAACGCGGAAAAGGCCGCCGTTGCCGAGAGACTGGCTGCGGAAGAGTTGCTCCGGTTTAAAGAGGAAGAGCTGAGGGCTGCCGCCGAGTCGGCTGAAGCCGAGCAGGCCGCAATAGAGCAGATGGTCAGTGAAAAGATTAATGCTGAAAATGCAGCAACTGAAAAGGCAAAAACTGAACGGGCTGTTGCAGAAAGCATGGCGTCAGAAAAGGCTGCAAAGTTAAAAGCAACGGAAGAACGCAGGGCTGAGGATGAAACTGCCAAAGAAAAGGCCGACGCTGAACGGTTGGCGGCCGAAGAAGCGGCTAAAGCAAAAGCCGAAGCAGAACGTCTGGAAGCTGAAAAAGCAAAGATAGAGGCGGAACGGCTGGCAGCCGAGGAAGCGGCTAAAGTAAAGGCCGAAGCAAAACGTCTGGAGGCGAAGGCTGAAGCGGAACGGATCGCATCTGAAAAAGCTGCCGGAGAAAAGGCGGAAGCGGAGAGAATCGCCGCGGGAAAAGCCGAGGAGCAAAGGATAGCGGCCGCCAAGGCTGCCGCCGGACCGGAAAAAACAGCGGCAGTAACTGCAACCGCCAGCCCTGAGCCCGGCCCGACCGTAAATCACGATGACCCTTTTGCCTTCCTGGGACAGGAGGCGGGATGGTCAGCCGGCTTCGGCGGCCGTTCGTCCGGGAACGGTACAGAGTTTATCCTTGACAGATCGAGGAAATGGATCGAATTCTCCACGGTCGAAGACGTCATCGCCCTGCAACAGTCGATAAACCTGGCCCGTGCCGCCCTGGAAGGGAACGTAAACCAAAATTGCAAAGGGTACATCTGCACCGTAAGCGAAGGGGGTAACGCCCATATCTACGTTGCCATACTCCTCACCGACAGCAAAAAGGTGCTGGTTTACGCCCCGGGCAAGCAGCCCGGTTCCCCCGACGCATGCGCCAATGCCACCGATGACGCAGTCCACTTCCTTGAACTCATCGGATTCATGATGGATACCGTAAAACTGGGCGCGGACAAGGAAAGCCGCGCAGCCGCAATCGGCAAAATTCCCGTTCTGCACCAGAACTAACTGGATATTTATCAGCAGTGTCCGATTAGAAAATTGCAGCTTAACGTTTGAGATTGAAAGCACCACCTTGCACCCTCCCCCACCCCCTCCCATCGAAGGGAGGGGAGCTTATAATTCCCTCTCCCCTGGTGGGAGAGGGCGAGGGAGAGGGGGGATTGCGCTGGTTGTAAAAAGCTAACCGAACAGTATTGGATATTTATGATAAAAAATGATTCCCGCCAACTTCTTGAGTTTGACAAGATCCTCACCTTTATCGCAAGCTTCGCCAACAGTACCCCATCCCAACAGGCCATAGCCGAAATCCTGCCTCTCGGCACACGGGAAGCCATCGAAAAGCGGTTTGGCCAGGTAGAGGAAATCAGGCGACTTGCACAGATAGGCGTACCGCTAAGACTCTCACCCTTTGAAGATATAGCACCGTTGCTGGAAGAGGTGCGCCCCGAAGGGGCAGTGCTCGATCCCCACGACCTTGTCGTCCTCACCCCGCTTCTCCAGACCCTCGCAGCCATAGCGAAACAGTTCGGCTATCGTACCGATATACCCCTTCTCCATGAGCTGGCCGGGCACCTGACCGGCTTCCCGCACATTCTCGACCGCCTTGAAGTAACCCTCGATTTCGAGGGGAATATACTCGACACGGCTTCACGCCTCCTCCAGGACTTGCGCGCGCGCAAAAGGGGGCTGACTGCGCGGATACGGAAACGGCTCGAGGAGATTGTCCGCGAACCGAGGGTGGCGATTTTCCTCCAGGACGAATTCGTCACCCAGCGCGGGGGGCGGTGGGTGATTCCGGTGCGCATGGATTCAAAGGGGATGGTGGCAGGGGTCGTGCACGATGTCTCCAACACCGGTGAAACTGCGTTCATGGAACCGCTGGAGATCATCGGCCTCGCCAATGAGCTGGAGAACCTGGCCGCGGAGATAAAGGCGGAAGAGATCCGCATCATCCGCGACATCTGCCGGGAAATCCGCATTGCAGCCGACGAAATCGGTTCGGAATTTGCCACCCTGGTGCAGCTCGACATGCTGAACAGCATCGCACGCTTTGCCGAGCTGATACAGGCTCATCCCCCCAGCGTGAGCGAGACCCCGCTGATCATGCTGAGGCAGGCTCGCCATCCGCTCCTCATGCTCATGCACAGGCAAGGGGGCGGACATGAACCGGTGCCGCTCGATCTTCATCTCGGTGACATCCCCGATACCGCTACAGTTATGATCATAACCGGCCCCAACGCCGGCGGTAAGACCATCGCCATCAAGACCGTCGGGCTCCTTATCGTATTGGCCCTGGCCGGGATTCCGATCCCCGCCGACCCTTCATCCACCATCCCCCTGGCCGACGAGCTGCTCGTCGACATGGGGGATGACCAGTCCATAGAAAGCAGCCTGTCGACGTTCTCCGCCCATGTGGCCAATATGGCGGAAATACTTCGGCAGGCTGGGAGGCGCAGCATTGTCCTGATGGACGAACTGGGAACCGGCACCGAACCGGGCCAGGGTGCGGCCATCGCCTGCGGCGTGTTGAAAGAGCTGCAGGAAAAAGGCGCCCTCGTCCTTGCCACCACTCACCTGACCGATATCGTCGCCTTTGTCCACCGCAACGAGGGGATGATAAACGCCTCCATGGAGTTTGACCAAAGGACCTTCACCCCCCTTTACCGGCTCCAAGCGGGGGAACCGGGTCAGTCCCACGCCATCGAGATCGCCAGACGTTACGGCATGCCCGCCGGCGTCATCGAATTCGCCCAGCACATGCTTGGCAGCCGGGAAACGGAATTTCACTCACTGTTGGCCGAGCTGAAGGAAAAACGGCTGCGCTATGGAGAGCTCCTGGCTGACACGGAAACGCGGGAAAAAGGGGTGGAAGAGCGTGAACGGCTCCTTGCCGTGCGCCTGGCCCAGGCGGAAGAGGCGAAACAGGATGCCATGGGAAAGGCCTTCTTACAGGCGCGGGAGATAGTCGCCGCCATCAAACGGGAAACAAGGGCCATCCTCGACGAGGCAAAAAGGGAAAAGAGCCGCGACGCGCTGAAAAAACTGGAAACCATTGAAAGCGGCGTCGAGGAGCAGCTCCGGGAATATCAGGGGGGAAAACCCCTTTCACTGGAAGAGCTGCGGCCCGGTGACCTGGTCTTTGTCCGCTCCATAGGCTTCGATGCAACCATCGTCAAGATCGACGGGAAGCAGCAGAGGTTGCGGGTAAAAGCAGGCCAGAGGGAAGTGGAAGTGCCGCTGGCGGATATTGCCGCAAAAAAGGGGAAGCAGCTCACGGAAATAAAATCGTCCCGGAGGAAAACCGCCGACGAAGCAGAAGCATCTCACGAACTGAAGCTCTTGGGATTACGGGTAGACGCCGCCCTTTCCCTGATCGAACCATTTCTCAACCACGCCTCCCTTGCCGGACTCGGAAAAGTGAGGATCATTCACGGCACGGGGACAGGGGCGCTGATGAAGGCGGTACGCGAATACCTGGACGGACATCCGCTGGTCAGGGAATTCCGCAGCGGCGAACAGTTCGAGGGGGGGAACGGCGTGACCATCGTCACCATGCGTTGACGGCAGGCAGCCTCCGTCAAAAAAATAAATCGACGCCCATCAGGAGTGATGGGCGCCGTAACAAAGCGTCGCGGACGGGACGTTACCTTTTGTAAGTCACCGTATCGTGGCAGCTTGCCGTACACGTACCGCCGTCAGACGACGCCTTATAGGCAATCGTCACCTCATCCTTCCCCTTGCCGCCGCTTTTTTCCTTTATCAGCCTCTCCTGCCTGCTGGAATGAACATCATGGCACATGGTGCAATTGAGCCCGTTACTGCCGCTCACGTGGAGATAATGGAGATTCTGCCTCCCGTTGCGGAAAGCGGTCGATTTTTCCGTCTCCTCTTCGGTCATGCTCTTGCTGTCGTGGCAGGTGAAACAGAGGGCATAGCGGTCGTCACCGTACGGCAGATTATACTCTGCCGGGAAGCCCGTCTTGAGCAGCCTGGCGTTGTCCGAGCCGTGCACGGCATGGCAGCTCTCGCACTCACCCGATGCTACCGGCATGTGCACCGATTTGCCGTCGGCCAGGGCGCTGTCGTGGCAATTGAAACAGATCAGGGGTTGCAGCTGCTTGATCAGTTTTGCAGCCTTGGCCTGGTGGGGTGCATGGCAGTCGAGACAAGCGCCGTCGGCAACCGGCGCATGGGGAAATTTCTTTTTCTCGAATCCCTTCTTGTCGTGGCACTCAAAACAGAGCCCGCTCCCGGTGAAACGCAACAGCTTCTTGTTAGGGGAGTTGTGCGGTGCATGGCAATCGACGCATACCCCTTCCCGGATCGGCCCGTGGACGCTCTTTTCCACCGAGAGGTTGTCATGGCAATCGTAACAGAGCTTTGCCCCCTTGGCTTTGACCGCAAACAGCCCCTTTTTGAATTGGTGGTTACCCCCCTCCGTATTATGGCAGGGGGTGCACTCCCTGCCGGAGAGCGGTTCATGTAGATACGTCCCATCGAGCTTGCTCGGATGGCAGCGGTAGCAGGGCTTGCCGCTTGCCGGATCGATCGTTCCCCCGTCGGCAGCCATCGCCCCCCCGGCAACGATTGACAGGCAGAGATGGACGGAGAGAGACGCTGCCAGCACACCAACCACATTACATAAAATCTTTCGCATTCATTCACCTTTCGCTTTTATTGTGCCGACCGCGGTTTCCCCGCCCGAAGTGCGGCACAGGGTATCGCCTTGAAATCGGCAGTTGAAGGGGACCGCAGAGAGCAACTATGCGCGGCTCAACTCCGCTCTTGTCGAAATGGGGCGTACACAGCCGATATTCCGCATAATGAGTTTATCGGCTGTAGTGGAATGAACTTTAGACGCGGCAGAAACAGGGCGTCTGGAGCAGCGGCGGGCATCCTTCCCGGAGAAATGCCGCATTATCGCAATCGGCATTTGCTCCTTCATCCCGTGCATGGTATAAATCAAGGTAGGAGCTGCAAACAGCCGAAAAAAGAGGGGGCGGAATGCCAAACCACTACGACACGATCATCATCGGCGCAGGCATCAGCGGCCTGAGCCTGGCCCACTACTGCGCCGGGGCAGGACAAAAAACATTGGTCATCGAAAAGAGCGGGCGGACCGGCGGCTGTTTCCACTCCCATCGCTTCGATGGGGATGCTGCCGGCTTCTGGCTGGAGTTGGGCGCCCACACCTGTTATAACTCCTACGGGAACCTCATCGGCATCATGGAGGAAGACGGGCTCCTGGACCGTCTCGTGAAAAGGGAAAAAGTCTCTTTCAGGATGCTGGTGGATGGACGGATTCGTTCCATCCCCTCTCAACTCAATTTTCCGGAGCTGCTCCTGTCAGTCCCCCGACTTTTCACCCTGAAAAAAAACGGAGAGAGCGTCGCCTCCTACTACTCCCGGATCGTTGGCCGGGGCAACTACGAGCGGGTGTTCGCGCCGGCTTTTAATGCGGTTCTTTCTCAAAAGGCCGGCGAGTTCCCGGCCGGGATGCTCTTCAACAAGCGGCCGCGCCGCAAGGACATCATGAAGAGCTTTACCCTCGTCAACGGCCTCCAGACGATCACCGATGCGCTCAGCTGCGAGCCCGGCATAGAGGTGGTGACCGGGACGACGGTGCCCGCCTTAGATTTCTCCGACGGCACCTACCAGATCAAAACGGAGAGCGGCCAAAGCTACGAGACAAAAAACCTTTGCCTGGCTGTTCCGCCGCCTGCTGCGGCCTCGCTGCTGAGCGGGTTGTTGCCCGATATTTCCGCGCTCCTCGGACAAATAAAGGTTGAGACCATCGAAACGGTCGGTGTGGCAGTGAAAAGGGAAAAGATTCAGCTTGCCCCTCTGGCCGGGATTATCGCACCGAACGACATCTTTTATTCCGCGGTATCACGGGACACCGTTCCCCATGCAAACTACCGGGGATTCAGCTTCCATTTCAAGGGAGGAGTGGCGAGCCTCGATGAAAAGCTGAAGCGGATCTCCGAAGTTCTGAAGATCGGGCAGCAGGAACTGACGCAATTTGTCGTCAGGGAAAGCCGGCTTCCATCACCGGTGGTCGGCCACGAGAAACTGACCGCCGCAATCGACCGGCTGACCGATAGGAAGGCCCTCTTCTTGACCGGCAATTACTTCCTCGGCCTGGCCATCGAAGACTGCATTTCCCGGTCACGCGCGGAATTCATGCGGCTTTCGGGCAGGAACTGACGAAGCCGATTGCATAAAGGACAACGTGATGGTTATATCCCTCATCGCCGCCATGGCTGAAAACAGGGTGATCGGCCGAAACAACGCCATCCCCTGGGACATCCCGGCAGACCGGAAACGGTTCAGGGCACTCACCCTCGGCCACCCGGTGATCATGGGGCGAAAGACCTTTGAGAGCCTGGCCGGACCACTTCCGGGGAGAAAGAACATCATCATCACCAGGCAGATGGATTACCGGGCGGAAGGATGCTTCATCGCCCACGATCTTGCTTCGGCCCTGGCAATGGCGGGAGAAACCGATGAGATCTTCATCTGCGGCGGAGGTGAAATTTACCGCCAGGCGCTCCCCATTGCCGACAGAATATATCTGACCATCATCCACAGTCGGTTTGACGGGGACACCCGTTTCCCCGAAATACCGGAACGGTTCGTCGAGGTTGGGCGGGAGACGGTGGAGAATGCTATCCCGTACAGCTTTGTCCTCTATGACAAAAGGCCGTCATCCGCATCGCCGGCCTGATTTTTGAAAATATCGCTAAAGAAAAGATGGCCGTAGCCGATCTTAAACAGAGAGGTACTGCGCCATGTTATCGAAAGAAGCAGGGGAATTATTCGCCAAAGGGTTGGAATCTATCGGGCACGACCATCTCTACCTTGCCCGCACTTGCTTTGAGCAGGCGATGGAGCTGGAGAAGTGCCCGGAGGTCTGCTCCTACCTCGCCTTATGCCGGGCAAAAACGCGCGGCCAATTCAGCGAGGCGATCGCCCTGGCCAAAGAGGCGGTTGACGATGCGCCGGGAAACTCCGCTTTGTATTTGAACCTGGGGAGGATCTACCTCTTGGCGGGAGACAAGGAAAGCGCCCTGGATATCTTGCGCAAAGGAATGCAGTTTGATAATAACCCGGACATTCTCAAGGAACTTGAGATCCACGGCAACAGAAAACCTCCGCTCTTCCCCGCGCTGAAGAGAAACCACCCCCTGAACAAGTATCTCGGTATGCTGCTTTCACGGCTGGGCTTGCGATAGACAGGAAAGGGACGAAGGGACAAGGCAGTTGAATGTACCAAGGGCGCCCGGCTTGCCGGGCGCCCTTTTTCCGTCCAGGAGCCTGTCGGACTTAGGGAATCGTAACGAGAAAATGGCAAATCGAGGACAGATTATCGGAAATTTGAGAGCGAATAGTGGACCTATTTGTCGAAAATTTTCGGGAATATGGACCGATTTTCCGTTCTCGCAGTAGATTTTCCTAAGTCCGACAGTCTCCTAGTATACGAAGCCGAGTGTGATCTGGAACTTGTCGTTATCCAGCGGCTTTTCACCAATCTTGCGGTGATCGTCGTAAATCTGGTAATCGGCCTTGATGGCGACCGTGGTGGTCGGCTTGAAGACCAGGCCAAAGGTGGTGTAGTTGCGCTCGAACCTGCCGCTGGCTGTGCCCGGATCGGCAATGGCGCCCTGCTGGGTGTCGAATTCCGAATAACGGGCAAACACCAGTGCATCGGCATCTGTCAACTTACCTTTCTTCAACCCGTTCGGCATAACGTGATAGGCCCCTTCCACCCAGTAGCCTGACATGTTGTGGCCGATATCGTTGACACCGAGCGCTTTCGGGTCATCCTGGTAAACATGCACGTATTCTCCGGCGAGGTCAAAGTCGCCGACGCTGTATTTCCCGTCGAAAGCGGCAACGGTGGTATACGCCGTGCCGACCTTGGCGGAATTGCCCGTATAAAAGGAAAAATTGGTGTAGAGATTGGTTATGGGACGTATTTCCAGACGGCCGGTTACGGCCTTGTTCCTGTTGATGTCTACGTTGAAATTCTGTACCCCTCCCCTGATGCCGTTTTTGGCGGAAAATTTACTGCCGTCCAGACCGTTCATCACCAGCAGCTGGTAATCGACCTTGTCTCCCAGAGAGCCGTAAATGCCTGCACCCATTTCAGACCAGGTGGAGGGGATGAGAAAACGGTCCAGTTGCGGCCGCTCGCTGGAATTGAAATTGGTCGGTTCATGATACAGATTGATGGCGCCGACCGGCGCCAGCATAATCCCGGTCTTGATGTTGAATGGTCGCGCCAACTTGAACTCAAGGAATGCCTGTTCAACTCTCACCTCGCCGGAAAGCTCCCCTTCGTCGTTCAATTCGTCCTTCACCCCGCCGTGTTCCCATTCCAGTTCGGTGTTCAGCGTTACCCAGTCTGTCAATTCCGAGTTGACATACAGGACGATGCGGTGCGGATCAAAGGTGTTGCCCCCCTTGCCGTTGCCGTTTTCCTTCGTAAAAATATAGTCAAGCTCTCCATAGCCGCCAAAGCGGGTTTTATCCCAGACTTTTTTCAAAAAACCATCGCCTGCTTTCCCGTCCGTCGCGGGTTTATCCGCCGTTGCCGACTTGATCGCCTTGACCTGGCTGCTCAAATCGTCCACCTGCGCCTGCAGCTCTTCAACAGTTGCTGCGCGCGCCTTTGCCGCCATGGAACAGAGGATCGTCATTGCCGCCCAAATAACAAAAGTCTTTTTCATTGCCCTTCTCTCCTTTTTAGTTAGTGGCCATCCGGAAACTCCGGATGTGACACTATTGGTTTCCAATCCGATTGCGACACCGACTTACCCGCCTCCTTTCCCGTCGTATGATTTTGATATCCACTTTCATTCAATAAATAAACCACTGCTTTTACGCGAACAAGCCTGAGTCTTACTACTACAGTCCACCCCCGCAGTTGTTTTAAAATTGAAAGTCTTTTTCAAATAGCACAAAGAGCGCACGCCGGTCAAGCGCAAGAATAATTATTGTTTTCTAAATCGGGGAAGATTGACTGCCGATACGGCAAATGGTAATTTTGCGCCATGCAGAACATACAGTGCGAAGCCATTGTTCTCGGCGTCATGGACTACGGCGAGGCGGACAAGATCGTTACCCTCTTCACCCTGGAGCACGGCAAACTCAAGGGGCTGGCCCGCAGCGCGAAAAAGAGCCGCAAACGGTTCGGCGGAGCCCTTGAACCTTTTGCCCGCCTGCGCCTGCACCTTGCCATGAAAGTGGGACTCTCAACCCTGAACGGGGCGGATATCGTCACCATCTTTCCCCACATCCGCCAGGACCTTGTCAAGATCGGCCACGCCGCCTATGCCTGTGAGCTGGTGGAACGCCTCGTTCCCGAGGCAGAGCAGAACCACCGCCTGTTCCGGCTCCTCGCCGCTTACCTGGATCATCTCGACCAATTCCAGCACGACCCATCGGACCGACGCTTTTTCGAAGCGAACCTGCTGAAGGTCGTCGGCTATCAACCCGCCTTGAGTCGTTGCGCCGCCTGCGATGCCGACCTTGCCGGCGCCTTGGTGCTCCGCTGGTCGCCTTCCTCTGCCGGTGTCCTCTGCGGGAGATGCGGAAAAACGGGAAGACCGATTGCATCACAAACAGTGGCGCTCCTGAACCGGGCCATGGATACCGGACGATTCGGCCTGATCCGCTTTTCCCCCACGGAACTGGAAGAGGCGGGAGAACTGCTGAACGCCGCCATCTCCTGCCATCTAAGCCGTCCTCTCAAGTCCCTCGCCTTTTTGCGGGAAATCGGGGTCTGATGCAGCGTACTTCCCACCCTGCCGGGACACGTGCCGCATCCAGCCAAAAATGTTGACCGGGAAAGAGTGGCGGGTTATAGTATCCCCTTTCTTTATCAACCCTCAACTTTGCAGGTAGTAATACATGTCATCATCGGATTTAAGAAAACTGCCACCCCAGAGCATCGAAGCGGAAATGTCGATCCTCGGCGGCATCCTCGTGGATAACGAGGCGATCAACCGGGCACTGGAGATCATCACCCCGGACGATATGTACCGGGAGACGCACCGTAAGATCATGAGGGCCATGATCGAGCTCAACACCCGCAATGAGCCGTGTGACCTCATCACCCTCACCTCGATCCTCAAGAAAAAGGGGGAACTGGAAGAGGTAGGAGGCGGAGCCTATCTGGCGACCCTGGTCGATTATGTCCCGATGGCCGCCAACATCGTCTATTACTGCAAGATCGTCAAGGAAAAGGGGATTACCCGCAAGCTGATCAGCGCCGCCACCGAGATCGTCAGCCAGGGCTTCGAAGACCAGGTGGACGTGGAGGAGCTGCTCGACAACGCCCAGAAGGTGATCTTCGAGATATCGGAAAACAAGCTGCGCCCCGCATTCTACCCGGTCGGCGCCATCCTCAAGGACACCATAAAGAACATCGAGCTGCTCTATGAGAAGAAGGAGCATGTCACCGGCGTGCCGACCGGCTTCATCGATCTCGACGAAATGACCGCCGGTTTCCAGGGAGGCGACCTGATCATCGTCGCCGGACGGCCATCCATGGGGAAAACCGCTTTCGCCCTCAACATCGGCCAGAACGCCGCCATTCATGCCGGCAAACCGTACCCCGTCGCCATCTTCTCCCTGGAGATGAGCAAGGAGTCGCTGGTGACCCGTCTCCTCTGTTCCGAAGCAAGGATTGACGCCAGCCGGCTCCGCACCGGACATCTCATCGAATCTGACTGGGAAAAGCTGGCCCGTGGCGCAGGCAAACTGCATGAGGCGAAGATTTTCATCGACGACACCCCGGCCATCTCGGTACTGGAGATGCGCGCCAAATGCCGGCGCATGAAGGCCGAGCACGATATAGGCATGATCATCGTCGACTACCTCCAGCTCATGCGGGGGGGAGCCAACCCGGAATCACGCCAACAGGAAATTTCCGAGATCTCGCGCTCGCTCAAGGCCCTGGCCAAGGAGCTCAATGTGCCGGTGGTCGCACTTTCCCAGCTGAACCGAGGCTTGGAAAGCCGTACCGACAAGCGGCCGATGATGAGCGACCTCCGCGAATCGGGAGCCATTGAGCAGGACGCGGACGTCATCATGTTCGTCTATCGCGCCGAGGTTTACGACAAGGAAAACGAAGAACTGAAGGGTAAGGCGGAGATCATCATCGGCAAGCAGAGGAACGGCCCGATAGGCATCGTCGACCTGGTCTTCCGCGGCGAACACACGCGATTCGAGAACCTGAGCAAAAGGGACGATCATTGATCATTACGTAGTGGCGCGGCAGACAGCCCCCCCCCTACAATTTGTCATACATGAAAGGGAAAAAACATGACCACTTACAATGCGCTGCGCCAACTTCCTGCAGCGGCGGAATACAAAAAAGACGATGTGCTGGTTCTGTGCGGTGAGCTGTTCGGCCGCGGCTACGCCAACGGCATTGTCGATGAAGCACGCCGGGCCGGCATGACCATTATCGGCACAACAGTGGGGCGGCGTGACGCCGACGGGACGCTGCGCTCCCTGACCACGGAAGAACTGGCAGAAGCCGAAGCAACGCTGGGAGGGAAGATCATCAACATCCCGCTGGAGGCCGGTTTCGACATGGAGCCCGGCGCGGGCGACGGACGTTCAGTAGTTGAACAGCTCAAGGGGGTCAAGGCCGACGAGTGGGACAAGGTCCGATTCGACTGGAACGACGTTGAGCATACACGGCAGCAGGGAGCAAGACGCTTCAGTGCCAACCTCGGCCTGGTTGTCACCGAACTGGGGAAGATGCTCCCCGCCGGTGCAAACGTCCTGTTTGTCCACACCATGGCCGGCGGCATTCCCAGGGCCCGTATCTTCATGCCGCTCCTGAACAGGGTCTTCAAGGGACAGGGAGACCGCTTCCTCTCCTCGGAGACCTTCTGGAATTCCGATCTGGGCAAGCTCTGCAAGGTGAGCTTCGACGAGGTGACCGCCGACACCTTCCGCTACCTGATCGATGCCACCGCCCCCCTGCGGGACAAGGTTTCCGCCCGTTATACGGCTTACGGCTACCACGGCTGCGAAGTTCTCATCAATGGCGCTTACACCTGGCAATCCTACACCCCCTACCTGCAAGGGTGGGCAAAGATCCGTCTCGAAGAGGTCGCCGCAACCGCCTGGGCAGAGGGGATAAAGGCAACAGTTTTCAACTGCCCGGAAATCCTGACCAACTCCAGCGCCCTGTTCCTCGGCGTGGAGAATTCACTTTACCCCTTGCTGGCAGCCCTGGAAAAAGAAGGGAACGGCCCATTTGCCGAGGAAATCAAGGCATCCTGCCGGGCCCTCTCGAATGACGGCACTGCAATTGATACGCTTATCGCAAAGGCAAACGACTATCTGTCTGCGCCTATTACAGTCGCGCTCCGTGATTTTGCCGGCTGGCCCCAGCATAACAGACCGGAACAGCAGGATTTCATGCTGAACTGCTCTGCCGAGCTCCTGGCAATGAACAAAAACCCGAAGGAAATCGTCTGCGCCGTACTTTCCCAGGAAGTGTTCAAAGCAGTGGGGAGACTGATGTACGACTTTTCCTGGAAGCAGGATGCCCCGGTCCTCTGGCTCAACCATGATGTTATAGCCAAACGGCTGGTTACGGCTTAATAAAAGAAGAACTGCCGAGACGTTGCACCCTCCCCTAACCCCTCCCATCAAGGGAGGGGAGCTTTAAAGTCCCCTCGCCCCTTGTGGGAGAGGGCTAGGGTGAGGGGGGAAGTGCGGACGCAACAAGCTAACCGGGCAGTGCTGGCAGCCACTATAAATAACTACGGGAATTGTATGCCGATTAAGATCCTGCTTGTAGATGACGTCAACATGTTTGTGGAGTTGCAGAAAGGCTTCCTGAAACAATCGTCTGTCACCATACTGACCGCCGGGGACGGCGTGGAAGCGTTGAAAGTCTGCCGTGCCGAGCGCCCCGCTTTGATTTTCATGGACCTGCACATGCCCAACATGAACGGCGCAGAATGCTGTGCAGCCATCAAAGCCGACCCCACCCTGAAGTCGATACCGGTCATCATGATGACCTCGGCAGGGAAGGAAGATGACAAGTCGCTCTGCATTAAAGCCGGCTGCGACAATTTCCTTACCAAGCCCCTTGACCGTCAGCTCTATCTGGAGCTGGCCCGATCCTATCTGCCGGAAATAGACCGGCGCGACAGAAGGATTGACTGCCGGGCCAAAGTCAAGTTCAGAGCCTTCGGCGTATCCCTCTCGGGGGAGATCGCGAATCTGAGCGCCCTCGGCATTTATATAGCAACTGACTATGCAATGGAAACGGATACGGTTATTGACCTGGTCTTTGCCCTGCCCGAAGAAAACGGGGCGATCATCCATACCAAAGGGCGGGTTGCCTGGCCGAACTCCAAGACGGATCGGCATAAATTGAGCCTGCCAGAAGGATTCGGCGTTGAATTCATCGCCATAACCGAAGAATCCAAAGCGGCACTGGCCAGCTTTGTGGACAGACATAAATCGTGAGAGATGAGTAAGCTACTCCTCAAGCTTCTCCAGAACCGCAACCGCGCATATCTCACGCCGCATGAATTCCTCCCTTCCATGCTTCCTTCGCATGGAAGGGAGGAATTCATGCAAGACTCCCCTTCAGGCAAACTTTCTCTTCCTTGAACTCCAACCCTTTCCCGGCAACGCAATCGGCAAGTAGACGGCAGGTTCCCCGGCATTTTGCGGAAACACAACATGTTCCCGTGTTTTTGCGTAAACGGTTTTCAATTAACGCTAGCCAACCATCGTATTTTCACAATATCTCAGTACTTTGATTTAAAATTATTTCTAATTTTATTTTCACGGCCAGCCATAAACCCAATAAATGCAATATTGTAATAATTTATTATATTGATATTAGAAATATTTTTTGCATATCTGTGTCACACGGACCGGTTTGTGCTAAGCAGGACAACAGTGCTTCCGTGCTCGAAAGTAACCACCCTCCCAAAAAGATTTCGAATGGATTGCCGCCTTAGCTGAACCGTGCAAAGCAGAGAATACATATCCCCATGAAGCAACGGTCCACCCATAAAGCTATCGCCGGCTCCATGGTTAATCAACCAAGACCCCAAAATGACGCTGATTTGCCGTACGACTGCAACGTTTATACTCAGAGGACAGCAACCATGGAGCATAACAGGATATTAATCGTCGATGATGAAAAGCTTATTTCCTGGTCCCTATCCGTCATGCTCTCAAAAGCCGGGTATGCGGTCGAAACCGCTGCCAGCGGGTCGGAAGCAATCAATAAACTCTCCCTGTTCAAGCCTGATATGGCACTACTTGATATACGGCTCCCCGATGCCGATGGTCTGGACCTGCTCCAGCAATTCAAACTCAGAGATGAAGAGCTCAGCGTAATAATGATCACTGCCAATGCCGATGTCGATTCCGCTGTCAGAGCCTTGAAGCTAGGTGCGGAAGACTATATCGGCAAGCCATTCAATATGGAAGCGTTACGCCACGTTATCGACAAGGCTTTTGAAAAGAGGCAACTCAGGGAAAAACTGGATTTTTTCCGCAAGGAACTCCGCAAGAAAACCGAACATGACAAACTCGTGGGAAACAGCGCAAGCATGGTCAACCTTTTCAAGATGATCAAGGTCTGTGCGGATACCGATGCCAAAACTGTTCTGATCCTGGGTGAAAGCGGAACCGGCAAGGAACTTGTGGCCAGGGCCATCCACAATCACAGTGCAAGGGCCGAGGCACCGTTTGCAGAGGTCAACTGTGCCGCCATACCGGAAACCCTTCTGGAAAGCGAACTTTTCGGCCATGAAAAGGGGGCGTACACGGATGCAAGCAAGAGGCGCAAGGGGATCTTCGAACTGGCAGAAGGTGGAACGGTTTTTCTCGACGAAATCGGCGATATGCCCTTTTCCATGCAGGCAAAGGTGCTCAAGGTGATTGAGACGAAACGGTTCCGCCGTCTCGGTGCGGAAGAAGACATCCAGGCTGATGTGAGGATCATCGCCGCCACCCATCAGGATCTACCTGCAATGGTTAAAGAACGCCGCTTCAGAGGCGACCTTTTTTACCGCTTGAACGTCATGAACATTCCCTTGCCGCCGCTGAGGGAGAGAACGGATGATATCCCCAGCCTCGTCCAGTATTTCATCGAACGGCTGAATGAAGAATACGGGCGCAGGGTGGAAGGGGTGTCGCCGGAAACCATGGCTTATCTCACCGGCTATGGCTGGCCGGGGAATGTACGGGAACTGCGTAACGCCATAGAACGAACCATGATGCTCGAACATAGCAGAATATTGACTCCCGTTTTTCTGAACGCGGAAATAAAGCAGCAATACGAAACAGCACAAAACAAAAGCCTGCATGTCGATTCACATGCTTCTGCCCAGCATTCGTTTGCCAGGGGGCATATTACCATCCCGACCGGCGGCATATCCCTGGAAGAACTGGAGCGTCAACTTATCCGGATGGGGCTTGAGATCTCCGGCGGCAACCAAACAAAAGCAGCCAAATATCTGAAAATGAGCCGGGACACCCTCCGCTACCGCATGAAAAAATTCGGCATGTCGGAATCATCCCAAAAGGACGAATGGTGCGACATGAAAACGGGGGAGGATTCTGCCGTTTCTCAACGGTTATTCCCGCATCTGGTGAGCTGAAGGGGTAAACAGGATAGGTTGTCCCTGGCCATGCTCCACTGGGGCATTTTCACCCAACCGGCCCCTGACATGGGGCAAATACCCCTATTTTTTCACCGGCACTTTCTGCTGGAGAGAGGGGCCGGCAAGCAACAAAGAGATGAAAGTTTTGCAATATACTGATGTTTAGACGTATCTCGGGCATTTATCACTTGCCGCCAGCGGGTACGGACATGCATGGCATCAACATTGCTCTCGGTGATACTCGTTTGCACTCCTTTGGGGGAAGGATGCAGAGCCGGGCAATGGCAAGAACAGCAGCTGAGTCTCCCTTTATCCGGGCAGCATGCACTAAAAAGCCAAACGGGAAAAATGAAAGCGCCGAACCTGATTATGCATCGTCAACAACCAATCATCTTTACTTGTAAAAGAGGATACTTATGAAACTCAATTTTATTGCCGGCATTTTTGTTACCGTGCTGGCGGGAAGTGCAAGCTTGGCTTTCGCCGGCCTTGTCTCATACTCACCCGGGAGCGGGGTTATCAGTTCGCCCCATAACATGAACCTCTACCTCCCCCTGGCAACCGGCGGAGCCAACAACGGTGACAACCAGCAGCAAGTATGCAAATTCTGCCACACGCCACACAACACTCTCAGCACCGGCCAGGCTTCTTACAGCCCCTTATGGAACCACACGCAGACCACGCAGAACTTCCTCCCCTATGTCGGCATAGAGGAAGGCGACTACATGACAGAGCCCGACTACCTGGATAAGTCCGCGAGCCTACAGGCGGTGATCGATCCGGCGGATATGATGGACGGACCATCCCGGCTCTGCATGAGTTGCCACGACGGTACTACCGCCATAGATTCTTACAGCGGCAAGATGGGGTCGTTCACCCCCACCTCTAACCATGTAGTGCTTGCCCCTGATGGCGCCTTCGGGGGTGCCAACGGCGGAAACCTGATGGACGACCATCCGATCGGTTTCAGTTACGGGAAGGTAGCTGCCCTGGATCCGTATATCCACCAGCCCAACGCCAACATCTCCTGGATTCCGGCCGGTGACAGGAAGTGCACAACCATCAGCGAGCTCTTGTACAAGGGTGACAAGTTGACCTGCGCCTCCTGCCACGATGTCCATAATACCGCAAACGCAACCGCCGCGGCCCCACTCTTGCGCGTAAAATTGGACGGCTCGAAACTTTGCCTGACCTGCCACGACAAATAGCAGCCGGCTTCTTGCTTTCACCGGCCAATGGGCAGGCGCAGCCTGCCCATTGGCCCCCCTGAAGGCTCTAATAACGACACAGGTTCGCCGGAGAATCGGAGCAGGAAACTTTATTCGGAGATTAATAACCATGCACCCCCATCGCCCTAACGCCGTCGGAAAACCAACCTTCAAGCCTTTTCTTCTCTTATTGCTGCTCCCCTTCTGGCTCACCGGCTGTGCCCTGAACAAACCCGCAAAGGAAACGGTTTATTTCCCCCCAGCCCCGAACCCGCCCCACTTACAGTACCTTACCAGCATATCCAGCGCCGCTGATGTAAAACCTGCGCTGCTGCCATTTCTCCCGAATACAGCCGAACCGGGGGAAACGCTCTCAAAACCTTACGGCATCGCCGTCAGGGGGAGCAAAATATACGTTTCCGATACCCCTTTTGCGCAGCTGTCCGCCATTGACTTTGAACAGAAAACATATGCCCTGTTCAGGCAGGATGCCATGCAAACACCGATCAACATAGCACTTGACCAGGAGGGGAACATCTATGTGGCTGATACCGGCAAGAAAGCGGTCTTGCAGTTCACGCCGGAAGGGGATTTGCAAAGAACCCTTGCCAGGGAGATCACGAAACCAACGGATGTGGCAATCTATGGCGACGAAATATTCGTCGTCGATTACAGCAGCAGTGAAGTGAAGGTACTGGACAGGAAGAGCGGAAACCTGATCAGGAGCATCGGCAGGGAGGGCAAACCGGATGAAACATTGTCCCTGCCGACCAACCTTGCCCTGGACAAAAACGGTTTCGTCTACGTAACCAACCTGGGACACAACCGGATAATCAAGATGGACCGGACGGGCAAGGTGATGAAGGCCTTTGGTGAGACGGGGGACCGGCCGGGACAGTTTGCCAGACCCAAAGGGATTGCGGTGGACGATGATGGATTGATCTACGTGGTCGACGCCGGCCATCAGGTTGTCCAGATTTTCAATCAGGATGCCCAACTGCTCATGTTCTTCGGCGAACGGGGATCAAAGGCGGGAACCTTGAATCTCCCCGCCGATATAGCCATCAGCCGCGACAACCTTGAATACTTTCGACGGTTTGCCGACCCCGCCTTTGAGGTGGAGCAACTGATATTCGTCACCAACCAGGCAGGACCAAGAAAGATAAGCGTTTACGGCTTCGGCCACCAAAAGGTCTCCGCTCAGCAGAACAACACAACCCCGCCACTCGGTAACAACGCACCTCTCCAGGCCGTAGCTGCCGGCAAATAACGTCGCCCCGGATTTGCGGGGCAAATGCCCCACAGCTGCGCACTATCCCCCTGCTTTTTGAAAAAATGCGTCATCCACCCCCTATGCAACCTCACCATTCAACCAATAAGCCCCTCTGAAAATTTGCCGAAAACCGCTCACAAGATGGATGCGCATCAATTCCATTAACTCAATATATTATTATGCAAATAAAGGCATATTTAATGCTACCTAATAAAACGTTTCCATTCCCGACCCGTTTGGCTTTGCAAAAGAACTGCCCCAATCCACTGCATCCCCCAGTGCAGGAGGAAATTTACGGGGGTGGAAAAGCGCGGATCTCACAGACCGTGAAAAAAACTCAAAAACGAAAGGAATAGTCATGAACAAGCGTTTTAAAGACTCGTTGCCGATGATGGCCACGGTCGGTGCGCTCTTGACCGGTTTCGGGCTGTCGTTGGGCACAAGCTTCGCAGCCCATCCGCCGATCGAGCTCAAGACCTACGACGAGGTAGCCATCCAGTATGGTGTACCTTACACTGTCGATGCAAGCGGCAACAAGGTCCCCATGGGACCGATGCCGGTAATGGTCGGAGGCAATCCGCAAAACCCGATGGAGGGCTTCCCTTACAGCCCCAAGGCAACCTGCGGTTCCTGCCACAACGGCTCGACAATCGCACCATCCACTGGTAAAGCACTGAAAAGTTACGATGCGCTGGCCGACCACGCCTTCCATTCGGCTCTCGGAGCCAATGAATGGAACGATTCGCCCACCGGCGGCTTTGACACCACAGTCAACCGCCAGAAACCCTGGACCCAGACCAAAGCCATGTGGGGCAAGTGGTGAAGCCCCTCTCTTCGCCAGGTGGCGAATTTAATGAAACAACCAGGTGGTTCCGATTTAACCTATCCAACTACAGATAAATTTCTTTTTGGTGATGTAGCAGGCAGCAAGTATACCAAGGTCGACCTTTCCGTATGGGACATGGCGACCAACTGCGGCAGCTGCCACGTAGGCGGCGCCCTGGTGGAAAAGGACCGCAACGGCTTCAGGCTTTCTCAACGGGCGTTGTCCGACCAAACGATTACCCCTTATATGAACACCGTTGCCGAAGCATGGGACGCAAAAACAGGCAGCCCGCTAAGCAATGTGATCCGTGCACCCTGGAGCTATCCCGGCACAACCGACAGGAAGGCGCCGGCCCTTGGCGGCGGTAACGCGATGATTGCTCCCAACGGCTGGGGAAGTGTCGCCATGAACCAGGATGGGACGGCAAATACGCCCCCTTACATTCAGAACGGGCAGCTGATGATGCCGAACGTACGGGAGATGGACTGTCTTTTCTGCCACTTCCAGGGTTACAACAACCTGATGAGTTCAGTTTTTGCGCAGATGGGCATTCTCAATGCAGCGCCAATGGCCGGAGCAGGCCTCATGGACCTCATGCCCGGCAGCCCGACCCAGGGTGGTTACAACGCCGCCATGATCGAACTTGGGCCAAAAGATGCCAACGGCATGCAGGCAGTCAGTCTGAAGCAATCGCTGGTTGACAACATCAAGCGTCTGCCACCCAGCGCCAACTGTCAGCAGTGTCATAGCCCGAACACTCTCAAGGATCTGCCGGAAATGATGACCGGGTTCCTCTCTTCGGCGCCGATGATCCTGAACACCAATGTAAACAATCCGATGGTAGGCCCGACCGGGCTGGTAATGCCGGCCTACGATTTTAATGCGCCGTGGATGCCATCTCCCGATAAATACCCCGGCTCCCCCAATTCGCCATTGATCGACGCGACCAACCTCTACAGTTACATGGTCCGCGGCATCCTTGCCGCCCAGGGGTCAACCGTCTACAACAGGCTGACCGTCAACGGCATGACCTCCTTCGGTGGTGACAATAAAGGTGCCAGCGGCCCGATCTACTATGAGGCACCGGTTACGGAAATCGGCCTTACCGCCGATTTCACGGGACAGCAGAACCAGAACGTACTGAAGAAATCCACCGTACCCTTCCCTCGTGCCGACTGGTTCAAGCGTGGCGATGCCTGGCAGAATGGCCAGGAGATTCATGGCAGCCTTGGCTGCGCAGGCTGTCACATGGACACCAACAGTTCCAATCCCGACAAGAATCAGTGTGATCCCGGCCGCGGTTTCGACGGCTCAGGCACCATAGCAGACGGCTCGCAGATCGGCACCAAGGTCGACAGCCGCAATACCGTCAAACGCTGTGAAAGCTGTCATCTCTCCGGCAGCAACCCCGACGGCAATCCGATAGATGTCATGGGGGCCCCGGACCCCACAGCAGCACATCAGAGAGCAGGCCTCACCGCCATGATCAACAGGGCCATGGGCCCGGATGGCAGCGGCGGCCAGAAACTCATCCCCGGCAACCATCTTGATGTCATTGACTGCACCGTCTGTCACGTGCAGAAAAAGAGCATGGCAGTCCGCGCACTTGACTGCACCAGCGGCAACCGTTACCCGACCATGGTTGGCTTCGATTACAGCAAGGGTATGATGGGCATGTTCGAAGACCCGGCGCCGGACGCTGCCAACGAAGGTGCCAGACAGCAATATAACTTCATGAACCAGACCATCAACCAGAACTGCGGCTATACCTCTGCCAGCCAGGGCCCCGGAACCATCTGTGCCGCAACCAATCAACCAGGCCCTGGCTACCAGGCCGAAATTCCATACGGCACCCAGCTTATCGGCGGTGCACTCCAGGAATGGCTGCCGCTGAAAACCTGGTCGAAGGTCGGCAACGGCTTGAAGACCAGCCCGAACTTCAGGCGTAAAATTTACCTGACCAACACTATCGTCTCGGCGCTCTTCAACAACGACTACGGCACAACTGTCGACGCCAACGGTGATGGTGTCAATGGGCAGATTCTGGCAGTCGGTGATCTCAATTCGACCCAGGGCTTTGGCGAACCGATCTTTGACCCGTGGATTCAGCGCGACCTCAAGGCGGGCATTAACTTCGCCCCCGGCGGCTTCGCCCCGATCCCGGTTGGGTTCGGCGGTCCCGGAGACGGTGTTGCCGGATCAACTGCACAGGGAGGTAGGTACCAGAGCGCCTACAACATGGATGGCAGCTTCACCGGCGCCTGGAAATACGTTGGCGTTTACGGCGGCAATACCATCTTCACCACCCCTGACGAAATCAGGGAGTACAAAAATTACAGAACCCGGATCAAGGACATGCCGGGACAGAGCGGCAAATCCTGGGACGGCACCGAGCTTGGCTATATCGGCGGCCTGTACCAGGTGACCCACGGCGTCAAACCAATCAGTCAGTATGTCCTGGGTAAGCCGCGTGCCTTCGACGCGACAGGCAAGGTAACAACATTCGGTTGCAACGACTGCCACGCAACGGCTAAAAACTTCTTCGACGGCGGCTTTAACATGACCGGTACCGCAATACCCGCCGATGCTACCTGGACACCGGCCCCCGGCATTATTCCCGCGAGCGCCTCAACCATGATGGAGAGACCTGCCGTATTCATTCCGACCATCAAGGCCTACAAGGGTGATCTTCGCACTGGTACCGAACTCTTCAACAAGCTCGGCCAGCCGAGGAGTGTTCCTTTCGAGGAAGAAGTAGTTGAGAATAGCGTAGTTTACACACAGACTAAAGATCTGAGCCGCGGGGAAGCTCTCTATCCTGATCCCGACGGTTACTTCAGGGCTGACGGCACGGCTCCGGGGGGTACGGGAACAGCAGGCTCCTACAAGCGGAGCGAGTGGATCAGCTATCTGCTCAGCATCGACAACAACGCCGCTGCCGCCGGCATCGGCGTAGACCCGGTCGCCCAGTTCGCCGCCAGCTTCCCGGACGCCGACCCGAACACCTCCGGCTACCAGCTGGTAGTCAACACACCCTACACCCTGGCGGCGGATACCAGCGTCAACACAAACGGCTCGTTCACCTACAGCCTCTCCTTTACCGACGGCACCACTGTCAGCGGGCCATCCGTCAGCAAGACCTTCTCCACCATCGGCACCTCATCAGTCACCCTCAAGGTGACCGATGAGGAAGGGAAGACGGCAACCGTATCCAGGGCCATCAACGTGGTCAACCCGCCGGTTGTCGGGGGGATGACCATCGGTCCGACCACGGCCAAAAGAGGGATCTCCACCAGCTACACCTTCGGCAACCTGAAGGACCACGACTCCCTGCGGATCATCTGGGCCGACGGGACTTCGACCACCCTGCCGCACGTGGGTGCCGCCGGCAGTTCGGCCACTACCAGCCATATTTATGCCACTACCGGCACGAAGAAACTGACAGTGCTCGTCTACAAGAACGGGGTGCAGGTGGACAGCAAGTACAACTACGTCACCGTAACCCTGTAGCAAAGTAACGAAAGGAAGTGTCAACGCAGCAAAAAGCCCGGGGAGAGATCCCCGGGCTTTTAATTTTACTATTCCCATCTTTGATATCATGGCAGTCAATGGGGGAAAATCCCCAACACGACGACTCTCTTTACCCTTCTGCGTCATATCCCCCACAGTTCACAATTTCAATGCCGTTATGAAAAAGCCACACTATCCTATCTTTGATGCAAAATATTGTTTTTTCCCTTCGTCTACCCCTCAAGCTGCTCCGGAAATCCAGTAAACATAAATTTATAAGTTTTATTCATGACGGTATGCAAAACAATACGACACATTAGTCGAGGTTCAGGATTAATTCGTGCTTGGCAATAACAAGCGTTTCGTTTTCCCGTTTGCAAGAGGTTTTGAAGTTTCGTCCTGAATGCTTCCGGGCGGCCTGTCCCCCCAGACAGCAAAACCTCGCGAAGAAAAAATTCCAAAGGAGGATCGAGGAAAAGATAAACCCACCGCATCAGAGGCGATATTGACAACAACCTCCACCAGCGGAAGCAAGCAAGGCTTTCCCATGGTGGCATCCAATTCAGGAGGAGAGACACCGACATGACAAGAATATCAGCCTATGGCCGATTGAAGCTTGGCCTGATTTCCAGCGCAGTTCTTCTAATTGCTGGAACAGCAGTGGCTTACAATCCGGCCCACGACAACATACTGCTCCGTGATGCAGGCCCGGCCGGCGGAAACCCGATCACCCCCGGCAGCACCAAGGCTTTCAGCATGAAGAACACCTGTGGCGCCTGCCATAATGGTTCAACCATTGCCCCCTCGTCCGGCAAAGCTCTGCTAAGCTATGACCAGATCGAGCGGCACAGCTATCACGCCCAACTGGCCTCAAACGAACAACGGGGGTGGAACAACTGGAACCCCGATTCCGGGGATCCCGTCGTCAGTGGCGCTGGTCCCCAGGGCAAAAACTGGGTCCAGGGCCCCGGCCATGTGGGGGCGTGGTGACCACCCTCCGCTCGCCAGTTGGCGAGATTATTCAAAGATGGTGCAGGAACGACCTACGATGGAACTGCGGCAAAATTCAAGAATAACCCCTTTACAACGTTCAGCCCCTATGATTACGGCACCACATACGGTGATGCTTCATTTCCCACCAGTGCGGCCCTACTTCCCGGCCTTACTGCGCAACAGCTGTTCAAGGCCAGGGTCGACAACTCCATGGCCGGCTCCATGCGGGATTGCGCTGAATGCCATGTGGGTGGCGGCGCCAATGAGTACGTTCCCGGCAAAAGTCCGGAAGTGCGGACCTCTTTGCGTGATTATTTCTTCGGGAGTGCTGTAACCGCTTTCAACTACTTCATCGATGTTTACGGCAGCCGCGGTGACGGCTTCAATACGGACGGCACCCCAGCCAGCTATGCGGCGGTTCAGAACGATTACAGCCAGACCGGCGTCCTTGAAATGGATTGCCTGATGTGCCACCTGAAGGATTATTCCTGGGAAGAGCGCAAAAAAGCGGTTCGTACCGGCAAATTCGATGCTTCACGAACAACCGGCGCGCTGCTCGGTGCTGCAAGTCCGACAGATGGCGTCAATGTTACCTACGACCCGTTGAAAGTCGTGCCGACCGGGGACAACTCCGCCCTCAAGCTGGCCGGCACGGTCGCCGGCAACATTCTGGCCACTCCCGATTCCAACAATTGCGTCGGCTGCCACATGGCTGAACATGCCGTTGACTGGAAAAAGAGGGGTGACACCTGGTCCGGTACCGCCGAAGTCCATTACAGCATGGGCTGTATGGGATGCCACAAACGCAAGGACGCTGATTTCTCCAAAGTAGGGACTTCCGGCTTCACGGGCCTCAAGGGTACCTACGGCTTTAACAACATCAGCTCGGCCAGCCCCGGCGACGATTCGAAAAAACTCGGCCAGTGCGATCCAGCCAAGGGTAACGGCGCCTACGAATCCCTCTGGAATGCAACGGACAACACCACCAAGAACTGCAGCGGCTGTCATATCTATGGTGGGGATTTCGATCCGGCAACCCAGAGCGTCATCTCCTACGAGACCCACGGTGCACCGAATCCCACGGCTGCACATCAGGCGAAAGGTCTGACCGCAAAGATTGTCCAGCAGGGGGGGACCATGAACGGCACGGCCAACGTCGGCCATCTCGACCTGATCGCCTGTGAAGCCTGCCATTCACGAAAACTGGGGAACTTCACCGGCGGAGCCATGGTTGACGGCACCGGCAACGATGCCGAAGGACGGCTTGCCGATCATGAGAACGAGAATGTAACCCGCCAGAACATGACCAATAATAACTTCATGGCCTGGCAAGGAAACAAACTGACGGCTGCCAATCTCTCCACATCACTCTTCTGGCGAGACAAAAATGATGTCAATTTTGACGCCAACAACGACGGCAGAGCCGGTGGGATGGATTCCCTCCTGCAAACCCACGTGGCAAACATCAACAAGGCTAATACCTATTCATTACGGCCCGGTCAACAACTGGTTGCGCTTACCCAGCTTGGTACCGTCACTGCAGCAGATATCAGCGACCACATCAACGCCATTGACCGTGATCTTGAATACCAGCTTGGCCTTAAATCGACACCGGGTTCCACAGGCAATAATACCAAGACCCATGTAACCAAGCTCTCTTTCATGGGGGTTACGTTCAAAACGAACCATGACATCTCCCCAGCCGACTCTGCCTGGGGATCAGGCGGCTGCGGCGACTGCCACAAAGGGTCCACCAGCGCCAGTTCTGCGGGAACCATCGGCGACACCACTGCAGGCGGCTTCTATAACGGCAAGTTCGTTGTCAAAGGGGATACCCTGAATATGTCCTGGACCGGCGGCGGCGCACAGGTTACCCCGTTCGCCTCGGTCAACGCCTCCACCCAGCCCTCGGATTTCCATCCCGGAGTCAAGGAAAGAAGCGGTGTTCGCTCGCTTGCAGTTCAATTCGCCTCCAACGCGACCACAATCCGCGACATCGATCGCAGCGAAGGGCTGTATGAAAACGCCTTCAAGGCCCGTAATACTGCCTTTAACACCAGTATCAGCGGGACTGCCATCACGTTCCCGGCAGCAACAAGCACCACTACCACCAGCCAGGGGTGGCTGCTCAAGATTGAAGCCACCAACAACTCCGGCGTAACGGTCGTAACCCGAACGAAACAGGTGTCGGCCCTTGTCACCGATATGGCCGGTCTCCTCACTAACCTCGGCGCTGCATTCACCGGAACCTGGGACGGCACCTCTTACAGCGGAGGACAGCCGGAATTCGGCATCAGGGCCAACGGCAGCGGGCTCCTCATCGAAGGGCGCAACGGCTACAGCGTCCGCATCCATCCTCAGAGCGATGCCGGACCACTCGGGCTGGCCGGATCTCTATGGATTGACAAGCAGTACAAAGGAATAACCACAGACCAGACCGGCGCAGCCGTGGCAACCAGTGACCGGAAGGCATGGGTTGCCTATCTGAACAGCTTTGCCGACCCGGCACAACAGGCAAAAACAGGTTTCGGAGTTGATCCCGTCGCCCAGTTTCCTGCCGGCTTCCCCGATGCCGACCCCAATACCGCTGGGTATCAGCTGGTGGTCAACACCCCTTATACCCTGTCCGCCGATACCGGGGTCAACAGCAACGGCTTCTTTACCTACAGCCTCTCCTTTACCGACGGCACCACTGCCGGCGGACCATCCGCCAGCAAGACCTTCTCCACCCTCGGCACCTACGCCGTCACCCTCAAGGTGACCGATGAGGAAGGGAAAACGGCAACAGTATCCAGGACACTCAACGTGGTTAACCCGCCCGTTGTCGGGATGACCATCGGTCCGACCACTGCCAGAAGAGGGATTTCAAGCACCTACACCTTCGGCAACCTGAAGGACCACGACTCCCTGCGGATCATCTGGGCCGACGGGACTTCGACCACCCTGCCGCACGTGGGCGCCGCCGGCAGTTCGGCCACTGCCAATCATATTTATGCCACAACCGGCACGAAAAAGCTGACGGTGCTCGTCTACAAAAACGGAGTGCAGGTGGACAGCAAGTACAACTACATCACCGTAACCCTGTAGCAAAGTAACGAAAGGAAGTGCCAGCGCAGCAAAAAGCCCGGGGAGAGATCCCCGGGCTTTTTTATGGAGCAGTTGGACTGTACGGTTTCAATTATCATAGTCGACAATTCTGGTTTGAATCCCCCTCTTCTTCCACCGAAACCGATGGGAACGTGGTAAAAATGCAATCCATAAAATTCTGAAGAACTTTATCCGGAGTTCTTTTTTTGTTTAGAGCAACAGTGCGAAAGCGATTATGGGTAAAACCAGGCAGTCGATGCTCAAGGAGCGAACCTTCCTCAAGTTGTTTTTTCACGAGGCTTCTGGATACAAACGCGATACCTCCCCCGCCAATGACGGTATCGATAGTCAAACGTAAGTCGTCATAGATGATCATCCTCTTGAAATCTTTCAGACTTCTCCCTATAGCAGTCATGTTCAGCTCGAGCAGTTTCCTGGAACTGCAACCGACTTTGCGGGCTATCAAGCGGTGATGCAACAGATGGTCGATATCCACGTCCATTGATGGTAGTTGCAAGCCGGGCGAACTGATAAAAACCAGCTCGTCGCGGGGTAGTTGAAACGTCTTGAACTCTGAAAGTTCCAGTGCCTCACAGTGTTCAATAACCCCCACGTCGAACTCGTTTTCATGCAAACCCTTTATTGCCTGTTCAGGGGTATAAAACATGAATTTCAGGTCAACGATGTCCGCATTTTGCAAAATGAACCTGTTCAACACGTTGGGGAGATAGACGATGCCGAAGGTTGGTGTACAGCAGAGAGAAAGGCGTGGTTTACCCTCCATGTGCTTCAGTTCGTTGCTGAGCTCAGATTCAATACGCAGTATCTCTTCTGCTTTTGCCAGAACCACCCTGCCTGCTTCCGTGGCAACCAGAACCGGACCAGATCGATCCAGTAACTGGTAACCATAGCGATCCTCCAGAAACTTGATCCGCTGCGAGACGGCAGATTGCGTTATGTTCAGTACCGTTGCCGCCTTGGAAAAGCTTCCTGAATCAACCGCCACAACAAGAGTCTTCAAATAGAGCGTTTCCATTCCGTTATCCCTATGTTTTTGTTTTGCCCATTAGCATTGCTAATAGATTGAGCGAAATGATTAGTTTTTACTATTAAAGCAATCTTCGCGACTTTGCAAGCAGTTAAAGAGTTCCTTTTGATATTCGAACATCGGGAGAAGAGGGAATCAGGTTTTATTTGTCGCTGACCGATAAGAAATACGAATAAGGCAAATGAAAGGAGAAGATACGACAGCAAAAAGCCCGGGGAGAGATCCCCGGGCTTTTTTGATTCTTTAATTAATGAACTGTACCATACATGATTGCTGCCCAGCTTGAAGGCTTAAGTCAATACGACACTGGCCTCACGTCTCACTTGTTTCACCGCACCAGTTTCGACAGCTTCTTGAATTCGTCGGTACCGGCGACCTTGAGCAACTGGAACAATGCCGCCTCGGTAGAGGTTATCACCGCCCCTGCCGCCGCAGCGGCATTCACCCCTACCTGCCAGTTTTCCTTCTTACGGCTCATCACCGCATCGTTCACCAAATGAACAACATAATCCGCATCAAGCAGCTCGATAACCGTTTGCAAGATGCAGACATGGGTCTCCATACCGGTGATGATGATCTGCTTGCGCCCCAGTTTCTTCAAAGCGGCGGTAAAGTTGTCATCCCCGCAGCAGCTGAAGGTCATTTTTTCCAGCGCCGGAGAGCAAAGCTTCCCCTTCAACTCCGGCAGGGTTTCACCCAGTCCCTTTACATACTGCTCGGTGGCCAGGACGGGAATTCCCAGCTCAACCGCAGCTTCCTGGAGAACGGAGACGTTGGCAGTGAGCTTCGCCAGTACCTTCTCGTCCATGGCCCTGCACAGTTTTTCCTGCACATCGATTACCATCAGTACTGCGTTGTTCCTGTCCAGAAAAAACTTGTCCTTCACACCCATTGTATCCCCCTTTATTTGGGATCAGGGAACGGGGATCGGGGATCAGTAAAATCTAATTTCCCAGTTCCCAGTTCCCAGTTCCCAGTTCCCAGTTCCCAGTTCCCAGTTCCCAGTTCCCAGTTCCCAGTTCCCAGTTCCCAGTTCCCAGTTCCCAGTTCCCAGTTCCCAGTTCCCAGTTCCCAGTTCCCAGTTCCCAGTTCCCAGTTCCCAGTTCCCAGTTCCCAGTTCCCAGTTCCCAGTTCCCAGTTCCCAGTTCCCAGCTTCTAATCCCTCTTCACCTCTATCCCCAGCTCGGTTATCTTCTTCCGCAGGGTGTTCCGGTTAATGCCGAGGATGTCGGCTGCCCGCACCTGGTTCCCCCTGGTCTTCTCCAGGACGAAGCGGATCAGCGGCCGCTCCACCTGTTCCAACACCATGGTGTAGACGTCGCCGCTCTCCATCTTCTCCATGTTGGTGAATGATCCGCGCAGCTTGATGTCGACAATCCCTTCCAGAGAGAGCTCCTCGCTCTGAACCAGTTCGCCACCCTTCTGGACGCGCAGTCCGGGAAAGTCGGCAATGGTCAGGAGCGGGTCCGACGAGAGGATGACCGCCCGCTTGAGAGTATTCTCCAGTTCTCTGACATTGCCCGGCCAGGTGTAGCCGGTAAGGAGGCGGAGCGCGTCGGAAGAGCACCGCTTGACCGGCACCTCCAGCTCCGCACAGATCTTCGCCAGGAAATACTCCACAAGAAGCGGAATATCTTCGTTCCGCTCCCGAAGCGGGACCAGTTGCAACGGGATTACATTGAGCCGATAATAGAGATCTTCGCGGAACGCCTTGCGCCGCACACTCTCTTCCAGGTCCTGGTTGGTTGCAGCAACAATGCGCACATCAACGTTAATGCTCTGGTTACCGCCGGTCCTCGTCACCTCTTTCTCCTGGAGGACCCGGAGGATCTTCGCCTGGAGGTCGATGGGCATGTCACCGATCTCGTCGAGGAAAATGGTGCCGCCGTTGGCCTGCTCGAACTTGCCGAGCTTTCGCTCCGTAGCGCCGGTGAACGCCCCCTTTTCAAAACCGAACAGCTCGCTCTCCAGGAGCTCCTTGGGAATTGCCGCACAGTTAAGGGCGATGAACGGTTTTCCGAGCCGCTTCGAATTGAAGTGGATGGCCCGGGCGATCAGCTCCTTGCCGGTACCCGACTCCCCCTGAACAAGGACAGTGACGTCGCTGGGGGCCACCTTGCCGATGGTCTTGTAGATCTCCCGCATGGCCGGAGAATTGCCGATAATGGTCTTTTCCAGCTGGTAGCGGTCCTTCAGCTCTTCCTTGAGAAGGGTCACCTGGGAGGTCACCTCCCTCGCCCTGTTTACCTTTTCGATAATGGCGTCGATCACATCCAGGTCGAACGGTTTGGTCAGGTAATCGTAGGCCCCCCGTTTCATGGCTTCCACGGCGTTCTTCATGCTCGCCTCGGCAGTCATGATCACCACGAGGAGGTCGCTCTTAAGCTCCCGCACCCGATCCAACAGCTCCAGGCCGGACAAGCCGGGCATCTTGATGTCGAGGATCGCCAGATCATAAGTGTTTGTCTTGATGTACCTGAGCGCCTCGTCGCCGTCCCGGGCAAGATCGACACTAAAACCCTTTTTTTTCAGGGCCTTGGAAAGGACCCAACGCATGCTCTCTTCATCATCGGCGACAAGAATGTTATTGATGGACATGTTTACCTCTGTTTTACGTTCGACGTTCGACGTTCGACGTTCGATGTTCGATGTTCCGTAGTTCCGGGGTTTTAACGTAGAACGTAGAACTTCGAACGTAGAACTTTCTTTATTGTATGAGCGGCAGCATCACCGTAAATGTCGTTCCCTTTGTGGGTTCGGAATCGACCCTGATCATCCCCCGATGTTCAGCGACGATCTTGTGGCAAATGGCCAGACCTAGCCCCGTGCCTTTTGCCTTGGTGGTATAAAACGGGGTGAAGAGATGCTCCAGCTGTTCCTTCAGGATGCCCGGACCGTCGTCGCTCACCTCGATGGCAACCATGCGCGAACGCCCCTCCCCCTTCTGGGTCATGCTGTAGTCGGCCAGGACCCGGCTACTGACCTTGATCAACCCGACAGCCCCTACCGCTTCCACGGCGTTCTTGATCAGATTGAGGAAGAGCTGGGTCAGGAGCGCCTCATCGGCCAGTATCGGCGGGATGCTCGGGTCGAAATGCTGCTGGAAGGTCACCCTCCGGTCGTCGACCGTCCGCTTTTGCAGGAGGATGATATCACCGAGGATCTTGTGCAGATTCACCTTGGTCAGATCCAGCTTCCGCGGCGAGGCCAGCTCCAGGAGCTCTTCGACGATCCGGTTGACCCGCTGCACCTCCTTGAGCATGACGCGGGTACAGTCACGCAGTTCGGCGTTGTCCGGCAGCTCCATCTCCAGGAGCTGGGCCGCCCCCTTGATCCCCCCCAGCGGGTTCTTGATCTCGTGAGCCAGCCCCGCAGCCAGCGCCCCCAGCGTGGAAAGACGGTCTGCCTGGCGGACCGCCTCCTCCAGTTCCCGGATATTGGTGAGATCGCGCAGGATCAGGATCGTGCCGATCCTTTCGCCGTTGGCCATGAGCAGCGGCGACGTGGTGGCGCTGATCGGGATGAGTCGGCCGGTCATCTTCAGGACGATGTTTTCATGGTCGGAGATGGTCATGCCGGTTGCCGCAGTTTTATTGACCATTTCCAGCAGGATATCCTCACCCTTGAACAGGGCGGAAAAGTGGGCGCCCTTGGCCTGGCGCCGGGAAATGCCGGCGATTTCCTCCGCCGCAGGATTCAGGAGCGTTATAACCCCCTGGATATCAAGGACTATCACACCGTCACCGACGCTGTCGATGATGTTGGCGTAATATTCCTGCAAGTGTTCAGTGGTCACGAACCACCTCCGAAAAAAAACCCCGCACCATCGCGATGAGCGGCTCTTTGCCGTCTATCCGGTTAATCATGTTGCGGAACTGGGCCACTCCCGGCACCCCCTTGGCATACCAGGAGAGGTGTTTGCGCATCTCCCGCAGAGCGGTATGCTCACCAAAGGTTTCAATGAATAGATCCAGGTGCCGCATGGCTGCTGCAAGCTTTTCGCCGACAGCCGGCGGGATCGGTTCCTCTCCCCGCAACAGGGCAAGCGCCTCTCTGAATATCCAGGGGTTACCCAGCCCGCCTCGGGCAATCATCACCCCGTCGCAACCGGTTTGTGCCAGCATGGCAGTCACATCGGCTGCGCTGAAAATGTCGCCGCTGCCGATCACCGGGATGGAAAGGGCTCCCTTCAGCTCGGTTATCCTCGACCAGTCGGCATGACCTTCGAACATCTGTGCGCGGCTGCGGGGATGGAGGGTCACGGCATCAACACCTTCAGCCTCGGCGATGCGACCGATCTCGAGAAAGCTCTGCTCTTCGACCACCCAGCCGGTACGGATCTTGATGGTCAAAGGGAGGGATGTGGCCTTGCGCACGGCCTTGAGAATCAAAGCCACCTTGGCCGGCTCACGCAGAAGCGCGCTTCCTGCTCCACTCCCGACCACCTTGCGTACCGGACAACCCATGTTGATGTCGATCAGCTCGCCGTAAGGTTCTACGAGCCGGGCCCCTTCGGCCAGCAGGTCAGGATCGTCGCCGAAGATCTGAATTCCCAACGGCCGGTCTTCTTGGTCCCTGCGCAACAGATCGAAGGTCTTTTTCCCTTCCCGGACAAGGCCGTTAACGCTCACCATCTCGGTAAAGGTCAAAGCTGCTCCGCATTCCCTCGCGAGAACGCGCATCGGCAAATTCGTCAGTCCGGCCATGGGAGCGAGAATCAGGTTATTATCCAGCTGTAAAGAGCCTATAGTGAGGGTTTTACGCATAACACCACTTAAAAAGGGGCTAAAAATTAGCCCCCCTTGCCTATTTTTTGGGCATTTTAACACAGAGGGAGGAAAAGGCAAGGGATTTTTAACTGCGTCACAGACAACGGTCGATGCCGGATAGCCCTTCCAGCGCCCCGCAGGCGAGGGAAAGGTGCGGCGAAGTGATATGCGGTTCGCGGGGATTGATGCGGATTACGGTGGCAAGCGGTTGCCTGCCGAGCCGTTCGCTCAGACTGCGGATGGTGGGAATGGTGGTGCCGGCCCCCGCTTCAATCACCACGAGCGGCGCCTGGCGCACTGAATCGAGGAATTTGTCAAAGCATCCCTCCTGGCGGTCCGTGCGGGCGCTTATCCAGCCGTAATCGCCGAACATGAGGATATTTGGGCGGGCTACCGCTTTGCACCGGATACAGCGGGGAATGGCGCGTGCCCTCATAGTAGAGGCATCTACCGGGATGACTTCGTTATTGTCCCAGATCTGCATGGAGCAGGGGGTGGTGCACTGGAGATGGTGGATGGAACCGTGCACCTCCAGCATCCGCTCCCCGCTGAAGCCGGCCTTCTGGAACTGGCCGTCCACATTGGAAGTAACGACGAAGTGATCGAGGCGGAAGCGCTCGATCCAGGAAAGGAGCAAAGAGAAGCCGGCATGGGGGATGGTTTCCCGGTAGAGATTGGTGCGATGTCCGTAGAAGCCCCAGCCGAAACCGGGATCACGCTCGAAATGTTCGGGATTGGCAGCCCCGACAAAGCTGATGCCAAGCCGCTCATACATGGGATAAGCCTGCCAGAACCCCTTCTCGCCGCGAAAATCGGGGAGCCCGGAATCCACCCCCATCCCGGCGCCGGCGGTTATGACAAGTGCTCCGGCGTTTCTCACCGCATAAGCGGCCTTGCCGCAGGTTTCCTCAAATTCCATGTCCACTCCTCACCATCGACCATCGACCACCGACCACCGACCACCGACCACCGACTGCCGACTGCCGACTGCCGACCGCCGACCGCCTCTAAACCGCCACCCGCACCAGTGTCGCCTTGAGCAGGCGCATGGCCTCATGCGGATCGATGGCAACAAGGAATCCCCGTTTACCGCCGTTGATGTATATGCGTGGCAATGCGAGAATCGTTTCTTCCATGTAGACGGGCATGATGCGCCGCATGCCGAACGGAGAAGTTCCCCCTACCTGGTAGCCGGAATGCTTCTGGGCGACTTCCGGCGCGCAGGGAACGATACTCTTCACCCCCATAAACCTGGCAAGCTCCCTGGTGGAAACCTGGCGGTCCCCATGCATCAGCACAATCAGGGGATTCCTGCCATCATCCTCCATGATCAGCGTCTTGATCACACAATGCTCGTCCACCTCCAACTCGCGGGCAGAGACGCTGGTTCCGCCTTTGTCTTCATAGGCGTAAGGATGGCTGGTAAATGGGACATTTTCTGCGCGGAGCATGCGCACCGCCGGGGTGACGGGTGTTTTTTCCTTTGCCATTGCGATCTTCCTTCCATTCTATACTTGCCGCCGGCAAACGCCCGTCAACAGCGGTGAAAGCCGCAGCCTCTTTCCTTCTTCGGCTAAGGAGAGCCGGATTTAATATCGCCAATTATAACGATATGCTGTATTATAAAAAAACAAAAAATGTTTCATGTTGCGCTGCTGCCTCAATTTAACGGCAACGAGATCGGCGATGTCAAGGGACAGGGTATGAAAAAGGGGCAAATAATCGGGAAAATTCTTGTCATGGATGACGACGAAATGATCAGATTCATCGCCAAACAGACACTCCTGAAAATCGGTTATGACGTGGAGTGCTCCGCTGACGGAGCAGGGGCGATTGAGGCGTACAGAAAAGCGTATGAGGCCGGAGAGCCTTTTATGGCAGTCTTCCTGGACTTGAACATCCCGGGTGGGATGGGAGGTAAGGAAACCATTAAGCGATTGCTGGCGATTGACCCCCACGCCAAAGGTTTTGTGACAAGCGGCGATTCCAGCGATCCGGCAATGATACATTATAAGGACTTCGGTTTCAGCGGCGCAGTTGAAAAGAGGTCAGTCTACCTCGAAGCAGAACTGGCTTCTGCACTGAAGGCCGCGGAATGATGCCGGCAAATTTCCCGATCGTAATTTTCAGAATCGCACCACGGGTTTTATGTTTTTCGGCGTAAAGGAGCGATCTATCTTCCATCCCTTTTTTTCAACCAGTACCGGTGCCAGTTTCACGGAAATAAAACCGATAATGTTCATCCCTTCCGGCATGTCCGAGGCTATTTTTACAATCCTGAAACCGACAAAGTCGCCGACCTCGGGATAATCGGTCGATTCTTTCAGGGTGCAGCCCCAAATCTCCCTGCCTCCGCTCTTGTCGGCCAGTCGGAGCCGGAAATAGTGTTCCCCCTCCTGGCCGACCTCACCCTCTTCCTCAACCAGGGCAGGAATGTCGGCTTCCAGCAGGATTGCGTTCGGCAGTTGACGGCAGGCATAGTCGAAGGCTGCAACGTTGCTCGCAAAAACCAACGGTTCTTTGTCCTTTTTTCTCAACCAGCCGAACATGATATGCCACCTTCCGGGAAGCGAAGACTTAAGTTACCACTCCCGCCCGTCTGTTCTTTACAGACACGACCTCGCCTGTAATCGTAACTAGCAATGCCCGACAAAGGCGCGATGCAGCAATTGAACGATGATTAAGTATAGTCCATTTTTACCAGAATTCATCGTCTCCAGCCATTTAAAATGCCACAATAATCGTTTCTCTGCATTGACATTTCCCGCTACGGAGGTTATACACCCTGAAAGGATACCATAAAGAAGGAGACGCAGATGCGCATAAGCTATGATACATTGGGAACCTGTGCCTCACGGATCAACATAGAAATAGAAAACGGCGTGATTCAGGCAGCCGAATTTGTAGACGGTTGTGCCGGCAACACCCAGGCTGTCGGGGCGCTGGCAAAGGGAATGGCTGTAGGAGAGGCAATCAGACGGCTCAAGGGAATTGCTTGTCAGGGAGATACGTCATGTCCCGATCAGCTGGCCAGAGCGCTGGAAAAAGCTTTGGAAAAATAACGGGAGAATTTCATGGAAATCTTCGGCGGTTTTATGGTGATGCTGTCAATCATCGGTTTTTTTCTGACGGTGATCTGGTTTATCCTGCCGTTTGTCATCTTCAGCATCAAGGGAAAGGTTGATCGGACCCTCATTCTTGCAGAAGAGACGGAACGTCGACTGGCTGCCATCGAAGAGCTGCTGAAGGGGAGAAAAGAAGAGACGGAAGGGCCTGACGCACCAACCGATCCGCTTCGTAACCCGATTCCCCCTTCCGATCCGCCATCTGCCGAAGAATAACCGTCTTCTCTTCATACCTGCCCGGAACCCGGTCGATCCGCTTCACCTGCCGGCCCGTGGGTTTTGCCGGGATGCGCCCGATAGTTTTTCCCCGATGACATAGTCACTGAAGCACTGGACAACCACCGGGTCGAACTGGCTCCCTGCGCACTTTATCAGCTCTTGCAGCGCCTCAGCAGCTGAATATCCCTTTTTGTAAGGCCGCACGGACACCATGGCATCAAAGGCATCGGCAACAGCGATTATCCGGGCTTCAAGGGGAATATCCTCACCCTTCAGCCTGTCGGGATAGCCGCTCCCGTCGTAACGTTCGTGATGATGGAGAATGCCGGGGAATACCCCCTTCAACTGCTCGATGGGAGCAAGGATGGCGACCCCCTTTTCCGGGTGAAGCCGCAAGGGGGGAAAATCATCCTCGGAGATCTTTTCCGGCTTTTCCAGAAGGGCCTCGATAATCCCTATCTTGCCGATGTCATGCAAAAGCCCCCCGAGCCTTACCCGCTCAACCGCCGCGTCGTCGAGTCCCAAAGCCCTGGAAATAAACTCGGCAACATGCATGACCCGTTCGGAGTGCCCCTTGGTCCAGGGTGATTTGGCGTCAATGGCATTGGCCAGACTGGTAACCGTTCCGATGAAGAGGTTCTCCAGATCTTCATAGAGCTTGGCGTTTTCAAGCGCCACTGCTATCTGTCCGGCTATCTTACCAACGGCGAAGACATCATCCTCGAGAAACCTGTCGGGCTCCGTATCGCCCAGCAGCAAGACCCCGTTTACTTTCTCCTTGCTGACCATGGGAATGGCCAGGAGTGACTGCATACCCGCATCACGCAGCAATCGGTCCAGGTGCGGCAGCCTTTTCCGCGCTGAGAGTGAGTTTATGTAACAGCTTTCTCCTCCGGCAAAGGACTTCACCGCGCAACTGCCGACAACGTTCGGATGGGAGCCCTTCAAGAGTTCCGGGGGAATCTCACTGGATATGCAATCGGAGGCCATTACCGCCAGCGAACCATTTTCCTCTCCCAACAGCACCACCAGCTCGCATTGGATGAGCCGTTCGATATGCTGCACGGCCGTGGCAATGATCTTGTCGCGACTGAGGGAGGAGGAAATCGCCTTGTTGATCTCGTCCAGGGTGAGAATGATGTCGACCCGTTTCCCCATCTCTACGGCCATGTCAAGGGACTCATCAAACAGGATTGAGTGGCTCGCCACAAGCGCGGCATGGGAGATCACGTCCTTGATCAGGGCAATCTCTGCATCGCTGAACGACGGATAGTGCTTGTCACGGGCGACAAACGCCACCCCCATCACCTGGTTGTTGACCAGCATGGGAACAGCCAGCAGGGTGATATTGCCCAGCAGCTTGCGTAGCGTCGGCGTCAGAAGCGTCGAGACGCCGGAATCGTTGAGCAATAGATGGTGTTTGTCCCGGAGGATCTTTTTCAGAAGGGGAATCTTGTCCGGCGCCATCGGCATCTCCCTGAACATGGGAAGATAACGGGCCGGCAGTCCGCAACTCCGGGCCGGCGCAAAGTCCCGCCGCTCCCGGTCAATGAGGTAAACTACCGCCCAACGGCTGTTCACCGTTTTCTTCAGCAACCGGGAAAGATCTTGCATGACCTTATCCACATCGGTAAGCTTGGCAAGCCTCTCCGCGCCCTTCAGTATGTTAATGAATTTTTCCGTCATTACGTTCTCCTCATACGCTTGTATTAAACCATAAAAACAGCCATATTTCTTGCCAAAAATAGGTTTTTTTATTACTATTCCCCATTGTTGGAAGCAAAGTATTCCGTAAAATCTGCTGATTCAAAACACTACTGGTTTACTTGCCAGTTAAGGAGGAGTACCGGATGGGTTTGCTGGAAGGGAAAAAAGCACTGATTTTCGGTGTGGCCAATGAGAAGAGCATCGCCTGGGCCATAGCCGAAGCTTTCAAAAAGGAAGGTGCCGAGGTGGCACTGGCCTATGCCAATGAGGCGATAGCCAAGCGAGTGATTCCGCTCGCTGAAAGCATCGGCGCAACGATAACCCTCCCCTGTGATGTCAGAAGCGACGACGACATCAAGGCGGTGTTTGCCGAAATCGGCAAAAAATGGGGTGGGCTGGACATACTGGTTCATTCGGTCGCCTTTGCCAACAAAGACGAACTCAAGGGATCTTTTCTGAGCACCACCAGGGAAGGCTTTACCATGGCCATGGACATCAGCGCCTACTCTCTGATCGCCCTGGCCAAGGAAGCCATGCCGCTCCTGACCGCCAGCAACGGAAACGTCCTTGCCCTGACCTATTACGGCGCACAGAAGGTATTCCCCAATTACAACGTGATGGGTGTTGCCAAGGCAGCCCTGGAAGCGAGCGTCCGCTACCTGGCCGAGGCAGTCGGACAGGACGGTGTGAGGGTTAACGCCATCTCGGCCGGTCCATTGCGGACACTGGCCGCAGCCGGGGTCGGAGGCTTCAACCAGATCGCCGGCCATGTATCGGCAAAAGCGCCTCTCAGGCGCAACATCACCCAGGAAGACGTGGCAGGCGCCGCCGTTTATCTCAGCAGCGAACTGGCGAAAGCCGTAACCGGCGAGATCCATTTTGTCGACAGCGGTTACAACATCATCGGACTTTAACGTCAGGAATGAGGATAAAGGATCGAGGATCGAGGATAAAGGATCGAGGAAGACATCATAATTGACCTCGTACCTCTTTCCTCGCTCCTCGTACCTCATTCCTCGCTCCTGCTTTTCGGAGAAAAGCGATCAAACAACCTCACGGCAATCTCACCGGCTTGAAGCCCAGCCAGCTCAAAGGACTGGAAAGGCTCTACCGCCGCCGCATCCCGCCCGACGAACTGATCACCCCGGATCTTTCCCGGGAGATGGTTGAACTCTCGCGGGAGATCCGCCGCCAACTCGGCATCCTCGTCAACCGTTCCGGTGATGTGGAATACGTCCTCGTCGGTGACGAACGCGGGCTTTACATCCCGGAACTGGCCGATTACCCGCTGGGGAAAAAACTGCTGCGCGGTCTGCGTCTCATCCACACCCACCTCAAAGGGGAGGCCCTCAGCGATGACGATCTGACCGACCTGGCGCTACTGCGTCTCGACCTTGTCGCCGCGCTCCAGATGTCCCCCAACGACGGCCAGTTTTTCGTCCAGACAGCCTGCCTCGCGCCTCCGACCCTCGGCAAGACCCCATACAAAATTGAGCCGCCACGCCCCTTCGACCGTTTCAGCATGGATTTCGCCACCTTTGTCGACACACTGGAAAAGTCCCTGGAAAAGGCGGTCAAGGGCACAAAAGAGGTGAAAGGTGGGGAAGAACGGGGAATTCTCATCTCCGTCACCAAGCTCTCCCATGAAGAGGCGCAGGACTCCATCGAAGAATTGAAGGAGCTGGCAAGGACGGCGGGGGTCGAGGTGCTTGATGCTGTGATACAGCGGCCGCGGCAATTCAACCCGCGTTTCCTGATGGGTGAAGGAAAGATGCGCGATGTGGTCATCCGCGCACTTCAGCTCGGAGCAACCCTGCTCGTCTTCGACCAGGAGCTGACCCCGACCCAGATCCGTTCCATTTCGGCAATGACCGAACTGAAAGTCATCGACCGGAGCCAGTTGATCCTCGATATCTTCGCCCGCCGCGCCAAAAGCCTGGACGGCAAGGTACAGGTGGAACTGGCCCAGCTCAAATACCTTCTGCCACGCCTGACCGGACGCGGCGTGCAGATGTCGCGCCTCATGGGGGGAATCGGCGGTCGCGGCCCCGGTGAAACCAAGCTTGAGGTGGACAGAAGACGCATCCGCGACCGGATCGCAAAGCTGGAACGGGAGCTGAAAGAGCTGTCCCACGGCCGCTACCAGCGGCGCCAGAAGCGGGTAAAGGCCGGTCTCCCCATCATTTCCATCGTCGGCTACACCAATGCCGGCAAGTCGACCCTTCTCAACACCCTGACCCAGAGTGCGGTCTTCACCGAAAACCTCCTCTTCGCCACCCTCGACACCTCCACCCGCCGTCTTCGCTTCCCGCGGGACCGGGAGGTAATCATCACCGACACCGTCGGCTTTATCCGTTCCCTCCCAAAATCACTGATGGGTGCCTTCAAGGCCACCCTCGAGGAGTTGCAGGACGCCGATCTGCTCCTCCACCTGGTGGACTGCTCCAATCCCCGTTTTGAGGAGCAGATCGGACAGGTGGAAACCATCCTCGCAGAGCTCGACCTGGGAGAAAAAGCCAGGCTTCTGGTCTTCAACAAGAGCGACCTCCTCTCCCAACTGAAAAAGAGCGATCCGCTGACCTTCATGAAGGTCCGCCAGGTCTTCCGCCGCTTGCAGGCCATTTCCATCTCGGCTGCCGACAGAAAGAGCATGGAACCGCTCATCGAGGAACTGCAGCGGCGCTTCTGGCCGGATGAAGCCCCCGTCCAGTAGGCCGCATGAGATCACAATAAACAGTATGGGCAATGCTCAAATCTACGCCAGCTGTAAAGGGGTGAGTCATGGGTGAGCGACACTGTCCCACCACGCAAAAACCTTCCGTTGCGGATCGCATCAGCGGTGCCGTCTGGGGGCAGTTTGTGGGGGATGCCTTCTGCCTCGGCAGCCATTGGATCTATGATCTTGCAGAGCTGGAACAGCGCTTTCCCGGCGGTCCCCAGGGATTCGAGGAACCGGTCGCCGGACACTACCACGCCGGCAAGCGGCCGGGGGATCTGACCCATTACGGTGACGGAGCCCTGCTGCTCTTGCGGTCATTACGGGAGCGTAGCCGCTTTGATGCCTCGGACTTCGGCTCGCGCTTCGTTTCGTTGATCGAGTCGCCCGGCTACAGCGATCCCATTTCGCGCCAAGGGTATTGGAAATATTGGGTATTGGACAGTGTAGATACGGTAGAAAAACCTTGGCAGATAATTGCGTATGGATGTCCCCGGAAGTCCCCGATGGTTGGAAGCAGCTTCTCTGTGAGGTTCCCAAGCTGAGAATTCGTACCCCCGGCGCCTGCCCCGCATAACTGCGGCCGCCCTAAAAGCGTCGACTCAGGCCGGCATCGTTTACTTTTTCTTGTTTGGTCTTTGCGTAAGTGCAGATCCCGACGCTGTCTTCGCCGGCTTGCTTGAGTCTGGCTTCCGCAGTACTTTGGATGCAGCTGTTGCTGCCGACGTGGAGGTAACTTTCGCTGGTGCTTGTCTCTGCGAAAGGGCAGAACCGGCAGCGGATTTCGCAGCTTTGCTTGTGTTAGGGTTTTGTAAAACTTTTGATGCTGGGGGACATCGAGGGGACGGGACATCGAGGGGACGTTGCTTGCTATCTTTCTAATTGCGGCAATAGCTAATTAGCAAGCAACGTCCCCCATGACCTCCAGCAACGTCCCCCATGACCTCCCACAGCAGTGTCCGTAAGGTTTTTGCTTACGTCCCATAGGGACAGAATGCTGGTAGCCGGGGAATTCATTCCCCGGCCATCGTGGCAAAATATCATTACGTCACATACGTGACGTGGGGAAAAATTAGGATCTGTTCCGGGGGATGAATCCCCCGGCTACATGCGAACGCCCCTGATGGGGCTAATAAAACTTGAGGCAAAGACTCTATACGGACAACGCTGATTTCCCCCGATACCCCTACTGTGCCATCCGCCTCAAAACCTGCTGGAGTTTTTTCAACTCCTCCCCGTAGCCGGCCCAATCACCCTGGCGCTGCAGGTTGGTTGCCCTCTCGAAGATGCTCATCGCCTCCCTGGCAAGCTCGGCTGAAGAGGCCTTCATAGCCGCTGGCGTGGGCTGGGTGCTGCCGGCCGGGGCTTTCCTTCCCCCGAAGATTCTTTGAAGGGCGAGCTCCAGGGTTTCCTCCATGACTACCTCATCCCCGTAGGCGACGATAACGCGCCTCAGTTCGGGGAGCCCGGCCTTGTCCGCAGCGGCGAGGAAGAGCGGCTGCACGTAGAGGAGCGATTTTTCGATGGGAATCACCAGCATGCTCCCCCGTATGACCTCGGAGCCGCGCTGGTTCCAGAGCGTCAACTGCTGGGAGATGAAGGAATCCTGGTTGATCCGCGCGTCGATCTGTTTCGGTCCATAGATGAGCCTGTCCCGCGGGAAGGTGTAGGCCAGGATTTTGCCGTAATTCGGCGCATCACAGCGTGCCGTAAGCCAGGCCGCAAGGTTGTCCCGCTTCGAGGGGGTAAACGGCAGGAGCAGGAGGTATTCTTCCTTCTTTTCACCCGGCAGCTTCATGATCGTGTAGTACGGCTCCATCGGCTTGTCGCCGAGCGAAGGGATCTCCCAGAGGTTCTCCTTGTTGTAGAAGACCTTCGGGTCGGTCATGTGGTAAGCGGCAAACATGGCGGCCTGCAACTGGAGGAACTGATGGGGGTAGCGGATATGTTTGCGCAGGTCATCCGGCATGGCTGCCATCGGCTTGAAGAGCTCCGGGAAGATTCGCCCATAGACCTTCACCATGACATCATCGGGGTCGCTGATGTAGAAGGTGAGCGAGCCGTCGTAGGCGTCAACCACCGCTTTTACCGAATTCCGCATGTAGTTGATGCCCCCTTTGAGCGGCTTTGAGTAGGGGAGACGGCTCGAATAGGTGTAGGCATCGATGATCCATTTGAGCCCGCCATTGTCGGCCACGACCATATAGGGATCACCATCGAAACGGAGGAATGGGGCAACCGCTCTCACCCGTTCATTGATGTTCCGGTAGTAGAGAATGCGGCTTTCGCTGCCGATGTCAGAGGAGAGGAGGATCTTTTCCGTCCTGAACCTGGCGGCGAACAGGGCTTTATTGAGCATGGAGCCCACGGGCACCCCGCCTTTGCCTCCATAGGTCGTGTTGATATTGCCCGTGGCGGTCGGATAGCTGAATTCGGGAACCTTCGTCTTGACGATGACGTATTCATTGGACAGCTCACCGTAATAGATCTCTGGGCGCGTCACCTTGATATCGGCCAGGCTGACGGCCGGAATATCCTTGACGAAGAACTCGGGGAGCCCCTCCTTGCTGATCCGGCTCACCGGGCCGAAGGTAATGCCATTGCCGTGGGTGAAGATGAGCCGCTCATTGATCCAGTTCCTGCTCGGGAGGTCGTCATAGGAGAGTTCACGCGGCGAGAGCATCACCTGGGTGTACTGGCCGTTCACCAGGTAGCGGTCATTGTCCACATCGAAAAACTTGTAGTAGGTCCTGATCTGCTGCAGCTGGCTGTACGTCTTGAGCAGCGGGGCGTGATCCCAGAGCCGGATGTTCTTGATGGTTGCGTCGTTGTTGGCAATGTCCGCTGCGGTAAGCTTTACGTCAGCATCAAAGGGAATGGTCTCAATCTTGTCCAGGTCGTAGCCGAGACGGGTAAACCGGATGGTGTTCTCGATGTAGGGGGTCTCGAGGGCCAGCTGATTGGGCGCGACCTTGAACTTCTCCAGCAGCGCCGGATATGCCTTGATGCCGATCCCGTAGACGGCAATCACCAGAATTGGCGGCAACAGCGCCAGGCGCCAGGCGCCCTGCCATAACCCGGCGGCGAGGATGGCCCCTGCCAGGGGAGTGAGAACGGTGAGAATCCGCAAGGTCAAGAGCCGGGCGTTGACGTCGGCATAGCCTGCACCGTGAAAGGTACTGCTCCCGGAAAGAAGCAGACCGCAACCGTTTAGATAAAAACCGGCCGCGACCGTCAGCGAAAAAATCCCGATGAGAACCGCCAGATGTTTTCGCACCTTGACGTCAATTGCCGCCCCCCTTTCCATCAGGGTGATACCGCCGCGGACGTAGTAGACCGCTCCGACCAGGACCGTCGTGGCCAGCACAGTGAAGCCGGCAAAGATCTTCAACATCTCCAGGAGCGGCAGGCTGAACAGGTAGAAACCGATGTCCTTGCCCAGGATCGGGTCGTTCGTGCCGACGGTGACCATGTTCGTGAAGAGAAGCACATTCTGCCACTGCATGGCTCCCCATTTGCAGGCAAGGATGGCCAGGATGGCGCTGGCAAGGATGCCGAGGGGTTTGGCCAGCCGTGCCGCCTCATCTCTTTTTACCTGGTAGATGTTCCTTCCTTCGACGAAGATGTTCGTTTGGGGAAACTTTGCCCGGTTGGAAAAGTGCAGGTTGATCATGGCAAAGATAAACAGCAGGACGCCAAAGAACAGCCCGGCGCCGACTTTGGCCGCCAGTGTCGTCGTGAACACCGAGGTGAAACCGGTCTCAACGAAAAAGAGCCAGTCCGTATAGAAATTAATCAGCGACGAAATGAAGGGAAGAATCACGGCAACGACGACAAGGATGATAATGAATTTGTTTTTAACCATTAGGTACCCCTTTTTTTCTCAGCATAAACCTAGGAGCCTGTCGGACTTAGGAATGAATCTACTGCGAGAACGGAAAATCGGTCCATATTTCCGTAAATTTTCAACAAATAGGTCCACTATTTGCTCTCAAATTTCCGAAAATCTGTCCTCGATTTGCCATTCTCTCGTTACGATTCCCTAAGTCCGACAGGCTCCTTCCGCAATCAATTCTACCACGGTTGTCATCGTTTTGTTTCCGCAGCGGCGTATAACAAAAAGGGCGCCCACACAGGGGCGCCCCTTCCAACCATATCAGCCGCTATTTCTGGTTGATCGCCGACAGCCGCCACGGATTGTTGCCGACGGGCCGGGTAAGCGTCCAATACTCCTCGAATTTCACCGGCTCCGTTTTGCTGCCGCTCACAACCACGCCCGTAGCGTCATCGGTTGTGTAATCGAGCAGGTTCGCGTAAATCAAGGCGGTGATAAAATCCTGCCCCGACTCCTGCCATACCTCGGCTATCTCCACGTTCCTGACAGCGATATTCTCCAGCCTGTTGACCTGCTTATCCCGCAGCAGCCGGTCCAGGTCTTCCTGAAATATCCGCTTCATCTCATCGGTTAGAAGCCCGGTTACCGGCGTCAGATCCCGATTCATCCAGGCCCCCTGGATCTTGAAGAAGTTATCCATGACCAGATCGTTGAAGCGGTTTTCGTCAAAGGAAGCGTCCATCTGGCGGACATGGGCCAGGCCCGCAGCCACATCGTCCGGCTGCGGGTCATTGCCCAGGTATCCACCGGAAACAGGGGTCACCGTTCCGCCCTGGTACGCTCCCCCATAGCTGGAATAGGCGGCGTTAGCTTCGCGCTTTTTTTTTACAAACCGGTAGATGAGATAGCCGATCCCGGCCAGGAGGAGGATCTCAAAGAGGCCGATGCCGCCCCCCCCCATGCCGCCGGCTCCTGCCATACCGAGGCTCCGGAACAGCATGCCGCCCAGCATCCCACCCACTAGGCCACCGGCCATGCTTCTCATGAAACCGCCGCCCTGCTGCTGGAAGGGGCTCGGGGCAGGCGCAGCCTGCTGCCGTGACTGGCTCGGCTGGGAATAGTTACTGGCCGGCCTTGAATAGCTGCGCGCCCCCCGACTGCCGAAAGAGCGGCTCCCACCGGCCCTGGCGTGGGCATTCAGTTCCAGCACGGTGATGCTGAGAAACATGACGGCTGCCACCACTGCAAATACCTTAACAACGTGTTTTTTCATTTTATTAGCTCCTTGGTTAATTACTCAGTCGAAATCGAACATCTCGGCCAGAAACGACTTTTTCTTCTTCTGGTGTCCATACCCGTATCCATGCTGCTTATGGCCATGATGGTCGTCATGACCGTGCTTCACCTGCGACGAAGGATATTGCGGTTCGCTGTGCTGGGAGGCCATACCAGCCAATGGATGCTGTATCGGCGCTACGGAGGAGCGCTCGATAACCTTGTCCAACTCCCCACGGTCAAGCCATACCCCTCGACACTGGGGGCAGTAGTCGATCTCCACACCCTGGCGTTCCGCAATCAGCAAATCTACGTTGGTACATACGGGACATTTCATACTATTCTTCTCCTTTCTCAGATGTTGTCCTGCGCCCCGGTCGTAGTTGCGGGCTCTTCGACATAGGGGTTATGAAGCTTGACTGGTGCGCCCTGACGGCGAAGCCGCAGGTTTAGCATCTCTACCATCACCGAAAACGCCATGGCAAAGTAGATGTACCCCTTGGGAATATGCATGTCAAAGCCGTCGCCGATCAGCGCCACGCCGATCAGGAGAAGGAAGCTCAAGGCGAGCATCTTCACGGTCGGGTGCCGGTCGACAAAGGCGCTGATCTTCCCGGAAAAAAGCATCATGAAGCCGACGGCCATGACTACCGCTGCAACCATGACAGCAAGACGGTTGGCCATCCCCAAGGCGGTGATGATTGAATCGAGGGAGAAGACGATGTCCAGCAGGAGGATCTGGACGATGACAGCGGCAAAAGTTGCTCCGGCACGGGAGACCGAGTGTCCTTCCTCTCCTTCGAGTTTCTCATGGATCTCCATGGTGCTTTTCCAGAGCAGGAACAGCCCGCCGGAGATGAGGATGATGTCGCGCCCGGAGATTTCATTGTTCAACACGGAAAAGATCGGCGTAGTGAGCCCCATGAGCCAGGTGAGCGAAAAGAGAAGCGCGATGCGGATGAACATCGCCAGGCCGAGGCCGACTATTCTGGCCTTCTCCTGCTGATGGACGGGGAGTTTGCCCGCCTGGATGGAGATGAATATGATGTTGTCGATGCCGAGCACGATTTCCAGGGCAGTGAGCGTGACCAATGCCAGCCAGATCTGTGGATCTGCGAGCCATTCCATATGAATACTCCTTAAACAAGATATTTTTGTATGTTACACCTCAAGGCAAAGTCTGCGCCTCTTTGATTTCCAGAGCTCCATGGCCTCGCGCATGATGTCGGAGACGCTTTTGGAAGTAGCCTTGGTCAATTTTTCCAGCGTCTTCTTTTCCTGATCGCTAATCCTCAGGGAAATTACGTTATCCAGCGGATTTTTTTCGATTCTGTTTTTTTGGGGTTTGCGCGGTTCTCTTAAGCACTGTTTTCTCTTGTAAGACATTTTTCACCTCCGGCTTGAAATTTCGCCGGGGTAAAAAAAAAGACCTTTACCCTCGGCGTATTGATCGCGTCAGGTAAAGGTCTTGCTTGCAGTTTATAAATGCCCCAGGCCCGGGTGTTTCCACCGTATTGACGGGCTATGGGTCGGCCTTTTCTCCGGCCGTTAGCTACTCCCCTTTACTTTAGGCAATAATATTGATTGCCGCGTCTTATGTCAAGGTTTTATTTGCAGGTTTTATTTTGCCCGTGCGTTGCATACGCTCCGGGTTTGATTTCAGCTTGACATTCACATCTTAAATTACCTAGAGTAGTTTTGTGAAAACAGTACCATTCCAGATAAGCTCCGTCATTCTTCTTATCTTCGCCCTGTTCACCTTGAGTGGCTTGACGTCGGTGGCTGCTGCAATGGTGCACGTTGAGAGCCCGGCAACCTGCTGTGACGAGGACCGGGATGACAACCAAACCGGCCCTGTACCCTGTTCCGTTCCGGACTGTCCCTGCTTTTCCTGCATAAACCTTATCCCCGCCAATTTCCCGACGGCTCTCCGTACTTCACTGGTAGAGGTTTCCCTCTACAGATATCAGCAAAGCCTGAATCTCTCGGAATACGTCAGTACCATCGATTACCCTCCCGAAAACGCCTAGGAGTCTGTCGGACTTAGGGGATCGTAGCGAGAGGATGGAAAATCGAGGGCAGATTTTCGGAAATTTGAGAGCTAATAGTGGACCTATTCGTCGAAAATTTCCGAAAATATTGACCGATTTGCCATTCTCGCAGTAGATTCATTCCTAAGTCCGACAGGCTCCTAGATCCATTCCACAGCAAATCACTATATTCGTAACTGCAAGGCCTGCTACCCGTCCGTCTTTGGCGGGCGGCAGCCCTGTGCCTTCGTCTGCAGGCTGGTCTTGCAAAACTCAAGGAGTAATCAATGAAAAAAAATATCATTCTTATTGCGGTGGCTGCAATCGGCATCGCGCTGGCAGTTGCCTTCATCACACAGGGCTCGGCCAAGTCCCTGAGCGTCAACGAGGTCAGTTCCGACCCGGCCGCTTTTACGGGAATCATCACGGTCACCGGCATCATGGGTGGCGTTTCCCAGCAGGACCCGACCATTTTCGGCATCATGGACAAGAAGGAGCTGCAGTGCACGACGCCAAACTGCAAGAAAGTTTTCATTCCGGTCAAATTCCAGGGGAAACTCCCGGTGCTGGGCGATGAGGTCAACGTGACCGGTAGATTTGTCCGTGTCGGTGACGACTTCCTTTTTGCGGCAGAAAAAATGAAAGTGGTGCGCAACCACAAGATCGGAGGGTAAATGACCCTCGCCAAACTGGTGGTAAAAAACATCACCCGCCGCCGGGGGCGGTTTGTCTTCACGCTCCTCGGCATCACCATCGGCATAGCCTCTTTCGTTACTTTCCTTTCCCTGGGGGGAAACCTGAAAAACGAGATCCACCGGGAATCTGCAGCGCTCGGGGCGAACCTGATCGTCACTCCGAAAGGATCTTGCGCCTATGAGCAGGTTTCCATTCTGACCGGCGAACAACTGCCGACCACCATCACCATGGACGAGGTCGCTAAAATCTGCGCCATCAAGGGTCTGACCGCCGTGCCGTTCCTTACGGAGAAAACGGCCATCTCCAACAAGCCGGTGGCTGTCAACGGCATCCTGCCGGCCGAGATGAAGGCTTTCAAAGGATGGGAAATGGACAAGGGGGCTTATTTCTCCGCCCAGAACGAGCCGGGCGCCGTGGTTGGCGCCGTTGCAGCAAGGCAGTTCAAACTGCAACCGGGGTCATTTATTACGGTCCGTGGCGAACAGCTGCCGGTCAAAGGGGTCCTTAAGGAAAGCGGCGGCAGGGATGACATCACTATCTTCCTCTCATTGCCGGTGGCCCAACGGCTCTTCAAGGCTGTTGACCGGGTCTCCTACGTGGCAATCAAGGTGGACGACCTGACGCTCATCGACAGCTACATCCTCAAGATCAAGGAGGCGGTCAGCCTCGGGGTGATCTCCGACAAGCAGATGCTCAAGTCGGTGCTCTCCATCGTCGGCACGGTCAATATGACGCTGCAGCTCATCGCTGCCGTGGCGGTCCTGGCAGCGGCGTTCAGCATCATCAACACGATGATGGCCGCCACCTACGAACGCAAGCGGGAAATCGGCATCCTCCAGGCGCTGGGGGCAAAACAGGGGACCATCTTCACCATTTTCATGCTCGAATCGGGCTTCTACGGCCTCATCGGCGGCGTCTCGGGAGTGCTGGGGGGCTTGTTCTGCTCGGTGGTGGCCGCACCCTACATCAGCCAGAACGCGTTCACCTCCTTCGTCAAAGGTTCGGGAACCGGCAGCATGCTCGATCCCGGGATAATCGTCGGCTCAATCGCTTTCTCGACAGCCGTCGCCATTCTCGCCGGGCTCTATCCCGCCTGGCGGGCGGCACGGCTGTCGCCGGTGGAGGCAATCAGCTATGAATGACATGATAATACGCACGGAAAACGCCGCCAAGTCCTACACAACGGGTACAGTGACCACCCACGCCCTCCGCGGCGTCACCCTTGGCATCCCGCCGGGCTCGTTCACCTGCATCGTCGGCCCCTCCGGTCATGGCAAGAGCACCCTGATGCACCTCATCGGCGGGCTGGACCGTCCCTCGGAGGGCTCAGTTTTCCTTGACGGATGCGAAATCAGCACGCTGGACAACAGTAATATGGCGAAGCTCCGGGCGCAGAAAATCGGCTTCGTCTTCCAGTTCTTCAACCTGCTCCAAAGCCTCACGGCAGCGGAAAACGTGGAAATCGCCATGATGCTGGCGGGTATTCCGGAAAAGGAGCAGGCCAGCCGCGCCCTGAAACTTCTGGCGCTGGTAGGTCTTGCCGAGAAAGCCGACGCAAAACCGTCTCAGCTTTCCGGCGGCCAGCAGCAGCGGGTGGCGATTGCCCGGGCGCTGGCCAACGATCCAGCGATCCTGCTGATGGATGAGCCGACCGGCAACCTCGATTCGGCAGCGGAGGGGGAAATCCTGGCAATTCTGCGCTCGCTGCATGCCGTCGGGAAAACGATAGTGATAGTAACCCACAATGACGAGATCGCAAAAACAGCGGAGAACATCATCCGCGTCATGGATGGCCGTGTTCTGTCATGATCGCACCGATCCGAGAAATGGAATCAGCCGTTCCAAAATCTCTTGACAGCAGTGGCGTAACCGCAAGCTTTGAAAACAAATCTTCGCTTTCCAAGTACAGAATAACATTCAAGCAATCATAATGAAGCACACAATGCCTGCCTCCAGCTACTGCGGGCAGGCATTGCCGTTCAGCGGATAATCTGTCACGCCCGAATTCCAGCAGTCCCCCCTCATCATCTCAATTAAGACCTTTCACGCTATGCAACTCTCCCCTTGCTCCTTAGTTAATATTGACATCTGCCCCGGATGGAGTTATATCATTACAAAATCGGTCAACTATTCTACCCTGACCGCATTGCTCCTTAACATATGAGATAAGGGATTTGTCATGCTCTTAACCGTCACTGAGGCTGCCAGACTGCTTCAGGTTCCGGAAAAAACCGTGTTGCGCTGGATAAGGAAAGACCACCTTCCCGCCTGCAAGATCAACGAAGAGTACCGCATGAACCGGGTCGATCTTCTGGAATGGGCCACGGAAAAGCGGATCAAGCTTTCACCGGATATATTTGCCGAACCCGAACCACCCGACGGTTCTCTGCCGACCCTCTCCCAGGTACTTAAGGCCGGCGGCACCTTCTACAATATCGAGGGAAAAACCAGGGAAGAGGTCCTGAAAAACATCGTTTCCCTCCTGAAGTTCCCCCCTCAGGTGGAGCGTGATTACATACTCCAGGTGTTGCTTGCCCGCGAAGCCCTCGGAACTACCGCCATCGGCGACGGCATCGCCATCCCCCACGTAAGAAATCCGATCCTCCTCCATGTCGATACTCCCATGGTGACCCTCTGTTTCCTGAAACACCCCATTGATTTCAAGGCCATTGACGACAAGCCGGTGGATACCCTTTTCCTACTCATCAGTCCCACGGTAAAGATCCATCTCCATCTGCTGTCCAAGCTTGCCTATGCCCTGCGTGACTCCCGTTTCAAGACGGTATTGCAGCGACAGGGACCACCGACGGAAATTCTGGCAGCGGTCAAGCTGATAGAATCGGAACTGGCCGGCGGGGCTGCTCTAAGATAGACCACTCCCGCAATAACCCTGGAAGGAGCACAACGCATGACCACCACCGCGGGGAAGCTGGTTGACCCTGCTTTTCTCATCATAACTGGACTCATCCTGACCGGTTTCTCCGGAGTTCCTGGACTTTTCCTGAAAAATGCTGCTGCATTCGGCCAGAAACTGGCCACAGCCTTTGCATGCGTCGGCGCACTGTGCGGACTGGCCGGAGCCTTCTCAACCATTGCCTCCGGCGAAACGGAAATCTTCGTCGTTAACTGGAGCCTCCCCTTCGGACCTTGTGAAATCGGCATCGACCCCCTTGCCGCACTCTTCCTCCTGTCGGTCTTTCTTATTTCCGGCTGTAGCGCAGTATATGCCAACGGCTATTGGCCGGCAGCAAAACTTCCCGCCACTTCACGCGCCCTCTGCTTTTTCATCGGCATTCTTTCCGCATCGATGGCCCTTCTCATTATCGCCCGTAACAGCGTGTTTTTCCTCATGGCATGGGAAGTCATGGCCCTTTCCGCCTATTTTGCCTTTACCGTGGAAAGCGGGAATGCCGAAGTGCGCAAAGCTGGAATGCTCTACCTGGTTTGCACCCATGCAGGAACCATGGCGCTGTTTGTCATGTTTATCCTGCTTCGGACCATGACCGGTTCGTTTCAGTTCGCGTCGACAGCATCCCTTAATCCGCTCGCACCGGGAGCAGCGGTCATATTTTTCGCCGCCCTCTTTGGTTTCGGCATGAAGGCCGGCATCATGCCGCTTCATATCTGGCTCCCTGCCGCCCATGCCAACGGGCCGAGCCACGTATCCGCCATGATGTCGGGGGTCATGCTCAAGATGGGCATCTACGGCATTATCAGGATTATATCTCTCTTCTACCCTGTGCCAACCTGGTGGGGAGCAGTCATACTCGGACTCGGCATCATTTCCGGAGTAACCGGGATCATCTCGGCTATCGGCCAGAACGACATCAAGCGTATCCTTGCCTACAGCAGCATTGAAAATATCGGCATCATCACCATGGGAATCGGCGCCGCCGTCATCGGCCAGTCGATCGGCAACCAGACCCTGGTGCTTCTGGGGATGGGTGGAGCGCTGCTCCACGTCCTCAATCACTCGCTGTTCAAATCGCTGCTGTTTCTCGGCAGCGGAGCGCTGATTCACTCCGTCGGCACCAGGGAACTCAATCGCATGGGGGGATTGGCCCGGCGCATGCCCCGCACCGCGCCCCTCTTCCTGATTGGAGCCATGGCCATCTGCGGGCTCCCCCCACTGAACGGCTTCATATCCGAATACCTGCTCTACTTCGGCTTCTTCTCAGGCGTAAAAGACGGTGCCGCCCCGATCCTTCTCGGCATGGGCCTCGCCGTAACCGCACTCGCCCTGATCGGTGCTCTGGCCCTCGCCTGTTTTGTCAAAGTTTACGGGGTGGCGTTTCTCGGCGCCCCCCGCTCTGCGGAAGCGGAACAGGGCCACGATGCTCCGTGGCAGATGCCTGCAGCCATGGGCCTCCTGGCCCTCTGCTGCCTGGTCATCGGCCTTCTGCCCCAGTATGCAGCGCATCTTGTCCAGCCCGCGGTGTATGCGGTTTTCCCTTCGCTGGTCGCCGCCGGCAGCGGCATCACTACCCAAGCCCCTCTCGGCTGGATCGGCTTCATTGGCACAGCATTGATTATCGCCGCCGCCCTTCTCGCCGCCGGCTACTACCGGCGGCTGAAGAGCATTCCGCCGGCAAGCGCCACCACATGGGGGTGCGGCTACCTGCAACCGACGGTGCGGATGCAGTATACCTCCACATCATTTGCGGAAATACTGGTCCGCCTCTTTCGCGGCACACTTCAGCCCCGCTACGCACTGCCGAAAATAACCGGCTTTTTACCAGCTTCTGCGGGATTTTCCAGCCGCATTCCCGAAACGGTACTGGATGTGGTGATACTCCCTTTTCTGCGCGTCACCGGCATCGTTTTTTCCTTTTTTCGACGTTTGCAGAACGGAGAGCAAAGCCTCTATGTGCTCTACATCTTCATCACCCTGGTGCTGCTCATGGTCTGGGCCCATTAAAATGCCGAACACAAGGGCCAAGAAATCGACCGGCAGCGAGAGGTTACTGTTATGACCGACATCCTGATCCATATGCTCCTGACCATCTTCATGCCGCCACTCCTTCTGGGGGTGATCGGCAAGACCAAGGCGGCGTTTGCCGGAAGGGTCGGGGCTCCGTTCCTCCAGCCTTACTACGACCTGGCAAAACTGATCCGCAAGGGTTCGGTTTTCAGCGACACCACCACCTGGATATTCAGGGCCGGGCCGATCATCACCCTTGCCGCCACCCTGGTTGCGGCGCTCCTGATCCCGCTGGGGAACCACCTTTCCCCCATTTCTTTTGCCGGCGACATGATACTGTTCGCCTACCTGTTTGCTCTGGGACGGTTCTTCACCACCACGGCAGCGCTCGACACCGGCTCCAGCTTCGAAGGGATGGGGGCGGCTCGCGAGGTCACCTTTGCCTGTCTCGCCGAACCGACCTTGTTTTTCGCCCTGATGACCCTGAGCCGGCTGAGCGGCTCGTTGTCCCTTTCGCCCATGCTGACCACGCTCTCCCTCTCCCTCTGGTTCAGCGCCGGCGCAGCGCTGTTGCTGCTGGTCGGGGGGATGTTCATCGTCCTTCTGGCGGAAAACTGCCGCATCCCGTTCGACGACCCGACTACCCACCTGGAGCTGACCATGATCCACGAAGTCATGGTTCTGGACCACAGCGGGCCGGCCTTTGCCTACATCCTTTACGGCGCCGCTTTGAAACTGTTCGTATTCGGGGCGTTCTTCATTCACATCGCCCTGCCGCTCAAAACCGGCAACGCCATCCTCGACTGGGGGGTATTCATCCTGTCGATGCTGGGGCTGGCAGTGACCATCGGTGTAGTGGAGTCTATCATGGCCCGTCTACGGCTGCTGCGCATTCCCCAACTGCTGGTGGCCGCCTGTATCCTCTCCGCCTTTTCCATGCTCTTAATTCTGAGGTGATTATGACTGAATTTGCCGATCAATTGCTCGTTCTCGTCATGCTGATCAATTTTCTCGTGCTCGGCTCAAGCCGGATGGCCATCGCCATCCGCGCCGTCGCAGTGCAGGGGGTTGTGCTCGGCGTGCTGCCGGCGATCATCCACACCTTTTCCTGGCACCTGATCGCCATCATTGTCGGCATGATCCTGGCGAAGGGACTCTTCATCCCCTGGCTCCTTTTCGGTGCCATGAACAAGGTGCAGATCAAGCGGGAGGTCGAGCCGTACATCGGCTACGTCTCCACGCTGATCATCGTCGCCATCACTACAGCACTCGCTTTTGTGTTTGCCGCCAAGCTGCCGCTGGCCCAGGAGCATCAGGGGCTGCTCTTCGTACCTGCATCCATAGCCACCATAATTACCGGTTTTCTCACCCTCACCACCCGGCGCAAGGCCATCAGCCAGGTAATCGGCTACCTGATCCTGGAAAACGGCATTTTCATCTTCGGCCTGCTCCTGACCTCGGCGATGCCGGTCATGGTCGAAGCCGGGGCACTCCTCGACCTCCTGGTCGGTATTTTTGTCATGGGCATAGTCATCAACCATATAAGCAACGAATTTTCCACCATCGACACCTCGCGGCTGACCGCCCTGAAGGAGTAACGCGATGTTTTACAGCCTGGTTCTGCTCCCCATGGTCGGCGCGCTGCTGGCATGGTTCATCCCCTCCAACCGCCACCGGCCGCTGGTGCTACCGGTATTTGCAGTTTTGCACCTGACACTGGTTGCGGATGCACTTATCTCCACGCCCCTTCCTTCGCCCGATGGCTGGATAAACCTTGATCCGATCGGCAAGCTGTTCCTGGGAACTATCACGATCCTTTTCGCGGTCTGCGCCTTTTACGCGATCGGCTACCTCGCCTACCGCCAGGAACGCTCGAACAGGGTGCTCTGCATGGGGCTCCTGGTCTGTCTTTCCGCCATGACCCTGGTCACCGTCTCCCATCACCTGGGGCTCCTGTGGGTCGCCCTCGAAACCACCACCCTGGCCATGGCGCCCCTCATTTACTTCAATCGCAACGCCCGATCCATCGAGGCGACCTGGAAATACATGCTGATCTGCTCGGTTGGAATCGCCCTGGCGCTCCTGGGGCTATTCTTCCTCGCCTATTCCACCATTGTCGCCCACCAGGAGGCAACCCTCCTCCTGGAGCCGCTCATCGCCTCCGCAGACAGGCTTTCACCGGCATGGCTCAACGCCGCCTTCGTCTTTCTCCTGGTCGGCTTCGGCACCAAGATGGGGCTGGCGCCACTCCACACCTGGAAACCCGACGCCTACGGCGAGGCGCCCGGCCTCGTGGGGGCGCTCCTGGCAGGCGGGCTGGTTAACTGCGCTTTCCTCGCCATCATCAGGATTTACCAAATCTGCATGAGGGCGAACGATACGGTCTTCTACCACAACGCCATGATTGTCATGGGGTTGGTTTCCATGGCCTTTGCCGCCGTATTTGTCGTGCGGCAGGCCGATTTCAAGAGGATGCTCGCCTATTCCAGCGTCGAGCACGTGGGAATTTTGGCCATCGCCCTGGGGATCGGCGGCGATGCCCTGTTCGGGGCGCTTTTTCACGTGATAAACAACGGACTCACAAAGGGTGTGCTGTTCCTCTCTTCAGGCAACATCCACCGCGCCTATGGGAGCAAGAACTGTGAACTGGTGAAAGGGGCGTTGCAGCGGGTTCCATGGTCAGCCGGACTTTTCCTGGCAGGCTTCATCGCCATTACCGGCTCCCCGCCGTTCAGCCCATTTCTCAGCGAATTCTCCATCATCAGCAGTATCTTCGGCCAGGGAAAGATGCTGATCGGCACCCTGTTCCTCCTCTTTCTCGCCATCATCTTTTTCGGCATGGCATCCAGCGTGCTGCCTGTGGTAATGGGAAAAACTTCCCCAGCCGTGGTCAAGAGCAATTACCGCGACCGGCTCCTCACCGTTGCCCCGCCGCTGTTCCTGATGGGGATCATCCTCATGCTCGGCCTCTGGCTCCCCGCGCCGCTCAAGGAGCTTCTGCAGCAGTCCGCCCAACTCCTGGAGGTGCGGCGATGACCGATAATTTCTCCATGAAGACATTCTATAACGGCGAGGCTCTCCCGCTGGCAGCGGTGCCGACGGTCAAACTGGAGGATTTTCTCCAGGGAATCATCAATGCCGCGGACCGCGGCTGGCGGATCTCCGCCCTGTTCGGCGAAGAGAACGGGCCGGGCGTGACCCTCTATGCCGTGCTCTCGGCCAAGGCCGACGGGGTGATGGGAATCATGCGCACCCAGTGCGGCGAATCCTTTCCCTCCATCACCCCCTACTGCCCCCAGGCAAACCTCTTTGAACGGGAGATAGCCGAACAGTTCGGAATCGTCCCGGAAGGGCACCCCTGGTTCAAGCCGGTCCGCTTCCACCGCTCGTTCCACCCCGCCCGCGACGCCTGGGGACGGGATGCAGCAGTGCAGATCCTGCCGGGTGTCACCGACTTTTACCGGGTGGAGGGTGAAGAGGTCCATGAAGTGGCGGTCGGACCTGTCCACGCCGGGGTCATCGAACCGGGGCACTTCCGCTTCCAATGCCACGGCGAAGAGGTCTTTCACCTGGAGATAGCCTTGGGCTTCCAGCACCGGGGGATCGAAGCGGGACTGATCGGCGGCCCGCAGACTAAAACAGTCTACCAGATGGAGACCGGCGCAGGGGACAGCACCGTAGCCCACACCTGGGCCTACTGCCTGATCCTCGAAGCCCTGGCCGGCCGCCGCATACCCGCCAAAGGCGGGGTAATCCGCGGCATCGCACTGGAACTGGAGCGGCTCGCCAACCACACCGGCGATCTGGGCGCCATTGCCGGCGACACCGGCTATCTCCCCACATCCTCCTTCTGCGGCCGGATCAGGGGGGATTTTCTCAATATGAGCGCCGTCCTCTGCGGCAGCCGCTTCAGCCGCGGACTGCTCCGCCCCGGTGGAAGCGGCTTCGATTGCAGCCAGAAGCAGGCGGACGACCTCTTGCAGCGCCTGGCAGCTGCCCGGGCCGACCTCTTCAACGCCGTAGACCTCATGTGGACCACGCCGTCGGTATTGGCAAGGCTGGAAAACACCGGCACCGTTTCCGTCGGCACCGCCAGGGAGCTCGCCCTGACCGGTCCTCCTGCACGTGCCTGCGGCATGGCCATGGATGTGCGCCAGGACTTCCCCTACGGCATCTACCAGATGAGCCAGATACCGGTGGTCACCGCCAAGAGCGGCGACGTCTACGCCCGCACCCTGGTCAGGTGGCTGGAGGCGGAGAAATCCCTGGATTTTCTCGAAGAGCAGCTACGTCAGCTGCCGAGCGGTCCCTATCGGAACGGCATCGCCTCACCGGCCGGGGAGCACATTGCCGTGGCCCTGACCGAAGGGTGGCGGGGCGAGGTCTGCCACGTGGCCATCACCGACAAGGCAGGCCATTTCAGCCGCTACAAGATCGTCGACCCGTCGTTTCACAACTGGCCCGGCTTGGCCATGGCCCTGCGCGGTCAGCAGATTTCCGACTTCCCGCTCTGCAACAAGAGCTTCAACCTCTCCTATTGCGGGTTTGATCTGTAGGTGCATCAAGACTAATTCTGCCGCAATTAGTACTACTCCGACACATATAGTTCTTTAACATTTCAATATTCGCACCAGAAGCTTTGCAATCTGATGCCTGATGTCAGGCAAGGACGGCATGCCTTTGAGTCGTTGCCTCCGCCTCCATCGCTCAGAGGAACGAAGAGAACAGCAACGATGGCGCCACTTTTCCAGGTGTTTGGTTTTCAGAACAAAGCGTCGTTGGCCAGTGTCGATTTTTTCTGAATCCAGTTGCTCCGCGCTGTCGCACTCTTCTGTTTTTTTTGCTGCAAACGCAACAGTGTCAGATAGCCATATGCCAGGGACGTCAGGAGCACATGTCGATGCCATCCGCTCCATGAGCGCCCTTCATGGTGATCAAGGCCAAGCTCTTCCTTTAGCTGTTGATAGCCATGCTCTATCCAATAACGTTCATGGTAGAGGCGGGCAAGGTCAATCGTTGCCAGATGCTGCGGCATATTGCTGAAGAAATAGCGAAGCTCGTATCCACCCAGGTTCAGGGGGCGGCGCTCTATCAGGAGCCAGACTTGTTCATGATGATTGCCCTGCCGCCATCCGTGAGCCGGCCACACTCTCATTGAGACGGCCTCTGCAACAAGTGGCTTGTCCTTGGAATTGAGCCTCAATTCTAGCCGTTGCCATGCATCATCGGCAATGCTTTCGCCCAGTACCGACAGCTTGACCGGTTCGGGGTTTGTGGAGACTACCTTAGGGCGAGTTCGTGGACGCCCTCGCTTATGCTCTTTGACTGGCGCAATTTCAAAGACCGGCTCCTCAAGAAATACCGGGGTGTTGGAGTAAGCTCCCAGGATGTAATTTTCACTGCGGGACTCAAGCTCCTTGCGAAACTCCGGAATGTTGCCATACCAGCTGTCAGCAAGGACTGCACGATGGGGAACATTGTCTTTTCGGGCCAGGTCAACAAAATCAAGTGCCATGCGCCATTTTGACTTATGGTGCACTGACTCCGGCATGTGAGCCTTTTTACGCTTTGCGGTGCAATCATCATTTTGCTGATCCCAGGATTCCGGGACGAACAGTTCCATGGCATATGGCCAGGCGACATCTCTGCCGACATACGTCATGCTTACGCCAATCTGACAGTTGTCAGTCTTGCCTGATGCACCGCAGTATTGCCGGGCAACACATACACTGTCGTACCCTTTCTTAGGGAACCCGGTATCATCAAGAACCAGGATCCCCTGCGGGTCGGAAGTGACGTCAAGCATGGAACGGCGGAATTGCTCAGCAACAAGTTGATCGTCCCATTTGGCAGTCGAAAGGAGGCGCTGCATACTTCGTTCAGATGCGTTTACCTTCTCTGACATGGGTTCAACTGACTTGCGCTCACCGTCCATGAGCAGGCCGGCCAAGTAACATTCTGCCAGTTCACGGCTCTCTGACCGATGGAAATAGCCATAATAGGGAGCCATATATTCTTCGATGCCGGGGAAAACGATCTCTGTTGTCATTCGCAGAGATTATCACATGAAACAGATTATATCAAGCTATGTGTCGGAGTAGTATTAGGTACTTTTTCGAAGACATCAGCTATATAAATAGATAAGACAACAAAGAAGTCGTTTCTCTTAATTTCTCGAACTGCCCGCATCATGTGTCCGAGGTTCAAACCATGTTCAAAGCCATACTCGCCCGCATCCATCAGAAACATCGCACCATCAAATACCCGGCTGAACCGGCAGTGCTGCCGGAGCTGTTCCGCGGCTACCCGCTCCTCAATCCAGATGCATGCCCCTCCGGCTGCCGGCTCTGCGCCGATGCCTGCCCTTTCGGCGCCATTACAACCGGAAACGGGGAACTGGAAACGGGGACCGGGAAAAACCTCTCCCTGGACATGGGTAAATGCCTGTTCTGCCCGGAATGCGCGGAGGCCTGCCCTCACGGGGCAATTTCCTTCAGCTGCGACGAAAAGCTGGCGGCAACTCACCGCGCCGACCTGATCGTCACGCAGGGGTGCGAACGGAAGCTGGCCCAGGCCCTCGATGCGCGAATGCTCTCCCTCTTCGGCCGCTCCCTCAAACTGCGCGAGGTAAGCGCCGGCGGCTGCAATGCCTGCGAGGCGGACGTCAACGTACTCTCCACGGTGGGATTCGATCTGGGGCGGTTCGGCATCCAGTTCGTCGCCTCGCCGCGCCATGCCGACGGGATATTCGTCACCGGCCCGGTGACGGAGAACATGCGCGAGGCGCTCTTGAAGACTTACGAAGCGGTGCCGGAGCCGAAGATCGTCATCGCCAGCGGTGCCTGCGCCATCAATGGCGGGCCGTTCATCGATTCGTCGGAGGCCCATAACGGCGTGGAAGGCCTTCTGCCGGTCGATCTCTACATACCCGGCTGCCCACCGCACCCCATCACTATTCTTGACGGCCTGCTCAGGCTGCTCGGGCGATTGGAGGAAAGGTAAGGAAGGATGCTTAGCTGTGGGGTTTTTGCTGCTCTGTCGCTGCCGGCTCATTAGCGGCAGGCTCAGCTTTTTCGGATTCGCGCATGGGGACACGCTCTACTTCCGCGTGTTTATTATGGATACGGCTGATATACCAATCGAAAAATGCCAGCGTAAGCCCGGAGATCACCAGGGTAAACGCGCCAAGCCTCAACAGTATCCCGTAGAGGCTTTTTTCCTCCCCGCTGACATCGGAAAAGATGACGAACTTGCCGATATTGTTGCCTGCGGCGTCTATGGAAGCATCGAATCCCCCCTTGAGGGTGCGGCCGCCGGTCGATAGGATAAACTGGTCGTCGGACCTTTTGCCTTCAGCCAGCACCTTATCCAAACCGGGGTAGACCTTCTCCGAATCGCTTGAGACGACGACGTAATCCTTGAGCCGCTCCCAGTCACCTGTGCGGCCCGACATGCGCAGGCCCTGTTCCCATTTGCCCTTGTCCAGATATTTCTTGGCGACCACGGACAACAGCTCAATATTCATGATCTGAGATATGCGAGTCGTAATCTGCTCGACATCCTCACCCAGCTCGATGTAACCCGCCACTTTGCCGTCGATGACCCATGGATGCACCACGCGCAGGGCAACTGTACCGAACGGCCCCATCTCGATCCCATGGGCCGGCCTACCCAGATGTGCGGCAATATCCATGGTGATGCGATCGATGAAATCGCCACGGCTCTCCGGTTTATGAACGCGCAGAAAACATTCTTTATCAGGCGTAATGAAATAAAAATGCGTAATCAGGCTTCGGGAACGGAGTTCCTTGAAAATGGGCGTGGCATCGCGCAGGAGAGCGGCACGGTCACCCGCCAGCCAGTCCCTCTGCAGATTTTTGTTTTCCTTGATGAAGGAGAGGAGCCCGTTGAGCAGTTCTGTTTCACTCTGCACCTGGCTCTGAAAATTTTTATGAAAGGCTTCGACCCTCAACGCCGTCTCTGAATGGATATGGTCCCATTGCAGGCGGTAGACGGTAAAGATCAAGCCGCTGAGAAACACGCTCATTGCCAGGGCAAGTGGAATGAAGAGTTTTTTACGGACTATCGCTATTTTCCATGCCATACCAGATAACCTTCCCGCGGCTCGATCACGTCGGCCAGCGCGGTCTACCGCCAGTTTGCCGAAGACGGTCGATTAATCGTAATGCATAATAAATTACTCATCCAGGGAATTCAAGGAAAAGATACGGGTAATGAGGAGTTCTTCTTACCTGCGGGTAACTCGGAGCATTCGCTACTCTTCTCTTGAACTGTAACATTTATCTGTGATATTGTTTCAAAAAAAGCGATTGGGGGACGGCTACCATGACAGAACTTATCGATGTACCGGCAGACATGACTGTTAAAGATATCATCATTGTAAAAAGATTGAAGAACGACTACTTTGCCGAAGTCAGGCTGGTCATGAGAAACGGCCAGTTTGAAGCTGCGTTGTTCCTCAATGACAAGTTCAAGCCGGGACCGCCGATCCCGCAACCATTGGACAACCCGAGTGGCGATCTGACCCACTGGATGGGAGTGCGACCGAGCGTCGGTCTGACCGCCGAAGAAGCTGATCGGATACTGGATGAGGTCAGCAGCGAAAACGCCATTAACCACAAGAGAATGAACCAGCGCTGGGGCAAAAACGACGACTAGCATCGCTGCACGTCACCCTGCACATGGAAAATACTGAGCCCACGCCGGACAATTCGGAGTGGGCTCTTTTCGTTCCGGCATAATTTAATTATTTCGGGTCTGTCTGCGGCTTCACATCCTTGGCTTCTTCCTTTTTACCGCCGAATAGATTCTTCTCCGGCTTCAACATCGAAACCATATCCTCGAAAATAAGATTGTACAGGGTGGATACCTGTGCCTTACTCTGAACCGATGATTTTTCCGCTTTGGCAAAGGCCTTGGAAATACCCGGTATGGTCTTGAACTTCACGTCGACCCGGTCGCTCAGGTTGGCTGCAGCTTCGTCGAAATCGGGGTACTGAAGCGCAAAGAACATGGGGAAGGTCAGCGACCGCTGACGGAAATTGGGGTACTCCCACAGTGTGTTTCCGTCCGCATCCAGAATCTGGGCGCTCATGGCGAGGTAGTTGTAGTCGCTTTCCAGATAGGAGAGGAGATTACTGGCGTAGATCTTGTCCGGTTTGGTCAGGCCGTTCACCGTGACCAGCAGGACTGCATCGACATCGTTTTTCGAGATGATGTTCCTGATCTCTTCTGTCTTGAAGAAATACTTGTTATAGATGATTCCGGCGTCGTCGCGTTTCTCTCTCCGGCTGAACAGTGCGGAAAACATCTGGCCGGCATCGGCATCGAGCAGGCGGACGGAGAAGTAAGCGCCGGTATTCTTCAGCTGGGCAATTAGTTCCTTTTCGTTTATCCGGTTGGCGTCCTTGATCAAGTTGACGAGCGCATCCTTTTCCGGGTGCTTGATGTCTGAATCGCCATCGACAAAGAGAGGTGCGACCCCCAGCGTTCTTACCTTCTTCTGGTAGGTCTCTCTGGGGATATTATAAAAGTTTTGGGCGCAGCCGAAGGTAAACAGGGACAGCATGAAGAGAAAGGCAAATCTGAAAAACATCCGCATTGTTCATCCTCCCGAAAGACCGGATATATAACCACCTAGCGTTTATAGCAGAAGAGAATGGAATTGACCATAATTTATTGAGCTTTGCCGCTACGCTGTCGTATGCCGTAAAGGAAGAGAAGCAGCGCCGGAAGAGGGCTTTCAGGACGCCTTTAACATGATGAATCCCATTTGCCTTCCCGTATCCCCCTTATCGCGCCTGTAGGAGAAAAACAGCTCCTGGTTACAGCTGACGCATTGATCTGCAACGACGATATTTCCATTCGGCAGGCCGGATTCCGCAAGCTGGCGACGGTTAGCCGCAGCAAGGTCGAGCCCCCATCGTCCTTCTCCCCTCGCGACAGCAAAGAGCTCCCAGCCGGAGGCCCCTTTTTTGAAGGCTTCCATTACCGGGGCATCCACCTCGTAGCAGCAAGGGCCGATGGCAGGGCCGACCGCAGCGAGGATATCGCCAGTCGAGGAACCGAACATTTCCTGGAGGGCGGCAACCCCTTTTTTGGCGATCTCCCCGGCAGTCCCCTTCCAACCCGCGTGAAGCGCAGCGACAACTCGTTTTACCGGGTCAAACAGGAGCAGAGGCACGCAGTCTGCCACGCCGACGCCGATCATGATCCCCGGCTGGTTGGTGATGATTCCATCGCACTCAAGGGTATGAAAATGGGTATAATCCGGATTGGGGGAATCTATGACCAGAAGGTCCGTACCATGCACCTGCTTGACGGTTACGAGCTGTTCCAGCCCTGCGCCGAAGGCCCTTGTCAACACGCTCCGGTTCCCCTCCACACTGTGAGGCGAATCGAACGTGTTGGTTCCCAGGTTGAGAGAATTGTAAGGAGGACGCGAAACGCCCTCGTGTCGGGTGGTGAAGCCCATTACAGCCGCACCGCTTCTGGCAAGTGCCTGCGGCTCCAGGTATTGGACCTTGCCGGCTTTTTTCATTTCCATATCGCTACCTCTTAATATTTTTTCTTGCCTTTGGGAAGCAGCTGATAAAAACGCTTCTTTGAACCGCAAAGGCGGCGTAATTTATGCGCTTTCTACGGTACTCTCCAGGTATTCGACTATTCTTGCCATATCATCAGGAAGTTCCGTATCGAACTCCAGGTATTCACCGGTAACGGGATGTATGAAACCGAGGGTCTTGGCGTGCAGTGCCTGGCGCCCCAGATCCTTGATCAACTTACGGAGCAACGTATCCGAAACAGTTGCCAAGCGGCTGCCACCGCCGTAAACATCGTCCCCAACCAGTGGATAGCCCGCCTCGGAGAGATGAACCCGGATCTGATGGGTACGGCCGGTTTCCAGCCTGAGGCGAAGAAGGGTAATGCCGCGATAGCGGCCAACGACCCGCCAGTGGGTAACCGCATGCTTGCCATGTTTCGCCTTGCCCGACATCCGCTTTCTGTCAACCGGATGACGCCCGATATGCGATTCCAGTCGGCCCTTATCGTCTTTCGGCGCGCCGTACACGAGCGCGAGATAGACCCGTTTGATGGTGTGTTCCTTGAACTGCTCAGCCAGCGACTGATGAGCCGCATCACTCTTTGCCACAACGAGAACACCGGAAGTGTCCTTATCGATGCGATGGACAATGCCGGGTCGTAACTCGCCGCCAATGCCGGACAGGTCGGTACAATGGCCGAGCAGAGCGTTCACCAGCGTGCCGCCGCTATTTCCCGCACCGGGATGTACGACCATGCCGGCGGCCTTGTTGACTACCACCAGATTACGGTCCTCGAACAGTATCTCAAGAGGAATGGTTTCAGCCGCAGGCTCTGCCGCAACAGGGGGTGGTATCGTCACCATCAGGCGCTCGCCCCCCTTCAGCTTCAGTGAAGGCTTCTGCGGGTGGCCGTCGACCGTTATCTGCCCTGCCTCGATCAGTCGCTGGGCCGTTGCGCGGGTCATACCATTTACGCTGCGGGCAATAAAGCTATCGAGCCGCTCTATCTCTGAATTTTCAGGAAATATCAATTCCACGTTTTCCACGTTTAAGCACCTTGTTAAAAATAACGAAGGCGCGATTTAATAAATCGCGCCTCGGCAATAGACTGGTTGAAAACCGACGCTTACCAGATTGGAGATTCGATCTTGCCGGCCCGCTTGATAAGAACATCCACCACGGCAATTTCAAACATATTGGATTGGGCAAGTCCGGGTGTCACCCTGGTATTGAAATGCTGCCGCCCCTCATCGAGCTCTTCAGAAAGGATGTCGAAAATGTTGTCGTTCTTGATCCCTTGTTCCACCTTTTCCCGGTTGTAGATGGCAACGTCGGACATGATTGCCCTGGCAAGCCGCCTGGCCTGGTCAGGATTATCTATAAGGCTCATGGTTTCCCCTGACTGCTGGTTTTGTTTTTATAATGTACCCAATTTCCGCTGCAGATACTACTTTATTCTGATCGCAAAATAGATGCTGGCATCCCCCCGCCTTACCAGCAGGGCTACGGACCCTTTCTTTTCAGCATCTTTCATGGCCTTTGCATAGTCGTTCACACCGGCGATCTTTCTCTGGTTGACTGAAACAACGACATCGCCCTGCTGGATGCCGCTGTCGGCAGCAAGGCTGCCCGGCTCAACGCTCGTCACGACAACACCCTGCAGACCCTTCAGTCGTATATCACGGGGGAGTTCCTCTACCGACAATCCGACCCATGCCGTTTCCGTCTCGACCGATTTAGGCTTCGCACCCGCGGCACTGTCAGCGGAGGCAGGGATGATTGAAAGTTTTTTTGCCCGGCCTTCGCGGAAAACCTCTATCTCCACCGGAGAGCCGACCGGCATATCAGCCACCAGCAACTGGAGTTGCTGGACGGACTTTATCTCTTTGCCGGCAATCCCGGTTATGATGTCACCCTGCCTGAGGCCGGCCTTGGCAGCAGGGCTCCCCGCCATTATATCGCTCACCAAGGCACCTTGTGCCCGTTTCAAGCCAAAGGACTGGGCAATCTCTTCCGTCACCGGCTGAATGGAAACACCCAGCCAACCGCGGCTGACATTCCCCTTTTTTATCAACTGCGGCACTGCCCGTTTCGCCATATTTATGGGAATGGCGAAGCCGATGCCCTGGCCTGCCGCTACAATGGCAGTATTGATGCCGATTACCTCGCCATAGACATTCAAGAGCGGTCCGCCGGAATTGCCCGGGTTGATGGAAGCGTCCGTCTGGATGAAGTTCTCGTAGGTTTCGATCCCCATATTGGAACGGCCGGTCGCCGACACCACCCCGACGGTAACGGTCCGGTCGAGACCGAACGGGTTGCCGATAGCAATGGCCCACTGTCCTACCTGGAGTTTGTCGGAATCGCCCAGCACTGCCACCGGGAGCTGTTCCTTGGCGTTGATCTTGATCACCGCGATGTCGGTTTTGGGATCGCTGCCGACCACTTTGCCGCTATAAACATTTTCGTTGGAAAGTTTTACCTGGATGCTCTCCGCATCCCGCACCACATGATCGTTGGTGATGATGTATCCGTCCCGGTTGATGATAAAGCCGGAACCCAGGCTGTTTTCACGGCGGTATTGGGGCGTCCCACCCCTGCCGCCGAAAAAATCATCGAAAAGGGGGGACATCTCGAAGAACGGCTGCACGAGCTTTTTCTTGCTCACCGTGGAAATATTGACCACTGCCGGGTTAACCGCTTTTACCACATTGGCGAAAGCCTGCTGGGTGGCAAGGATGTCCTTGGGTACTTCTTTTACCGGGGCCTCGGCAGTCCCTTTGCGGTTTGATTCAAAGAAATAGGCTTCTTCCTTCTTTTTGCAAGCCGAAAGAAGGGTGGCCAGCATCAACAAAAAAATAATAATACGGATTTTCATCGAAAAAACTCCACACATTGCCTGTGTAAGCAACTTAAACCTTTGCAAGGTTAGCCAAAAACCGACTTTGTGTCAACGGATTTCATCACGGAAGCTGCCGCGCCCGAAACCGGTTTTCGGCGTAGAAACAACTAATTCGTGTCCTTCCGGAAACTCGGATGGGCACGAATCAACTCATCAGCCGACCATGCAGATACGTCTCTGAAAATAAGCCCTTGACGTGCATCGTTGTTTTGCATATAACCCGTGAACAGGGAGACGATTATGAAAGAGATAAAACCTGAAATTCGCGAACTAAAGTTGGGGGAGAAGGCCAGAAAACTGAGGCAGGAGAGAAGGCTCACCCTGCAGGAGCTCGCCGAATTGACAGGCTTGTCAAAACCCCTCCTGTCGCAGATTGAAAACGATCAGGTCACACCTCCCATAGCGACGTTGCTCAAGATTGCAAAAGGGCTCAAGGTCGGTATTCATTACTTTTTTGAAGAAGAAGGTGACCGGCAAAAATTCGTCCTGACCCGCGGCGGTAGCGGACCTGCAAGTAAGCGCAGGGCAGGAAGCGACATTGTCCAGGGATATCTTTACCGACCGCTCGCCCCGGGCATCCGCCACAAGCAAATAGAGCCGTTTCTCGTGGCGTTCGAAGAAACCGCATGGGACGACAGCCGTTTTTACAGCCATGAAGGGGTCGAGTTCATATATCTGCTCGAAGGTGAACTGGAATTTCACTACGGTCAGGAAATTATGACCCTGCAACCGGGCGATAGCATCTATTACGACTCTTCGGAGCCCCATGGATATGTCTCCATCGGCTCACAGCAGGCCAAAGCGGTCGCAGTGCTCTACTCCAAGGATTAATCCGCCCATTACCCAACGCAAATCCTCTCTCAAACCTCTTCGCACTCGTCCGAGGTCCAGCTGTCCAGTGTGCCATCCTCCAACTCTACCTGGATCGTTCCCCCTTCGGTGGTGCAGCCGAAGGTAACCCCGGTCACACCCGTCCTTGTATTTCTCAGCCTGACCCTCTCGTCTTTATGCTCTGTTCTTTGGCAGACGTCTTCATGTGTTGATTCTTTCATGTATCACACCTCACGCATTGGATAGTTACCACTAGATTAGCACGGCAGGGAGCGAATGCAAGCCATGGCACGCCATCCCGTACCAACAGGCATTCATCCTTCAAACCGGCGCATCCTCCGCTCTGTTCCTGGCCGTACGGACAAGGAGCTTCTCCGTCATGCGCCAGTCGGCAAACGGCAAAAAGGGTCGTTTGTTTACATTTTTGCCCGATTGACTACGGCAATAAATCTGATTTAATAGACTGGGGTTAACGATAATTAATATTTAATTTAATTCGGGCCTGTTCGTGGGCAAAAGGGTTTTTTTCATGAATATCCCGGATGGTTTGACAACCGCTCCGACACTTTTATATGTGGAAGATGACAGGGCAACCAGAGAGCTGATCTCACTGGTGATAACCAATAAATTCCCCGATGTGACTTTATTGCAGGCGAGCAACGGTCAAGAGGGGCTCGCATTGTTTAAAAAACATGCACCGGATATTGTCCTTACCGATATGCAGATGCCGGTCATGGACGGTATCACGATGGCAAAGGAAATCAAGCAGCTGAACAAAGAAGCCAAGATCATCGTCATTTCCGCACACAACGACACAGGCCACATCATTGACGCCATCGACATCGGCATCAATCACTACGTGCTGAAACCGATCAACCACAACAAGCTCCGGGCGGTAATCGGACAATGCATGACCAGCATCAAGTGGGAACGGCAGATCCGTGAACAGGAAAAATTCATCCGCAAATTGTCCCGCGCCGTTGAACAGAGTCCGGTAGCCATTATCATCACCGACACTTCCGGCACAATTGAGTATGTAAACCCCCGGTTTACGCAGTTGACCGGTTATACCTCCGCAGAAACGATCGGCAAAAAGCCGCATATTTTGAAGTCAGGTGAAACTCCACCGGAAGAATACCGCAAATTATGGGAAATCATAAGTGGCGGCGGGGAGTGGTGGGGTGAATTTCATAACCGGAAAAAGAACGGCGAACTCTACTGGGCTTCAGCCTCCATCTCGCCGATTACCAACGGAAACGAACAGATCACCCACTTCATAGCCTTTCAGGAAGACATAACCGAACGAAAACAGGCAGAAGAAACCATAAAGCAGATGGCATACTACGATACCCTCACAGGCCTCCCCAATCGCCATCTGTTCAACGAACTGATGCATCTTGCCCTGGCTCAGGCCCATCGGCACAACCGGCTTCTCGCCGTGCTTTTCCTCGACCTCGACCGATTCAAGCATATCAACGACACTCTCGGCCATACCGTAGGCGATCAGCTTCTCCAGGCTTCAGCCCATCGTCTCAAGGAATGCTGCCGGCGTGACCGGGATACCGTTGCCCGACGCGGCGGTGATGAATTCATCATCCTCCTCCCCGACATCGATGATGTGCAAGAGGCGGTCAGGGTCGCACAGAAGATCATCGACGCCTTCACCCAGGTCTTCGTCCTCCCGGACATCGAGCTTTTCATCAGCACCTGCATCGGGATCAGCATTTTCCCCAATGACGGCAGAGACACGGAAACCCTGATAAAAAACGCCGACATGGCCATGTACCGCGCCAAGGAACAAGGTCGGAGCAGGTACCACCTTTACACATCTTCCATGGATGAGCAGGCATTCCGCCGGCTGACAATGGAGAACAGCCTGCGTAAGGCCCTTCAACGTGAGGAATTTTCCCTCTACTATCAACCGAAGGTCAATATCAAAACCGGCCAGATCGTCTGTCTCGAAGCGCTCGTCCGCTGGCAGAACCCGGAGATGGGACTTATCCTGCCAAATCAGTTCATCCCCCTGGCTGAAGACACCGGACTGATCATTCCCCTCGGCGAATGGGTGCTTCGCACCGCCTGCGCCCAAAACAAAACATGGCAGCTGCTAAATTATCCCCCCATGCGCGTCGCCGTGAACTTTTCGCCGCGGCAATTCCAGCAGCCAAGGCTGACGGATATGGTCGAGCAGATATTGGGTGAAGCAGATCTCGCTCCCTGCTGGCTTGAACTGGAACTGACCGAAAACGTCATGCTGCAGAATGTGGAAAAAACCGTACAGACGCTAAATAGATTGAGCAATCTGGGGATACATATCTCCATCGACGACTTCGGCACGGGTTATTCGTCGCTTTCCTATATAAAAAAGCTTCCCATCCAGACATTGAAAATCGATCGCTCCTTTGTCCATGACATAAATACCAACGCCGACGATGCGGCCATTGCCATAGCGGTCATTACCATGGCACAAAGCCTCAGGCTCAACGTCATAGCCGAAGGGGTCGAAACCCTGGAGCAAATGAAGCTGCTCGACGGCCTCAACTGCCCGGAAATGCAAGGTTATTTATTCAGCAAGCCCCTTCCGGTAGCCGAGATGACCACACTCCTTTCCAACATAAAATGGCCGGACATGACCTGGAAAGATCCAACGCTGCACTAACCAGCTTAACAGCAAAAGCCGGGCTGAAGATGCTGCATACACAGCAGACAAACTCCCTTCATTAAAAACGTCGATAACGTCTCCCTTCCCCGTTAATAGCTTGACAAATGATCCCATTTTGTTGCTTATTTGTATACACATCAAACACCATGCGATATCACGGGCATTATCATGGGACAATCCGACAAAAAATACCCCCTAAATCCTACTCTGTTCAACAATTACGAAAGTCTCCTGTTGGGGATTGCGTTTCTGTTCGGCCTGTATCTGGCAAGCTTGCACAGCTACCTCCGGTTCCATACCCTTGTTGAAATTTTCTCCGTTGTAGGCGCCTGCAGCATATTCATGATCGCCTGGAACACTCGGCGTTTCCTGAACAACAACTACCTTCTGTTCATCGGCATCGCATATCTCTTTGTTGCGACAATCGATCTCCTCCATGCCCTGTCTTACAAGAACATGGGGGTATTCCAGACTACCAGCGTCAACCTGGCAACCCAGTTCAGGATTGCGGCCCGTTACCTGCAAAGCATTTCCCTGTTGCTCGCACCGCTGTTCCTCAATCGCCGGCTCAAACCGGGTTTACTGGCTTCCTGCTATGCCGCTGTCGTCGCACTGATCCTTGCCTCCATTTTTACCGGGCAGATTTTTCCCACCTGTTTTATAGAGGGAATTGGACCGACCCCTTTCTATAAAGCCAGTGAATACATGATTTCGCTTCTGTTTCTCACCGCCCTGGTCGTCCTCCTGCGAAAACGCCGGGCGTTCGACCGGCATGTCACTTTACTGCTCACCACGTCGATTATTCTGTTCATCATTGCTGAACTGGCCTTCGCACTGTATGCGGATGACTACGGCACGGGCAACCTTGCAGGACATCTTTTCAGGTTAATCGGCTTCTATCTCATTTACAGGGCCATGATCGCGACCGGACTGGCCAGCCCCTATGACATTCTGTTCAGAGAACTGAAACAGAGCGAAGAAAAATTCTCCAAAGCATTCCACACTTCGCCGATGGTGTTGACTATCTCCAGACTGGAAGACGGCAGATATGTCGAAGTCAATGAAGCCTTCGAGCGGCTCCTGCAACATCGGCGTGAGGACGTTACCGGCCGCACATCGATCGAACTCGACATCTGGGCAAACCCGGCTGACCGCGAGAAAATGATTCAAATGCTCAAGGAGCATGGCGAAGTCCGCAATCTTGAACTCAACTTCAAAGACAAAGAAGGAAAGGCGATTTGGGGGTTATATTCGGCAACGACCATCGAAATAAACGGGGAACAGTTGCTGCTCAGCATGGTTAACGACATGACCGAACGGAAACGGACTGCCGAAGAAATCGAAATACTGAATACGAACCTGACAAGCCGCGCATTCGAGCTCGAACTTGCCAACCAGGAACTGGAAACGTTCAGTTACACTGTTTCCCACGACCTCCGCGCCCCATTGACCAACATCAGCAGTTACAGCCAGATACTCCAGACATATTGCGGTGAGAATCTCGATGATCAATGCAGGGGGTACATACGAAACATTTTTGAAGAAACCGAACGGATGGATCAGCTTATCAGCACTCTTCTGAACTTCTCCCGGCTGTCGCGAAACGAGATCACCAGGGAACCGATTGACCTTAGTATCATTGCAGAGGTCATAACAGCGGAACTCAGGTTAAATGAGCCTGAGCGGCAAGTGAAATGCATCATCGCCAAAGGGGTGACGGCCGTAGGGGATCGGAAGCTGATTCAGGTCGTCCTGGAAAATCTTCTCGGCAATGCCTGGAAGTACACCGGGAAAAGGGAAAACGCCGTGATCGAGTTCGGTGTGAAAAAGTCCGGTGGTAATCCCGTCTACTTCGTTCGCGACAACGGGGCCGGATTTGATATGGTCTACGCCGAAAAGATGTTTACTCCCTTCTGCCGCCTCCCCGGTACGACCGAATTCAAAGGGCACGGCATCGGCCTCGCCACGGTGCAGCGAATCATTCAACGCCATGGAGGACGGGTCTGGGCCGAGGGGGTGGTCGGGGAAGGAGCGACCATCTATTTTAGTCTGTAATTCCAATTGACGTAGCGCCATTCAAGCTGCGTCTTAACCTGTGGATATAACTCCAGACCGCCCCCCCCGTTTCTTCCGGCTGCACGCCCATCCCCCCGACACCATCGTCCGACATGACCAGGTTGCCTATACCCGATAGAAGAGTGTGCAGAGTCTATTTCTCCTTATCCAGCATGAACTTGTACCCGCTGAAGATGCTGGAAACTTCCCCGCCATGCTCCTTGGCATCCATCAGCCAGGCGCTGTAGACATGGTTGCAGACAAAGGCCAGGATCAGCCACATGACACCGTGGTGGATCAGCCGTATCTGCTGACTGCTTGCTATGGCAAACATCCATCCCAGGGCCTTGTGCATGATTGAATTGGGCGCAAACTCGGAGTAAATAGCAAAGCCGGTGCCGATCATCACCAGGTAGAGGAGGTGAATCCCCGCATAGGCCGTAGCAGCCAGCGGATTATGTCCCTCGGTTTCCGGCACCTCCCTGGTGAGGAAGAAGTAATAGCGGAACATCTCCTTCATGTGCCGACGTCCTTCGGCAGTAAATGCAGGAAAATACGCCTTCCAGCTTGCATACTTGTTGCCGACGAATGACCAGTAGATGCGGCTCGCCACGCTGACGGCAAAGGCGTATCCGGTTGAAAAGTGAACAAAACGCACCCACCCCATTACATAGCCTGATGGGTCAAGGGCCAGGGTTTTCGGCGAACCGATATACAGGCCGGTAACTGCAAGAACGACAATGGCCACCACATTCACCCAGTGGGTAATCCTGACCGGCAATTGCCAGATATAGCGTTTGTACTGACAGATGGGACCGCGCATGGCTTGCCTCCTACGTCACGTTAATCCGCACCAGTTCATTATGCTGCAGATCGACCAGATGAACGGCACAGGCCAGACAGGGGTCGAACGAATGCACAGTACGCAATATCTCCAGCGGCTTCTGCGGATCTGCCATCGGCGTTCCGACAAGCGCCTCCTCATAGGGGCCGCGCACTCCCCTGGCATCGCGAGGGGAAGCGTTCCAGGTGCTGGGGACGACTGCCTGGTAATTGAGTATTTTCTGGTTTCTGATCCTTATCCAGTGCCCCAGAGCGCCCCGAGGCGCCTCATGAAAGCCGTACCCGGAGGCTTCTGCCGGCCAGCGGTCAGGATCCCACTTTTCGCCGTTATGAATGGAGAGATCGCCGCCGGCAATGTTCGACACCAGCAGGTCAAGCCACTGGGGCAACTCTTCGGCAATGACCAGCGTCTCTATGCCACGGGCCGCGGTCCTTCCGAGCGTCGAGAAAAGGGCGTCAGGTCCCACATTCAGCTTGGCCAGCACACCGTCCACAGCCTTTTTCACAGGGATGTGACCTGAAGCGTAAGCAACGAGCATCCTCGCCAGCGGGCCGACCTCCATGGGTGTGTCCTCGTAGCGCGGCGACTTGACCCATGAATATTTGCGGCTCGTGTCGAGAAACTCGTAGGGCGGCTTGGGACCGCTGTAGTTCTGCTCCGTCTCACCGTCCCACGGATGCAGTCCCTTCCCCTGACCGACCGAGTAGTCATACCAGGAGTGATCCACGTATTCGCTGATCTTCTTATGGTCAACCGGGTGAACTTTCGTCAGGTCCTTGCCGATGATGATTCCCTGCGGCAGCCAGAGCTTTTCCCGCTTGCCGCTGTTATCGCGGGGGAATTCACCATAGCTGAGATAGTTGCCGACACCGGCGCCGATACCGGCCCATTCCTTGTAAAACGACGCCACTGCCAGCAGGTCGGGTATATAAACCTTCTCCACGAACTCCCGTGTTTTTGCCAAAAGGCTCCTGATTTCCGCTATCTTCGCATCGTTGAGCGCAGACTGGGAATTGGGATCGAGCGCTATCGCCATGCCACCGACGAGAAAAGTCTGGGGATGGGGATTTTTGCTGCCGAGAATTGCGTGAATTTTTATGACATCCTTCTGCCATTCAAGCGCTTCGAGATAATGGGCGGTAGCCATCAGGTTCGCTTCCGGCGGGAGGCGGTAGGCCGGATGCCCCCAGTAGGCATTGGCAAACGGGCCAAGCCTGCCGCGACCGACGAAGGCCTTCAGTTTATCCTGCACCGACTTGAAATATGTGGGAGAGTTGAGCGGCCAGTCTGAAATGGAAGCTGCCAGCGCCGCAGTCTTCGCCGGGTCGGCCTTGAGCCCGGAGGTGATATCGACCCAGTCCAGGGCATGGAGGTGGTAAAAGTGGATCACATGGTCCTGCACGTTCTGGATACCGATGACAATGTTCCTGATCAGTTCGGCATTGGCAGGCGCCCTTATTCCCAAGGCGTTTTCTACTGTCCGGATGGAAGCGATGGCATGCACCGTGGTACAGACCCCGCAGAACCGCTGGGTGAACACCCATGCATCACGCGGGTCGCGCCCTTTGAGGATCTTTTCGATGCCGCGGAACATGGTACTGCTGCACCAGGCATCGGCGACCTTTCCGTTACTCAACTCGGCCTCGATGCGCAGATGACCTTCTATTCTGGTAATGGGATCTATGACGAGCTTGGCCATTTATTTTTCCCCCTCTTTCCTGCTCTGCTCAGACGGCTCAATTTCATGGCGGAACGCCTTGACGACGCCGTGGGCAAAGAAGGCCGCGGCGGCCCCGACAAACAGACCGGCGCCGAGCTTGTCGGCGGTGTATTCGATGCCGAAGCCGGGCACATGGGGCAGTCTTTTGTAAAAGGGGGTCATGCTGTCCCAGAAGACCGGTTCCGAGCAGCCGACGCAGCCGTGACCCGCCCCTACCGGCCAGCTGGTGTTTTCGTTATATCGCTGGATCGGGCAGTTGTGCCAGGTCGCCGGTCCCTTGCACCCCATCTTGTAAAGACAGAAGCCGTTGCGATGGCCGGCATCCCCCCAGGCTTCCACATACTGGCCGGCGTCAAAATGGGGCCGGCGCTCACAGGCATCATGAATTCTCTTGCCGTATGCAAACAGGGGGCGGCCCAGACTGTCGACTGCCGGGAGCTTGTTGAACGTCAGGTAATGGACGACCGTGGCGGTAAGATTGTCGGCATTAAGAGGGCAGCCGGGAAGGTTCAAGACGGTAGCTGCCGGAACCGCATCCTTGACGCCTACCGCACCGGTCGGATTCGGCGCGGCAGCAGGAATACCACCGAAAGCAGCGCAGGAACCGACGGCAATGGTGGCAAAGGCATTGCCGCACACTTCACGGGCTATATCCAGGGCGCTTCTCCCGCCGATACAGCAGTAGACCCCGCCGTCCTTGAGTGGAATTGATCCCTCGACCACGGCGATATATTTTCCCTTCTGTTCCTTCACCACCTTCGCCAGGATATCTTCGGCCTGATGTCCGGCAGCAGCCATGATGGTTTCATGGTAATCAACGGAAAGGACGTCCAATACCAGTTCCGCCACCGTCGGATTGGCTGACCGCAAAAGTGCTTCGGTATTCCCGGCACAGTCCTGAAACTCCAGCCAGACCAAGGTCGGCCGCTTCACTTCATCAAGGGCCCGGGCAATCTGTGGAGCAAATGTGGCGGGAAGTGACAGCGCTGCCGACATGGCAGTGCAGAATTTCATGAAGTCCCGTCGCGAGATCCCCTTTTGCTCCAGAATTTCTGAGATCCCCACGTATTCTTCTTTAGAATTTATCCGAGTCTCACCCTTCTTCCTTCCCATCGCCTGGCCCTCCCGGCTTATGCAATCGTTTGCCTCGACAACATGGAGAAAACACTCGCAACAAGTACGGCAACAAAACAAAAAATTAACACCGTCTAACTTTACTTTTTACAGCGCGATAACATTTTGTCAAGCAATGGTGAGGTTTATGGGCAAAAAAGGCCCCGGAACATTTCCGGGGCCTTTCACAAAATAAATATGTATATGAGGCTCTTAAAGCACGCAGGCCACTTCCTGGGAAACGTTTGCCTTAAACTGCTCGAAGTTCTTGCGGAACATCTCCACCAGATCCTTGGCTGTTGCATCATAGGCAGCCTTATCCGCCCAGACATTGCGCGGGTTGAGTACTTCGCCCGGAACTCCGGGGCAGGCCCTCGGGATATCGAGACCGAAGACGGAATCTTTTTCGAACTGGCCGGCGGCCAGGGTTCCATCGAGAGCGGCATTGACGAGTGCGCGCGAATAGCCGATCTTCATCCGGCTGCCAACACCGTAGGCACCACCGCTCCAGCCGGTGTTGACCAGCCAGCAGTTCACTTTGTGCCGGGCAATTTTGGCTTTCAGCAATTCCGCATAGACAGACGGATGGAGGGCCATGAACGGAGCGCCGAAACAGGTGGAGAAGGTCGCCTGTGGCTCGGTAATGCCGGCCTCGGTTCCCGCCACCTTGGCGGTGTAGCCGGAAAGGAAATGATACATGGCCTGCTCCGGCGTAAGCCGCGCAATCGGAGGCAGCACGCCGAAGGCATCGCAGGTGAGCATGATGACGTTGGTCGGATGCCCGCCCATGCCGGAAGGAACGATGTTCGGAATGTGGGTGATTGGATAGGATGCACGGGTATTCTCGGTAAAGGAATCGTCATTCAGGTCGATGCGACGGGAGATGGTGTCGATGGCGACGTTCTCCAGGATGGTGCCGAATTTCCTCGTGGTCTCATAGATTTCCGGCTCGGATTCTTTCGAAAGGTTGATGATCTTGGCATAGCAACCACCCTCGAAGTTGAAGACACCGTCGTCATCCCAGCCGTGTTCGTCGTCGCCGATGAGGGAGCGGTTCGGTGCAGCGGATAGCGTTGTCTTGCCGGTGCCGGAAAGGCCGAAGAAAACCGCCACGTCGCCTTTTTCTCCGGTGTTGGCGGAGCAGTGCATGGACATGACCTTGCTGTGATGGGGGAGCAGGTAGTTGAGCACGGTGAAGATGGATTTTTTGATTTCCCCGGCATAGCTGGTGCCGCCGATGATTACCAGCCTCTTGGCGAAGTTGATGATGATGAAGGTTTCGGAGTTGGTGCCGTCGATTTGGGGAACTGCGTGAAAGTTCGGCATGTCGATGACGGTGAACCGGGGCTTGTGATTTTCCAGCTCTGCTGCAGTCGCCTTGACGAACATGTTTCTGGCAAACAGGGAATGCCATGCTTTTTCAGCGATGACGCGGATCGGAAGACGGTGCTTCGGGCTGGCGCCGGCAAAGCAGTCCTGTATGAACAAGTCCTTGCCGTGCATGTAGGCCGTCATTCTTTTATAAAGGGAGTCGAATTTTTCAGGATCGAAAGGACGGTTGACCTTGCCCCAGTTGATGTGGTCGCGGCTGGTCGGTTCATCGACTATGAACTTCTCGTTTGCCGCACGGCCGGTGTAGTGGCCGGTCTTCACCGCCAACGCTCCCAAATGCGAAACAAGCCCCTCTCCGCGCTCGACGATCTGCTCATAGAGCACGGCTGTCGGCGGTGTCCAGTAGATAAGGTTTGCATTGATGATGCCATGCTCTTCGAGCCCTGTACCACGGGTAACATCGTTTAGTTTCATTGTAATACCTCCCGTTAAGTATGATCATTATCAGAGTATACTGGAAAATTGCCTTGTATCGACTCGTGTTGAACATTTTATAAAAAAAGCTGGGCGAAAAACCCGGAGTGCTCCGAAAATTTCGCCCAGCTTATTGAGTGTTTTACTTACTACGTGAAATTGGAATTATTCATTCCATCCTTCGGCAGCTGCCTCACCGATCTGCTCCCAATGCTCCGGCGAACGCCACAGGCCGGAAAGAATCAGCTCGCGGATATGCAGAAACTCCTTGGGTAGCCGGTCGTACATCTTGACGAACAACTCCTCGTGGGAGAGGATTTCATCCTTCCACACATCCCGATCAACGGACATCAGCTCGTAATACTGCTCGCGGGTAACGCTATCCAAACCGCTCCAGTCCAGGTCTTCATGGCGCGGCATCCATCCCAGCGGGCTCTCAATGGATGAACCCCGTCCGTTGGCCCGGTCCACGATCCATTTCAGTACCCGCATATTCTCGCCAAAACCTGGCCAGAGGAACTTGCCGTTGGCATCCTTTCGGAACCAGTTGACGCTGAAAATCCGTGGCGGATTCGGATTGGTGCGCCCGATCTGCAACCAGTGGTTGAAATAGTCGGCCATGTGATAGCCGCAGAACGGCAGCATGGCAAACGGGTCGCGCCGGACATCGCCGACCTTGCCGACGGCAGCGGCCGTTGTCTCCGACCCCATGGTTGCGGCAAGATAGACTCCGTAGCTCCAGTTGAATGACTGGTACACCAGAGGAATGACATTATTGCGACGGCCGCCGAAAACAAAGGCCTTGATCGGAACCCCCTTGGGGTTCTCCCATTCGGGATCGATCGAAGGACACTGGCTGGCAGGAGAAGTAAAGCGGGAGTTGGGATGGGCGGCATTCCTGCCGCAGCCTGGAGTCCAGGGGTTCCCCTGCCAGTCGGTCAATTCGGCTGGGGGGGTGTCGGTCATTCCTTCCCACCAGATATCGCCGTCGGGGGTCAAGGCCACATTGGTGAAAATGGTGTTACTGGCACAAGAGGCCATGGCGTTGGGGTTGGATTTGGCCGAAGTACCGGGAGCTACGCCAAAAAAACCTGCTTCTGGATTGATGGCATACAGCTGCCCGTCTGGCCCGGGCTTGATCCAGGCAATGTCGTCGCCGACGGTGGAGATTTTCCAGCCGTTTTTCTTGAAGTTGTCGGGCGGCACCAGCATGGCCAGATTGGTTTTACCGCAGGCGCTCGGGAATGCGGCGCCCAGATAGGTCTTCTCACCTTCGGGGGATTCAATCCCCAGGATGAGCATATGCTCGGCCAGCCACCCTTCGTCCTTGGCAATCTTGGAAGCGATCCGCAGGGCAAGACACTTCTTGCCGAGCAGGGCATTTCCGCCGTAGCCACTGCCGAACGACCAGATTGAGCGTTCTTCGGGGAAATGGACGATGTACTTTTCCTTGTTGCATGGCCACGGCACGTCTTTTTGCCCAGGTTGCAGCGGCGCTCCCACCGAATGCAGGCACGGAACGAACTCGCCGTCGCCGAGCACATCAAGAACAGCCTTGCCCATCCGCGTCATGATCCGCATGTTGACTGCGACATAGGGCGAATCGGAAATTTCCACGCCGATTTTGGCAATATTCGAGCCGAGCGGTCCCATGCTGAAAGGGATGACATACATCGTCCTGCCGTGCATGCAACCCTTGAACAGTTTCCCCAGGGTTTCCTTCATTTCTTTCGGATGCATCCAGTTGTTGGTCGGACCCGCATCCTGTTTGGACAAGCTGCAGATAAAGGTACGATCTTCAACACGAGCCACGTCGCCGGGATCTGACCAGGCCAGGTAGCTGTTGGGGCGTTTTTCCTGGTTCAGCTTGCGGAATGTGCCGCTCTTTACCAGCAGGCTGCACAGGTTGTCATATTCCTCCTGCGAACCGTCGCACCAGTGTATCTTTTCGGGTTCACACAAAGCCGAGACTTCTTCCACCCATTTCCGCAGTTGTTCGTTTTTGACTTCGTAAGCCATTCTTCATTTCCCCCCAATGTAGTTAAGTTTCTTGCCTATAACAGTAAAGTTCGCCTGCCCTCTGCTTCTAGGTGCCAGGATATGGGTTATTAAACCCGATTTTTACTCTGACTCAATTACTTTAATGAGTTTCGAAAACAAAAGAGAAGCATTGGTGGCGGATAGAACCTCAAACTAAATCGAAGCACCTGCTTGCTACGGTAATTCTGGTCGGCAAAGGCATGTCCAGCCCAATGGAAGTGCCTTTTAGCTTTAATTTTGGCGTCTTTTCCCGAACTACAAATATTTAATTTTGCTAAAATAGCACAACCTCCTGTAAAATCAAGCTAAAATTTTCACCCTTGTTTGCGTGCAAAATTGACAGCAAACACCTACCTGTTACAATGTTTCGCGTAATCATCGGAAGTGCAAAAAGAGTCATGCAATAGGAAGTTTAGCTTCAGAGAAAGGCTTAAACAGAGCCGGGACGTCGGGACGACACCCCTTTATCCGAAAATCATCGGGCGTTTTGTATGGTGAGGTGAAATTTTGGGTGGGACTAAAAATCAGGAGAGTTGATTATGGAAAGCTACGTCTGTACCATTTGCCAATATGTCTACGACCCGGCCGCAGGTGACCCAGACAACGGCATTGCGCCAGGGACGCCGTTTTCCCAGTTGCCGGACAACTGGGTCTGTCCAGTATGCGGTGCAGGCAAGGATTTATTCGAGCCGGTCTGAGACTGCCGGCAGGCCCGCATGGTCATGGACTGCGGAAGAGTTCCCGTAAGAACTTTCGCAGTTCAGCGTTATTTTTTATCGGCAGGCTTGATGATATCGATTTCGGTTTTGTCACCAACCATCTTTATCCTCCAGACAAGGCCGCAGGCACCGCATTCCTTGACCGGCGACTGTTCGGCAGAAAAACCGGATGAGTGGATATCTATCTCCACCGACGTTCTATCACCACAATTAGGACATTTCATTGTTTTCTCCCCTTATTCCAATTCCAAATCAAGGCGCTATCTTCGTTGGCTCGTCTTCGGTTCCTCAACGTACTATCTGCACGCCTTCGTCGCCTCAATCCTCGTCGCCTTGATTTCATCCTTGATTTGAAATCGGAATTATGACTAAGCTTCACGGCTGGAAAAGCGTGTCACGCATCTCTTGATTCAGCCGCATCTCGTTTATCAACGTTTCTGCTATCTTGTTCTCGCCGCCATAGTTGACAATTCTGAAAGGAAACCGTATCCCTTCCACGCTACGATAATCGAAAAACTCTGCCGCAAGCTCAGTGCCCATACTGCCGAAAGAAAATGAGCCGACAACCCTGACAATCAAATGTGTCTTGGCATCCACATGCACCCGCATTGGCGGACCTTCGGCGTCCGACAAAAGCAGGACATCCACTGTTTCGCCATGGAGAGTTTCCCGAGGCAGCAAGGTGATGGTATAACTATTATCCAGAAAACCGAAGGGCAAGTCCAGATATTTGTACTGATAAACCATGCCGAGAAAGGGAGGACCGATCACCTCGGCCGTCGGTTTGTTGTTGGAGCGCCGCCATCCGTGAGAGCCGTTCAATATCCGGGTTTCCGCAGAGTTTTTATAGACCAGTTCCGCCCGCAGCTTTCTCGGCCGTTGAAAATAACGGGTTGACGTGCCTTCATCACCCTGCATGAACGCATCGATGTGGCCTTTGGCGAAAACAGTCCTGATCTTCCCCAGCGACTGCTCTCCGCCGTAAGCCTTGAGGATTTCCGCAACAAGCACCCGTTCGGCGACTACCGGCGTCTTCTCCTCGCCAGTTGCCAAAGAAGCGGTGATAACCAGAAAAAACCCGATCAATAGTGCCGTGACCCGCATAAATCCTCCCTTTATCGGAAGACGGTGCATAACGACTCAACCGAAAAATCAAGCCATCGACTTCAGAATATCGTCTATCTGCCCGGTAAAATCCTGTAAATCGGCCAGCTGCATATCGCCCATATGGGCGATGCGGAATGTTTTTCCTTTCAGCTTGCCGTAGCCGTTGTCAAATGCGTAATTCCGTTCGCCTAGTCTTTTTTTCAACTCAGCCAGATCGATGTCCCTGCTGTTCACTGCACAAGTGAGCGTCAGGGACCGGTACGGCTCGGCAGCCAGGAAACCGAACCCCCGCTCCGACACCCATCCTCTGACATACTCGGCCAGTTCCCGGTGCCGTTGCCAGCGTTTTTCAAAACCTTCGGCAAAAATCCGCTCCAATTGGCGGTCCAGGGCATAAATCAGGGATATGCAGGGGGTGGAGGGGGTATTGTCCTTCTCGTCAGCAGCGGCAAATTCGAGAAAGTCGAAATAATAGCCGCGCCCTTCGATTGTTTTGCACCGTTCCAGGGCTTTGTTGCTGGCAGTGAACACGGCAAGCCCCGGCGGCAGGGCAAAGGCTTTCTGTACACCGAAGATGCAGCAGTCGATTCCCAGTTCGTCAAGCGGAATCTTCACCGCGCTCATGGAAGAAACCGTATCGATGATAGACACCACGTCAGGGTACTTGCGCAGCACTGCGGCAATTTCCGGCAGCGGCGACATGACGCCGGTGGAGGTCTCGTTGTGGATCAAGGTTATGGCGTCATACTTGCCGCTGGCCAGGGTCGCATCCACCAGTTCGGGGGTAATCGGCTCTCCCCACTCCACTTTGATGGCATCGGCCTCTTTGCCGCAGCGCCTGGTAACATCATGCCATTTATCGGAAAAGGCGCCGTTGCAAAAGTTGGCGCAGCGTTTGCCGACAAGGTTTCTCACCGCTCCCTCCATGACGCCGAAGGCGCTGGAAGTGGCAAGAAAGACCTTCTCCCGGGTAAACAGCAACTCTTTCAGCTTATCCGTCACCCCTTTGTGCAGCCTGGCATATTCCGGCATCCGGTGGCCGATCATGGGGGTAGCCATGGCTTCGAGGATCTCCGGCGCAACCTCGATCGGCCCGGGGATAAAAAGTTTTTTCGACATGTTGCTGGCTCCGTAGCTACAGTTGAGAATTGATATCGGTCTGCGGTGGAGGGGGACGGCAGCAGGTCTAAGCGGCCGTGGATGAAGGTTTCGGCAGTACCGAGCTTTGTTAAAGCTAGCAGATGCCGGGGTAATTGTCAATTGCCACCATAATGATTCTCTCTTAACTTTCAGGCGCTTCAGGTACATGAGGGGGTAATAGTCAGGCGCCGGGTGGGCGCCGCATGGTTTACACCGCGGGGGGCTCCCTTTTGATTTGTTGCCAGCGCCCCAGAGCCACCGATTCGAGCGCAGCCGCCAGGCCGAAGGTAAAGACGCTGATGACGAGCGGTACGCCATGGGTGCCGAGGAGGTCGTAGAGGAAGACTTTGATCCCGCCGATAACCGTGACGAGAATGGAGACGTTGCGCAGTTCCTTGTTCTTGCGGATAAACGCAAACAGCATGATTCCTGCGGCGGCGGCATTGATTAGAACGGACTGGCTGCAGCGGAAAATGCCTGTTGTGTCACCTGCGGCGAAATAGATGGCAAGGGTCTGGTTGATAATTATCCTCACCATGAAGAAGGCACTGGCCAGCGAGCCGAGCAGAAGGGCCACGGCACTCGTGTCGTGTCTGTCGAACCGTGAAAAAACAGTCGAGGTGGCGGGTGGCGGCCACTCTCGGCACCACTGGTAATGGAGCAGGCAAATGACGGCCAGTAGTCCGGCCGGAATGATATTGACGACATCCGATCCGTTCGGACTCTGCCCCTGGAGTGACGCCGCCAGTGCCAGGCATGCATAGATCTCAGCCAGGTACATGGTGGCGCGGACTCCCCCGTTTTGCCATTTCCGTGACAGAATGGACATGAAGAACGCTACCACGGACATTGCCGGCAGCGAAAGTACGAAATTGCCGGTTGCGACGGGGAGCGCAAGGGCCAGCAGTGCAATTCCGGCAAAGGCAAAGGAGTTCGTGCCGGGAGCTCCGGGCATCTTCCGGTCAGCCAGCCAGAAGGTCATCCCCAGGTGGCCAATCGCTGCCGCTATGCCAATTCCGCCGAGCAGAAACTTGCTCATTCCTCCTGCGTTAACCACATAGAAGGCAGCGCTAAAAGCCCAGGCTGCATTAAGGGTGGGGAGGCTGAAGTCGAACCGGGAAATCCGTTCGCTACCGCTCCTTACGATCCCGAGGCAAGCGAGTGTCAGGTAGACCGCAGCAAAAACAGCGAGGACGGGGAGAAACCACGGCATGGCCAGCTCCGGAGGGGGTGTTTCCTTGCGCAGGAGGGCCATCCCCAGACGGAAGGCCCACAGGTGGAGCATGACCATGGTGACAATGAGAATTATCCAGCGGAGCCAGGAGCAGCGTTTTAATTGGGCGGCAAAATAACCGAGGATGTTGGCGGTCAGGAGTACCATGGCCAAATAGGGAAAGAACGGGCGCGGATAGTCGATCGCCGCCCCTGCCAGGCACATGCCGAGAGTCCCTAGTGAAATGGGGAGCAGGGCCTTGTAGCGGTAGCTGACAAATGCCATGCCCATGCCGGTCAACATCAGGGTGAAATAGGCGGGGACCAGGGGGAGCGACGCGAAACGGCTATGGGTTTCCACCACAATGGTACTCATCAATACCGCGCCGCAGGCGGAGAACACCGGCGCCAAAGGACTTTTCTTCTCATATTTATAGCCGCCGAACAGCATCAGTACGGCAGCGTAGCTCATCCCCAGGATGGAACCTGCCAGGGTGTTGATGAGGTTGTTGTCGGTTACCGTGCGCAGGATCAGCGCAACCACGAGGAGGAAGCAGAGGGTGGAGAGGCGGGTGAGGAAGTAAGCCCGACCAGCCCAGGTGAGGATTTCTTCCGAGACATCCTCTGGTTCGCCGAGGGGGAACTCCTCGGCAGGGGGGGTGGGTTCGGCAGGCTGCAGGGTGGGGCGCGGGAGAGATTGGAGGGGCGTTGTTGCCGGAATGACAGCCTCAGGCATGTCGAGCAGTGCCGCAAGCTGTTCTACCCGTTCGGTGAGCGCCTGCATTTGAGCGGTGAGCTGTTCGATCCGACATTCCAGGGATGATGCATCTGTTGCCATGAATCCCTCCTCTGCTGCGGTCGGGTCACGGAAAGTACCTGCCCGACTCACTTCTGCTCATGCCATTGCATAGACGTGGGTCTGCGGGAGGCCCTGCTGTATAAATAGGGCCTCCCGCCGGGTAACCGGGGGAAGGTGCCGTCGGTCAATGGGTCTCCTTGAAAACCGGCATAACCTTGTCGAGGAACCAGAACAGGATAAAGGGGGTGACGATGACGGTCAGTGCGCCGAAAAGCCCCTCCTTGAAGGTTTCCATGTCATGGGGCCAGATGGGGAGGTGGTAATGCATGAAACCGGCGAACGACGAAGAGAATGCCTGACCGCCAATGACCACGTTCCAGCGCATCATGAAGACCCCGAGCAGCACCATGAGGGTGCCGGCCACGGCCCGTTTGATGGTGAGACGGGGGAGGAGAAAGATGATGAAGGGGACGAGGTTCCCCATGCCATACTGGATGACAAAGATATTTACGAAGTCCCTGCCGTAGATGACGCTGCGCAGGATGTCCCAGGACTTGACCGCCGTGTAGCCGCGGAAGATCAGGTCGAGGAGTTCCAGGGTGATGGCCAGGATCAGGAACATGATCAGGTACTTGGCTGTCATGGTTACCACGTGGACTTCCGCACTCTTCAGTTCTTCCGGAGATGGAAGCTCCGGGTACTGCTTCCTTTTCCAGGCGGCAATAAGCTTGCGTGCCTCCATGGTAACGATGTAGGTGAGCATGCAGAGGGCAATCCCCGACACAACCGCGGAGCAGATAAAAATAACCGGCATGAGCGGGGTCATCCAGAGGGCGTTGGCCTTGACCGAGCCGAAGATGAAACCGGCGTAGCCATGGAGAAAACAGGCTACCGGGATACCGATGCCGGCCAGAATCTTGACCGCCTTTTCATCCTTTTCCAGGGCGTGCTCGCTGATATCCATGGCCCCCAGGGTCAGGGCTGAGAAGAGGAGATGCCTGAGGTGCTGGCTAAAGGTCCGGTCGCCGAGTTGGCGAAGTTCCATGGCAGTTTCCACAAAGTGCTTGCGGTAGACAAACCAGAGTTCCGAGGCGACGATCATGCCGTAGGTGGAAAAGACAATGCCGAAGGCAGCGATGGCCGAAGTGAAGTGGGGGGTCATCATGACCTCGATCCCTCGCTGCGGTTGCAGCAAATGGAGCATGAGCGGCAGCATTGCCACCGGCAGCAGGGCAAAGGAGAATACCAGGGAGAACCTGGCGATACCTTTCAGTTGTGTCACGCCAAATACGTGGTAGAGAGAGGAGAGCACGAAGGCGCCGGCCACCAGACCGGTCATGAACGGGTACATGACAATCTGGATAGTCCAGTAGATGTATTCATTCGGATAGACGAACAGTTCTTTAACAGTCCATAATTCTCCGTGTACCATGGCTATTTAACCTCCTTGGTCAGCCCCAGGTAAAAAACCTGAGGCTTGGTGCCGTACTCTTCCTTCAGGACATTTACCCGCTCGGTCATGATGATCTTCGTAACCGGGTCATCGGGGTTCTTGAGGTTGCCTATTTGACGGGCGCCGAAGGCGCAGGCGTCGACACAGGCGGTCTTCATCCCTTTCGTGATACGGTGGTAGCAGAAGTTGCATTTCTCCGCCACGCGGTAGACCGGGTGGAAGAAGCGTACCCCGTAAGGGCATCCCATGATGCAGTAGCCGCAGCCAATGCACCATGATCGGTCCACAAGCACTACCCCATCCTCGGTCTGATAGGTGGCCCCGACCGGGCAGACCTGCACACAGGGCGGATTGTCGCACTGGTTGCAGAGTTTCGGCACAAAAAAGGCCTTGCTGATGTCCTCTTTTTTGATGTCGAGGAATTTCCCCTCGCCAAGGTCGATCTGTGAAGTTTCAAACCCGTCCCTGGCTCCCTTGGGCGAGTCGATGTGCGTTGCCCCGTCCTTGGTGATGATGTAACGTTCGACCCAGGTGCGCGTCACGTTGGCGTCATAGGGGACTTCGTTTTCAATTTTGCAGGACTTGACGCAGAAGCCACAGCCGACGCACTTGGTGGTGTCGACCAGAAAGACCCAACGGACCTTGTCCTTGTCAGATTTGTCGGCCAGCAGTTTTTTCGGGTCGAACAATTCTAAAGCTGCCAGCGGCACAGCCATGCCACCCACCAGGAGCATGGTTTTTTTGCAAAAGTTTCTGCGTGTGATCATTTTCGCCCCTCCAATTTCGGATTATGCGGATAGTGACACATGACGCACTCGGCCTCGGGATGATGGGTGGCAGGGTTTATGCCACGGATGCTCCCCCGACCGCTTGTCTTGTAAGGGAGGTAGAAATGACACCTGGCGCAGAGTTCCCGGTTCCGGTCGATGGTCAGGGTCGGCGGGTCTGCGGGGTGCCCCAGGGCAGGGCCGTGGCAGTTTTCGCAGTCGATGTTTGCGTGGGGTGAGGCCTTGATGTCGTCATACTTGTCCCGGTGGCATTCCTTGCAGTACTCCGCCGAGCGGTACTTGACCTTGACAGCCTTCCAGTCCGCCTCGTTACCCGCGCGATGCCAGCCATACATGTAACCCCGTTTCCCGACGCCGAAATCCGCAGGCACGAGCACTTTTCTCAGTACCAGGATTGCCGCAACGACAAGCAGCGCCACATAGAGCGGTCGCCAAACATGATTCTTCACAGGCTCATCCTCCTTTACTCCGCACAAGCGGCTGGCGCCATGCAATCCCAAGGTGCACGGCATGTGGGTGGGAATATAACACTGTTTAGTTTACGCCGTTTTTACAGCTTTGCAACTATCTTTTTCATTAAATTGTTAACGGCCGGAAAGGTTTGTCATGACCGTAGTTAAGATATGTAAATGAAATTTCTTTTTTTTGACAAAACAGTGTTTGCATAGTAGAGTTATCCGATTTTTTAGCTCCAGACAACGAGGGAGGAACTATGCCAATTAGAAAAACCGCCGGGTACGCCTGGAACATGATCAGCCTCATCGGCATGATTCTGGCTGTAACGGCCACCGGCCTGATTATCGCCTTTCTGTCCTTTGAATTCATTACGGGGGTGGAAAAGCCGTACCTTGGGTTGATGACCTACTTTCTGTTCCCCGGCATGCTCATTTTCGGGCTCCTGCTTGTGCCGATCGGTGCTTACCGGGTAAGGAACGAACGTCGCAAACAGGGTGATGTCGAGATTCCACCCTATCCGCGTCTCGATCTCAACGTTCCCCACCGGCGGCACCTGTTCATCTTTTTCATCCTTGCCTCCATCATCTTTGTCCTGATTGTTTCGATCGCTTCCATCAAAGGGTTTGAGTTCACGGAATCAACCACCTTCTGCGGCGAGCTCTGCCACGTGGTGATGGAGCCGGAGCATACCGCCTGGGGCAATTCTCCCCATGCCAAGGTTAAGTGCGTTGAGTGTCATGTGGGCCCCGGCGCCGCCTGGTACGTGAAAGCCAAGATATCCGGCTTGCGCCAGCTCTATGCGGTTCTCTTCCATACCTATCCCGAGACCATTGAGACTCCGATCGAGAATCTGCGTCCGGCCCGCGACACTTGTGAGCATTGCCACTGGCCGGAAAAGTTCTATGCCGGGCGTCAGAAAGTATTTTACCACTATGCACCCAATGAGGCCAACACCCCGCGTGAAATAAACATGCTGATCAACATTGGCGGTGTGCCCAAGTCGCCCCATGCAAAGGGTATCCACTGGCATATCGGCAGCGAGGTCACCTATATCGCTACCGACAAAAAGCGCCTGAACATCCCGTATATTTCCGTTAAAGAAAAGGACGGCAAAATAACCGAATACATGAGCACCGAAAAGCCCCTCACCAGGGACGAGATCGCCAAGGCGAACAAGCGCCTCATGGACTGCACCGATTGCCACAACCGGCCGACCCACATCTACCGTTCGCCGAGCCAGGAGATGGATGAAAACTTTGTCAGCGGCCACATTGACTCCGCCCTCCCCTACGTCAAGAAAGTAGCGGTTGAACTTCTCACCAAACCATACAAAACCACGGAAGAGGCAAATACATCCATTGCTGGCGGAATTCAGGATTACTACAACAAGAACTACCCCAAAGTTGCCGCCGAGAAGGCAGCTGCAATCAAGAAAGCCGTTGTAGAAGTCCAGGCGATTTACCGCAGGAATTTCTTCCCACAGATGAAAGTGTCCTGGAACACGTATCCTAACCATATCGGCCACTTCTATACGCCGGGCTGCTTCCGCTGCCACGACGGCAAACATAAATCAGCCCAGGGAAAAGTGATTTCCAAGGACTGCAACCTCTGCCACACGGTTCTGGGACAGAAGCAGGAAAATATTCCTGCAGGAGCCCCCCAGGTCAAAAATTTCGTCCATCCGGTCGACATCGGCGACGAAATATATAAGACCAACTGCAGCGAATGCCATAGCGCCGGCGGCGAAGATGTGCCCGGCAGCGGCAGACACGAAAAGTAGCGACTAATGACAAAAAACCCCGGGAAGCAATTCCCGGGGTTTTTTGTACACTTGGACACAAAACAGTTTGATGAGGCAAGAATAATTTCGTCAAAAAGCCTATCGAAAGCGAATCACCCTGAATTTGAGACGCCTGATGAGCTTGTTGATCTCTGAAAGCTTTGCCTCGTACTCCTGCAGATAATAAGCTCTTTTGAAATCGTCATGTAACGTGATTCCATCCTTCAGCATCCGAATACGCTCCAATGCCATATCCTTCATCATTTCGAGTGCCTCTTTCATATCCGCCATTATTGAGTCCTCTGAGAAAAAAGACATGCTATCGTGCAATGCCGCATTATAATCCTGCAACAAAAAAGCCGCTCCATCAGCACCTTACTGATTCGAGCGGCTTTTTGCCTTTTTCGTATTACAACTCCTCGAACGCCTCTGCCTCAACGCCCCCCTCGTCTTCCGACTCGAAATCCTCATCAAAGACACGGTCGAGAAACTTTTTGTTGTTGTCGATGACCTTTCTGATTTCCTGGGTAATCTGTTCCAGGTCGTTTTTCTCGTCCATCATGCGTCACCTCCCTTTTCTAGCGAGGGCGAGGCGGTACAGCTCCTCATACCTCCGGGCAGAAGCATCCCACGAATAATCACAGCTCATCCCGCGCTTCATCAACTTTTTCCATGCGCCCTTATCATCAAAGGCCTGCAACGACCGCGACACCGTTTCCCACAGGGCTTCCGGCGTATAGTCCTCAAAAGAAAAGCCATTAGGTTCTGTTGCCCCGTCCTGCTCGTCAAAGACCGTATCGGCCAGACCACCGGTCTTTCGCACCAGGGGAACGGCGCCATAGCGCAGTGCGATCATCTGCCCGAGACCGCACGGCTCGTAATGTGATGGCATGAGGAAGATATCGCTGCCGGCATAAATCTTCGGCGCCAGCTCCGGATGAAAGCCGATATTTACCGAAATGTTGCCCGCCCCGCGCGCCTTTATATCCTGCAAAAGTTTCAGATATTTCTCGTCACCAGTTCCGAGTATTACCAACTGCAAACGGCTCCGGACAAACTTCGGCATCAGTTCTGCCAAAAGGTCAAATCCCTTTTGCGCAGTCAGACGGGATACGATGCCGATGACCGGAACATCCGCCGCAGGTTCCAGGCCAAGGAGCTTCTGCAATCCCTTTTTGTTGACGGCCTTGCCTGCCGGGGCGGTTACCGAATAGTTTTTGTATAAGCCCCGGTCAGTCGCCGGATCCCACAGATCATAGTCAAGACCGTTGAGAACGCCATGGAGATCGGCGTTCCTCACTCCAAGCACCCCGTCGAGACCGTTTCCCGATTCAGGGGTCTGAATCTCCCGGCAATAGGTCTCGGAAACCGTTGTGATGAGGTCGGCAGAAAGAATCGCCCCTTTCATCAGATTCACCTTGCCGTAATACTCCAGGCAATCGATGGTGAAATATGAAGAATCGAGCCCCATCTCAGCCAGGGTCTCTTTGGCAAACAGCCCCTGGTAGGCAAGATTGTGGATGGTGAACATGACCCCTGTTTTGCTGAAAAACAGGTCCTCACCTTTCTCGCGTCTGAGCAGGAGGGGAATCAGCGCCGTCTGCCAGTCGTGGCAATGGATGACGTCAGGTCGGAAATCCATCTTTTTCAGCAGGTCGAGCACGCCCCGACAAAAAAAGGCAAAACGGCGATGGTTGTCGGGATACTCGCCCGCAGCCGTGCCGTAGAGGTTGTCGCGGGAAAAATATTCTTTGTTTTCAATAAGATATACGGGAATATCGCCAAGGGAAGTATGGCGAAAGAGACCCTTTTTCATTACGCCGTCAATGACCGCCTCGACGCTTTTCCGCCCTTTCCTGATGCCGTGGCCGCCACGTTCCACTTCACTGTAAAACGGGAGTATGATACGCACATCATGACCGAGCTTTTTCAGGGTTTTCGGTAAAGCGGCCGTCACATCGGCAAGACCGCCGGTCTTGGCAAAGGGTGTGACCTCGGAAGCTACAAACAGGATCTTCATACAACCTCGCAAAAATATGACATCTAAATCTCCGCCTCCCGGAGGAAGAGAGCGGCATCCTCCGGCGAAGTCGGGTTAATGTAAAAGCCGGTCCCCCACTCAAATCCGGCTATTTGGGTCAATCGCGGCACCAGCTCGATATGCCAGTGATAGTCGTATTCCAGCGACCCCCAGTATTCAGGCTTGCCGAGACGTTGTTGCTGCGGCGGCGCGGAGTGGAGAATGAAGTTATAGGGAGGGTCCTTCAGCACCGTCTTCAGTCGTAACAGCATGTCCTTCATGGCTACGGCCAGTTCCGCCAACTGGCCGTCATCCATCATGGCGAAGTCGTGGGAGTGTTTTTTCGGATAAAGGCGCAACTCAAAGGGAAAGCAGGAAGCGTAGGGAGTCACGCTGACGAAATTGGGAAATTCCTTCACCACCCTGTCGCCGCACGTCAGCTCAAAATCTATCAAGTCACAGAATATGCAGCGCTCTTTGTTGGCGTAAAAATCACGGCAGATCTTCAGTTCCGTTGCCGCCACCGGAGGGGTAAGCGGCACGGCAATCAACTGGCTGTGTGAATGGGCAAGGGTAGCGCCGGCCCGGACACCGTGGTTCTTGAACAGAACCATGTAACGGAAGCGGCTGTCGCGACGCAGGTCCAGGAACCTGGCGCGGTAGGCGATGAGAACATCGGTGACCTCCGCCACCGACAAATCCGCAAGCCCCTTTTCGTGTTGCGGCGTTTCGATGATTACTTCATGGGCGCCGATACCGGTCATCACATCGTAAAGACCGTATCCCTTGCTCTTGATTTCGCCCTCGATGCGCAACACCGGATACTTGTTGGGAATGACGCGGACCTTCCAGTTGGGTGAGTTGGCAGGTCCGGACGGACGGATGGCAAAAATCTCGGCAGGTGTCTTGTCCTCATTGCCGTAACAAAAAGGGCAGCTGGTCATCTCCGCCTCTTGCTGCTCCACCTGGAAATCACGGGGCCGCCGCCCCCGTTCCGTAGCAATGATGACCCAGTGCAGCTTCAAAGGGTCCCAGCGTAATTCCGACATTTAAACTCCTTTAAAATCGGTCGATAGTTAATGGTCGTTAAAAGCGGTCGATGGTTAATGGTCGGCAGTCGATGGTCATCACCACAACTTCCGACTTCCGACTTCCGACTTCCGACTTCCGACTTCCGACTTCCGACTTCCGACTTCCGACTTCCGACTGCCGACTGCCGACTGCCGACTGCCGACCGCCGACCGCTACTAAATCAACCACGTTTCCAGTTCCAGGTCCGGCCCCGCATAGTTAATGAGGAGCGGGGCATCGGTGGGCCAGCGTCCCAGCTCCTCATCGCCGCGCATCAGCGTGACAAAGGCAAAGAGCTTGTCCCCCGGCATCAGGTTGAATATCTCAAGCGGAACCCTTGCTTCGGCTATCTTGATTATCTTCCAGCGGCAGAGGGTGCCGGTTTCCCTCCACTCCCCCTCGCTTTTCACCAGCAGAGAGCCTTCATCCGCGCCCAGGCTCATGGTCAACCGGAATTCATTATCATGGATCAGCTGCAGATTCAAGCGATCTCCGGCCTGCATCGTTTTTTCCAGGGATTGAACGCCGTCGACCCTGAAAAACAGGAATTTCCGGTCAAAGCCGTAGAAAAAGGATTGCATCAGGCTTTCAGCAGCGTGCATGGCCGACGACTGCCTGGTCAGATCATAGAGGCCCGCTGCCAGCCACTCGAAATAATCGGTCACGATGCCGCTGATAACCGGCGAAATCAAGGCTGCGGGCTCGCGGACAAGACCGGCCGGACTCTTTTTCTTGATCGGTTCGAAAAGTTCGCGCGGCGCGTCGAGGCCGAGTAGGCGGTACACATTCATCAGGTGACGGCGAAAAAGGGCATCGAACCTGTCACTGTGGGGAGAAAAGTGGTCATCGCCGTACCACCAGAACCAGTCGCTCCCTTCAGCTGCATAGAGCGATTGGCAGACCAGTTGCGCCGTAGTTCCATCAGCGGCGGCCCCGTCATGCCCCCTCCCGGCAAGAAGTGCCGCAACAGTAGGGTTGTTCTCGACAGCAGCCTCCCGTGCCCTTGCCAGATAGTCCCACCCCAGGTTTTCTTCGGGATGCCCTACCCACACACCATAGTTGGCATTTATCCATGATCCGGGATGAATATGGGTAATGACCCGCCTTCCCGGGACCCTGGCCAGGACCTCGGAAAAAGTTGCCGGTTCAAGGCCCGGAGTTTCGGCAATCATGCCGTAGAGACGTCTCAAGAACGTGTAGCCGTTGTCGGGATAGTATTCCCATGCATTCTCTCCGTCAAGAATTACCGGAACGACCCGTGCCCCGTGAACGCGCCCCCTGATCTCCAGCAACCTGGCGGTGAAGTCGGCGGCGGCCCGTTCCGGCTCCCATTGGGAATAGGTGAAACCGATCCGGTCGGAAAGTGCGTGGTCACGGAAAAAGAGAGCCAGCTCCTTCCCTCCCTGCTGAAAAGAGTAAGGGTGATAGAGCGCCTCCCGGCTCGCCCCGATCCCCCCGTGGAGCGTGTGCGACAATACCCCTTCGTCAGTGGCAGCCCAGACCAGACCGCATTCGGCCAGAATGCCGAGCGCTTCGTCGCTCACCGAACCCTCCGAAGGCCACATCCCCTGCGGCGTAAAACCGAAAAACTCCTCAAAGCACGCAATCCCCCGCGCCACCTGGCTCCGGGCATCTTCAGGGCATTTGAACGGGACGGTCGGCAGTATCACCTTCGGCATGGCGGTCCTGGCGCTTTTCATATCGCACAATAGCGGCAGGATGGGATGGAAGTACGGGGTGACCGACAGTTCTGCCTTTCCCTCGTCGTGGAGTTTCCTGTAAAGGGGAATGATCTCGTTGAGAAGGTCTTTATGCCGGGCGAAAAGGAGCGCCTTATCCGCCTGGGTAAAGTTCTTTCCCTTCCTGATCAGTTCGCGAAACTCGGGATAACGGCGCCGTGCAGCCTCGCCGGTCCAGGCGAGGAAGAACCAGACCTGAAGATCGAGAATGTCCTGGTCGCGGAAATGGCGCAGCCGCTCCTGCATCCCCCCACCCGCGCCGTCACCGGCAAGACAGTAGAGTTCCAGATACCGTTTGTACGGCTCTATCATCCGCTGCCGGTTGGCGGAGAAGAAGTTTTCCAGGATAAAGATTCTCTCTTCCTCCGCCATAGCCGACGGCGCCATCTGACCATGGATCAGGAACTGATCGACTGCACTGCCCGATGCATAGTCCCGGATCTGCTCCAGAAGTGACGGGACCAGATTGAATACCACCCTGACGCCGGGAGTTTCGTCCACAATGGCCGCCATGTCGTAATAATCCTTTACGGCATGGAGATACGTCCAGGGAAGGGTGTACTCCCCCCTGAGCGGGTCCTTGTAGTAAGGCTGGTGCATGTGCCAGAGAAAGGTTATGTATAAGGGATTGGGCATGTTAAAACCTGTTCGAGGTTCGAGGTTCGAGGTTCGAGGTTCGAGGTTTTCAACATAGAACTTCGAACTTCGAACATCGAACGGCTCTATTGAACCGCCTCTATTGCAGCTCCTTCTTCCATTTTTCCACTTTTTTCCGGTATTCGTCGAGAAGCTTCTGGGCGACCTTCTGTTCCTTGGCCTCGGCGACGATATGAACGAACGGGTTGTACTGGTCGGGAAGCACGAGCACCCAATCTTCGCCGAAATGCACCTTGATGCCGTCGATGAAGGTAGCCTCCTTGTCCAGGCTGTCCTCGCTCATCTTGCGCATGATCCCGCCTTTCATCTCCCAGACGCAGGGCACCTTTCCCTGGAGGAAGGTGCGGCGGGGAATGTCCTCAAGCATCCGCGAGAGGGGGATGCCTGCTGCCGCAGCCATCTCGACGGTCTTGGCGATGGTGAACATGCCGTCAAACGCTGCCTGGAATTTGGGGAAGGCGAACCGGCCGTCCATTGAGCCCGCCATAATTACTTCCGAAGAAAGTGCCGCCTCTATCATGGCCCGCTCGGCGCTCTTGGTACGACGTACGGAGCTTCCCTTTTCACTGGCTATCTGCTCAATGACCGACGGGGCGGATACAGGCACTGCAAAGGCGCCCCTCACGCCGCTCTTGAGGGCCAACGCCACCAGCAGGGGCAGTAGCTCCGAAGGCTCATAGATCTTGCCGGTTTCGTCCACCAGGATAACTTCTTCGGCGGTAGGGTCGAGCCAAAAACCGGCCTTTGCCTCCAATGATGCAACGATCTTTGCCAGTTGCTGCAGGCTTTCCGTTTTTTTCTCCGTCTTCTTCGCCCCGCGCTCCTCGTCGATATAGGCATTGATCCCGATCACTTCACACCCCATGTCGTTGAGGATTGCCGGGAGGGTCTGACCGGCGGGGGAATGGTTGAAGTCGATGACCAGTTTGAAATCCGCCTTCTTCACCAGTTCCAGGTTGATGGCACGGGCGAAACCTTCCCGGTAGAACTCGAACACCTGCGGCAGCTCGGTGATTCCCCCCGGCTCCATGTGATGGGCGCGGCGAAAGTTCTCCTTGTAAAAGATCCGCTCGATATTCTTACCCATGGAACTGGAGAAGTCGAGGCCATCGCCATCGAGGAACACTATCTCAGTTGAAGCCGGATCGTCCATGGCCTGGCGGAAGTGAACACCTCCCATTTCGCCGAAGGTCCGGAGTTTGTAACGGAGGACCGGCAGCGGCACCATCCTGAGGTCGCGGACGTTCACCCCGGCAGAGAGAATGCCGCCGAGAAAACTCCGTTTCAACATCCGCGAAGAAAGGGAAGCATCACGGCCGACCAGGACAAAGCTCCCCTTGGGAAGCGACGTGCCGTAGGCGCAGCCGAGCTTCGCCACGAATTCCGGGGTCAGCTCGATATTGGTAAGCCCCTTGATCATTTTCCCTTCAAAGAGCGATTTTTTCCATCGCTCTCCCCAGATCAGGTTGCCGGTCACCGTGGAGCCCCCCTCGATAACCTTGCGCGGCCAGATCTTGACATCGCGCTTGATATACACCTCTTCACCGATGGAAGTATCGTCGGCAACGATGGTCCCTTCCTCCATGACCACACCCTGACCGACGCTGACATTGTTGCAGAGGACACTGTCGGTGAGTTTCGACCCTTTCTTGATATAGACGTTGTCCCAGATCACGCAGCGGGAAAGGCGCACCCCCGGTTCGATGGTGCAGTTGCGGCCGATTACCGTATCCTTGAGCTGGGCGCTGTCCTGTACCTGGGAATTGTCGCCGATCACCACGGTTCCGTCCAGGCCTATGTTCCGGTCGAGCTTGACGTCTGCACCGATGCGCAGATCTTTGCCGATCAGGTCCTGCTTCTGCTCATCAATCCGGGCGTAAACCTTGCCGCGCAGGATGTCGTAGTGAGCCTCCCTATAGGAATCGGTATTGCCGATATCCCGCCAGTAACCCTTGAGAGGGAAACCGAAGAGCGGTTCCTTTTTTTTCAGGAGCAGCGGGAAAAGGTCCTGGGAAAAGTCGAAATTTTCCCCGTCGGGAATGTATTTGAAAATTTCCGGCTCAAGCACATAGATGCCGGTATTGATGGTGTCGGAAATTACTTCGCCCCAGCCCGGCTTTTCCAGGAACTGGGTGATCCTTTTATCCTTATCCGTAATGACAACGCCGAACTGGAGCGGGTCTTTCACTGACGTCAGGGTAATCGTCGCCAGGGCTTTATTGTCTTCGTGAAAATTCAGGACCTTCTGCAGGTTGAAATCGGTGAGAAGATCACCACTGATGATAAGGAAGCGTTCATCGAGAAATTTCTCTGCGCACTTCACGGCGCCAGCCGTCCCCATGTCCTCAAGCGGCGTGACATAGGTGATTTTCACCCCGAAATCGGAGCCGTCGCGAAAAAAGTTCCTGATCACACTCGGCTGATGATAAAGGAGCATCACCAGATCCGTTATCTGGTATTTCTTTAAGAGTTCCACTATATGGAGCATGATGGGACGATTCAGGAGCGGGATCATCGGTTTCGGCGTATTACAGGTGAGGGGCTGCATGCGGGTACCGAATCCCCCCGCCATAATCACTGCTTTCATAGACACATTACTCCTTTTCAGAATGGAAATTTATCATGCAGATACGGTTTGCGGCTCGTCTTTTCAGACACCCCGGCCGGGCCTCTTTACGTCACATCGGCCTCATCCGGCTTTTATCCTGCTTTTCTTGTCCAACACCCGCTTTATTTCTGCCTTCAGTTCCTGTAGGTCACTGGACTTAACCACATAACCGTCTGCGAGCCAAGCGGAAAAATCATCCTTGTAGCAGGAAAACGCCGTGGAGAGTATCACCGGCAGTTCGTGACGCTCCTTGACGATCTGCTGCAAGAGCTCTATGCCGCTTTCGTTCTTCAGCTTTATGTCGAGCACAACCAGGTCGAAATTATTGCCGGCAAGTTGTTCCACAGCCTCGGCTGTAGAAGCGGCAGTGACCACTTCATACCCTTCGTCGCTCAGTTCCTGCGCGTAGAGAAGCCTGATGTTGGCTTCGTCGTCCACAACCAGCAATTTAGCCATGTACTCTTTCTCCTTTCGTGATGGGAAGCTTGATAATATAGGTAGTCCCGCCCCCCCGGCGGTCCCCGATTAAAAGCTCATTGCCCTGTTTTTCAAGGATGGTCCTGCAGAGAGGCAAGCCTGAACCAGTTCCCATTTCCTGGGTAGCGACAAAGGGGGTGGTCAGCGCCTCCCGCACCTCAGGGCTCAGCGCCGGGCCGTCATCGCTCAGTTCGACAGTCACGCATTCACCATTCAGGGCCGTTTTGAGCCAAATCTCACCGCCGCCGGTCATGAGTTCCATGGCATTGATGATGAGCGCCCTGACACAGTAGGCAATCTGCTTATAATCGATACAGACCATGGGCAAATCTGCCGCAGGCTCAAGAGAACTGCGGATACTCCTTTGCATCAGCCGCTCCCGCAATTCGTTGTAGACGGCCGTTACAAGCTGGTTTACATCCCACATGTCCATGGCCGGGAACAGTGAGTCCGAATAGTTGAGCACCTCGGCAAGGACATCTTCAAGCTGCTTCGCCTCCTGCACGATCGTTTCCAGATACGATCTTTTCTGATCGTTCTCGGCGCTGCTCTTCAGCAGGGAGCGGGCAAATCCGCCGATAATCATCAACGGATTCCTGATGGAATGGGCGATGCTGGAGGTTATCTTTCCCACCAAAGCCATCTTTTCCATCTTGACGATCAGTTCCTGCTGCTCCTTCAGCTTCACGTTGGCGGCGGTCTGTTTTGTGACCTCCTCCCGAAGCCGTTCGTAAAGGGAAGCCCGTTCCAAGGCAAAGGCGACGGGAAAGGCAAAGGTCTCCATGGATTGCATGTCCTGGGGGGTAATCGGCTTGTGGGTCACACAGTTGTCGGCGATTATTATGCCGATACGCCGTTTTCTCGAAATGAGGGGCATGACGAGAAAGCAGTCTACGCCAAGGATCCGCGCCAATCCGGGATCCACATCAGGATTATGAAAAGCGTTCTCAGCCAGTAACGGTTTTTTACCGCGGAGCGCCCGGTTGAAGATATGCTTCTCATCGGCAAGGGGGACCGAAAGCTTCTCCAGGATATCCTGGAATTTGACTTTTTCGGAAGAGAGTTTGGTCCTCTGGAAATTCCTGGCCATCGCCCTGAGGGTGTTGTTGGTCCGATCGATATCCTGCCAGATCTGCCAGGCCTCCTCGTAATTTCTCGGGCCTACTCCCAGGTATCCCTTGAGATACTGCCGCTCCTTGTCGGCCATGAGCAGGAACGCCCGATTCATGCCAAAGCCTTTGCCGGCAGTAATGGCGGTCATAGCCACGGACAACACTTCATCCAGGTCCAGGGAGGTTTGCAATACAACGTTCAACTCGTGGAGAAACTTGATCTCCCGGGTCTTCCGGTTGACGAAACTGGCCATGGAGGCCATCCGGGCCTTCTGTTCCCGGTATCCGGAGATAATGTGCGGCAATACCTCGGACAACGGATAAGCAAGATCCTTCATGCGCTGGAGGTCGTTCTTGAACCTGGGGCACTCCATGCATTTATCGACAACCCTGCGCTGCAACGAACCATAGAGGTCCTCTTCACCTTCGGTTATGTAAGGACATTCTTCAGGCGTTATCTCGTTTTTAGTCCAGCAGCACTCCCAATCCAAGCAAACCTCCGTACTGTCTTTGCAAACCCTTTGTCACAAGGCGGAAACGGCCAAAGTATACCAGCATGAACCGTTTTTTCAAGGCTATTCCACGACTTTTCACCACAATCATTTATTTATTGCTCCGGTGGCTAAACATGTAAAACACTGAGGTATGGCAGGGCAGCCCCTGCCCGATTGGGCGAGGCAAGCCTCGCCCCTACCATTGATATGTTTAACCACCGAATCAATAACAGATTCAAATACACCTCTGTCATGAACCGTGCTAAAGTATCCGCATGGGAAAAGACATCGCAACAGCATCGATCAAGATCGGGATAAGCTCGTGCCTGCTGGGGGAAAACGTCCGTTTTGACGGAGGACACAAGCACGCCCCCTTCATCACCGACACCCTGGGAAAGTTCTTCACCTTTGTCGGGGTCTGCCCGGAAGTCGGCTGCGGCCTTTCCACGCCGCGGGAGGCAATGCGCCTGGAGGGCGACCCGGCCGCCCCACGCCTCATGACCATCAAAACCAGGCAGGACCTGACGGAACAGATGCTTGCTTTTTGCCGGGAAAAAGTCAGCGAGCTGGAGAAAGAAGAGCTGTGCGGCTTTATCTTCAAGAAAAATTCGCCCAGTTCCGGCCTCTTTCGCGTCAAGGTCTACAACCGGGGGGTCCCGGTGGAAAGCGGCCGGGGGCTTTTTGCCGATGCAATTGTCAGACACTTCCCGCTGCTGCCGGTGGAGGAAGAAGGTCGCCTGTGCGACGTGGCCATCCACAAGGACTTCATCGAAAGGGTTCTCACCTACCGGCGCTGGATAGATCGCCTCACTGTTGTTTCCCCACCAGCCCCTTGAGTCTCTCCATATCGTTGACAACCACCCGTCCTCCCTCCACCTCGATAAGCCCCTCCTCTTTCAGTTTCCTGAAGGTGCGGGAAAGGGTCTCGCTGACCGTGCCGAGGCGTGAGGCGAGTTCCCCTTTTTTCATGTCCAGATCGATATAGGTCTTCCCCTGGAAGGTGGTGGATTTCTTCCCGGCCATCTCCACCAGGTAGGCGGCCAGACGCGCCGGCACATCGGCAAAGGAGAGTTCTTCGATCTGCCGGGCAAATCGGCGCAACAGAAGCGAGAGCGAAACAATCAAGTTGAGAGAAAAACGCGGGTTTCTCTCCAGAAGCCCCATGAACGCCTCCCGGGGAAAGAACAGCGCTTCCCCCTTCTCCATGGCCTTGGCCTCGGCCGGATATTTGCCGTCGCCGAAAAAGGCCGCTTCGGCAAAGGTCTCGCCGGCATGGACGAAATGGAGCACCTTTTCCCTGCCGTCCGGCGACATCTTGCAGAGCTTCATGGATCCCTCCGCCAGCAGATAGAAACCGTTGGCCACATCACCATCGTTGAAAAGCGATTCCCCCTTGGCAAAGGTGCGTTTGATGGCAATAACCGCCACCTCAGCCAGGTGTTCGTCGTCCAGGCCGGAGAAGAGGAGGGATTTTTTCAGAATCTGGATTGTTTCCATTTGAACTCCAATAGTTGAAAAATAAGTAACTATTCAGCTCCTGTCAGGCCGTAACTCCCCCTAACCCCCTCTTAACCAAAGAGGGGGAACTGATAACACCCCTCCCCTTAAGCTAAGGGGAGGTCGGGAGGGGTTATGAGGAACGCCAAAGTAACTGAAAAACCATGATAAAGTAAGCGGCTGAATAGGATACAAAAATAATTACATTAATTTATCCCCGTGGGCACAGATCAAGACCGTTTGCCAACTTTACCTGCTTTTGCCATATGATACCACAGAAAAGGGAGCCGCCCAGGGCTCCCTTTTCTTTCTGCTACCACCAAATCCGCCATCGCGGCCTTCACCTCAGTTAAACACCACCCCCAACGATGGCCGCAGTTTGCCTGTCAGATGAACTAGTTTCCATCCGGGAAAACCCTGGTGGTTGCAAGCACACGGGGGAATGCCGTTACCACAGCCGAAGTTGACGGCAAGCCTGTGACAATCGGGCTGAATGCGTATATTAAGCCGTGAAGGGAGATGTATTGAGGGCTAAGAGAATCACAAAAGTGATTTTTCATGACTTGGACCGTTATCACTCCACAAGCTGAAATCCCAGTGAAGATGGGTGACATGGTGTTCATAATCCGTATTATGTCCCTGATTTCCGAAAGCATGGGAGGACATGTCGATGAGTGTGAAGATTGCGGCCATCAACAATACCTCTACCACTCCTGCAAAAACAGAAGCTGTCCCAAATGCCACGGTAATGAAACAAAGCTCTGGCTGACCAAGAGAGAAGGCGAACTCCTGCCGGTACGCTACTTTCATCTGGTCTTCACCCTTCCGTCAGAACTGAGAGACCCGGTACGCAAACACCAGAAGGTACTCTACGCCATCCTCATGCAGGCAGCAGTGGAAACCCTCGCCGCAATCGGACTCGATCCCAAGTTCGTCGGCGGCAAACTCGGCATCCTCGCCGTCCTGCATACCTGGACAAGAGCTCTGGAGCACCATCCCCACGTGCATATGCTGGTCCCCGCCGGCGGACTTGATAAAGACGGCCAATGGCGGGAGTCCCGCAAGAAGTACCTCGTGCCGGTGAAAGCCCTGTCAAAGGGCTTTCGCTACCGGTTCATGAAGATGGCCAGAAAAGCACTTCCCGAGGTGATCTTTCCTGGGCAAGTCTGGGACAAGGAGTGGGTGGTCTTCTGCAAACCGACCTTCAACCGGGCAAAAAAGGTGTTCCATTACCTTGGCAGATACGTCCACCGCATCGCCATTACCAATAACCGTATTCTTGCCCTGGATAACGGTCAGGTCGTCTTCCGCTACCAGAATTCCGACACCAGAGAGTGGAAGAATATGCGGCTACCGGTAAAGGAGTTCCTGCGTCGCTACCTGCAGCACGTCCTGCCGCAGGGGTTTCACAAGGTCCGCTACTACGGACTTTTAAGTCCAGGAAATAGAGTAACCCTGAAACGGTTGCAGCTCCTGCTTGCAGAGAGAAGAAAGACAAAAGAAGAAAAGAACGAAGAGACTTCTCCGCCACCGGCAGAGCGCCGCTGTCCCTGCTGTGAAGAGGGGACAATGGTGATAATCAGCTGGCTGCCGCGTAAAGCGAGAAGCCCGCCGCAAGGAAGGGCACGGACAATAACGACAAAACAGTGAAAAGCAGCGCGGGACAAAACCGGCGCAACGCCACAACTGCGCCCGAAGTTGGCAAAAATTGTAAAGTCCGATGGTTAAACAAGGCAGGGAATCAGAGAAATTCTGATAAATGAGACAATCAACAACAATTCTTTATTGAATTGCCCTCATAAAACCCGTATTATCCACGCACCCAAAGACAAAAATCGGTATAAAAATCCAGATAGCACGTGCACAGGCCCGAAGACGGTTTAGTCCAACACGACTTTATGCGGCGGCTCCGCTTCGCTACGCACCGCATAAAGTCTTATTCGTTGTCCGCCGAGCCAATGCCCTTCGACTGCGAGCGCATCGTTTACTCCGGCGTAGGGTGTCTAATCACAAAGGAGAAATGACATGACCAAGCCAGCAAAGAACACGATTTGCCTTTGGTACGATGGCGACGCCGAGGACGCGGCGCGCTTTTACGCCAAGACCTTTCCCGATTCATCCGTCAACGCGGTGCACCTCGCACCGGGAGACTATCCGTCCGGGAAGAAAGGTGATGTGTTGACGGTCGAGTTTACCGTGATGGGAATTCCTTGCCTCGGGCTCAATGGCGGACCAGCGTTCAAGCACAACGAAGCATTCTCGTTTCAGGTCGCAACCGCCGACCAGGCCGAAACCGATCGATACTGGAACGCAATCGTCGGCAACGGCGGCCAAGAAAGTGCGTGCGGCTGGTGCAAGGACAAATGGGGCCTCTCCTGGCAAATCACGCCGGTGGCGCTGACGAAAGCGATAACCGATCCCGATCCCGCTGCCGCCAAGCGTGCGTTCGATGCGATGATGCAGATGAGAAAGATCGACATCGCCGCAATCGAGGCTGCGCGCCGCGGTTGAGAAAACCTAGGGGGACGTACCTGCTTTATTGCTTTATGAGAAGAGAAAAAAACAGGGAAGTACTTTAAGACAAATGTAAAAACGAGAGAAAGCAAAAGGTTACAACCAGGCAGTTGGACACCGGTCGGGCGGAAAGGCTGCCCGAACGGGTCAACTGCGCGAACCGTTGGACGAATGAAAATATGAAATTGACGGAATAAAATAAAAAGGAGTGGAAGAAGTATGTCATCTAAGATTATCAAGTCGTTATTTTTTTCATTGCTGACGTTATTGCTAGCATCTTGTGGTGGGGGCAGCGGAACAGGTGGAAGCAGTACCGATGCCGTTTATGCAGTTACCGCCCAACGAAGTATTGCTGTGCCGGTGGGAAATCCAGTTGGGTTTGCATTCGACAACAATGACAATATATGGATCATGTCTGGTGTTCATAATGGTTCTTCTCACAGCCTTACCTGCTTCAATCCCAACACGGGAGCATCCCTTGCTTACTATGTTTATCAAAACCTGATTGAGGTTTTAGGAACAGGGGTTTATGGCATTACCTGGGATGGCGCGTCGATCTGGATTTCGGTTGCAGGGAACAACAATAAACTTGTTCAAGTTGATCCCTCGACAGGGCAAATTATTAGAAATATGTCTTCTACTTCAATACTTGGACCAACAGATCTGTCTTGGGATGGAACCAATCTATGGATTTCGTCAGGAACAGGAGAAATAGATACCATCAACCCAAGCAACGGCCAGAGAACCCACTTCTTAAGCAGAGGAGACAGAGATACCGGCATTGCATATCATAACGGAGAGGTCTGGGTCAGCAATATGTTTGACAAGAAGATAGTTGTTTACGACGCCGTAAACAAAACAATAATTGATGAAATTACCACTATCGGTCTTCCGACTACCTCATGGGACAGGAGGCTTGAGTTCCATAATAACCAATTGGTAGTACTTACCAGTGCGGGCATTGATTTTTATTCCGTAACAAAAAAATAAAAACGGACCCGGGAGGAAGAGCATGCGAAGGGAAGATGAGGGTCAACAACCCAACAAGGAAGATGCACCTGACCAAGAAGCTGTCAGGTGATCTCCCGAACCGTTATTCGCGACACGATGTCGCGTGATTATATGTACTTGATATTGTTATTGTTTTATCTATCAAGCACCTGAAGTATCCCCTTCAGCGCCCTAGGCGGCGTGCTGGGTACGCGCTGTGTACTTGGTGCGAAGCCCGCTGACAATGTACCGAATCGGGTTTGAATGGCGACAGGAGAACCCCTCCGGAAACTCCATCCGGTTAAGGGCTAGGGCAGGACAATATGGTGAAATTAAGTGAATGGTCGTTGACGCGCCGTCAGATGGGCTTCTACCCTACGGGAGTTATCAGGGGATATGCATGTTTCCCAGCGTAAACATGCGTGGCCAGGTTGCAGTGCATTAACGTCACTGCACGGGATTGTTGAGCCACCGGCGTTCAGACCGCACCTAAGTTGTCCGTTAAGATAATCACGCGGAACGTGGAAAAGTCGTCACTCCGCCATGAACGCGATACATGGCAAGCCGACCGCAAGGCAGACAGATGGAGGGGCGAAAGTAAGAGGTCGGAAAAAGCAAATGCCGCCCGGTAACAGGGTGGATAGAGCATGAAACATGGCTCGCGTTAAAACCGGGGAACATCCTTCCATCCCCTCGGCGAAATGGCGCGCCCACGTCCGACTGGTGTTCCGTTGCGAGATCATTTGGAGAACCTCTGTAGATGGGAAAGCAAAAGACGGCTCCGGCCGGTGCGCCCAGAGGCAAGAGCGGAACATGGGGCAAGGTTGATTGGAAGACCGCCCGCCGCGAAGTCAGGAGGCTGCAAATCCGTATCGCAAAGGCTGTGCTGGAAAACCGGTGGAACAGGGTGAGAGCCCTGCAACACCTGCTGACCCGCTCGTTCCACGCCAAGCTGTTGGCAGTAAAACGAGTGACTTCGAATAAAGGCAAGAAAACCCCTGGCGTTGACGGAATTCTCTGGAAAACCGCCAAAGCCAGATGGCGCGCTGCATGCAGCCTGCGCCGACGTGGCTATAAGCCGCAACCACTGAGAAGAATCTACATCCCGAAGAAGAACGGGAAGAAACGACCGTTATCAATACCCACCATGCTGGATCGGGCCATGCAGGCGCTGTACAAGCAGGCGCTGGCTCCGGTGGCGGAAACCACGGCTGACGGCAATTCCTATGGATTCCGGGAAGGCCGCAGGTGCGCCGACGCCACCGCCGCAGCTTTCAACGCACTGAGCAAACCGAACTCAGCACCATGGGTATTAGAAGCGGATATCACGGGGTGTTACGACAATATCTGCCAGAACTGGCTGATGAGTAACATTCCCATGGATCGTGAGATTCTTCGCAAGTGGCTTGGACGGGCTAGGGGGACGCGGGCTAGGGGGACGTAGTTGATTTGTTGACTTAGCATCAAGATCGTGTATATTGGACATCATGCCACGAGCCGCACGCCTTGACATACCCGGAGTCCTCCAGCACGTGATCGTCAGAGGAGTTGAACGACGAGATATTTTTCTGGACGATGATGACCGGCAATCATTTTTGGATCGCTTTTCCAGCCTGCTGATACAAACTGGAACAGAATGCCTTGCCTGGTCGTTTTTAACCAACCACGCCCATATGCTTTTGCGTCCAACGCAAGGAAAGCTTGGACACCTCATGCGGCGACTGTTGACAGGCTATGCCGTCACATTCAATTTGCGCCACCACCGTAGTGGCCATCTGTTCCAGAACCGTTACAAGTCGATCATCTGCGAGGAAGACCCTTATCTTCTCGAACTGGTTCGGTACATTCACCTTAATCCTTTGCGTGCCGGCATCGTCAAGGACACCGTTGAGCTGAATGAATATCCATGGAGTGGTCATGCAGTTTTGATGGGCCGACGGGAAATGCCGGGACAAAATGTGGAAGAAGTGCTGCGGTATTTCGGACAGCGGAAAAAATTGGCGCAGGAAAAATATCAGTCGTTCGTTGCAGACGGGATTACGTTGGGGCGGAGAGAGGAACTTGTGGGTGGCGGCCTCAAGCGGGTGCTGAAATTAGTCGGCGGTGAGCTGATCACAGCATACGATGACCGAATACTCGGCCGCGCCGAATTCGTAGAGCAGTTGAAACAGGAAAAAGAAGTTTCCGAAAGACTGGATTTGCGAATGCCTCTGGCCCAGTTAGTAACACTCGTCGCGGAGGTGGCCGATGTTGAGCCGGAAGCGTTAGGGCAACGTCGGAGAGGAGCACTGATATCTGACGCAAAAAGTATTATCTGCTATCTGGCCGCACGCAGGATAGGTTACAGCGGTGAAACCGTGGCAAAAGCATTGGGCATCACCCGTTCCGGAGTTTGCAGGGGAGCATCCCGAGGTGCCGCATTGCTAGCTCAGAATTCAGGTAAATGGGGTGGCGTTGAAGAGCAAATCAACAAATCAACTACGTCCCCCTAGCCTCCTCTGGATCGGGGCAATGGAGGCAACCATTTTTACCGGCTGGATTTACGATTTTCTTACACCGTATGCAGTTGACCTGAAAGTGGCGCATCCCGAGATGTTGAAGGCGATAACCGCCGCGAAAAAGAAGAATGACCGTGCCGATGCCGAGATGATCGCTGACCTGTTGCGGGTGAACCTTCTTCCTGAATGCCACATGCTTTCGGAAGAGATCCGGGAGTTGAGACGGATACTGAGAATTCCGGGGAGAATTCCGGGGACACCATACGCAATTACCTGTCAAGACTTTTCAACCGTGTCACACTGTCCAACACCGACAGTATCCAATACCATTGTCTGCACAATCTATTCTTCTCACCCTTACAGCCACTTCCTAACCTCCATCATAGTATATTTGTACAGCCTCGTATAAATCAGTAAAAAACTTTAACGGCAGAAACCTACCGCTCCTCGCACTGACTCATGACATTCAGCACCCACTCCTGCTGCATCGGCCTCGACTTCAACCTTCAGCCTTCAACCTGCTCTTGACATATAGTACTACATTCAGTATCATGTTCAATATGAGCACGGCGGAAAAACAACTTGAGCATATGCGCAATAACCCCCGTGACTGGCGGATAGAAACCTTGATTGCCGTGGGGGTCAAATACGGTATCGAGATTCGCAACCATGGCGGCAGCCATCACATTTTCTCGTTTCCCGGCATTGAGCTGGCCATCAGTATTCCGGCCCACAGGCCGATAAAGCCGGTCTATATCAGGCAATTCATCGCCCTGATCGATCAGGTAAGGAGAATCAATCCATGAATGTAAAGAAAATCAAAACCGTTGCCCCTCCCTATGCTTTTGAAGAATACATGCACGAAATCTCCCCCCTCCCCAAGGAGGATGGTGGCGGCTTCCTCATAACGTTTCCGGATCTCCCCGGTTGCATGTCAGACGGGGAAACCATCGAGGAAGCGTTCGCCAACGGGAGGGACGCCTTTATCTCCTGGATTTCCGCAGCGATCGACATGGGGAATCCGATCCCCAAACCGACTGCAAAGCCTGTAGAACTGATAGAAGCATCCGGCAAATTCGTTGCCCGCCTGCCCAAAACCCTTCACGCCCGGCTCGTTGCCATGGCCAGACAGGAAGGGGTCAGCCTCAACACCCTTGTACTCACTCTTATCGCCGAAAGCATCGGGCACAAGGAGAAGTGCGCTCACTGAGGCTGGGCTCCCGCTCTCTGGCTTTGAGAAGATTTAAAACTGGATACCATCTCTCACCCACTCACTTTGTGCGCAAGAAGTTTTTCCTTTTTTGTTTCCGGGACACATACTCGCCAATCCGCTCCGCAACCTGCTGCGGCGTCAGGCCGAACTGTTCCGCCAGCACCTTCTCCGAGGCCGAGGCGCCGAAGCTTTCCACACCGATGAACAGGCCGCCGGCACCGAGCAGCCGCCACCAGAGAGCGCCCGGCCCGGCTTCGACGGCCACTCGCGGCGCCCTGCCGCCGAGCACCGACCGCCGGTACGTTTGCGGCTGGGCACTGAATGCCTCCAGGCAAGGGACGGAGACAATCCTGGCATTGATGCCTTGTTCGGCAAGGAGTTTGCCGGCAGCAACCGCCAGCGACACCTCGGAGCCGCTGGCCATGATTATCACATCGGGTTTGTCACCGCCGGAAACCAGCACATATCCCCCCCTGAGGACAAGGGTGGGAGCAAACGTCCCCTCTCTCGCCAGGACCGGGAGCTTCTGCCGGGACAAGACCAGCGCGGTTGGGCCGGTTTTCCTGGTCAGGGCGGCGGTCCAGGCCAGGGCCGTCTCGACGCCGTCGGCCGGGCGGATCACGGTGAGGTTTGGAATCAGGCGCAGCGAGGAAAGATGCTCCACCGGCTGATGGGTGGGGCCGTCCTCTCCCAGTAAAACGGAGTCGTGTGTAAAGACATGGATCACCTGGGCCCCCATCAGGGCGGAGAGACGAATCGCCGGGCGGCAATAGTCGGAGAAAACGAGGAAGGTTGCGCCGAAGGGGACAAAACAGCCGTAGAGCGCCATGCCGTTGAGCATGGCTGCCATGGCGTGTTCACGGACGCCGAAATGGATATTCCTGCCGCCAAACGCACCGGCCGAGACCGACTGTGACGCCTTGATGCCGGTGTTGGTCGATGGCTCCAGATCGGCCGAGCCCCCTGCCAGCGCCGGCACGAGAGCCGCGGCCTCCTGGATGATCCTTCCCGACAGGGAACGGGTCGCCCCTTCCGCACCGCCCACCGCCTGAAGCAGGCTGTCGGCAAGGTCCGTCGGCAGCTTCCGTTGCCACATCTCATCCCAGAGGCGGGATTTGTCGGGATTGCGCCTGCGCCAGAGGGCGAGGTTTCTTTCCCACTCTCTATGGACGCTCAACATATCCGCCTTGCGCTTCTCGCAAAGCGCCCGAACCTCCGCGGGCACGTAAAAGAGCTCTTCAGGCCAGTGAAGGTTTCTGCGGGTCGCCGCAACCTCTTCAGCGCCGAGGGGGGAGCCGTGAGCCACTGCCGAATCGTGCTTGTTCGGGCTCCCTTGGGCGATGTGGGTTCGGGCGATGATCAGCGACGGCCGATCCTTCTCCGACTGGGCCGCGCCGATGGCGGTATCGATCTGGTCGAAATCGTGGCCGTCGATCCGCTGCACATGCCAGCCATAGGCAGCAAAACGCTTCCCCGCATTCTCAGAAAAGGCCAGCTCCGTTTTCCCCTCGATGGTGATGCCGTTGTCGTCGTAGATATAAATGATGTTCCCCAGCTTCAGGTGACCGGCCAGCGATGCCGCCTCCGAGCTGATCCCTTCCATCAGGTCGCCGTCGCTGACAATGGCGTAGATATGGTGGTCAATGGGGGAGAAAATGGCGTCATTGAAACGCTCAGCCGCCATCCGTGCCGCCAGCGCCATCCCCACCCCGTCGGCAAATCCTTGCCCGAGCGGACCTGTGGTCACCTCAACACCAGGAGTGTGGCCGTACTCCGGGTGCCCCGGCGTGCGGCTCCCCCATTGGCGGAAGTTTTTCAAATCGTCGAGGGAAAGAGCGAAGCCGAACAGGTGGAGAAGGCCGTAAAGGAGCATGCAACCGTGTCCCGCCGAGAGGATGAAGCGGTCCCGGTTCGGCCAACGCGGATCAACAGGATTGAAAACCAGGTAATTGTGCCAGAGGAGAAAGGCATAATCGGCGCCCCCCATCGGCAGACCGGGATGACCGGAATTGGCCCGTTCCACCGCGTCCACCGCCAGCATCCGCAAAGTATTCGCCCCCAACCGCGCTTCGCGCTCCGTCAGGCTCCCCTTTGCCATAGCTCTCCCCCTCCCGTTACACCGATATTATTGAACAGACAATACCACTACGTATCGGGAAATCCAGTTTTGTCTTTGTCCCACGATTATCGGTTTTTGCTTTTAACCGTATTTATCGGCGTCCAGCAGCGGTTAGTAAAATAAAAAACTTCACGAATTGGTTTACTTCAGCACTGTCCGGTTAAGTTTCTGCGTCCGCACTTCCCCCCTCACCCTAGCCCTCTCCTTTAGGCCCGCAATTTGGGTCCACAAGGGGCGAGGGGACTTTAAAGCTCCCCTCCCTCGATGGGAGGGGTTGGGGGAGGGTGCAACGTGCTGGTTTTTACGGCTTGGAGAGTCAGTGCAATTTTATAACCGGACACTACTGGGCTTACTTCATAACACACTGGTTTTTCCACCCGGTTACGCTGTTTTTATATTGCCTGTGGGACGTTAGCGGGTAAACTATTCCCAGAGGTAATAACCATGCATGATAACCGTCACGACATCGTCATTCTCGGCTCCGGGTCCACCGCTTTTGCCGCCGCGCTGCGAGCCCAGTCCCTGGGAGCCAGGGTGCTGATGATCGAAAAGAGCGTCCTGGGAGGCACCTGCATCAACTGGGGATGCATACCGAGCAAAACACTGATCCATGCCGCGCTGTTCCGCCATGAGGCCCGCCTCGGGGCAAGCATCGGCTTGCAAATCGAAGACCATGGCGTTGACTTTGCCCGTCTCATTGCCCATAAAGATGCGGCAGTCGACCATCTGCGGCAAACCAAGTACCTGGATGTCCTCAAAAACGCGCCGGGCCTGGAACTGGTGAAGGGGACCGCCCGTTTCGTCGCCCCGGATGCGGTGGAGGTCTCAGACCGTGTCTACAGGGGAGACAAGTTTCTTATCGCCACAGGCGGTTTCCCGCGCACCATTGCCATTCCCGGCTTGGACGAAACCCCCTACCTGACCAGCCGCAGCGCCCTGCTCATGAAGTCCCTGCCGGAATCGCTCGTCATCATCGGCGGCGGGGTGATCGCCCTGGAACTGGGGCAGATGTACCTCCGTCTCGGGACCAGAGTGACCGTGCTCGAACATGGCCCGCGACTCCTCCCGGCACTGGAAGCGGAACCCGTCCTGGCACTGCAAGAGGCACTTGTCGCCGAGGGGATGGAAATCGTGCTCAACGCCCCGATCTGTTCCGTTTCCAGGCGGGGGGAAACAACCGTAGTGGAAGCGGAGGTGATCGGCCGGCGGGAAGAGTTCGCCGCGGAGAAGCTGCTGCTGGCTGTCGGCACTGCCCCTGCTTCCGCCGGTATCGGCCTGGAAAAGGCCGGGGTGGAGGTGAACGGCAAAGGTTTCATCCGGGTGGACGAGCAGATGCGCACCACAGCCACCGGCATCTGGGCGGCCGGCGACGTGGCCGGCGGGATGATGATCGCCACCATCGGCGCCAGGGAAGGGATCGTCGCCATAGACAGCATGCTCAACCCCGGCTGCGGCTGCACCATGGACTACCCGTCCATCCCCATGGCCATCTTTACCGATCCGGAGGTGGCCACCGTCGGCTACAGCGAGGAAGGGGCAAAAAAAGCCGGTTTTTCCGTGGTCGTCAACACCATGCCGGTCGCCGCCATCCCCAAAGCCCACGTCACCGGCCAGACCCGGGGCGCCATAAAGATGGTTGCCGATTCAGGCTCCGGCCGCCTGCTCGGCGTCCATCTCTCCTGCCATCGCGGGGCGGATCTGATCAACGAAGCAGCCATGGCCGTCCGCTTCAAGCTCACCGTCGAGGATCTGGCAAATACCTTGCATGTCTACCCATCAATCGGCGAAGGCTTGCGACTCTGTGCCCAGGGGTTCAGCAGGGACATCAGCAAACTCTCCTGCTGCGCAGAGTGAAAACCGGTCGATAGTCGATGGTCGATAGTCGATGGTCGATAGTCGATGGTCGATAGTCGATGGTCGATAGTCGATGGTCGATAGTCGATGGTCGGCAGTCGGCAGTCGGCGGTCGGCGGTCAATATTACAGGTTGTTATGGAAGACTCCGCAAAAATTGCCACTTTTGGCCCAAATTTGTCACATCAGCTGCACCATGCTCTGACAGCGGACAAGAATGAACTGCGCCAGGTGCTGCAATCTCCTTCCATGGAGGTGCTGCGTGCCGCGCTGAAGAACCCGTCCCTCGACGAGGCCCACCTCCTCGCTCTTCTTGAGCGGCGCGATCTGAGCGAAGAGCTGCTCAAGGCCGTCTTCAGTCTGCCGGCAGTCGGCGAGAGCCACAACCTCAAAGTCGCGGTGGTTCGCAATCCCAACACCCCCGGCCAGGTGACCCTGGCGCTCCTCCCCCATCTCTACCTGTTCGAGCTGGTAACCATCTGCTACCTTCCCGGCGTGACGCCGGACCAGAAGCTGGCTGCCGAGCGGGCCGTCATCCAGCGGCTCCCGGGCACCCCCCTCGGCAACAAGCTGACCCTGGCACGCCGGGGAACCGCCAACATAATCGAGGCGCTCCTTCGGGAAGGAGACGCCCAGATCATCGATGCCTGCCTCACCAACCCTCGCATCAAGGAATCCGCCATCTTCCAGTTTCTAAGCAGCGCCAAGGCCAGCGCCGAAACCATCTCCCTGATCGCCCGTCACCCGCGCTGGAAGACGCGGCCGAACCTCATCACCGCCCTCCTCAGAAATCAGAAGACCCCGGTCGTCTGGTACAACCTTTTCCTCCCCACCCTCAACACAGCCGAAATCAGAAACCTGCTCGCCTCACAACGCTTGAGCCAGACACAGAAGGTTGCGGTGGAAGAGGAGCTGAAACGCCGCGGGCAGCGGTGATACTCGAAAGGCACCGCCGTGAAAACGTCCCTTACCTGCCGTACCAGCGCCTGATGACGAACCCCTTCTTTCCCAGTTTCGCGGCATCCCCGTAGTCATCCACCGCCATCCGCCCCGTCATCACCCCTGCCAGGGCCTCTTGAAGCGGTCGGACCACCACCCCGCCGTTTTTACCGCCGCAATCCAGACGGCTCTCTATGGTCCGTTCCCGGTCGAGGATGATGATCACATGCCCCTGCCAGACGATCAGGTCGAGCGGCTCCACCCGCTCGATGATCCGCTCCGGACTCAAGCCGGCGATCTCGACACCCTTGCCGTAACCGATGAGGGCGCTGGTGTTGCGCGGGGTGAAGCCGCCGGTCACCTCGTATAAAAGGCCGGAGCAGTCAACCCCGTGCAGTTGCCACATGGTGGCAGTTTCCGAGGGTAGAGGCGCACTGCCAGCCGGCGGATAGAGGGAGAGCATCTGCGGCAGGCCGCTGCGCACGTTGCCCCCCCAGCCGATAACGCCGATTCATCCCCGCTCGTGCGGGGAACAGCAACGATCCGCGTTCCACGGCCAGCGGGCGCGCGGTTCATCCCCGCTCGTGCGGGGAACAGAAACATTATAACGACAAAGCGCACCCGCCCGGCGGTTCATCCCCGCTCGTGCGGGGAACAGATACGGAAATATCCAAGGTAGAGCCCCGCAGACGGTTCATCCCCGCTCGTGCGGGGAACAGTGCCTCCGCCAGCAAATCGCTGGAGGAGAACTCGGTTCATCCCCGCTCGTGCGAGGAACAGAGCTCTTCATCTTGCCAATCAATTACCCCGCCCGGTTCATCCCCGCTCGTGCGGGGAACAGGGCTGGACGGGGACGAAACCCCGCCCGTCAGCCGGTTCATCCCCGCTCGTGCGGGGAACAGATTAACCGGCACCGGAGCGTACGGCGATCCGACGGTTCATCCCCGCTCGTGCGGGGAACAGTTCACGTACAGCACGATCCGCCGCCGCAGACTCGGTTCATCCCCGCTCGTGCGGGGAACAGGCTCATCCGGGGTAATCGGCTCGCCGCGGTCCCGGTTCATCCCCGCTCGTGCGGGGAACAGTATTGACAGACCACCGGGCACCACACACCGCACGGTTCATCCCCGCTCGTGCGGGGAACAGGATTTGATTTTTTGCGTTCATGGTTTGTCTCCTGGTTCATCCCCGCTCGTGCGGGGAACAGATCAGTGCATGGCAGAACAAGATATAATCAAACGGTTCATCCCCGCTCGTGCGGGGAACAGCAATGAAGCAAACCCTGGGGACACAGGGGAACCGGTTCATCCCCGCTCGTGCGGGGAACAGATGTCCTCCATGCCTATCATGACGACCGGGTTCGGTTCATCCCCGCTCGTGCGGGGAACAGCTCATGCCCGCTATGTCGAAAACAATGTGTGGCGGTTCATCCCCGCTCGTGCGGGGAACAGGTCTGTCTCATCATGGCTATCTCCATATTCTGAGGTTCATCCCCGCTCGTGCGGGGAACAGTGTCGATTAATGCTTCTTCGCTGTGCTCCATGCGGTTCATCCCCGCTCGTGCGGGGAACAGGAGTCCGAGCGCTTGTTAAACCGGCGAACCACCGGTTCATCCCCGCTCGTGCGGGGAACAGAGTTCATCCCCTACTTGGAAATTGCGGTCGTTCGGTTCATCCCCGCTCGTGCGGGGAACAGACGTTTTTCTCAGTCATGTCGGGCGGGCGCGTCGGTTCATCCCCGCTCGTGCGGGGAACAGCTCCGGGACATTTGCTGCAGGAGAGACTAAATCGGTTCATCCCCGCTCGTGCGGGGAACAGTTCCTGCGGGATTTCCGCATCAGACAGATCATCGGTTCATCCCCGCTCGTGCGGGGAACAGTTTCTCGGAAAGGAAAAAAAGAAATAGCATTCCGGTTCATCCCCGCTCGTGCGGGGAACAGCCTGTCGGCGGCTGTCCGCAACGACTCCATGCCGGTTCATCCCCGCTCGTGCGGGGAACAGAGTATTTTCTCGTCACCCAGAAGACGGCCGGCCGGTTCATCCCCGCTCGTGCGGGGAACAGTGTTGGCCAGAAAGAACTGCAAAGACCAACGTCGGTTCATCCCCGCTCGTGCGGGGAACAGACAAGGCACAGGCCACTGCATCCCGCACAGGTCGGTTCATCCCCGCTCGTGCGGGGAACAGTTCCATTTCCAGATGTTCTTCACCACTTGCACCGGTTCATCCCCGCTCGTGCGGGGAACAGTGACGAGAAGGTGATTACACATGCTAAAACAACGGTTCATCCCCGCTCGTGCGGGGAACAGACTTCCTCTACTTCCTCAAAATCATTAAGCAAATTCAACTGCATAAATTCCACCGATTTTTTCACCCTTCAAAAAGGCTTTTCTTTACCCTCTGCCGCCTCCTCCGGCAGAAACGAAACCAGCTTGATCCCGTCCATCTCAACAGGTATCCGCCGGTTGGCCCCCAGGGTCATAAAATCGAACCCCGACTCGGTGTTGCTGCTCCAGACCATCACGGCATTGCCGTTATCTATTCCCTTCTCCAGATTGTCCCAGATCATTTCACGTACCCGGCGCGAGACCTTGCCCACGTAGACCCCGGCCCGCACCTCCACCAGCCACAGCCCCAGCCTCCCCCGCAGCCGCGGCGGCACATTCTCAACCACGATCACCAGCATCTTTATCACTCCTATTTGTTATATGAGTTCTTTGAGTTCTTTGAGTTATATGACTCAACTTTCGCACTAGCGAGATTGGCCGTAACTAGTTGACAGATATATGGTTTAGCTGCATACCGGGGCCAAAAGTAGCATTCGCTCCCTGAAAGCTCTTGGTAGTGTTTCTATAAAGCGTTGTATCAGTTGTTGCACCTGCTCTTTGCACAATCCAATAATGCTGTTGAGTGATTCTTCCAGAAATGTGAGCAACAGTGCCATTGCTTCTGTGAAGCCAATTCGTCTTATTTCATCGCATAGAGCGTGAAACAGGCTGCCAAGAGTTCGAGGATCAGCATTTTCCCGTTTCACCAGCTCAAGCAGAATGTAGCGGCAGCAGACCAGTGTGGCGTGGGCGACCAGAGCATCGAAGGAACGACTCTGGAACTCCTTTGCCAGATTCAGAAACGACTTGGCCATTTTGAAGAACACCTCGATGTCCCAGCGACGGCCGTAGAGCGTGATGATCTCCTCGGCGGTCAAGGTCGTATCGGTGGAAAGGAGCGCCAGCCATTTCTTCGAACTGCGGTCGCGGACGAACACGATCTTTGCTGCCACCGGTTTACCGTGAATGTCTTGACCTATGGTCACCAGCACCTCTGCCAACACTTTGGCTCGACCGGGTCGCTTGCGGACCTCTTTGAATAGTTCTTTCAGGGTGAACGGCCACCCCTGCACCTCGTAGGTGACCTTACCCGTATCCTTGAGCATGCAGATGGTATGCATCCCCAGGGCGCGGATCCGCCTGATGGTGGCGGGGAAAGCAAACCAGCTGTCAAAGAGCAGGTGCCGGGCAGTGGTTCCTGCCTTCATTGCCAAGGCAACCATGTCCACCAGTACGTCGGTGGATTTCCTCATGCTCTCCCGGCGGCGCTGATATCCGTTGGTGCGCTTATCGATGCCCTCACGCATTGGGGCAAGGCGGTTCTTATCCTTGGCAGAGCTGAGCATCGACAGCATCATGGGTACAAAGCTGTTCCCATCGGACCACCCCAGGGTGAGCATCCTGAAGCCACGCACGTAACGACCGGTGTTGTGGTCATGCACCCGTGCCAGCAGTTCGACCCGCTTGCTGCGGTCGCGACGATACAGAGTGTCGTCAGCGATCAGCACCTTGGTGGTCGTCTCATCGGTCAGCGGGAGAAGCCTTTGGACAATGACCCGCGTGCTGAGCAGCAACAGAAAACGGCGCCAGTTGGCATTGACCGAGTTCAACAGCCGATACGCAGTGTCTTTACCGATACCATCCGGTGAATCTGGACTCTCCAGGAGACGGAACAGATTTTTTCCGGTAAAGGCAAGGGAAAGCAAAAGCTGGAACAAGGTGTCGAGGCTAACGCCCTTTTCCTTCCTGACATTGCTTTGCCGAAGTAACTGGCCGAGGTTCTGATTGTGAAAGAACGAATGAATCCGGTTTTCTACGGATGCAAATCCTGCTACAATCTGCTGCATAGCGTCGTCTCTCTGTGCTAGTGGATTTGTTGGGGAACAAAGCCATTTTAACCCAGATTGCGACGCTATACTATTAATAATTACAATATGTTACATATATTTACCAGCTGCGAAAGTTGAGTTATATGAGTTGACTGCATCAAACCCATCAAACCCATCAAACTCATCAAACTCATCAAACCCTCAAACTCTTTGCCCCGGATCACCAAGGCCCTCCTTGTTTGGAATGGCGGGCACTACCGCCTCTTCATGGGCCTTCGGCACCTCCAGCCCGCCAGCCGCCAGCACCTGCTCGATTGTAGGAATGATCCGCTGCAGCAGCTTGGATTGACGGAAGGCATCCCGGCAGGCCAGCCGCACCTCGCGTTCCGGGTTGCGGGGCTGCCTGGCGGCGATACGAAACGCCACCGGGACCACCGTCTCGAATTTGAAAATATCGGCCACGTCGTAGACAAATGACTGGGGCTTGCCGGTGTGGATGAAACCGATCGCAGGGGCGTACCCTGCCGCCAGGATGGCCGCCTCACAGATGCCGTACAGGCAGGCGGTGGCCGAAGAAAGGCAGCGATTGGGCACATCGCCGCTCCCCCATTCGCTGTGATCATAATTGCGGCGCTGCCACTCCACCCCATGCTGCCGGGCCAGCAGCTCGTACATTTTCCGTACCCGCACCCCCTCGATACCGCGCAACTGGTCCACACTGCGCCGCTCCGGCGGCTCCTCCTGGAAGCGGATCGCGTACATCTTGCGCACCACCTTCAGCCGCGATGTATCGTCCAGGGCCAGCTTTGCCTGGTACAAAAGCCGGTCGGCCCGGGCACCCCCCGGCTGACCGGCGGCATACATGCGCACCCCGGCCTCGCCGATCCAGACCAGCAGACACCCGACCCGCGCCGCCAGCACCACGGCAGAGTGGGAAACCCGCGCCCCCGGCTCCAGCATCAGGCAGGCCACCCCGCCGATGGGGATATGGGTGCGGACGCCGGTCTTGTCCACGACCACAAAGGCGCCGTCAAGGACATCCAGGTTGCCCCGTTCCACGTAAACGACCGAGATGCGGTCCTTGATGGGGAGCGGCTTCAATGGGGGGAGGATTGGTTCGGTCATGGGTTGGACTCCGGTTCTATGGGTTCTATGGGTTCTATGGGTTCTATGGGTTCTATGGGTTCTATGGGTTCTATGGGTTCTATGGGTTCTATGGGTTCTATAGGTTCTATGAGTTTGTTGAGTTCATTGTGTTCTATGAATTATTGCGCTTTTCTTAGGTAGTTGATGAATCCAAGTACCATTTTTGATGTATTGTCCGCCGAGCCGTATAGCTTATCGAATTCCGCCTCGCTCAAATATTCCTGATCAAATGCAACATAAAGTGCTGCCTGCACTTCAGCAGCTGATCCATGAGCAATGACAAGGTATTGAATGAATTCCTTGTTCGTCTTTCTGGCAAATCCTTCCGCGATATTGAGCATGATTGATACCGCTGCTCGCCGTATCTGATCACGAAGACCGAAATCCTTGACAAACCCGCCGGTATTGCTGATGGAATAGACCTCTTTGACCAACAACCGCGCCTTCTGCCAAGCCTGTATTTCCTCAAATCGCTCAATTTTAGACATTCTACGCCCCCCATAAAACTCATGTAACTCATGTAACTCATGTAACTCATGTAACCCATAAAACTCATAAAACTCATAAAACTCATAAAATATTGACGAATCCGACAGATTGCGATACATTTCGTATAACATTATGCAATACATGGAGGCCAATTATGCCCGCGCTAAGCCTGCGACTGCCGGAAGACCTGGATCACCGTTTGGAAGACGAGGCCCGCCTTGAACAGCTGCCACGCTCCGAGGTGGTACGAATCGCTATCGTTGATTATCTTGCACGTCGCGAGCGGGAGCGATTCATGGCCGAACTGGTGGCCGAGGCACACACCGCCTATGCTGACGAGTCCATCCGCCGTACGGCTCTTGAAATAGCCGAAGAAGGCATGGTCACCAGCAACGAAGCGCTGGATATCACCGAGGGTCGCAAACCGGGCGGCTCCCGCGCCACCCAGCCAGCCGAAAAGTGGTGGAAATGATGCGCCGCGGCGAGATTTGGGCCGCCAACCTCAATCCTGGCCGAGGGCGGGAAATTGGCAAGATCCGGCCGGTTCTGGTTATCCAGGACAACGCCCTCACGGCAAGCGGCACACCGATGGTCGTTATCCTGCCACTTACCACACAGGTCTATCCCTCCTTCAAACGATGGCGCATCATGGTCGAGCCACGCGACCGGCTTCTCAAACCATGCCAGGTGGTCGTTGATCAACCCCGCGCCCTCGACAAAGACCGCTTCGGGGACGGCCCCCTGACCAGCCTCACCACGGAAGAGATGGCGGCGGTGGAGCACAGCCTCAAAGGGGTACTTGGGTTGTTGTGAACAGAGGCGAACAAGGTTCGCTTCTGTTTCGTGCCCGATTCCATAGGGGCGGCCCCAAATGGCCGCCCGCTTTCCACGTCCATTGTAGGGGCGGGGTCTCCCCGCCCGTTTCTGATTTTACACCCGCCGCACCAGCATGAGGCCGCAGCCGAAGCCTTTGGCGCATCAGGGTCGATCTGTTCCTTGTAGCGTTCGAACCCTTCTTGGTGAAAATATCCGTCGCTCTGTTGCAAACGACACTGGCATATCAGGAAGGCTGTCTCGGCCATCGGCAAAGCTCTCCACATCTTCCTGCCTGGCAAACGATTCAAGCGGTTTATCTTTGAGAAGCAGCTTCAACGCTTCATCTCGATTTTCCCGTAAACCGGCCAAAACCGGTGCAGTGGGGATGCAGGTCTTACGTCCGAGCCAGACTCCCCAGACCGGATTTTCCAAAGCAGCTGCAATCTGCTTGAGCAGTGTTGAATCGCCTTCCAGTAGCACGCCGAAAGCAGCATCAGTCAGGTATTGCCTGTGAGTCAGTACGCAATCGTTGTTAATCGCACCGCTCGCCCGTCTCGTATTCTGAACTGTGTGATAATCCTGCAACCGTCGAACCGGCAGTTCCTTTTTTGCACCATTGCGAGGAATGGCAATGGCGGTCATTCGCACAGCACCGAACGCAACCAAGAACTCCTGTTCCTTGTCACAACCACGCAGAAAACCGAGCGCGGCGCAGCACATACCGGCAATGGCGCTCTTGGTAGGCATTAAGCCGGTGTTGCGCCGGTTGTACTGGCTGTCAAATCCCCAGGACTGCAAGGGGCCTTCCAGTCGCAATGCCAGAAAAGATTTGTCAGATGACATGGGCCACCATCCCATTGATCAGGTCATCCTGCGAACAGGTTTCAATCGAACCCTGATTAGCCTTTATTTGTTCCTTCAGACTTCCCTTTACAACTGCCTTCGCAAACAGTGAATCTACCCCCCATGTTTCTTTCAAGTCAGCATATTCGATATTCATCCGGTTTATTGATTCCGTGACAAAGCCTTTTTCTGAACGTCGCACCGGGGTTTCAAATGCATTTATCAACTGAATCGGATGCCCCTTTTCCCGGACAACGCCAAGAACATATACTGGGAGCGTGTTGCCATTCATAGTAGTCTTACGAGCGCTAGGAATTGACTGAATGATTGCCTTCAAGAATGTCTTTACAACCTGTTTTCTTGTTTCTACGGAACGCACTACCGTGCCGTCCTTCAGGGTAATATCACCTAGATGGTCATCATTTGCCAACGCATCAAGGTTTAATGCGGCAAAGCGATAGTAAGTGGCAGAGTTGAACTCAAGGGTGCTGGTCATTCCTGCGCCTGATTCATCCTTATTCAAGTCATCGACTGCCGCAAAAAAATCAATCTCATTGTCTGCCTTGTGCGTTGAAAGGATATGCGCAAACATGGATGCCCCATCAACCTTTAACGAAGGATCGTTTGCAACCATCCTCCCGAAAAGTGCGATGTCTGCGGCGTCTTTCAATTGTGCAGACTTGATCGTCTTGGAAATTGCGCCCTTTTCAAGAATTTTCACCATTGCCTTCAATGCCTTTTCTCTCTCCCTATCATTTCCTTCAACAGCGGCTTTTTCCAGAGCTTCAACGGAATTCTTTACTTCATCAGAGGTCGCTATTGCCTCAGCTATTGCGTCGTATTCTGCTTTTGAGAAAAACATTACCGTCTTGATTTTCTTGTAACCTTCAGAATCAACCTTTGAATCCAGCGTCTCAACGACATCCGCTACCTGTTCAGCAATGGCAATAGCAGCCTGTGAAGTAATTCCTTTTTCTGCGAGCCGCGTCGATAGCGTGTAAACCATCCGTCGAGTCCTATCTCCACTGAATAAATCAGATTTCTCTTCAGCGGCAATCTCCTTTGCCATCTCCCGAATCGCCCGTTTCCAAGACTGACTTGAAACCCTTGCCCTCTGAACGCCGCCAAATACGGCTGTCTTGGGTGAATTGAGGTCATCACGATTGAGGCAGGCAACGGGGACGGATTGAATGATGTGCAGTTCCAGGTGTTTCATGGTTGTTTCTCCTTGAGGGTATATTTTGTTTGCTTAAAGATTGGCTGGAGCAAGCAGCAGCAGGCCGAAGCCGAAGCCTTTGGCACTGCCGATACCTGATTGATAACTTTCGATAAACTTCGCTCGATCAGTCACTTCTAAAGTCCCGCGAAACTGAACGCCGCCGTGATATCCGGACTGTCCTTTCTTGCGGAAATGGCTTTCTACCATCGGGCTGATTTCAAGCGACCTTTCTTCCACAAGCCGGAATCCACCGGGCACATCCAGACCTGTTTCTTTATCACGACATCTAACTTCTCCCTTGCGGACAAGCCATGCTCGCAGTTCGTCCGGTTTAACCAGTGGCACTCGTTTTCCGCGCCTCCGTTTTCCGTTGGCATCCAGCACCTGCTCTCCGTTGGCGTCTCTCTGCACCGCCGCCCGCACGGGGTTGGCCCGCAGATCAAAAGCGTAATATTGACGAGACAGGAAAGATGGAGAAATTTCATTGAGGCCGAACCCATCGACAGGGCACCATCGCGGCATTACGGGTTTTCTCTTTGCCAGTACCCAAAAGCGGTATGCACCTTCCAACTGATCAATGCGTGTCAAGAAATCCCGCTCTGCTTCCGGCTGATCTGGGTAGCACTCCCACAAAAGCTTGTGCCATGCGTAGACATCTTCAGATATGCCTGCAGCACGAACGGTTTCCGCATCAACTTCCAGACGTGCAAGCCAGTTCATGCGACCTCCTCGGTGGCAGTTGCCACTCCAGGCGTCCAGAAGGCGGCTGCCCATTCGGTCTTTTTCTTATCACTCCAATATTTCAAGTCAGTTTCAAGTTTTTCATAGTTGACCGGCACCCCTTGCGACTTTGCCATAAGAACCATTCGCAGAATTCTGTTGTTCAACTCGTCTCCCCGTTCTGCGCTGAGAAGGTGCTGAAAGCGCCGTTCTGTTGGGGTCAGCTTGTTGTCGTCGCCGCGTTTGTCGCCCCGTTTCTGCTCTATCGTCTTACAGGTAGCGCCAAAATTCCCGAAAGTAGTTGCTTCTGGATGAGTGGCGAAGAGACCGGCAACAAACGCCGCTACATCATTGTCAATAGCCACTCCAAGCCGGTTCAACGCTGGCCAGGCGCGGTGCTTTTTGTTGTCCACAAGTATGCACCGAAGATTGGCCATCATCCCCCGGTCTTCCTGACACTTGCGGAGTCGTTCGAGAAGCCAGCTCATACGTCTTCCTCCTTGGTTTCTTTGTTATCTGTTTCAGGTTCGTCTTTCTTAGTCGTCAATTTCTGCCACCCCTTGGCAAAGGCCCGCATCTGCCGTGGTGTTTCCTGCCCACAGGCAACACTGTAGGCGTCACAAGCGGTGGCAAAGAGCATCTTTCGCCAAGCTTCGCGGGTTGGAATGGCATCGTCAGTGCCGATGGATTCGATATGAGTCATCAAAAGCGCCAGATTCTTTTCGACGGTTGTCCAATAGTGAATTGTGGCTATTGATTGCAGCTTTGCTTTTAGGACCCACTTTTCCTTAGCTCTTTCAACTCTATTCGCCCAATCACCATCCACTTCTTTCCGATACACTTCCACAGTCCAGCCAAGCCGACGTGAAATGCCCTCCGCACGCACAATCTCAGCTTGATAGACAGGGAAATTGAATTGAAATGCTGGGGTGACGTGAAAGACAGATTCTAATGCAATATCCATTGATGCTTGATCGCGTGTCATCGCACAGACGTGAAAATCAAATTCTGAGTCGTGTGGTGCATTTTCCATGGCTAATGGTCCACCGAGCCCAAATGCTGAACGTTTCACAAGCAAAGCCGACAATTCTCGCCACAACGCCTTTGACGGTTCTATCTTTACAACCTTACGATCTACAGATTCGGCACCATTCTTATCTCTTTTTGTAACCAACTGAACTGATGCAGTAGGCTCTGAAGGAAACCCGTCTTTAAAAGTGTCATACTTGAAACCGTTACAACAATACATCTGGTCTGATTCGTTGAACAATAGAACCCAGCGTGATATCGGAACCAATCTGCCAATATAGGTTTTTGTAGCATTAATGACGCTGTCAGATTGACTATCTGGTGATTCGGGAAAAAACTCCCAAACGGGTTTGCCCATTTCAACTACAGTAATTTCGACGCGTTCCCATTCTTGTTTTTCCTTATCTTTTTTGTGTGTTGCAAATGAGTTGTAAAGCCTTCTCGCTGTTTCAAAAGTTGGCAAATTCAACTGGATGGTTTCTGCTAACGACGCCCCACGGAATAAACAATGTGCCATCGATTGAGATAAACAAGGGGCATCAGGATTACCTACTTGCAATGTTTTGGTTGTCATCCACTGTGCAACTGGAGAGCCCCCACCTGAAGAAAAGTTTTGAAACGTTAGTAAATTTAATACGACTCGTTCGGGTTCGATTTGACGCACTATCAATTGTCCACCATGGTCATGAAGTGTTGAATTGTTTCCTGTAGACAGCTCGAAATCAAGCAATGACAAAGGTGAGGTTTTCCCGGAATCGCTCCCTTCCTTTTCAACTCCTTTCAGCCCTGCCACCTGCAACCACGGTCTTTCCTTGTGAAACAGCTCAAATGAATCTTTCCATTCCGTCAGGTATTTCTGCGCCGCTACAGGCAGCCGTTTCGGCACTTCACACCACTCGTCGTAGTCCTTCGGGCCTTTGAGGGCGGCATGGGTCACACAGAGAAACAGCCGCATCAATGAAACCCGCTCATGGGGTCGCACCGCCAAATCGGCGAACTTATCTCCCTCTGTCAGCACTGAACAGAGACTCGCCAGTTCTCTTCCCCCCGTTATGGTTACCACTGGTATCCACGGGTCAAAAGCAACGTTCATATCTCCTCCTTTCCAGATGTTTTTTCGATAGCAAGACCTAACGCGTCTGAATAACTAAGCCGGATGCCACTCTTCAAGCCATTCACAACCACGGTTTCGTCATCTTCAACGATTCCGATACTCTGCTCTCCGTAGAGATACGTAGAGAAAGCCGGACAGGTATCTACACAAACGAACAAATAGCGTGGAACCCTTACCAGATTCCGATGAATGGCCTGCGCCACAGCCAGCAGATAATCGTCACCCCCTACTTGCCCTTTTGACCTATCCACGAAAACAGCCTCTTTCTCCGACAAAGCTCGACAGAGCACCAGCGGAATTGTTGGCATCTCGTTAAGGCGGGTCTGTACGCCTTCTTCATCATTGAGCGCCACCTGCCAGATATTGCAATTTCGCGTGGCGATCATTTCCTTTGCTGAATCCGTTCCGAACCACTCGTTGAAGAGCTCTTGCCACGAATCAGGATCTGTATCTCGTTCCATGTATGTCGATTCAATCAACTGACGAATTTGCGACGGAATTGATACCGGTTGTGTCTGTGCTTTCCAGACTTCAAGTGAACGGAGAAGAATGAATGGAGCGTACACTTTTGCCTTACTGCCAAGCGACTTCATAATCGCCTTTGGCTCCATAATTTGGAATTCCTCAAGACTCTTATCTTCTTCAATAATGCAAAGCCTTGCCACATCAACAGGACGCTGCTTCCGGTCATGCCGCCAGAGCCGTCCGAGGCGTTGCAAAAGCATGTCGGTGGGAGCAAGTTCGGTGATCATGAGATCAGCGTCAAGATCAACGCTCTGCTCAACAACTTGAGTGGAGACAAGAATTGAACCGCAACGGGTTGTTCCTTTCTTGCCGAACCGTTCCATCCATTCGACTTCAAGTTTTTCACGCTGCCAGAAAGGGAACCGCGAGTGGAGAAGGCCGACAGGGAATTCCAACCCTTTGAAACTTCGGTATTGCTTCTGCGCCGCACTCACGGTATTGCAAATCCAGAGCACCGCACCACCGTTACGCGCAACCCTGATAGCCTCTTCTGTCGCAGCATCCACTGCCCTGAATTCAACCGTGACACTTCGCGATGCTGGCGGTTTTGCAGCAACAGGTACAAATGTTTGCCCTTCATTGCGACCGGTAATGAGCGGATAAGGGCGTTCGGCTTCATCCGCCAAATCTCCCTGACAAGAGACCATCTGTCCACGCCGCTTTCCTGTGAGGGTTGCAGATAAGACAATCACCGTACAGCCCAGCCCTTCAAGGGTCGTGATGAGTTTGTCAATCAGCGTCCCCGTATAGAGGTCGTAGGAATGTATCTCATCGAGTATCACCACTTTGCCTGCTAAAGCAAAATGCCTTACAAAGAAATGCTTCGCCGCCACAACGCCAAGTAACGCCTGGTCAACAGTACCGACGCCAAAAGGTGCTATGAGCGCTCTTTTTGCCGAAGCAAACCAGTCCCTTCCAGCACGTGCATCATCTGTAGTTGCTTCTTTCTTGCCGGTCGCTGCCGGACAAATCCCGAAATCAGTTTGCATGAGCCATGAATTACCGTGAATTAGTCGGCTTGCCTGTGCTTCCGGGGCTATGCGTCGCAAGAATTCATTCATGCGCAGATGAATACGGTTACTTGTTGCCTGGGTGGGAAGTGCGAAGTAAATCCCGTTCGCCTTCCCGGAAACCATCAATTGATAGGCTGCGCCGAGAGCAGCCTCGGTCTTCCCCATACCCATTGGCGCTTCAATGACATAGACACCGGGTCCGGTAATGGTAGCAAGCGCTTTTGCCTGCATATCGTTGGAGGGGAAATCAAAGATAGATTCAAACGAGTGGTTTGTGTTGATAATTGGAGGAAGAAAACCGATAGCATCAAGCGCCATACGGGCAAGAGTGGTGACGTCTTCATCACTCGCCCGGCGCTCCGGAGAGAAGAATCGTTCATCCGATCCTATCCAGTCGGCAACGGAGGTAAGCCCGGCAAGCCACCAAAGGGCGGGAGAATCATCGGATAGTGAGAATTCGGCACTACTGCCAGAAAAATGAGCCCATGTCATTCTCGCATTCTCTTTGCGCTCATTATCCCAATCAATTTTGCTTGCTGAGTCTGATATCAGCTTCTGAGGACGATAGCCACGATCATTGGGCGGGGTCAGCCGCCCGTGATGGGCACCAAGCACGGCAGAAGCGAACTTGGCCGTCTTCCGATCCATACCTGTCTCAATGAGAAACGCATGTATTGCCGCGTGGGATATCTTGCCGTGATCCGATTCCATTGCCGTATCCCAGCAACCGTTTCGGGCAATTATATTCAGCCCGTATTCTTCAAGCCACGCATCACATTTTCGCTGAAAACCGGGTGATATCTTGCCAAGGTCATGAAGTGCTGCAAGAGCGCCTACCATCGATGACTCTAAATGAAACCGCTCAAGGATTTTCGGCGAGGTTTCAGCAATACAGCGTGCCACGCACCCTACATTCAGCATGTGGTCATAAACTGAAATGCCGGGTTTCCCCTCTGGAGTAGTCTTTGCCCAAAAACCGAAATATGTCGGTAAATCGTTCATCTCTCCTCCATCATTATTCCAACAGATTCGCATACCTACTGATCGGGCGGGGAAACCAGGGCGGGGAAACCAGGGCGGGGAAACCAGGGCGGGGAAACCCCGCCCCTACGGTTATGGGTTACGACGCCGACGGTGCAGACGGTGACCGGGCGGGGGGACCCCGCCCCTACAATATGGGGTTCTACGGGTGCACAGCGGGGTTTTCCGCATCTTCCGCCCATTTAACGGGGTTGAACCGGATGTATTCCCGGATTGTGGCCAATTCCTCGTCGTCCCGAATAACCCGTTCGTAATAATTGCGCTGCCAGACCGGAACGCCGGGATTATCCCGCAGCTGATTGATTTGCTTCGTCGTCTGATATTTAAAATATCCAACAATCTGCCCAAGGGTCGCTCGTAGGGGCGGGGTCACCCCGCCCTGGGGTTGCCTGTCCGGAGGTTCGCCGCCGGGTCCTAAAATCGGGCGGGGAGACCCCGCCCCTACATTTTCCATGTTAACGATCACACAGGGAGACCCCGCCCCTACATTTTCTATTTGGACGATCCCATGAAAATGGTTCGGCATGATGACGAATGCATCCAACAGCACGTTCGGGAAATGCTCCGGCACCCCCTGCCACCATTTCTCCACCATCCGGCCCGCATCGTTCAAGACCATGTCGCCGGCGAGAATATGGCCGAAAAGAAATTCCCGGTTCAGGGCACAGACAGTAACAAAGTATGCGCCAGGGGCGGCATAATCGTACCCCGCCAGCCGGATGGATTGCCTATGATGAATGTCAGGATTATGTTTCATGTTCAGCCCCGTTCAGTGTGTCGCCGCCGTCCCACAAATCAAGGCGTGGAGAACAGGGCGGGGAAACCAGGTCGGGGAAACCCCGCCCCTACCACACCGCATCTGACACCAAAAAATTAGCCATTATCAATTACACCACACCAAGAACATTGGCAATTTAAAAACAAAAATACCTTACCACGGGTCTGTGACAGAATAAGTCGTAATTGTAATCCCAATAAAAAAGGGGCACCACAGGGTGCCCCGACTTGAATTTACAGACAAAGTTCCGGCAGGTTAGCGGACCGTTTCGTACCAGCGCCTGATGACGAACCCCTTCTTTCCCCGTTTCGCAGCATCCGCGTAATCATCGACCGCCATCCGCCCCGTCATTACCCCGGCCAGGGCCTCTTGAAGCGGCCGGACCACCACCCCGCCGTTTTTGCCGCCGCAATCGAGACGGCTCTCTATGGTCCGCTCCCGGTCGAGGATGATGATCACGTGTCCCTGCCAGACGATCAGGTCGAGCGGCTCCACCCGCCCGATGATCCGCTCCGGACTCAAGCCGGCGATCTCCACACCCTTGCCGTAACCGATGAGGGCGCTGGTGTTGCGCGGGGTGAAGCCGCCGGTCGCCTCGTATAAAAGGCCGGAGCAGTCAACCCCGTGCAGTCGCCACATGGCGGCAGTTTCCGAGGGCAGAGGCACACTGCCGGCAGGCGGATAGAGGGAGAGCATCTGCGGCAAACCGCTGCGGACGTTGCCCCCCCAGACGTAACGGCTCCCCTTCGCTGCCAGGAGGTTGTCGATCACCGTTTCCTTAGGCGGCAGCTGCCGTGGGCGCTCAGGCGGCTTTTTCTCAGTTATCCTGACCAGGCGGCTGTCGATGAAATACCCTTTTTTCGACGGGTACGGATAATCGGCGGTGGTCACCCGGTAGACACGGAGCTTTCCCTTCGTTTGTTCCGCCTCGATGGTGAAGACCGTTCCGGGCAGGGCAACGAACTCCATGGCGCGCAGCTGGCCGCAGTTGTCCGCCTGCAGGGTCCTTCCGTCCCTCCCGCCGAACACCGCGGCGATGTCGGGAGTATTGAGCACCGGCGTCGGCATCTCCGCCACGGCGTAGCGCGGCGCGGGCTCCCCGGCGAAACAGGGTGCGGAAAGGCTGAAAAGACAGAAGAGGGCAATCGCGCAAAGGCGCAAAGACGCAAAGGAAACCATCGTTTTACCTACTTTAGGAGCCACTGGTGAACGGCCGCGCCCATAAGCCAGGCGGCGGAAGCTGCGCCGAGAACGAGCGGCAGCGGAAGCTGGCGACGGAAACAGACGAGGGCGACGGCGAAAAAGAGGATGGTCGGGACGATCCCCCACAACACCCCTCTGGTGAAGTCGGTCATCAGACGATGGTCGCCGGGATTGTCGCTGTAAAGCCAAAGGAGGACAATGAGGCTTGTGAGCGGCATGGTGGCGATCAGCCCCCCCAGCGTGGAGAATTTCCTGCCGATCTGGGTGCAGGCGATGATGATCAGGTTGGTGAGGAGAAGCTTGACTATGAACTGCATCTGGCCCCCCGGCCGCAGCAATTGGACCGCGACGCTACGGCGGGCAGCAGGCGCAGACCGAGCGGAAGAGTGAAGTACTCAGGTAGCGGTCCCCCCGGTCCGGCAGGAGGGTGACGATGGTCCCTGACTCCATCGTTTTTGCCATCTCCAGGGCTCCTGCCACGGCAGCGCCGCTGGACATGCCGACGAACAGCCCTTCCCTGACGGCGAGCTGCCGGGCTGTTTCAAAAGCGATCTCGTCCTCGACGGTTATCTTGCCGTCCAGCTTCTCTTCCCGGTAGATTTCCGGCACGATCGCCTCCTTCATGTTCTTCAGCCCCTGGACCTTGTGCCCGAGCCGCGGTTCCACGCCGATGATGCGCACCGTCGGTTTCTGCTCCTTCAGGTATCTGCCGACCCCCATCAGGGTGCCGCCGGTCCCCATGCCGGCTATGAACATGTCAACCTCGCCGCCGGTCTGGCGGTAGATCTCCGGCCCCGTGGTCTCATAGTGAGCGAGGACGTTGTTGGGATTGGCGTACTGATTGGGCATGTAATAGCGCTCCGGCTCCTCCTTCAGAATCTGGTGGGCAAGACGGATGGCGCCGTCCGTGGCTTCATCGGCCGGGGAAAGCACTACTTCTGCGCCGTAGGCCTCCAAAACGCTGCGCCGCTCCATGCTGACGCAGGCAGGCATGACGAGCTTTACCCGGTACCCCTTTGCCGCGCCGAACATGGCAAGGGCGATGCCGGTGTTGCCCGAGGTCGGTTCGAGGACGGTTTTCTCATGGGTGAGTTCGCCGTACTGTTCCGCTTTGCTCAGCATATAAAGAGCCGGCCGGTCCTTCACCGAACCGCCGGGGTTGTTCCCTTCCAGCTTGGCAAAGATCCTCACCCGCGGATTTGGATTGATGGCGGCCAGTTCGATCAGCGGCGTATTCCCCACAGCAGTGGCGATGGTACGTGATCCGTTGTCCATGCAAAACTCCCTCACTTCTATTCTGAGCGCCGAAGCGCTAACGCTTTACACCGGCGAAAGCTTCCCTGAGGGGGAGCAGCCGGAGCGGCTTTTCTTCCCGTAAGAGCGGCAGCAGCTTTCTTATCCCCTGCGGTTCATTGCCGTTGCCGTGCACGAGGATGAAGCTCCCGTTTTGGGGCGATTCCCCCTTGGCCAGCCATGCATCGCTGCCGATGGGGATCAGCGAAAGCTCCCGCAGCTTTGTCAACAGCCTGCCGTCGGCAACGAGGCCGGGAAAGCGGAAAAACGGCGAAGGGACGAGGCCGTTTTCCAGGAGAAGCAGCTCGGTGGAAAGAACCTCCCGCTCGAAATCCACGCCGGGGCTAAGGAGAAAGTTCCGCGTGAGCGGCACCTTTGGCTCGTATGGGTGGCTGTTGGAATGGTTGACCCAGGTGATCGCCAGCTTGCCGGCAGCCACCGCCCCCTTTATCCAGGCAAGATCGTCCCGATGCAGTTCCAGCCAGGCCCCGGTCATGGCCACGGCCAGGGGAACCGGCCCGCCCCCCTTGCGGGAAAGTTCCGCCACCGCAGTGAACATCTCCTGCTCGAACGGCCTTTTCGACGGGCACATGTCGACGGTCAGGAACAGGCCGTCAACCGGCCTGCTGCTGCGGGTCGCACCATGGTTCTGCAATTTGCAGGGGGGCGCAGTATTGCGCTCCAGAGCCGCGACAAAGGGAGAGTTAGCTATGGTTTTCGCTTCTGCGCTCCCTGCGTCCGTCAGGCTGACGGCTTTAGCGACCGAGGTTTCAAGGGTGGCTGGATTGACGAGGAGAACGTGGGGAACGCCGTCGACCTGATACTGGCGGATAATTATTTGCAAGGCCCCGCCGGCGTCGCGGCAAGGTTTGAAAATGGGGTGGTAGGCGGTGATTTTCCCGGCGGCTGACGCGGGAGAAGCGCAGAAGAGCGTGACAACGAGAACAACCAGCAGAGCGGGGAGAATAAACCCGATGGGCAGAGCGGGGCTGCCCTGATTCTCCCACGCTGCGGACTTTAAACTCTTCATTTCCCGGCGACCTTTCTTATCGACGACTCAGCCAAGGACCGACTGCAGCGCCTCTTCGATCTTTTCCACATCGACGCTGGTATTGAAGCAGGGGCCGAACGGCCGGTCGTTGAGAACGCCGATAACCGGTAGCGGATAGCAGTCCTTGATGCCGGAGGTCAGGTCCCGTTCGCAGGCAACCGCCACCACCAGCTTGGGCCTCTTCTCTATGATGACCTTCCGCGCCAGGGTCCCGCCGGTGGCGACGGAGATATCGATCCTGTATTTCTGGGCCAGTTCCGCCAGCCCCTTGATGTCGCAACGGCCACAGCGGATGCATTTGTTGATGTCGCCGGTCACCTTGATTTCGCAGTCAAAGAGCTGCAGGCAGTGGGGGAGCAGGATGAGAATCCGGTCCGGCCTCACCTTCAGCCGTTGCGAAGTCACCAGGCTGTTGTTCATGGCAACAAACGACTGGCGGATGGTGTCCTTGGAGATGCCGACGGTCGTGCCGATGAACTCGATCACCGGCAGGAGGAACTTGATCACCACTCCGCGCATGAAGCGGGTGAAGAGGATATCCTTCCCCAGCGCCGTGGTCATGACCAGGAGCAGGGTCCCGAGCAGGGCGATGCCCGACAGTGCGCCGAAAAGAAGCCCGGCCATCCGCGGCAGATCCGGGTGAATATTGGCAAGCCCCTTGGTCGGCACCCACCAGAACAGGTAGATAACGCCGACGATGAAAAAGCAGGTAACTCCCATCAATGCCACAAACACGCGTTTGCGAGGGGGGGTATTCGATGAATGCTTGTCAGTCAAACTCAGTCCTTTTTCCCCAGGATAGACCCAGGTGCTATCTTGTAGCCGGCCAAAAAATCACCGGCGTGAAGCCTTTTTTTGCCTTCCAGTTGCAATTCCTCGATGACGATGCTGCCGCCGCTACAGGCAACTTCCAGCCCTTCGCGTCCGGCCCGGATGACGCTGCCCGGCGTCCCTTCGCCACCGGCGGTCCCGACCCGGTAGATCTTCAGCATCTTGCCGTCCAGGAAACTGAATGCGCCGGGCCAGGGGGTCATCCCCCGCACCAGGTTCTTGATCGTCTGCGGTTCCTTGCTCCAATCGATGAGGCCGTCTTCCTTCTTCAGCATCGGCGCATAGCAGGTAAGGGCATCGTCCTGCTTCTCCCGGACCAGTTTCCCCGCCGTGAGGAGATCGAGCGTCTCGGCCAGGGCTTCTGCGCCGACAACCGACAGTCGGTCATGGAGCGACTGGGTATTCTCGTCGGGATCGATAGGGGTCGACCTTTTCACCAGCATATCGCCCGTATCGAGCCCAACGTCCATCATCATGGTGGTGACGCCGGTCTCGGTCTCGCCGTTGATGATGCACCAGTTGAGCGGCGCCGCGCCGCGCCAGCGGGGAAGCAGCGAGGCATGGACATTGATGCAGCCGTATTTCGGTATGTCGAGCAGGCTCTTGGGGAGGATCTGGCCGAAGGCGACCACCACGATCAGGTCGGGCGCCAGCGAGCGGATGCTCTCGACCACCTCCGGCACGCGCACCTTGAGCGGCTGCATGACCGGGATGCCGTGCCTTTCGGCCAGCACCTTCACCGGCGGCGGCAGTGTCTGCTGGCCGCGGCCTTTCGGCCGGTCCGGCTGTGTGATGACCGCAATCACGTCTTCGCCCCGGTCGAGCAGCTTTTGCAGCGTGGGACAGGCGAATTCCGGCGTCCCCATGAAAATGATGCGCATCCCCGCCATTACGCCCCCTCCGACATGTCTTCCAGGGTACGGCGGTATTTGCGCCGGAATATTTCCCGCTTCAGCGGTGAGATGTGGTCGATGAAGAGTATCCCGTCCAGATGGTCGATTTCGTGCTGGAAGGCAATGGCCAGAAGCCCGTCCGCTTTGCAGGTGATCTCCTCGCCATCCAGGTTGAGCGCCTTCACCACTACCCGCTCGTGTCTGCGCACGTTGGCGGCGTACTTGGGAATGGAGAGGCACCCCTCCTCCTCATAGGATTCACCGTCCGCATGGATGATGACCGGGTTGATGGCGACGATCAGCTGCGGCGGATCGTCCTTGCCGGCCACGTCGATCACCACTATCCGCTGGTGGACGCCGATCTGCGGGGCTGCCAGCCCCACCCCCGGCGCGTCGTACATGGTTTCCGCCATGTCCCGCACCAGTTCGATGACTTTATTGTTGATCACCACCACCGGCTGGGACTTCTTTTTCAGCTCCGGGTCGGGAAAAGTGAGTATTTTTCTTATCATAGCCGTCCTTTGCATGTTTAAGCCTGAATGCACTATATAAATTTGAGTAAAAAAAATCAATCCATTCCTTACTATCAAGACGCACCGTACTTACCGAGCGGTAAATTTTTTATTGACAGATCTCCGGCGATCATGTTACTTACCGATCGGTAAGGGATTAATGAGGGGAACATGACACGAGAAGAAAAACCTGAAAAAAATGAGGGCGGGGTACGGGAAAGGCTTTTGACTGCCGCACTCGAACTTTTCAACAGCAAGGGTTACGCCGCTGCATCGGTGCGCGAGATCGTCGCGGCGTCCGGCGTCACCAAGCCGGTGCTCTATTACTACTTCGGCAACAAGGAAGGGCTTTACCTGGAACTGATGAACGGTTCCTTTGCCGAATTCGAATCTTCCTTAAGCCAAATCACGACACTCCAGGGGTGCGTGACGGAACGGATCAACCATTTCTGTGCCATGATGCTTGACCTGATCATGGAAAACATTGAAGTCGTACGCCTGATCTATGCCATCTATTATGGCCCCCCCCAAGGGGCTCCCCATATAAACTTCGATGCCTATTTCACCAGGATGCTGGATACCATCCACGACCTGGTCCGGGAAGGGATCGGGAGCGGCGAACTGCGACCGAACGACAGTACGGACGTGGCCTGGACCGTCATTTCCATCCTCAACACCGCCATGGAAGAACAACTCTGCCACACACCCGCCCGTCTTGACGGGGAGCAGATGGTGCGCATGCTCCGTCTGGTAATGGAAGGTCTGGCAACAAAATCGTCTGGCGCCGTACTCGGCGCGAGTCGTCTATGAGGAGACCGCGATGAAAAATCTGATACTGATACTTGCAGCAATCTGCCTGCTGGCAGGTGCGAACGGCTGCACGAAAAAGGAAGGAGCGGCCGCGACCAAAGGACAGACCGTCGCCAAGCCACCGGTAGCCGTGGAAACAGGCATCTCCGCCGCTGCCGACCTCGTGGAAGGGGTGGAAGTGACGGGGAGTTTGGAGCCGAAATTCTCTGCCGATGTGAAGACCCAGATCCCCGGGCTCGTCAAGCAGGTCTACGTCACCGAATGGGTGCGGGTGCGGAAGGGGCAGCCACTGGCGCGGATCGACGTGGCGGAAACCGAGGCTCTGGTGAAGCGGGCCGAGGCGGGAATCGAATCGGCCCGGGCAGGGCTCGCACAGGCACAGGTGGCGGCAACTCGTGCCGACCGGGAACTGGCCCGGGCCATGAAGCTCAAGGAGGCGGGACTTGCCACTGCCCAGGGGGTCGATGATGCCAGGAGCGAGGCGGCCGCCGCCGCTGCGCGGAGCGAGGCGGCCAAGGCGCAAATCAGGGTTGCCGAGGAGGAACTACGCCAGTCGAAGGCGCGCCTGGCCAAAGGTTTTGTCACCTCCCCCCTCGACGGAGTAGTGGCCCTGCGCGATGTCAATGTCGGCGACCTGGCGAGCGACGCCGCGGCGGGCAAGCCGATCTTCCGCATCGTCGACAATCGCCTCCTGAACCTGACCGTCACCGTTCCTTCCGCCGAGTCGGCACGGGTGAAGGTCGGTCAGCAGCTCGAGTTCAGCGTCGACAGTTTTCCCGGCAAGACATTCATCGGCAAGGTCATGTACGTCAATCCGGAGCTGACAGCGGCCGACCGGTCCCTCAAGGTGATCGCAGAGGTGCGAAACGTTCCGGAAACCCTCAAGGGGGGCCTGTTCGCCAAGGGGAGAATCGTCACCGGCAAACGGACCGGCGTTCTCCAGCTCCCCCGGCAGGCACTCGCCGGCGTCGACCTGACGGCAAAGAAGGCGTCTCTGTTCGTCGTCGAGGGAGAGGCAGCCCGCCTGCGTCAGGTGGGGATCGGCACAGTCGCCGGCGATCTCGTGGAAATCGTGTCGGGGGTGAAGGCCGGGGAGAAGTACGTCGCCCGCGGCGGCTTCGTCCTCAAGGATGGCGACCGGGTGGCGGCAGTTGCCCCGGCGAAGTAAGCAGAGCGTGACAGTGCAGCTGGTGCTGCGAAAATAGCCGCTCATGGGCGCAATACGACATCCCCGGATACCTTGATCCAGAAAAAGGAAGCAACTCCATGATTCTCTCAAACACATCCATCAAACGCCCCATCTTCGCCACGGTAATGATCCTGGCCCTTGTCGTCCTCGGCATCTTCTCCTATCGCCGGCTCTCCGTCGAGATGTTTCCCAATGTGGAGTTCCCGATTGTCTCCGTGATCACGACCTTCCCCGGTGCCTCGCCGGAGACGGTTGAGCGTGAGCTCTCCAAGCGGATCGAGGAGGCGGTCAACCAAGTGGCCGGGGTGAAGCACGTCTTCTCCACCTCCCGCGAGAGTGTGTCCTCGGTAGTGGTAGAGTTTCGCCTGGAGGAGAAGGTCAACGACGCAGCGCAAGAGGTGCGCGCCAAGATTTCGTCGATTCGCGGCACCCTCCCCACCGGCATCGAGGAACCGATCATCCAGAAAATGGACTTCAACGCCGCACCGGTAGCGGCCCTGGCTGTGCAGTCCAGCACCCTGTCGGCCAGAGAACTGACCACCCTGGTGGAAAAGAAGGTCAAGAAGCGCTTCGAGAGCGTGGCCGGTGTGGGTAAGGTGGACATGATCGGCGGACAGAAACGGGAGATCAACGTCGACCTCGATCCGACCCGACTGGACTCACTCGGCCTGGGGGTCAACGATGTGGTCAACGGGATCAAATCGGAGAACACCAATACCCCGCTGGGGCGCATCACCCGCGGCACGGCCGAGTATCCCCTGCGCATCGAGGGAAAGCCGGACCGGGCCGACCTGTACCGCCAAATGGTGGTCGTCCAGAGGAATGGCCGCCCGATTGCGCTGGGAGAGGTTGCCCGGGTCAGCGACGGGGTGGAGGAGAAGCGCAAGCTGGCCCTGGTCAACGGACAACCGGCCATCGGCCTGGACATTTACAAGCAGTCGGGCGGCAATCAGGTGGAACTGGTGGATACGGTCAAGAAGGTGATGGCCAAGGTACAGAAGGAAATGCCCCCCGGCGTTACCATCAGCCTGGTGCGCGACGGCTCCATCATGACCCGCGAGTCCCTGGCCGACGTCAAGGAAACCCTGATCATCGGCGGCATCCTGACGGTACTGATCGTCTTCTGTTTCATCAACTCCTGGCGCTCCACGGTCATCACGGGCGTGACCCTCCCCATCTCGGTCATCTCCTCCTTCATCGTCATGAACGCCCTGGGAATGACGCTCAATGTCATGACACTGATGGCCCTCTCCCTGGCTATCGGCATGCTGATCGACGATGCCATCGTGGTGCGTGAGAACATCGTGCGCCATCTGGAGATGGGTAAGGACCATATGGAGGCCGCGCGCTTCGGCACCTCGGAGATCGGTCTGGCGGTCTTCGCCACGTCCATGTCGATCATCGCCGTCTTCATCCCGGTGGCCTTCATGAAGGGGATCGTGGGGCGCTTTTTCTACCAGTTCGGCATCAGCGTCGCCTTTGCCGTGCTGGTATCGCTGTTCGTCTCCTTCACCCTCGACCCGATGCTCTCCTCCCGCTGGCACGACCCATCCATCCACCTGCAAGGCAGACGCAAAGGGATTGCGCGATTACTGGAGATATTCAATAACTGGTTCGACAAGTCTGCCGACAAATACCGCGGCGCCATCGGCTGGGCCCTGGACCATCGCAAGACGGTCATGGCACTGGCCTTCGCCTCCTTCGTGGCCGGCATCATGATCTTCGGCAGCCTGGAGTCATCATTCATGGCCCCTGAAGATAAGGGGGAGTTCCAGATTTCCTTCAAGACCGCGCCGGACGCCTCCATGGCCGAGACCGAAAACCGGATGAACGCCGTGCTGGCAGCGGTCAAGGAATCCCCGGAGGTCGACCACACCTACGCCACCATCGGCGCCGGCGACAGCGGCACGGTGCGGGATGGCCTTTTGTACGTGAAGCTCAAGGAACGAAACGAGCGAAAAAAGAACCAGTTCCTGTTGCAGCGCGAGGTGCGGGAACGGCTCCGGAAGGTGGCCGGGATCACCTTCTCCATCGAGGAGGTGGGGCAGATCGGCGGGGCACAGAAGCCGCTCAACGTCAACCTGAAGGGGGACGACCTGACGACCCTCAAGCAACTGGGCGCCCGGCTGAAAGAGGAACTCTACAAGGTGCCGGGCATCGTCGATCTCTCCATGACCCTGGAGAACGATATCCCCGAGTACCGTCTGCGGGTAGACCGGGACAAGGCCCTGTCGGCCGGTGTGACCACCAACGACATCGTCGGTGCGGTCGGCCGTCTGGTAGGGGGTGAGGCCATCTCCACCTATGAGGATGAAGATGGCGACGCGGTGGATGTACGCGTGCGCCTGCCTGCCACGATGCGACAGAATTCCTCCCAGGTGAGCGACTTGAAGGTGTCGGTCCCCGACGGGAAGACAGGCGTCAAGCTCATATCGTTGGGGAGCATGACGAGCACGGTGGTGGCGGCCTCCCCGACTGAGATCAACCGCCGCGACCTGGCGCGTCAGGTAACGGTCAGCGCCAACCTCGACAGACTCCCCGTCGGCACTGCAGCCAAACATGTGGAGACCGCCTCGAAGCGGATCAACATGCCGCCCGGCTACTCCGTCAACCTCTCCGGCGAGGCCGAAGATATGGCCGAATCATTCGGCTACATGGGCGAATCGCTGCTGCTGGCGGTACTCTTCGTTTACCTGATCCTGGCGGCCCAGTTCGAGTCGTTCTTCGAGCCGCTGGCCATCATGCTATCGCTGCCGCTCTCCATCGTCGGCATGGCCGGGATGTTGAAGCTCACCGGCGACACGGTGAACATCATGTCCCTCATCGGCCTGATCATGCTCATGGGGCTCGTGACAAAGAACGCCATCCTGCTGGTTGACTACGCCAAGGTCCTGCAGCGGCGGGACGGCATGAAGCGGCGCGATGCGGTCATCCTGGCCGGTCGCACCAGGCTGCGCCCGATCATCATGACTACCCTGGCCATGATCTTCGGCATGATGCCGCTCTTCTTCGCCATCGGAGCCGGAGCCGAGGGACGCGCCCCCATGGCCCGCGCCGTAGTGGGGGGGCTTCTCACCTCCACCATGCTGACCCTGCTGGTTGTGCCGGTGATGTACACCATCATGGACGACCTGGGGGGGTGGCTGAAGCGGAAGTGGCGGAGAGAAGGCCAATCCGGACACCCTTGAACCGCCAAGGCGCGAAGCACGCAAAGAAAGCGCGGAGTGGTCCAGTGATGTGGAGTGTTTTTATTTTAATTTTATAAAGAGGAAAGAATGTGAACTGGAAAGACATGGCATCTAAAGGAATCAAACACAATATAATCTTTGCAGATTTTCCCTTGGCGTCCTTTGCGTCTTTGCGGTTCAAAGGTTTTCTCTTCGTTGCCGCATCGGCCTTCGTTGTTATTAGCCAGATAGCCGCCCATGCCGCCGAGGTCCGCACCCTCACCCTGGACCAGGCCCTGGAGATCGCCGACAGCCGCAACCGGGACATCCAGAAGGCAAAGGAGTTCTTCCGCCAGGTGGAAGGAAAATACGTTGAAGAACGTTCCGCCGCCCTCCCCCAGTTTACAGTCACCGGCCAGGTAGCCCGGCAGCAGGATAAGAGCCAGGGCGTCATCGCCGGCGGGCTGATCCCAACGCTGGAGGATACCCGGTCCATAGAGATCGGCCTCTCCCAGGCCGTTTTCACCTGGGGAAAGGTGGGAGCCGCCATCCGCGCCGCGGAGAAGGGGTTCAGGACCGCCGACGAACGGCTCCGCATCTCCCGTCAGGACACCCGCCGGGACGTGGCCGTCGCATTCTACGACATCCTCCTGGCAAAGGAGCAGTTCGCCATTGCCAGGCAAAACCTGGATCAGAAGGAACGCCATCTGGACGAAGCGCAGCGACGCTACGCAGCCGGAGTCGCCACCGACTATGACACCCTGGCAGCATCGGTATCCGTGGAAAACGCCCGCCCCGAGGTGATTCGTACGGAAAACCTGATACGACAGGCCAAGGACCGGCTCAGATTTCTCCTCGCCGTAGAGGTAGACGTGGATGTTGCCGGCTCCCTGGAAGCAGTCATGAAGCCGGTCCCTTCCTACGACGAAACCCTGACGGTAGCCCGGAAGCACCGGCCGGAACTGGAAGAACTGCGGCAAAGGAAGGAGATCTCGGTCGAGTTGGTGAAGATCGCCAATGCCGAAGACAAGCCCCGCCTGGATATCAAGGGGGGATATGGCTGGCGGCAGCTGGATGTCGGCGATGCCCACGGCAACGGCCAGGCATGGAGCGCGGGGATATTCCTCACCTTCCCCTTCTTTGACGGCATGAAAACACGCGGCAAGGTAGCCCAGGCCGAAAGCGACCGGCGGAGCATCGAGATCGACGAGAAGAAGCTTTCCGACTCCATTTCCCTTGAAACCCGCGATGCTATCAACACGGTCAAGGAGGCCGGCGAGATAGTCAGAGCCCTTTCCGGCACAGTCAACCAGGCGGAACGGCTGCTCGCCATGGCGGAAAAGGGGTTCGAGCTGGGGGTCAAGATCCGGCTGGAGGTGGAAGACGCCGAACTCAACCTGCTCCAGGCCAGGGGGAACCTGACCCGCGCCCGCCGTGATTATCTGGTGGCACAGGTAAACCTGGACAGGGTGATGGGGGTGCTGGGGGAAGGGAAATCTGTGAATTGATCGCAGCGGCATCTGACCGGGAGAAAGAGAAGTAGTGAGCGTTGCTGCCCAGGGGGGCGATAGAATAAGGAAAGGCGAGGATTTGATTCCTCGCCTTTCCTTTTTTTTGAGATGCCGACTTGCAATCATTCAACCTATAAACCTGAAACGGCAGTTGTTTACCGCAAAGGCGCAAAGGGCACAAAGAAATTCAAATACTTATGGGGATAAAGATCCAAACCAATCGGGTGAAAGGTTTCCGTTAGATAAATGATTGATTTTACTTCGCGTTCTTAGCGCCTTTGCGGTTCAAAGGCTTTTTCTAGGATAAAAAGCATTTTAACCACGAATTTTCACGAATATACAACCACTTGTGATGCAAAAGGTACTCATCAGGTCGGTGACTTCTCAAGATTTAACAATGGGTTAAAAACATTCGTGTTTATTCGTGTCATTCGTGGCTAACTGCCGTTTTTGGGTTCAACTTCTGGAAATCTTCGAAAATTTCGATGATGACTTGTAAGCATCAAATTTCCCGATACCATTAACAATAAATAATTAAATATGATCGGAGAACTCCGCCGATGACGCCCGGTCACCCCTCACCCAACATTGCCCGCACAACCCTGGCGGTGCTTTTCATCGGCATCCTCACGGCCGCCAGCTTCTGGATACTGCACCCCTTCCTGACGGCGCTCGTCTGGGCAACCATGATCGTCGTGACCACGTGGCCGGTCATGCTTCGCATTCAGAAGCGGCTCCGGGGCAAGCGGGCGCTCGCCGTTACCGCGATGACCGTCGGATTGCTGCTGGTATTCAGCATCCCCTTCACCCTCGCCGTGATCAATATCATTGACTGGTCCGATGAAATTGTCACCTGGTCAAAATCTCTCGCCACCTTCACCGTGTCGCCGCCACCTGCGTGGGTTGAGCAACTCCCCGTGGTCGGACCGCCGCCAAAAGTTATGGAGAAGGAGTCGCTAAGAGTTCCGGCGGCAGCTCAGGCCGCGGGGCTGGCGGTGGCGGACGTAGCTGGGGCGGTGGCTGCTTTGGCGGCGTTGGACGGCGTTAAACAATGCACCACTCCCTCTACGAGGTGGCTATGAACAATAAGAGACTGAACGATCTGTGCCGTTATTCAAGGATGACACCCAGTTCATGAACCTGGCCTTCAACATCAATCCGACTCTCCTGCTGACTTTCCCCTATTCGCCGCTGGCTGCCGGCATGATCATCCTCCCGACCAAGGACCCCAAGGGCGCCGTTGTGACCTTGCTCGTTGCGAATTCCGTGGGAGATGCCAACACAACCGGCTTCAGTACACTGAATAAGAACAGGCTGAGCTTTGTCGGCGGGGGACGGGTGCGGACCAACTTCTTTGGGCTTACTGGCCATCAACTGGCCGGGATAAGCTATTCCAACAAGGAGTTCGCATCCCTTGACCAGAGGCTGGCCAACATCGCGACCAACAACATTGCCAAGGAAAAAGGGTCCCTGGCCTTCTACTACAACTTCGACCAGTACCTCTACGAACCTGAAAAGGGCTCTGGCAAGGGCTTCGGCATCTTCGGCCGATTCGGTGTCTCGGACGGCAACCCCAACCCCCTTCACTATTTCTTCAGCCTCGGCGTCGGCGGCAAGGGGATGATGGCAAGCCGGCCCCATGACCAGTTCGGCATCGGCTGGTACTACATCGATGTCAGGAACCCTTCCTTCACTGGTCCGCTGGCGACCCGTCAGTTCCTCAGGAACGAGCAAGGGGTCGAGGCTTACTACAGCGTCGCTCTGACCCCGTGGGCCCTGTTGACGCCGGATATCCAGGTCGTGCATCCGGCCCAGAAAGACACCGTGGACCTGAGCAGGCCGGTCCCGTTCGTCAGGGAGGGGGTCAACACCGCAACGATCCTCGGGCTCAGGCTGCAGATGGTGTTCTGATGCCGCCGGCACCAGACGGCCGATCTTCACGATCATGCGGAACTACTGCTAATGATAGTGAAAGAGCTTCATCCTCGTGTGTGCAAAGGGAGGTGGTTATGAACATGAACATTTTGGCAAAGAAACGTGGAGCAGCGACGAAAGTGGCGATCCTCATCGGCATTTTCCTCGTTGCCGCGAATGCCCCGGGAAAACCCGCGAATGCCCAGGAGGAGGACATCGACGTTTCATGTTACAAGGGAAATCTCGAGGAAGGAAACTATATCGGCAATCTCACGGTGACCGATCCCGATACTGCCGGCCAGAGCTGCAATTCGACATACTACGACTGCGACGGGAAATGCTTTGGGTGTTTTCCCGACCTGGATCTCAGCGAAGAGGTCTGCTACGACGATGCGGGGAGGGAATTTCTGAAATGACGGGCAATTATCGTCAATGCCTATGTCGAAGCTCTTGATCTCATGCGCATCCGCCGGGAAGGGAAGGACGTGGAATAAGTCAACGCTCCCACGATCATCACCGCCAACTGGAAGGCGCCGGGACGGGACGTCTGGACCGTGCCGCTGGGGGGCGGTATCGGCAAGATCTGGCGCATCGGCAAGTTGCCGGTGAACACTCAGCTGCAGGCGTTCGGCAACGTGGCCCATCCGGAATCCGGTCCCGACTGGACCCTTCGCCTGCAGGTGCAGTTCATGTTCCCCAAATCGATATTTTGATCCATTTGGTGCATTGTGTGGGTTTCTACTTCGCACTAATTATTTTGGAGAGTTGAATCGTGAGTTCAATCACAGTTACTTTGATTGCTTTTGCGTGCATCTTTGGCGGAGCGCTGCTCGGCTTGCTCCTTCGAGCTTTCTTGCCTGATCAACATCTGAGCGAGGAAGCAAAAGATGTTGTGAAAATGGCGGCCGCGTTAATCGCCACTCTGGCTGCTCTTGTCCTCGGCCTGCTTGTCAGCTCTGCAAAAAGTTCATTGGATATGATGAACTCCGAGCTGACCCAGAGCAGCACGAAGATCATCGTGCTGGACCGGGTCCTGGCCAACTACGGTCCGGAAACGAAAGAGGTCCGTGACCAGCTGCGAGGCAGCGTCGCCACCGCAATCGGACTGATCTGGCCTGAAGAAAAGACCAGGCAGGCACACGTGGATAACATTGAGGTTGCGTCCGGTATTGAGAGAATTCAAGACAAACTGCGGGAGCTGTTGCCACGGAACAACTCACAACGCATACTTCAGTCGCAGGCCCTTCAGATCGCCGCTGAACTGGCGCAATCACGCTGGCTGCTTATCGAGCAGACTCAGAGCTCACTCCCAAAAGCATTTCTGATTGTACTGCTTTTCTGGCTTACCATGCTCTTTGTCTGCTTTGGTATGCTGGCTCCCCGCAACGCGACGGTGATTGCGGTATTACTCGTCAGCGCGTTGTCGGTATCGGGCGCAATCTTTCTCATACTGGAGATGAACACCCCGCTCACAGGAACGATCAAGGTTTCCAGTGCTCCACTGCGGAAAGCACTTGACCACCTTGGAAAGTAGAATCTCCGGCCCCGCCAATTCTTCAAGAAGCGGACACCGGACCAGGTTTACCAGGAGTTTGCGTGCCACAGCCCCATGTGCTGGAAAACAACATGCAATTCGCTCCGATCATCGCCTGTCACGAGTGTGACCTGCTCCAGCGGGAGATCCGCCTTCCTCCCGGCAGGGTGGCGCGCTGCAGCCGCTGCGGCGCGGAACTTTACCGCTCCGCCCACAAGAGTGTTGACCATCCTCTCGCCCTTACCCTGGCTGCCGCCGTGGTATTCATCGTCGCCAATGCGTACCCCGTTGTCGGCCTCGAAATCCAGGGAACGCGCAATGACACCAACCTCCTTGGCGCCGTCCATGCCCTATGGATGCAGGACATGTGGGCTGTCGCCGCCCTCGTGTTCGTCACGACCATCCTGGTGCCAGCCATCGAGATCGCCGTCATGATCCATATCCTCATGACGCTGAAGTTCGGCCGGATACCCGCCGGTATCACCATCCTCATGCGCATCCTGAAGAGTGTCGAACCGTGGGGCATGATGGAGGTGTTCATGCTGGGGATGCTCGTGGCGCTGGTGAAACTCAAGGATCTGAAGGATCTCGGTTCGCGCCTGAAGCTGCCCCCGGGCTGGAAGTTCCGCTCCCCAATACTTGAACAGGATCTGGTCTTCATGACCGACAACGGCAAAACCCATATCACTCAGGACGAGATTGGCAACACCTATGACCGGGTCGGGGGCCCCTACAGCAACTACAAACCGTAGGCTTGACAGCGCCGTGCCTTTCACGTGAAAGGCATGGTGGAAACTCATTTCCCAATTTCCGGAGGTAAGACCGATGCCATCGATCAAACGCATAGCCGCGGCCCTGTGCCTGGTGGCCACGGCAGCATTTCCCTCACCGCCGGCGCGGATGACGCCCTGCCGCTGGGGGTGGTGGAGGCGGTCAGCATTGCAACCGACTCCTACATTTACGGCTACCCCCTGGTCACCTTCGGCACGGTCTGCAGGCAGCAGACCAACGTGGCCAGGCCGGACGCCGAGCATGCTCCGATGGGGCAACCGATCAAGATGCGGACGTATCTTGCGGTCTGCTGCAGCCTTCATTGCCACCGCCAACCCGGCGGGACTCATCGTCAGCACCGGGATGAAACTATATGGGTAAAAGAGTGGCAGCAGCAAGGTTGAGGGCCAGGCGAAGCAGACCGCCAAGGAAATCGCCGATGTGCTCAAGAAGCGCTTCCAGGATCAGGGCTGGATCAATTGAGCGGGCGGATGGAATCCGCCGCCTTCGTGGGAGTTAGATGAACATGAACACGCTTGAATCTGAATCAGTCGGCATTCAGAAATAGTTCCTGGGCATGTTCAGGGAATTCCCGCCGCGCCGGAAAGTCGGCACCTTCGGCCTCGACCAGGTACTGCAATCGCTGCAGACAGGTGCCCAGGGGGGCGGCAACTGATCGCTTGTGCATTGTTGCTGACAACGGCTGCTCCGATTATGAATCGGAGCGCAGCAAGGGTTACATGAGCGACCTTGCAGAGACCCGCAAATAAGGTATTATTCATGAGAAGCTGTATGAGACACAGTGCTATGCTTTGCGGTTCAAAGGAGTCCAGGCTCGCTCAGCAATGTGCGAAATGTTATATGTATCGCGGCACAAAAAACCGAACAAAAGTTCGCGGGATTATGACAATTCATCCTAAAAACGGCAGTTAGCCACGAATGGCACGAATAAACACGAATGTTTTTGACCCCTTGTAAAGTCTTGAGTAGTCACCGATCTGATGAGTGTCTTCTGCATCACAAGAGCTTGTATATTCGTGCAAATTCGTGAAAATTCGTGGCTAAAATGCTTTTTATAGGTTCATATCACAGGGGCATGGTATGGGCAGATTCTTCGGCAAGATGTGGGGTTCGACGGCTTCATTTACACTGACGCTGTACCTGGTCACGGCTTCGGCAATGGCCGGAACGGGCCATGCGGCTGCCGTGGACACCGCGCCACCGACCTCATCTTCTGCAAACTACGCCGGCTCGGAGATGGCATGGTAATGTTCCGCAGAATTTTAATTATTCCAGTCCTATTCTTTATGCTTGCCGGCACGGCTTTTCACATGTCTGCGGCGGGGGAAGAGAGCCGCACGGGAGCTGTCGCCACGCCCGAAGCCGAGCTCACAACGGCCCCGGTGGAGATTGACGGCCAGGTGCTGTTTCGCGTCCGGGGGGCATCATCATATCCGGCCGAGCAACGTGCCGCCGCCATCAAGGAACGGATCGAGGCGGTTGCCGCGGACCGCTCCTTCCGCAGCGACGGGTTGCGCATCGACGATGCCGACAACACCATGACGATCGTGGCCGGGGACCGGCCCCTGATGGTCCTGACCGAAGCGGACGCCAGGCTGGAGCATCTGAGCCGCCAGTACCTCGTCAGCGTACACCTGAAGAGGATCCGCCAGGCCATCGACGATTACCGTCGCATGCGCAGCAATGACGCCCTGCTGCGGGGAGGTCTGTACGCAGCGGGGGCAACTGTTCTGCTGGTTCTGGGGATGGTGTTCCTTGTCCGGCTGGGGCGGCTGCTCGACAAAGTGCTGACGGAACGGGTGAAGAAGCGGATCCATTCCGTCGGCATCCAGTCTTTCGAGATCGTGCCGGCGGAGCATATCTGGGGGGCGCTCCACGGCATGCTGTACGGCGTCCGCATCGGGACCATTCTGGCGGTGTCCTTTGTCTACCTGCAAGGCGTGCTTGCGCTCTTCCCCTGGACGAGCGGCATCGCCAGCCGGCTCCTCGACCTCGTTACCGATGCGCTGGGTCATATGGGCAAGGCTGTCGTGGCCTGGATCCCCGATCTGCTCGTCCTCATCATCCTCTTTTTTCTTTTCCGTTTTATCCTGCGGTTTCTCCGTCTCTTCTTCGACGCCGCGGCGCGTAAAACGGTCACCCTTGCGGGGTTCGATGCGGATTGGGCGCATCCCACCTACAAACTCGTCCGCTTTGCGGTCATCGCCTTCGGTCTGATCGTGGCCTACCCGTACATCCCCGGCTCCGAGTCGGCGGCATTCAAGGGAATTTCGCTCTTCATCGGCGTGGTGTTTTCCCTCGGCTCATCCACGGCAATCTCCAATATCATCGCCGGCTACATGATGACCTACCGACGGGTGTTCAAGGTCGGCGACCGGGTCAAAGTGGGTGACGTGATCGGTGACGTGATCACCATGCGGCTCCAGGTGACCCATCTTCGTTCCCTGAAGAACGAGGAAGTGACCATCCCCAATTCCCAAATCCTCAACGGTCATGTCGTGAACTACAGCTCCCTGGCCCACACACCAGGGCTGATCCTGCACACCACGGTCGGAATCGGCTACGAGACCCCCTGGCGGCAGGTGGAGGCGATGCTGGTCCAGGCGGCGGAACGCACCCCGGGGCTGCTCAAGGAGCCGCGTCCGTTCATCCTGCTGATGGGGTTAGGGGATTTCGCGATCAACTACGAGCTCAATGTCTACTGCGACAACCCCCGTGAGATGAACAGCCTCTATACCGAGCTGCACCGGCATATTCTCGACGTTTTCAATGAGTACGGCGTGCAGATCATGACTCCCGCCTACGAGGCCGACACGCGGGAGCCGAAGGTCGTGCCGCGGGAGCAGTGGCACGCGCCGCCTGCGCCACCCGAGAGCGGCGTCACCGGCTAACGCAGAAGGGAGATTACCATGAATTCACCCATCGACAGCGGCACATCATCTCCCCTCGGCGCCACGGTCTTTCCCGGCGGGGTGAACTTCAGCATCTTCTCGCGTGACTGCACCGGCGTCGAGCTGCACCTCTTCGACCGGGTCGACGACGCCCGGCCGTCCCGAACCGTAACGCTCCACCCGAAGCGCAACCGCACCTACCATTACTGGCATACTTTTGTCCCCGGCCTTGGGTCGGGCCAACTGTACGGCTACCGCGTCGCCGGTCCCCATGACCCCCGGCGGGGACTCCGGTTCGACCCGTACAAGCTCCTCATCGACCCCTATGGCCGGGCGGTGGCGGTCCCGGCCGGCTACAGCCGCCGTGCCGTGGCCGAGCCGGGCGACAACGCGGCAGTGGCCATGAAGAGCGTGGTAGCCGACCCCCGCGGGTACGACTGGGAAGGGGACATCCCCTTGAAGCGCCCCTTCTCGCGGACCGTGATCTATGAACTGCATGTGGCCGGCTTCACCCGCCCCCCCTCGTCGGGGGTCACAGAGGGGAAGCGCGGCACCTATGCGGGACTGGTGGAGAAGATCCCCTACCTGCAGGAACTGGGGGTCACCGCCATCGAGCTCCTGCCGGTCTTCCAGTTCGATGCCCGGGACGCTCCCGAGGGGTTCGACAACTACTGGGGCTACAGCCCCATCTCCTTCTTCGCCCCCCATGCGGCATACAGTTCCCGCCCGGACCCGCTCGGCCCGCTCGACGAGTTCCGCGACATGGTAAAGGCACTCCACCGGGCCGGCATCGAAGTGATCCTCGACGTGGTCTTCAATCATACCGCCGAAGGAGATGACCGCGGGCCAACCCTCTGCTACCGGGGGCTGGCGAATAATTTCTACTACACGCTGGAGCCCGATGGCGAAACCTACGCCAACTATTCCGGCTGCGGCAACACACTCAACGCCAACAATCCCATCGTCCGGCGGCTCATCAGCGACAGCATTCATTACTGGGTGAGGGAGATGCACGTGGACGGCTTCCGTTTCGATCTGGCCTCCATCCTCGCCCGCGACGAGCGTGGAGACCTCCTGGAGAACCCGCCGCTTCTCTGGGACATCGAAACGGACCCGGCCCTGGCGGGGATCAAGCTGATTGCCGAGGCCTGGGACGCGGCCGGCCTTTACCAGGTGGGGAGCTTCATCGGCGACAGCTGGAAGGAGTGGAACGGCAAGTTCCGTGACGACGTGCGGAGCTTCCTCAGGGGTGACGCCGGCACGGTCACCCGCTTCGCCTCGCGGCTCCTGGCCAGCCCCGACATCTACGGCCACCAGGAACGGGAACCGGAGCAGAGCATCAACTTCGTCACCTGCCACGACGGCTTCACCCTCAACGACCTCGTCTCCTACAACCGGAAGCACAACGAAGCCAACGGCGAGGAGAATCGCGACGGGACCGACCTCAACCTGAGCTGGAACTGCGGCGGCGAGGGCCCCTCCGACGACCCGGCAATCGAGGCGCTCCGCAACCGCCAGGTGAAGAACTTCCTGACGGTAACCCTCCTCGCCCTCGGCGCGCCGATGCTCCTCATGGGGGACGAGGTGCGCCGCACCCAGTGGGGAAACAACAACGCTTACTGCCAGGACAATGAGACCGGCTGGTTCGACTGGGGGCTGCTTGAGCAACATAGCGACGTCCGCCGCTTCGTGCGTCTTTTGATTGACGCACGACTGAAGCGCGACCTGGCGGTTGAGGACCCCGACCTGACCCTCAACCAGCTCCTCCGCCAGGCACGGCTTGAGTGGCACGGCGTAAGGCTGGGGCGGCCCGACTGGGGAGATAACTCGCACAGCATTGCCCTCACGACCTGGAGCCTGACCGGCCGTTTCGTCTTCCATCTCATGGTCAACGCCTGGCGGGAGTCCCTCGCGTTTGAGCTCCCCCTGGTCCGTAAGCAGCCGGGAGTGGGCTGGCGCCGCTGGCTCGACACTTCCCTCGCATCTCCCGCCGACATCGTGCCGTTGGACGAGACGCCGGCGGTCGAAGGAAAAACCTATGAACTGCCGCCGCACTCGCTGGCTGTCATGTTTGCCCGTGCTCCTGCGGGCGCAGGCTGATCCGTCTTCTCTCAAACTGCTGCTGAAGCAATCATCGATGGCATGCTCAAGGCGTGCGCGATCCTCGACGAGAAATATGAGCAGCAGAAGAAGTTTCCATAACCCCTCCCAACCTCTTTAGGCCCTTTGGGTCCCCTTAGCTTAAGGGGAGGAGTGATACGTTCCCCCTCTTAAGATAAGAGGGGGGCAGGGGGAGTTATGATATCAACCGAGGAGTTAATCATGAGTGAACCCCAGGAAATAGTGCCCGTCGAGAAGAGCGATCTGGTTGGGATCGTGGCGCAGCTCTTCGCTGAAGGGTACCGGCTGGTGCAGATCGGCTGTACAACGCTGCCGGAAGCCTATGAGCTCACCTACTCCTTTGACCGGGAATACCGCTTCAGAAATCTGCGCTTTACCGTGAGGCCGGACGAAGAAGTGCCGAGCATCAGCGTGATCTATCCCAATGCCTTTTTGTACGAGAACGAGATCCACGATCTCTTCGGCATTACCATTACCCACATAACCGTCGATTACCGGGGCACGCTCTACCGGACCGCGATCAGCACGCCGTTCAGCATCGGCAATGTGAAGTTTTCGGAACCGCCGCCGCAGAAGGAGAAGGGTTAACGCCATGGCCCAGAGAAACATCATCCCTATCGGACCGCAACACCCGATTCTTCCCGAGCCGATTCACTTCGATCTGGTGACGGAAGATGAAAAGGTTATCGACGCCATTCCGTCCATCAGCTATGTCCACAGGGGACTGGAACGGCTGGTCGAAAAACGGGATTTTATCGACTTCGCCCACGTTGCCGACCGGATTTGCGGCCTGTGCAGTTTCATGCACAGCCTGGGATACTGCCAGGCTGTGGAAGAGATCATGTCGATCGAGGTGCCGCAGCGCGCCCTTTACCTGAGATCCATCTGGGCGGAGCTGTCCCGGATTCACAGTCACATCTTCTGGCTTGGGGCTGCTGCAGACGCCTTCGGTTTCGAGAGCCTGTTCATGCAGGCCATGCGGCTGCGGGAACCGGTGCTCGACATATTCGAAGAAACCACCGGAGGAAGGGTCATCCTGGGGGTGTGCAAGGTGGGCGGCGTACGGCGGGACATCGATGGCGACAGCCTGAAGGGGATCGTCAACCGCCTGACCACCCTGAAAGGAGCCCTGGAAGAGCTCAGCAACGTCTTTCTCAACGATTACTCCGTGCAGCACAGGTTGGCAGGAGTTGGGTTCCTTTCCCGGGAGGATGCCTATACGCTCGGTTGTGTCGGGCCCATGGCCCGGGCCAGCGGTCTGGCCATCGACATGCGGGCCCTCGGCTATGCGGCCTATAAGTATCTGGAGGTGGAGCCGGTGGTGGAATCCGCGGGTGACTGCCATGCCCGGTGCCGCGTGCGCATTCGGGAAATTTTTCACGCCATCGATCTGATCCGCCAGGCGGTGGGAAAAATTCCCGCGGGGCCGGTCGACGTCAAGGTAACGGGGACCCCCGACGGCGAATACTATTCCCGGGTCGAGCAGCCCCGGGGTGAGGTGATTCATTACGTCAAGGGGAATGGAGCCAGATTTCTCCAGCGGTTCCGGGTGCGCGTCCCCACTTTCAGCAACATTCCGGCCATGGTCAAGGTACTGAAGGGATCGCAGCTTGCTGACGTGCCGAATATCATTCTTACCCTGGACCCGTGCATCAGCTGCACGGAAAGGTGAGGACACGCCACCATGAAAATTTTCACGATGACGAAAACGGTAACTAAAAACCTGGTCACAGGGCCGGCCACCCTCATGTATCCCCAACGGGAGCGGATTTTTACCGCCATCACCCGGGGGAGGATAGAGAACGCCATCGACAGGTGCATCTTCTGCGGCATGTGCGGCAGGCGCTGTCCGACCTACGCCATCGTTGTCACCAAGGAGAGCAAGGCGTGGCAGATCGACCGGCTTAAGTGCTGCACCTGCAACCTGTGCGTCGAGGTCTGCCCGGTAAAGTGCCTCTCGACGGACAATCACGGGAAAAAGGAGATCGACCGTGAGCAGGACCCCCGGCTGGGGGAATGGCTCGAAAAGTTCGACCGGGACAGGGTCGAGGCCGCACGGGAGTTCTGGTACGAAACACTCAAGGGGATCGACGAAAGCCTGCTGGAATTCTTCTGAGCCGAGCCGGAGACGGCTGCAGCGTCCCCGATTTAATATCTCCTCCGATTTCCTCAATCATTTATTTTGGTCAATTCTCCTTTGCAAATAATTTGCTTCAGTTATATATTCGATTCTTATTAAAGGCGCTGCGGAGAAAATGCTCGCTGGATGTTGAGCGGTTTTCCTCTCAACATCCTTTCCGGAATGTTATCCAACGCCAATACTTCATGTAGAACAAATAGTTACGCGGATGTTTAATGTTTAATTCAGTGGGAGAATGGAAGCAGGGCTCACACGGCGCATTGTCCCGCTTCAAAACCTGAACCCTTTTCTACCGAAATTTTGAACGGACGAAGAGATATGTCAAACAATGAAGAGAAGAAAAACGGAATCAGTCGACGCCAGTTTCTCAAGAGATCGGCCGCGGCAAGCGCAGTCGCCACAGCCGGTGTTCTTATTCAACAGGGGGAGCTTTCCGCGAAGGAGAATCCGACCCAATGGGACAAAGAGACGGATGTAATCGTGATCGGTGCAGGGGCTACGGGCCTCCCCGCCGCTATTGTCGCACGGGAAGCGGGAGCAAAGGTCATTCTGGTCGAAGCCTCTTTTGACATCGGAGGACATGCCATCGTGAGCAAGGGAAATATTCCGCTGGGCGGCGGGACAAGCGCCCAGAAGAAGGCCGGTATCCATGATTCGCCCGACCTCCTCTTCCAGGACCTGACCGACTGGTCCATCGTTCAGCCCAATGGGTTCCCGGATTACCGCTACAACGACAGAGAGATCATCCGGGCCTTTGCCGACAACAGCGCTCCGGCCTTTGAGTGGCTGGTCGCCCACGGAGTCGTCTTTGTCGACAAAACCCCGGACACCCTGAGCGGAATGTCGGTCGGAAACTCGGTCCCACGGGTAATGCATGCGTCCGCAATGCACTGGCCGACGGTTCAGACAGGCAAACCGGTCGATCCCACGGTTCAATCGAGAACCTCCTCCGGTAGCGGTCTGATGCGGACGCTGGAAGTCGCTGCGAAGAAGGCGGATGTGCAAATCCTGCTTGAACACAAGCTGACGGACATTTACCGACACCCCCCGAACTCGGGCCGGGTGCGGGGGATTGCGGTGGACAATAAAGGGACCAAGTTGAACATCCGGGCCAGGAAGGCCGTTATTATCGCCACCGGCGGATCGTCGGGCAACGTAAATTTCCGCCGGATGTTCGATCCTCGTCTCACCGAGGAGTATTGCGGCCTGGCAGGTATGCCCTGGTCTGATCAAGACGCCAGCGGAGAGATTGCCGCCATGGGAATCGGAGCCTCTCTTTGGGGTTTATATAATCAAACCGGGGAATTCGGCGACGTTATTACAAAACCGGGGTTAATCGGGTGCCAGTACAATTACCGGAATCTGCAATGGATGCCCGGAAGTCCGGTATTCAACCTGGCACGCGCGTCCGGCCTGCGGGTCGCGGATTGGCAAAACGTCATCCTCGTAAACATGCTGGGCAAGCGCTTCTATGACGAGACCGGGGATCAGTTCACCTCCAACAATGCGGGAATGATCGATCCTTACGTCCCCGGCAGTTACCTGAATGCAGCGAACATCAAGTATAAGCCCAATAACTTTATCAATGCGGCTCTGGCGGGGATCGGAGATAATCACAACGGCGGCGGCCCGATCTGGGCGATCTTTGACGCCGATGCAGTAAGGAGGGAGAGATGGAACCCGAAACCTCCCAACGTGGATATGGATGCCGGCTTCTTCTTCGCCGCCGATACGATCCCGGAACTGGCAACGAACATCGCTATGAAGTATCAACGGGTCCCCATGCCTTCGAAGAATCTGGAAGAGACGGTAGCCAGGTACAACTCCTTTGTGGATACAGGCAAGGACGAGGACTTCGGCAAACCGACTCCCAAGTATAAGATCGCCAGACCTCCCTTTTACGCGGCCTGGGCGACGCCCGTCATCCACGATACGCGCGCCGGCCTGCGGATCAACGCCAAATGCCAGGTGCAAGACATGCAAGGCAAGGTCATACCTGGTCTTTACTGCGGCGGCGAATCTGCCGGCGGCTTCAGCCAGCACGGTCTGGCCCGGGCCATTTGTCAGGGTTACATCGCAGGCAGGAATGCCGCGGCAGAGAAAACGACGGAATAAAGGGAGCGGGGAATCGCCGGGGAAAGTCATGGAAAGAAAATTTCTCATCAAATGGATCGGGGTGTTTTTATTCGTGACAACCGCTGTCTTGACCGGCGTATCCCAAACCAATGGTCAGACGACGGCAAACTCCAAGGAAGCTTGCCTGGATTGCCACGGACCTTTCGATAAGCTCGCTGCGGCAACCGCGGGCTATGTGGCGGCGAGCGGCGAAAAGATTACCCCGCACCGATACGTGCCTCATGATTCGAAAGAGGCGAAGGGAATCCCTGAGTGCAGCAATTGTCATCAGCCGCACCCATTGCCGCCGGCCGCAAGGAACCTTGCCAATGCTGCCAAACCCGATGTCCATTGGTGCCTTATGACCTGTCACCATAATAACAATTTCGAGCCCTGCAAGAAGTGTCACAAATAGCGGGTGACAAAGGTGGAAGAATTATTCTTCAATACAGCGCAGATCATAAAATGGACGGTAGCCCATGTACAAAATACCATTGTTTCTAATCCTGTTCTGGACGTCGGTGGCTACGGCCGGGGTAATCAATGTGGAGTTCAAATTCACGCCCTATGTCGGCGATCCGTTAAAGTCCGATCAGGTCGAAACCGTACCGGGCAATGCCAGGGTTTTTATCAACAATGTCTTGTTCGCCGAGCAGGAGGTGCGAAAAGATAACGTCCAGGTCCTGTTTGAGGAACGCGATATCTCGCCGTCGATATGGGTGCCTGCGAGTTCGCTGGGGGCGGCGCTGCGCAAGGGCAAGAATTCGATCCGCATCGAGTTCGTGCCGGCCGATGCCAAAAAGCCTTACAATGCGCAGATTAGCTGGGTGTCAGTGATGGACCAGTCCACCGAGAAAAGCGAGGGAGGACGCTATCAAGCCACCAACCAGAGCGACGCGGGCAAGGAGGACAAAAAGACGATGGGCAAGGTTGTGTTACAACGCGAATTTGTCGCGGACTTCGCGGCCGACCTTCCATGGCACCATTATCCGCCAATGGCCTCGCTTAGCGATGAAGACAAGAAAAGCCTGGCCCTTATTGTGAAGAAACGGGCGGAGGCATTCAAACCGGATTTCGCTTACATTTACGAATTGCTGGGGAAAAATCCGAATATGAACCCGGTTGAGGTAAAAAAATCAAGATGCCTCGATCAGGCGTATGCGGCAGGCATACGGGTCGCGGCCCCGACCCGGAATCAACTCGATTTCGCCATGACCGGGAATCCGGAAGTTGTAGTCAGCCGCAAAGATGGCGCTCCTCTCTACCCGTTTGACGAGAGCTCATTCGCACGCATCAAAGGCGACGAAGCCCGGATGTGCGCTGCAATGGCTATTTCCGTGGCCTTTCCGCCCCGCCTCATTGTGGTGCGGTCGCCTTCCGGAATATGGGAAGTGGCGTACTGAGCGGTTTTCCTGTCAACATCCTTTGGAAGCAATTTGGAAGATGGCCGTTTTCTGGTCAGTTGCTTTGCTAATATGTTTTAATGTTCACAGATTAAATATTCCGTTTGGGTAGATCACCGGTTCATGCGCGCGCGTGAACTGGTCAATAACGAGTTGTGTGATGAAAAAGAAAGAGGAAAATAAATGGCGGGCGGACTTATAACAATTGCTCAGTTTAGGGATCTACCGGAAGCGGGCCTTGCCAAATCGAGGCTTGAGTCGGCAGGAATCACTTGCTTCCTCGACAACGAGTTCACTATTGGCGCCAACTGGCTTTACTCGAACGCCTTGGGTGGAGTGAAGCTAAATGTACCTGAAGAAAATGCAGAAGAAGCAAAGGCAATTCTTGAGGAAACCACAGAATCTATGGCATCAGAGGCATCAGAGGAATCAGAAGAACACCTTGAGGACTCCGCCTGCCCGGTCTGTGGTGCGACAGAAATAGAAACAAAGAATTACACGAGAAAATTTGCAGCGCTTACCCTTCTCATTTCGCTGCCACTGCTTCTGTTTTGGAAGAGGTATGGTTGCAAAAGTTGTGGTCATCGTTGGAAGTGAGACACACAACCACTCGGCGGCACGCAGACGCTGACGCGCTGGTGCGCCTCGGCACCGTTGGCGAGAAGCGAGGGAAGGATATGGTAACTAAAGATAGAATGCTCTTTCACTACACCTCATTACAGGGCCTACTCGGAATCACCGAGAGTGCGTCTATATGGGCAACAAATATCCTGTATCTTAATGATGCCAGTGAACTTCTCTACGCAAAAGACCTTCTCAAGGAAGAACTTACTGTATTTCGCAAGACGAACGAGGGGTTTGCGAAGACGGATACGTTGGACAAATCATTAGGGCATTTTTTTCTTGAGAGTTTTGAGGACAACATAAATACGCTGTTACCTTCTCAAACGATAGGTATTTTTGTTTGTTCTTTCTCGGAGGAAGGCGATCTTCTAAGCCAGTGGCGAGGGTACTCCAGAACTGGGCAGGGTTTCAGTCTGGGTTTTAGCCTTGACCGGCTTAAGGTTTTAGTCGAAAGTGCCCGTTTCTCGATCAAGAAAGTTATCTACGATCGGGACGAACAAATTAGTGAGATACAAAAGCTTCTGTCAGACCTCGCTAAAAGGTTCGCCGACGACGTCGGCAATTCGGTTGATAAGAAGAGGGCATGGGACGAGAAAGCCAAGCGACTTCTTTCTGATGTCATGCTGGAGTTCATAAAACTGGCGCCTTTGTTGAAACACCCGAAGTTCGCTGAGGAGAAAGAGTGGAGAATTATGGCCGCTCTGAAGACAAAACAAGGCTCACGCGCCATAAAGTTCCGAGCTGGTACGTCTATGGTCGTGCCTTACCTAGAAGTACCTCTGTCTCTCCAAAGCGAAAATCTCATTATTGATGAAATCAATGTTGGTCCAACAATTGAGAGGGCACTGTCCGCTGCGTCCGTAGAAATGTTACTGAAATCGCAGAATATAGTCTGTCCGGCAGTGAGCTGCTCGACCATACCCTTTAGAGCTACATAGTCATGGAGAGGCAATAAAGCGAAAGGCGACATAACCAGTAAGGATTAATACGACTTGGTCTGGAATGGAGGGTCAATCTCCATTTTCCATTTAAAGAGGCGCAACGAGAAGAGGATTGCCAACAAGACAGTTGGACACCGCCCGCCCGAAAAGGCCGGGCAAGCGGGTCAACTGCCGACCCGTTGGATGGGAAACAAAATAATAAGCCATTTACTAAAACCTGCATTTGCATTGACTCTTTTGTCCTTACCGGTTCAATCAACTGCTGGTACGATTCTCGATGCAGAGCGTGGCCAAGCCTGAGACCTCACTGAGTGCCAAGAAAGCTTATGAGGGTTGGTTGAGCGGATGTAAGCGATGTTCATGGGCGTCCCGGTTGTTGCCACCGAAAATGAATAGTGAAGTTTTTGATGCGTCTGAATTATTTCTTTATTATCTAATCGCGATTTAGTACCGAGGGCACAATGAAAAAACGACTGGATTTTTTACTACTGATATCTCTGGCGATTTCTTTATTTGGCTGTGGCGGCGGTTCCAGCGGAACCGCCTCTACGCCTGTGCCTGTCGAGCTGAAGGTAGCAAGTGTCACCCCAGTAGACGGAGCTACTGAGGTAACCAGGACCGGCGACATAACAGTTTCCTTTGACGCAAACCTGGATGCTAATACGGTTACTGCTGGTGCAATTGCTGTAAAGGATGACCAAGGCTTCCCAGTCGAAGCTGATACGGTTGTAGTAAACGGCAATACTGCCACCTTGAAGCTGAAAAATAAGCTTTCCGCCGGCAGAAGATACACGGTTAAAGTCGCCGCCACCATAAAAAGCATTTACGGCGGCACACTGCCCGGAGAATACACCACTGGCTTTACAACTAAAACCAGTCAGTGGGACAGTACAGAAAACTTCGGCAAGGCAAATAGTGCCGTGACAGCCATGGATAAGCACGGCAACGCCATCGTCGCGTGGTGGAGATATAACAGCACCAATAGCCATTATGAAATTGTCATGAGTCAACTGGCTGATGGAACCTGGACCGAGCCTAGGGTCGTCAGCGGGAACGCTTCTAACGTTTATTCGCCTAAGGTTGCCATGGATAACAACGGCAATGCAGTTCTGGTCTGGGAGGATTGGGGAACTGGAGTAGTAATGATGGAGTACCGGAACGGGCTCTGGAGCCAGCCCCAAGTGATTACAGCTTCCGGCGTGTCCTTTTCTCCGGGATCCCTATCGCCGTCAATCGCGATGAATGACGAAGGCAGGGCCGTTATAGTATGGTCACAGGATAATATCTACGCAAAGGAGTATGCTGACGGTGCATGGAGCAATCCGGTGGCGGTCTCAGCTGGGGGTAGCTGTAATTCCCCTAAGGTGGCGCTGAACTCAAAAGGGAACCAGGTAATAGCCTGGCAGTACAATGATCATTATTATACTCACGTCAAGTTGTTCAGCAGGCAACGCTTAAACGGACTTTGGAGTACTCCGCAAATAGTCAGTATAGCAGGCCAGGACCCGGATTCGTATTTCCAGCTATCGTTTGACAGCAATAACGAGGCTATCATCGTGTGGGGGCAGCAGGATGGCATCCAGCGTCACGCCTACAGAAACGAATACCGCAATGGTGCGTGGACCGGTCCGGCTCTGCTCGATTCCGGCGGTGCGGAAACTGATTATCCCCGTGTTGCCATGGATAGTCGCGGCAATGCCGTCGTAGCGTGGCAACAGAAGGTTAATAACCTGTGGCAGATAGTCATTGTCGAATCGCGAGCAGGCACATGGAATTCACCCAGACAAGTCAGCTCTGCTGCGACCTCGGCCAACCGCCCCCTGATAAAAATGGATCACAGCGGCAATGGGATTCTCCTTTGGAACCAGGCCAATGGTGCAGACTGGCAGGTATATACAATGCAGTACCTTAACGGCTCCTGGACCGATAAAAACCTCCTGGCAGTGAGTAATGACCAGCTGAACTATGTCAATTACGACGTAGCCATGGATGGAACCGGGGATACAGCCATAGCCTGGAGCCAGTCGGATGGTGCCAGCTGGCAACTCTACCGTAGCTTCTACCATAGTGATGAAACCGTCTTTTCCGGCAGTGGCGGTTCCAGCAATTCCGGCGGCACTGGCGGTACTGGCGGTACTGGCGGTACTGGCGGTAGCAGCGGTTACTCCGGAGGCTACACCGGCGGCACTGGTGGCACAACTGGAGGATCGGCGATAAATGTCAGTAACTGGTACTGGCTCAGCCCAAGGACCGGCGGTAACAACCTGGACAACGTCGCCTACGGCGCGGGCAAATTTGTTGCGGTAGGTACTGCGGGAGTTATCGCCACTTCAGATAGCGGCAGCAACTGGAGCATTCAAAACTCCGGGACTTCAGCCAATTTGACTCGTGTGGTTTATGGCGGTGGCCAGTTTGTCGCAGTCGGCGATTCGGGCGTCATTCTGACCTCCAGTGACGGTGCAACCTGGCAGATTAGAGCCTCTGGAACCACGGCCAACTTGACGGGAACGATCTATACCGGCGGTCAGTTTGTAGTGGTCGGTAACTCCGGCACGATCCTGACGTCCGCCGACGGTATCGTCTGGACCGGCCGTTCCTCCGGCACAGCCACGCATTTGCGCGACATCACCTACGGCAGTAACCAGTATGTTGTCTCCGGGAATTCCGGCCTCATCCTGACTTCTGCCGACAGTGTCACGTGGACGAGCCGGTCCTCGGGAACGACCATCAACCTGAACGGCGTAACCTACGGAGGTGGGCGATTTGTCGCGGTAGGAAATGCAGGGACGGTGCTGACTTCCCTGAATGGCGTCGACTGGGCAACACAGTCGGCGGCCTGGGTGCCTTCGGTAGGCATGTCTTTCAAGCCGAGCTTCATCGCAGTGACCTACGATGGCGCCCAGTTCATTGCCGTGGGTCTAAGCGGCGCGATCCAGACCTCTCCTGACGGTATCACCTGGACCAATTACTTCTCCGGCACGCAGAAAAACCTGAATGGCGTGAACAATGTGAACGGCCAGTCAGTGGCGACCGGCGACGCTGGAACGGTCCTTATATCCTCCAATGGCACTACCTGGGCGTCCACCTCCGGCACAACAAACAAGCTATCCGGCGTGATGTTCACCGGCAGCGAATTCGTGACAGTCGGGTGGTCTGGAGGTAAGGGTGTCATAATGACCTCGCCCGATGGTGTCACCTGGACAGATCGCAATAGCAGTTCGGGCAGTCCCGTGACCGACATCGCCTATGGAAACGGAATATATCTCGGGGTGACCTGGGCTTCTATCTTGACTTCGCCTGATTCCGTAACATGGACGGGTCATACTACTGCGACTTCCTCTAGTGGCGTCGCCTATGGAGGCGGCCAGTTTGTTTTGGTCGGTGCAGCAGGAGCGATCCTCACCTCCCCCGACGGCGTTTCCTGGACGCTCAGCGCTTCGGGGACGACACAGAACCTGGTTCGTGTCACCTATGGTGGCGGTCAGTTTGTTGCGGTGGGTGCAAGCGGTTCCATTTTGACATCACCAGATGGCGTGGCCTGGACCAACAGGGCTTCCGGTACTATCTACTCACTGTATGGGGCAACCTATGGTGGTGGCCAGTATGTCGCCGTCGGCGAAGCTGGCACCGTGCTGACCTCGAATGATGGCATTCTCTGGACAAGCCGCACATCCGGGACTACCAGCAAACTGTCCGGCGTATCCTATGGAGGTGGCCAGTTCGTTGTGGTTGGGGATTCAGGATACCTTTTGACTTCGCCCGATGGTGTCACTTGGACGAAGAGAGCCTCCTATACCACGAACAACTTGAACGGGGTCTCATATGATGGGAGTGGCCATTTTGTAGTCGTAGGAGAGTCAGGTACCATTCTAGGGAATTTCTAGTGACGTTGCGCCTGGGGGGGGACCCGCCGCCTACCGGCGCACCAAGGGCTGCCCCCTTAGGTTCTTCCGTAGCAAATTAGGCAGTCAGAATGAATGGGGTCAGGCATTGAAAAGGGAATTTTAAATCTGTCAAAATATTTTCATATATTTCCCTCTTTAAGGCTTGACCCCTTATGAATGCCCTGACGATTTTGAATCGTTTTTCTGAATGAACCGCATGGTAGACCCCTTATGAATGCCATTCAAAGAGGAAATAATCATGTCTTTTTTCAAGATGCTTTTTTGTTTCGCGCCCTGGATATTTTTTCTGATCATTGCACACGGCTCCATGTTTCGTCTCAAGCTGGGAATAATCGTGGCAGCGGTTCTGAGCGTTGTCATGGCGGTCAAAAGGCTGCATCGGGGCGCTATTATGTGGGCGAGCATCCTGTTCTTTTTTTACGCCATTGTGGCAGTGGTGTTCCTGAACGACATGTGGGCTGTGCGGCACATGGGCGTTCTGGCCAATGGCGCCCTCGCAGTAAGTGTCTGGGCGGGCATTGCTCTGAAGCGCCCTTTCACCCTGGAATACGCACGTGAACACACAGACCCTTCCCTGTGGGAACAGCCGTCATTTCTACGCACGAATTACCTCCTCACAACGATTTGGGCTGTGGTATTCTCCATCAACGCATTCCTGGCATGGCAGCGGAGCATCAAGCCAGCCATGCCCAGCTGGGCGTACGAGACCATCTCGTACAGCCTCCTTGTCTCGGCTATGTTTGTCAGCACCTGGTACCCGCAATACCTCAAAAAACGGCGTGAAGCACACATCGAACAGGATGATTGACGCAGTCGGAGAGGGATAACAAGGGGGACGCCCATAACATTTGCCTTTAAGAACCTGTCTTTGAAGGAGGCTGAGGGGTCAGACCTTGACACAGGCCATTTCAGTAAAACAAGTGACTAAGAGCAGCAGTTTGTCTCGTATCAAGGGCTTAGGTGCCCGTTGAACACAGAAGGTGGCAAGCATTTCACAATCATGGACGCAGAAACATCAATCAAAGGAGGAAATTATGACAGGGAAAAGACTATCCTCAACAGGCGTAACAAAAAACGAACTTGCAGCGGCTATACGAGAGGAAATACAAAGATTTGAGCAGAGCCTTCTCGGTCACTTGAAACCGCCTGTCAAGGGGTGTGACGCAGGCGATTATGGATGCTGCGAGTGTGAACCAACTCATCATGATTATCGAGAGATCGACGAGATGATCCAGCACCGCCCGGATGTTTTGCAGCAGTTTATCGAGAGCAATAAGGAACCGATTCGGAAGTTCTTCGAGAAAAAAGGGATCAAGCTCACCAAGTAGGGAATGAATGCACGTCTTTTACAATTCGCGTAATATTTCCCGATGTTGAACCATGAGGGCTCAAATGATTCGATTCACCTCAGAGCAGTTCGTCCCGTGTCGGTTACCACACATCACAGCAAGCATTGAACGGACGACTCTACCGAGCACGGCAATGCCCTTGTATCTTCAGAACACCTTTTATGCCTGTAGCATGCATGAAGGATGGCGCCTGGAGAGCCCAAAAGGTGTGTACCTGCTGGATTCCCTGGATCTGATCCAGTCGATTCACGGCAATCCTGCCTGCGTGATCTGCAGGACGGAAGCTGATATGCGTGAGTTGGAGCAGTATTACGCGCAAGGAATTATAGGTTATGTGCGCAAGGATAATGCTGTACTCATGGTGTTCAACGAGGGGGAGCAATACCGGACCATTTACCGAAATGGGGAACTCAGCTGGTTCTCCATGGTCCCGACGAAAATAGAACTGGACTTGACTTCGGCGTGCAATCTTGCATGCAGCCACTGCTCACGAGTAACGACGGAATCGCCCGGTCCTGACGAACTAAACCTGGAAGAACTTATCTCATTCCTGGAGCAGGCAGGTCGAATCGGGGTATCTACAATTACATTTATGGGTGGCGAGCCTACTTGCCACCCTGAGCTTATCGAGCTGGCACTCGTCGCAAGACTCTCCGGCATTCGCTCCATTTCCGTAGGAACAAATGGGTGGCTGGTGGACGAGAAGCTGGCGGCCCGTATGGCAGCAGTATTCGATTCTATCCAAGTCAGTCTGCATGGTACAAACGCCGTCATTCACGACAACATCGTCGGCCGACAGGGATCTTTTGAGCAAAGCATTCAGAGTATCAGATATTTGAAGGCGCATTCCGCACGAAGGGTAACCATTTCATACACCGTTACACATGATAATGCTGCTGGAATGGAAACCGCCGCTCGTCTGGCTAGGGATCTCGAAGTGGATAGTATCCGTTTTCTTTTGCTGACTCCTAAGGGAAAGGGAGCATCCTTGCCGCAATTGAGCGAGCGAAGCCGCTCTAAGATAGGGACAGTCGTTAATGCGCTGCATGAGAAGTTCAAGGGAGAACTCGTAATAGAAGCTGGAGGCACTCCTCCATACACAAAAGTGCCGCCAGACGCAGCTTTCTACGGCTGTGCGGCTGGTCGCAGCCTTATGTACGTCAGCTCTCACGGAGAGGTCAAACCATGTGCGGTTATCGACACTGTCGCGGGAAGTATCAGGGAGTCAAGCATTCTGGATCTATGGCATAGACCGGAATTTGTTGCCATTCGCGAGGCCAAGCGATGCCGCTGCTCCTTCAGCTCGATTTGCGCTGGAATTTGCCTTGCGAGTATTGGCAACAATCCTGAAAATCCCGAGATGGGACATTTATCAGTTGATTAGCAGTATACAGAGTATTTAAGCGTGATTAATTTCAAATTATTTTCGCCCCGTCGCGACCGCACAGCGGCCATGCCTTTCATCATGTTGACCGTGCTGATCGACATGGTGTCTATCGGTTTGATCATGGGGTCTCCATGGGGTCGGACCAAGTTAACCAACTGAAATATAGCATCTATTGGCCAACATAGGCCCTGATTATGGCCTTAGAGCCACGTTTTTTCTGGTAAAAAGGAGCTTTTAAGAACACAGGGCAATAAGGGTCACACAGGGCAATAAGGGTCAAGTCTACATTCTACACAAAACCAGAATTCTTTGATATGATAGAGGGCAACTCCATACGTTACACTCAATCGCTCAAAGGAGAGAGCAATGGCACGACCTTTACGCATCGAGTATCCGGGAGCGTTTTATCATGTCACGTCGCGTGGGAATGAAAAGAAGGACATATTCAAAAGCCGGAGGGATCGGGAGAAGTTTCTTGAATATCTTGCATCGGCAACGGAGCGGTACGGGGCGGTAGTTCACGCCTATTGTTTGATGAGCAACCATTACCATCTGTTGCTGGAAACACCATCCGGTAACCTATCGCAGATAATGCGACACATAAACGGGGCATACACGACCTACTTCAACGTCAAAAGAAAGAGGTCGGGTCATCTGTTCCAGGGTAGATACAAGGCGATCCTTGTCGAGGCCGATGAATACCTGGCGGAGCTTTCCCGCTACATACACCTGAACCCGGTCAAAGCCGGAATCGTCGAAAGGCCAGAGCACTACCAATGGTCCAGCTACCAAAGCTTCATTGGGCAAAGCAAACCGCCAGCATGGCTGAGAACCGGTTTTATCCTAGGATGCTTTGCAAAGAAAGAAGCGGACGCTCGGAAAAAGTACAGGACCTTTGTTGAAAATATGATCGGCAAAGAATACGAAAGCCCTTTGAGCAAAATCTTCGGTGGATCGATATTGGGGAGCGCCGACTTTATAGATGAAATATCAACGGCGCATATCCGGGAAAAGGAAGACGCGAATATTCCGGCGCTGAAGCATTTTGCCAACAGGCCATCGCCGGAAGAAATCATGAAGGAAGCAATAGCGGCATTGCATGGCAACGAAAAGCTAGCGAGGCAGGTGTGCATCTATCTTTGCCATAAATACAGCGGAATGAGACTTCAGGAAATAGGAGATCGCTTCAACGTACGAGATACGGCGATAAGTGAAGCGAGCAGAAGGCTTGTCAGGAAAATGGAGACGGATGAGGTGCTGGGAAGAAAGGTCGAGAAGATAAAGGGAAAGTTTGAAAAGTGTAGAATGTAGACCTGACCCTTAGTCTATTTTGTTCATGTTCACAGATTAAATGTTCCGTTTGGGTAGATCACCGGTTCATGCGCGCGTGTTGAACCGGTGAATAAGGGAGTTGTCATGAATCGAGGAAGGAAATGCAAGACCCAATAAAACTAATCACAGAATATGAGCGAACGTTCTTTTCCATCCTTGACGAGTTCTTTATCAGGGCTACCGGCAGTACAGCAACTGCTTTCAGTACTATTGACAACTTCGCCGATACAATTCGTTCCCGTGCCCAGCAAATTGCGCCAAGGAGTTGGGATGCTTTCGTTTGGTTAGAAGAGCAACTCCGTCAACTGTATGGAAAGAATGCTGGTGAAGCATTCCGCCTAGCAAAGCAGCTTGGCGGTATGAAATTAGTTCTTGGTGGTGGCAGCCGATTCCTCGGAAGCCAATTGAACTCTGTCTCGACAAGTATCCTGTATAGCGACACGGTTTTCGTTCCTGACCCCGTAATGCCTTGGCTTGAGCGTGAAAGAACGGAAGAAAAATTCCGTCACGTCTCTTTAATTCAGAACGTTCATGCTCTCCTGCATATAAAACCACTCATAGACGCTAACTTCCAGAACCCCGCCGTCCTCGTTTTCCCGAGCATGGAAAAGATCTTAGAGGATAAAGATGAGTACACAAAGGATGGGATTTCACATCTTATTGGTTGTGTGTTCTCTGCCTCCCTTGATGAGAAACTTGAAACTCTTGAAGAGGTTCTCGATTATGCAAACCGAAACCCCGAGAAATTTCTATCAACCGTAGACAGAAATCATCTTTTTGTCGCGCCAGGAGGGCCTGTTGATGAGCCTCTTGTGGATGCATTGCAGCGATACCAAGTGGAGATGGAGACGTGGCGATCAAAAGAGTGGCTGGATATATTTGCACGAATCCCGGAGCATCAACGTGTCTTTAACGGGATCTGTGAACGCCTTACCCCACAATATCATCTGTTAGAAAACGCGGAAGAACTTGGTTGTCATCCGCTTATGTGCCTCGATCAACACGCACACTATTACAAGATAGTTGCTACCGCCAACAATGCCCGACTCGAAAAGACTGGTCTAATAAACCCCAGAACCAATGCCTTGATTGAAGCTCTCGCCTCTCAGAGACTTGATTGGCTGGGCGATATATCAATTGATACATTAATACGACTGAGAGAAGACAACGAGAACGTCGGCTTTCGAAAACGGCTACAAGATGCCGTTGGCAGATTACATGAATCGGTTCTTACAGATATAGATAAGGTTGCAGCAGAGGTCTGCCATGAGATTACCATTGCAATTGCAGAGCATGAGAAGCAGCAAAGAGACATAAAGGAAAAATATAGACGAATTCACGGCCAAACTGCTGTGATGGCAATCGCAGCTACAGGAGTTGGTTTATTTCCAGCCCTTGCACCATTTCTTGCAACCGCCGCTCCTTTCGCCCTGATGACCAAATATGGATACGACAAAATATCCGAATGTGCCGAAAAACGGACTCTGACAAAATCTTTGGTAGGTGTCTTGGCAACAGCGAAATCCGGGAAATAGACTGCTGCCAACACCGGCGTAGACACTGACGCGGCAAACACCGCCGCGCAGGTCACGCCACGACACGTTATCGCAAAAGAGGGGAGAAATGAAGGTAATTAAAAGATTATATAAATGGTCAATTGAACCATGGCCTCTTCATCTCTTCCCAGTTTTTGTATCAGTGCACCTCTTCTCACTACGAATATTTCAATCTCACAATCAGATAATAAATTCAAATTTTAGTGCAGCATTTCAAATTATTGGTGGCCTAATTATTATTTGGGTGATCAATAGTAACCTTGGAATTGTATCCAAAACTAGTATCAAAAATTCAATATTTGATTGGTTGAAGAGGTTTCCCCTAATTGCCAAGCAAAAATCTGTGAACCTCCAAGTTGATTCCCTTCTCAGTGCCAGCGGGATATACGACGCAAGACTGATTCCTGGCCATAAAAATACTGAAGAAAAAGTTGAATTTCTCTTGCAAGAAGTAAATAGAATTCATGACAAAATCGACAAAACAAGAGACGAACTTAAAAGGGATATTAGGACTTCTGAAGATAGAATAAGTATAAAGATAAACACAATCAAAACTGATATAAATGAAATTAACACTAATTTAAAAGCGGCAATTGTTGGTGGAGTTAAAGCCGAAGCGCTTGGGGTACTTACAGTTGCTTACGGTATAGCTATCCCTATAATTTATAAAATTGCATAACCCGCGGCGTAGACTCTGACGCGGCAAACAGCGCCGCGCAGGTCACGCCGTGAGCCGTTGGCGTGAAAGTAATGAGAAAAAAATCTGTACATTTTGAGGTATGTCAAATGAGCTCTGCTTCTGAACAACTAAATCAATTTGGATGGGATGAATGGTTTGATGCAAAGGCACATGAAAAGGGCTCGGCAGAACACCGTCTTGCACGTGTTGTTGCTGTGGATCGTGATCAACTTCTTGTAATAGATGAGTCTGGTGAATTTCGCGCAAAGCTTGCCGGCCGTTTTCTATATATGACCGAGCAATCAATTGATCTTCCATGTGTTGGAGACTGGGTATGCATTCAATACAGCACCTCTGACATGTATGGAATAATTCATGACGTCATTCCTAGAAAGTCGGTTCTTCGTCGTAAGGCTGCAGGAGATATCATTGAATACCAGATGATTGCCTCGAATATTGACGTAGCCTTAATAGTCCAGGCCTGTCATTTCGACTTCAATGTTAACAGGCTTGAGCGTTACTTGGTAATGGTTAGAAATGGGCATGTACATCCTGTCGTTTTACTTACAAAAACTGACCTGGTCAGTCCTGAAACTCTCCAACAACTAATAGAAAAAATTAGAAGTGCTGGAATAAATACGGAGGTAATCGCGCTTAGTAACGTCACCGGCGAAGGTGTTAATAATGTACGTGAAATTCTACAGCCCGGAAAAACCTACTGTCTTTTAGGTTCATCAGGGGTTGGCAAGAGTACATTGATCAACCAGTTGATTGGCCGTCATATACTTGAAACCAAGGTGGTAAGTGGTACAGGCGAGGGACGACATACGACGGTGCGTCGCGAACTCATAATATTGGATAATGGTGCAATGTTGATAGATAACCCAGGAATGCGTGAATTTGGCATTTTAGGAGCTGAGGAAGGAATGGGCGACAGCTTTGCTGATATCTATGCGTTAGCATCGAAATGCAAATATAGTGATTGCTCTCACTCTAACGAACCAGGTTGTGCTGTTTTGAGTGCAATTGAGGAAGGAAGTCTCCATCGGGCACACTATCAGAACTTTATCAAACTCAGGAGTGAATCAGAGTTTCATGATCTGTCGTATCTTGAAAAGCGAAAAAAGGATAAGGCATTTGGTCGCTACATCAAGTCTGCCAAGAAAGATCTGGGAATCACACGTAAATAAGATAGATGCATAGGGGACGCCCTTCACATATTCACATTTACAAGCAAAAGAATATTCCAACTCTTGGAACCTGAAGAGAAGGATACGATTGAACCAACAAATTGATCTGACACGGAATCGTGCAGGTCATTTGCGAAGCCGAATTGGGCAGAAGCGACAAAGAAAGGCGACATCCGGGCAGTTCCAGGTTTGACGGCCGGAGACGTAGTTTTTTTCGAACTAAAGGATCGAGTATTTAAGCGTGATTAATTTCAAATTATTTTCGCCCCGTCGCGACCGCACAGCGGCCATGCCTTTCATCATGTTGACCGTGCTGATCGACATGGTGTCTATCGGTTTGATCATTCCCGTGTTGCCGTCGTTGGTCGGAAGTTTCACCGACTCACAAGCAAATCAGGCGTTCTGGTATGGCGTCGTGGTGTTCGCGTTCGGAATCGCGAATTTTTTCGCTTCGCCGATCCTCGGTGCGCTGTCCGACGCTTACGGTCGCCGCCCGTTGCTCTTGCTCGGTTTTTGCGGACTCGGCCTCAATTTTTTCGCAACAGGGCTCTCCACGGCGTTGTGGATGCTGATTGCGGTGCGGCTGGTGGGCGGTGCGATGCAGGCCAATGCGGCCGTGGCTAACGCGTATGTGGCGGATATCACCGTTCCCGAAGAGCGTGCCAGGCGTTTCGGCATGTTGGGCGCGATGTTCGGCGTTGGCTTCATCGTCGGGCCGGTGATGGGCGGGCTGCTGGGCGCAATCACCATACAGCTCCCGTTTTTCGTCGCCGGCGCCTTTGCAATGATTAACTGGCTCTACGGCTATTTTGTGTTACCCGAGTCGCTCCCTGCCGAGCGCCGGCGCCCATTCCACTGGCGGATGGCAAACCCGCTCGTGTCGCTACGCGCGCTGACCCGGCTGAGCGGTGTCGGCCGATTGGTCGCCGTGGTTGCGTTGAGCGGACTTGCCCAATTCGTGCTGTTCACCAGTTGGGTGTTGTACACGACCTTCAAGTTCGGCTGGGGACCGCGTGAAAACGGCTGGTCGCTCGCAGCGGTCGGCATCATGTCGTTGGTCGTGCAGGGTTTTCTGCTCGGACGGCTGCTGAAACGCTTTAGTCCGCGACGCCTTGTGGTTGCCGGACTGGCGTCGTCGTCGATCGCCTACATATTGTGGGGCATAGCCAACCAGGGCTGGATGATGTACGCAGTAATCTTCCTGAATCTGCTTAGCTATACGGTTACTGCGTCGCTGCAAAGCATAATTTCCAGCGCCGCCGACTCCCAAAGCCAGGGGCAGGCGTTGGGGGCGGTCAACTCCCTGAACAGCCTGATGGCGGTAGTGGCCCCCTTGTTCAGCACGCCGCTGCTTGCGACGGTTTCCCATTTGCAGCGCGGCGATTGGCGCATCGGCGCGCCGTTCTATTTTTGCGCCCTGCTTCAAGCCGCATCGCTGGCCTTGGCGTATTTTCATTTCCGCAGCGAGCACCATGCGACGCCCGCGACGGCGTCAGAAGTGCAGAGAGGCAGTGGGGGCAACCCTTGACATATGCATATAAAATACATACAATTAGGTAGGCCATGAAAATCACCTTTGACCCGAACAAGGCTGCAACCAACTATCGCAAACATGGGATCAGGTTTTCCGATGCCGAAACCGTGTTGTTTGACCCGATGGCCCTGACGCGCGAAGACAGGGACGCGGAAGGAGAGCAGAGATTCATATCAATTGGTTTGGATGCCACAGGAAGGCTTCTTGTTGTCATCTTCTCATACCGCGGTGAAGAAATCCGTATGATTTCGGCCCGTCCGGCAACCGCAAAAGAAAGGGAGTACTATGAAAGCTGAATACGATTTTTCCAAAGCAAAGCGTGGCGCTGTTGTGCCGCAAACCGGTAAGACACGGATTACCATTTATCTTGACGACGCCATTCTCGAGGAGTTCCGTGTTCGTGCAGATGCGGCAGGCAAAGGGTATCAGACATTGATTAATGATGCTTTGCGAGAGTACCTCTCGAAGGATTCAGGCAATCTTGAAGAGACCCTGCGCAAGGTTATCCGTGAAGAGATGGGGCGTGCTGCCTGAATTCTACTCCGAAAATGAAGCGCCATAAGTGGTCAGCGCTATAAGGGGTCTGCCCTTGACACGAGACAAAAGTAAAATTCGAGGTTCAAACCAAGAAGTTGGACCGGTCCGAAAAACAGTCTGGTCAACTCCCGCAGCTTGCAGGAGGATAAATAGGTTGGCTCAACAGGGACAATATGGCTTTCGAAACCTCAGGCGGCGAGCAGTTCTTTTAGAACTTCCGGTTTCTTGATGGCAATGGTGATGAGGGATTTCGCGGCGCCTGATGGCGTGCGACGGCCTTGCTCCCACTCCTGGAGGGTTCGGAGAGACACTCCCAGCAAATGAGCGAACTCGCTCTGAGAAAGGCCGATCTTGAGACGGGCCGCCGCAAGGGGAGAAACATCTATGGTGGAAACACGCCCGACCCTGCCAGCTTTTATGTCCCGCACAGCCTGGAGAAGTTCCTCGCCGATGTTACGTTTTGCATCGCGTTCGAGCAGTTCTTTTTCACTGAGTCGCATGTTCCATCTCCTCTTTGAGGGTTTTGAGAATCGTCCTCGTCGTCGGTCAGGTAATCATGAACCTGCTTCGTAAACAGCGGCGATTCGACAAAAGTTACCATGCACCGATTATACGGCAGTGACGTACAAAGTCAACCTGCAAATATAGGGAAAAATCTCGAAATCTCGGGTCAGGCTTGCAATGTTGCAAAATGGGATAAGAAAAAAATAGCTCAAAATTTTCTTTTCAAAGCCTCTTCTCCCTTCGCCATGAAATCCCACTCCAGCAAGGTTTCAAACGGCCCGGTTTATGCCGCTCCGTAGCTCTTTCCCTGAACCATCACACCACGTTCCGCATCACCGCAAAAAGCCGGTAAAAGACCAGGTCGATCTCCCCTGAAGCGTCGGCCTGTTCCTCGAACGATGCCCTCACCTCTTCCAAAACCAGCTCAATGAAATCTGCCGGTAGCGGCTCCGCATAGTACGACTGATTGAGAAAACCTGCGGCCGCGCCGGAGTTGAAGATGTCGATGGCTTTGTCCACGGTATAGCGCTGGTGCGTCTCGTCGATGCGACAGTGGGTGACGATGAAACCGGCCTGCTCGAACAGCGTCCGGTATTCGTGGATCGAATCGCGGAAGAACCAAGGAGAGCGGAATCCGGCAAACAGGGTGGCGAGCCGTGGCGCCCGGCGGCAGCGTGCGATGGCTGCGAGGAAGTTCGGGCAGAATCGGCTGGTGGCCGGGGCCTGTATCCCGACCTTCCCTCCCGGACGGAGCGCCTTCGCGAAGTTCGCCAGGGTGGCGGCCGGCTCCCGGAACCACTGGAAGACCGAGCTGCAAAAGATCAGGTCGAATTCGTTGTCGAACGGCAGCGCATCGCCGTCGGCCATGCGGAAATCGATATCCTGGCTGCCATAAAGGGCTTGGGCCTGCCGGATCATCCCCTCGGCCGGGTCGATGGCGACCACGCGGCCGGAGGTAATCTCGCGCAGCTCTGCCGTCAGGTTGCCGGTGCCGCAGCCGACATCGAGAATATCGGTATCGGGCGCGATCTCCAGTAGTTCGATAAGCTGTTTGCCCGCATTGGCCTGAACCAGGGACTTCTCTCTGTAGAAGGAGGCAATGGTGGAAAAATCGCTCATGGCTGTGCCTCTTGGTCAACGATCTCTTGTTTATGGGTACGGATCATATGCGTGCTCCTTTTCGTGTGGATATGAACAGTATAGTTGACTTTCATCTGGCTGTCTTACTATAGTATGCCAATGAATATCGCAAAACTGACAAGATTGCCGCCGGTGGAGCAGGGCTTTCTGCTGGATGCAAAGCTGCCGGTCATCTCGCTGGCAATTGAGGTGAGCCCCCTGAAGATGCAGGCGCGGGAGATCGGGAGTGCGGCGGTCCATGTCCATCCGCGGGGGCAACTGATCTACGCCAGCAGCGGGATGATGCGGGTTATCTGCAGCCGGGACGTCTGGGTGGTCCCCCCCTCTCAGGCGGTCTGGGTACCGCCCAATCAGGAGCACGAGGTCTATTTCCCCGGCGATACCGCCTTGCGCAGCCTGTTTGTCGATCCCTCGGCAGTAACCGGTCTGCCGCTGCAGTGCACAGTGCTGAAGGTTGCACCGCTTCTGCGCGAACTGATTTTGAGAGCGGTGCAGATCGGCAATAGCTACGCGCCGGATGGGGCAGAGTGGCGGGTGATGCAGGTGCTGCTGGATGAGTTGCGCATTGCCGAAGCGACGCCGCTGCGCCTGCCGATGGCGCGGGACGAGAGGGTGATGCGGGTGATTGACGCTCTGCTGAAGAGCCCCGGCGACAATCGCGGTCTCGATGCCTGGGGGAAGATTGCCGGGGCCAGTAGCCGCACCCTGGCACGGCTCTTCGTCAGCGAGACCGGACTGACCTTTGGGGGGTGGCGCAAGCGCCTCTTGCTGCACAAAGCGCTGGACCGGCTGGACCGGGGGGAGCAGGTGACGGGCATCGCCTTCGATCTGGGGTACCAGAGCCTGAGCGCCTTCATCGAGATGTTCCGCAAGGAGCTGGGAGTATCGCCGCGGCGTTATGCGCGCGTGAACCGGTCAATAACGAATTGAAAAGACCACAAGGTGCGGTGGTTGAGTAAAATTGAGTAATTTGAGACGCAATAATAGCAAGCACGGAATAGCGCACCCTCCGTTCAGGTGCTACAATGCTGTCATTAGTGAGTTAGAAATTATTTTCTGCGCTTTTCTGGCAGGAAATAACTTCGTTAACGCACTTATCCTGTTTATCAGGGTTCAGCAAGGATAGCAATCCGTATGCGCCCCAGATGCAGAATTCTTACTCGTTGACCATCATAAGGAGGATTCCATGGAGAAGATGGACTTAAAGAAAACGTTAAAACACCTATATCAGCCTTCGGCCAAGGAAATTGTCCGCGTCGATGTCCCGGAAATGAACTTCCTCATGGTTGATGGTGAGGGAGATCCAAACACCTCGCAATCATTCAGTGATGCGATCGAAGCTCTCTATCCGGTTTCCTACACGCTGAAGTTCATGGTCAAAAAAGGAGAGATGGGTGTCGACTATGCTGTATTGCCACTCGAAGCTCTTTGGTGGGCTGATGACATGTCCGCATTCAGTACAGGAAACAAGGATGTCTGGAAATGGACATTGATGATTATGCAACCGGAGTTCATTACGCGAGAAATGGTTAAAGAAGCAATGGAAGAAGTGGCAAGGAAGAAAAAGCCTGTTTCCCTGCCGTTGGTAAGGTTTGAATCTTTCAAGGAGGGAAAGGCCGCGCAAACAATGCATATTGGACACTTCTCAGAGGAAGGGCCAACCATTGAGAATGTGCATTTGTTCATAGAAAACAACGGCAGTCGCAGGGTTGGTAAACACCACGAAATATATTTAAGCGATTTAAGACGAGTAGCACCGGAAAAGTGGAAAATTATTGTCAGACAACCAATGTCATGATAACAACAAACTCGACGCTGATTGCGCCCTGCGGCTTTAGCTGCCGCCTCTGTCGAGCCTATGCAAGAGATAAGAAGGGCGGGCAAGCCGCTATGCTCTTAACCGTTCAAAACAGCATAAGGAGGCATCCTTGACCAACCACAGTGCATATCCGGAGGGAGAATTGCTTCTCCGTACCTCCCCGATGCCGAGTGACACAAACGCGAACGGCGACATCTTCGGCGGATGGATCATGTCGCAAATGGACATCGCCGGCGGCATGATGGCAATAGAAATTACCGGCGGCCGCGCAGTTACGATTGCGGTGGACGCCATGAAATTCATCAAGCCGGTAAGGGTCGGTGATGTTGTCTGCTGCTACGGTCAAGTTACGCGGATCGGGAACACATCCGTCACCATCAGGCTGGAGGTCTGGGTGAAGCCGGGTTTCCTGGAAATAAAGCTAGATAAGGAAAATGTATTTTCCATGGTCACGGAAGCCTCGTACACGTACGTGGCCGTTGACCATGAAGGGCGGAAACGACTGTTCCCGAAACCTGAGACGCCTGCTCCTTGACCGTTGCCGTCAAGGCCTTGATATTGACGAGCGCGGTCGATCTGCCCGATCCGCAGGCGGGAGAAGCCCCTCCCTTTAAGGCCGGGCCAGAGGCATCCCCCTGCCGAGGACTTCCAAGGTTTTCACTGCTTCATCCGAGCCCTGTTCAGCCGCTTTTACAAACCATTTGAAGGCTTCCTTACGGTTCTGTTTCACGCCGTAGCCATGGAAATACATGAGACCGAGATTGAACTGGGCCTGATCGAAGCCCTGTTCGGCGGCCTTGCGATACCATTTCACCGCCTCTTTCCTGTCCTGCTTGATCCCGTCCCCCTGGTCGTACATGTGCCCCAGGTTGAACTGGGCATCAACATCCCCTTGGTCGGCGGCCTTGCGGAACCACCGTGCAGCCGCCTTCTTGTCCTGCGGCACACCCGATCCGGCGTAATACATGAGTCCGAGATTGAACCGGGCTTCCGACACCCCCCGCTCGGCAGCCTTACGATACCATTTCACCGCCTCTTTCTTGTCCTGAAGGACACCATCACCCTTATCGTACAGGAAGCCGATCTTGAACTGGGCCTTGGCATGATTCTGCTCAGCGGCCCGGCGGAACCATCGCGCAGCCTCCTTTTTGTTTTGCTCGACCCCGTCCCCCTTGTCGTACATCATGGCGATGCTGAACTGGGCGCGCACGTTCCCCTGTTCGGCGGCCTTGAGATACCAGCGGGCCGCCTCTTTTTTATCCTGCACAACGCCTGCGCCTTTTTCGTATAGCTGAGCCAGGTTCAACTGGGCTGCGGCATTCCCCTGCTCGGCAGCCTTGCGATACCATTTATCGGCCTCCGTTTCGTCCTTCTTGACGCCATCACCCCTGGCATACATCTGCGCCAGATTGTACTGGGCGGCCGCATGTCCTTGTTCGGCGGCTTTACGATACCATCTGGCCGCCTCCTTCTTGTCCGCGGCAACATCCTCGCCGAGAGCGTACATGAGGCCAAGGGCAAACTGAGCCTTCGCCAAACCCTGTTCAGCAGCCTTGCGATACCATTTCATCGCCTCCCTGCTGTTCCGTTTATTGACCCCCTTCCCTTCCGCATACATGAGACCGAGGTTGAAAAGGGACCTGGCGCTGCCGTCTATCCTGTATTCACGCATGGCCGTGGCGTAGTCGCCATCATTGTATGCCCTTAAGCCCGCATCGAAATCCGCCCTGCCGGAAATAACCGATGCAACCAAGATGGAGACGAAGAGAATAACCGTAGTGCAATGTTTCATTACCACCCTCCACACCCTGCCGGATGAATTTTTTGTAACTATTGCAAATCGTCTGCTGATGGTCAACTACTAAATAACGCTTTTCCCCCGGTTTTCGTTTACAACGCCGGCCGCCCTCTGTGAATACAATGCCCCTTCCGAACCGACGCCCATAAAAATACTCAAATACTTATTGACATACTTAAATTATTTTTGTATTCGTTTCGTGCTACTTTTATATAATCCGTGTTACGACAAAAAGGAGGATATGACCATGCATATGGCAGACGCGCTTTTATCACCGGCGGTTGGGGGGACCATGTGGGCGGCTTCAGCCGGCACCATTGCCTATTGTTCAGCAAAAGTCGGTTCTGAGCTGGACGACCGCAAGGTGCCGCTCATGGGGGTGCTCGGAGCATTCCTCTTTGCCGCGCAGATGATCAACTTCACTATTCCGGCTACCGGTTCCAGCGGCCATTTGGGGGGAGGACTCCTGCTGACTATCCTTCTCGGCCCCTACGCCGCCTTCCTCACCATTGCGTCGGTCCTGGTCGTGCAGGCACTGTTTTTCGCCGATGGCGGCCTTTTGGCCCTGGGATGCAATATTTTCAATATGGGTTTTTTCCCGGCGTTCATCGCATACCCGTTCATCTACAAAAAAATAGTCGGCAACAATCCGAGCCAAACGCGTCTGACAGCGGCAACCATGATCGCGGCCGTTGTCGGATTACAGTTGGGGCCATTCGGCGTCGTCCTGGAAACTCTTTTCTCCGGTATCTCCGAACTGCCGTTCGCCACGTTCGTGCTCCTGATGCAGCCGATTCACCTGGCGATCGGAATTGTGGAAGGGTTTGTGACTGTCGCGGTGGTGTCTTTCGTGTACAAGGCCCGCCCAGAAATCCTCCAGGGCGCCATGGAAGCCCGCACTATCGGCAACCATCCGGTGCGCAACGTACTGCTGGCTTTCCTGGCCGCGGCCATCCTTACAGGTGGAATTGTCTCCTGGTTTGCCTCGAAAAACCCCGATGGCCTGGAATGGGCCATTGCCAAGGTAACGGGAAAAGAAGAGCTGAATGGTTCGGAGAAGGGACTTCACGGGACGTTGGCCGCACTGCAGCAAAAGACCGCCTTCCTGCCGGACTATGCATTCAGGAAGCCTGCTGAACGTGAGAATGCAGGGGGGAATCCTGAGGGTGGAAAGAAAATGAAAGGCGGGAGCAATCTTGGCACCAGCGTCGCGGGAATCATCGGCACACTGATGACTCTTGCGCTGTCGTTCTTCAGCGGCTTTCTCCTGAAAAAGCGGAAACAGGTGGCCTGATGAACCTGAACAGGAATAGTTGATCTTGAATGTGGGGCTGTCCGCTCACAAATTATATGCAATGGAGGAGTATATGAAAGGCAAGCAGCATGTTGCAGTCTGGTTATCGGTATTTATCTTTTTACTGTGTGCCGTATCGTCCGCATTTGCCATGCACCCGGAGCTTGTCCTGCCGGAAAAAGTCGCATCCGGCCATAAAGCCTGCCAGGAGATCATGCGTCTTGGCAAGAAGTATCAGGTCGAGGGGCTGTTCACCAAGGAGTTTGTCGAGGGTCAATGCCTGCTCAACCGCCTTGACGTTGCGGTGGCGGTGCAGCTGCTGACGGAAAAGATGGCCGAAAAGGCCGCCAGGGAAGGTGCCGGGGCGATTGACAGGGAAGACCTGGCCATTTTGAGCGATCTGAAGGAAGAGCTGCGGGGCGAGATGCTCCTCGCCCAGTCCCGCGCCTTCCAGACCCGTTACACCGAACTGGGGACAAACCTCCATGCCATCACCAGGAACATCACCATGAGCGGCGGGATGACCGGCGTGCTGCAGGGCTCCGCGGGCAATAAGCCGAAAGATTTCATCGATGCAGTGGGCAGGGCCGACCTGGTTTTCGACTTCAAGGTCGGGGAGAACACCATTGCGGTGATTGACGTGGAAGCCACCGGCGGCTCCGGCATCGATTCCCATATCGGTAATTATTCCATCCTCAATAACGTCCCGCTGGCTCCGACCGACACGGTACGCTTCCGAACCGCCTGGGTCGAGCACACGGCCATGAATGACCGGCTCATCTTCACGATCGGCAAGATCGGCTTGACCGACTATTTTGACAACAACAGCATTGCCAATAATGAGAACAGCCAGTTCCTGTCCGGTGCTTTCGTCAACTCGCCAGTCCTCGGTGCTCCGTCCTACGGACCGGGAATGCGTGTAAATGCAAGGCTGAGCGACCAGATTACCTTCGGCATCGGCTACGGCAGCGGCGACACCACGGCGGCCAACATCCTTGACCACGGCTACGGCATCGTGGAACTGGACTACAAGCAGAAGCTCGGGGAACTGGAGGGAAATTACCGGCTTTACGGCAGCCTGGACGGCTCCCTGCCTGGCGGACTCAAGCTTGTACAGGAGAACGCCTTCGGCTTCGGTGTGAGCATCGACCAGCAGATAAGCGAACAGATTACCCTTTTCGGCCGCTACGGCTGGCATGACGATGCTGCATATAAAACAAAATCCGCCTGGAGCGCCGGATTCCAGTATGCCGGCCCCATTCCGCAACGTAAGGATGACCTTGTCGGTTTCGGCTTCAGCCAGATCCTGGTCAACGGCGCTTCCGCCCAGGAGAAACTGATGGAGACATACTACAGGGTAAAGGTCAGCGACCAGATTGCGGTATCGCCCCATTTCCAGTATATGATCAACCCGCTGGCCGACAAAGTCGCAGACAATGTAGTTGTCATGGGATTGAGGACGCAAGTCATATTCTGAGTTGTTTTTATCCTGAGCTGACAGCGGAAACGGGTCGCGCAACTGTTGTTAATCTGTTTAAACAATAGCTGATTGACACATGATGTAGTGTTGTGCTAAAGAGATCATGCAATATTTAGTAAATATCAACAAAAACTGAATATCGGATCACGGTGCCCGCAAGGGCTTGATAGGGAAGAGGGGTGCCGCTCAAACCGAGCCATTCCCCCGCGGACCCGCCGCTGTAAGCGAGGACGAAGGGCATTATGTCACTGGTCGAAAGACCGGGAAGGCGCCCGGAGGATGAATCGCGAGCCAGAAGACCTGCCATGATCTTAGCACTCAACAATTCCCCGTGGTAAAGGGAGAGTGAAACCATTATCAGACTTTGAATACGAAAAGTCCGCATATTGCTTCGGCATATGCGGACTTTTTTTGTGCCTTTTTCAAACGGATGGAGTCGAGGAAGAGGGGTGCAACTCCCCCGCTGCCCCGCAGCCGTAATGGGAACGAAAGCCCATCGCCGCAAGGCGAAACAGCCACTGGGAAAAATCCTGGGAAGGCGGGCAAGTAGGAAGCCCTGAGCCGGAATACCGCTCCAGCCGAAATACTCGCGGGAGAAAATCATGAAGAGAAAAAAAGTCGTAACGTTGGCAGGGATTTTGTCGGGCTGCCTGCTGGGGAGCGCCGCCATCGGGGCGGAACCGCCAGGCAACGCGGCAGGAAGCGAAACCAGGCTGGAGCAGATCGTGGTCACAGCCACCAGGACCGAGCAAGATCTGGAGTCCGCCCCCGGCAGTGTCTCCGTTGTAACAAAGGAGGAGATAGATAAGCGGAATATTACCACGGTGGATGAGGCGATCAACATCATACCCGGTGTGATTACGACCCGCGGCAAAGGGATGATGGACCGGATGTCGGCCATTACCCTGCGGGGTATTCCGGGGCAGTCCCGCACACTGGTGATGCTGGACGACATCACCCTCAACAGCCCCTATGCAGGATCGGTATTCTCTGTGGGGATAGCACCGGGCAGTCTCGAACAGATCGAGGTGGTCAAGGGACCGGCCTCCAGCCTCTACGGCGGTTATGCCATGGGAGGTGTGGTTAATCTGATTACCCAGATGCCGGAAAAACGGGAATTTACCCTTACCGGTGGCTATGGTTCTGCCCTAGACAGCGGCAACGGTATGGAGAACTCCCGCCGCGTGGCGGTTTCCTACGGCGACAAGTTTCTGGGGAAATTTAAGGTCTATCTGCATAACGACTATGTAGGCACGAACGGCTACCGCAGCGACTTCAACGTCCAGAGCAGCCAGCCGACCGCCGGAATAACCGGCTACAGTAACACTACCGACTACAGCGGAGCAGCCCGCTACCGGATCGGCGACAAGGGTAAAAACGGCACCTGGCAGGACAACCTTACTGTCAAGACAGAATACGAGTTTTCTCCGGACACCAGAGTCAGGTTCACCTTCCTGAAGTCAAGCGGTGAATATTTCTATGATGACCCGGCAACCTATCTGCGCAACAGCTCCGGTGCCGAGGTCTGGACCTACGGCACGGTACGGGAAGCCTCCTTCCTGGGAGCAAACGGTGGCAGCGACCAGTATCTGTACGGCCTGGCCGCCGAAACAGCATTTTCTCCGGTCAAACTTAAACTGAACCTCGGCTATCTGTATCAGGCCAGCAGTTGGGGCTCCACCCCCACCTCGGCAGCTCCACCCAACAGCGCCACCCGAAGCGGTGGCCCGGGCAAACTGTCCGATACCCCGGCCGGGGCGATCAACGCCGATCTTCAGGCATCCCTGCCGCTGCTGGATCGCCACCTTCTGACCTTCGGCGGCGCCTTCCGTAGCGGTTGGGCCCATTCCAAGGAGCATACCCTCACCAACTGGCAGGATGAAAATTCTACAGCGGCCATGACCTACAAATCCAAGGGAACCGACCGGACCTTCGCCCTGTTCGCCCAGGACGAGATCATGCTGCTGGACAAACTGACCCTATTCTTCGGCTTCCGGCAGGACTGGTGGGAAACCTTTGACGGCTACGCCAATCAGGTTGGAAGCAGTGGCTATCCCAAAAATTATGATTCCCGCAGCGCCTCTTCCTTTAGCCCCAAAGGGGCCATCGTGTATAAACCGTTCGACCAGACCACCCTCAAACTCTCCGGCGGCAAGGCGTTCCGCGCTCCCACCGCATATGATCTCTACCGCACCTGGACGACTTCCAGCGGAATAACCTATGCCGGAAATCCTGATCTGAAGCCGGAAACAACCATCTCTTGGGATGCCGGTGTCAGCCAGGGTCTCTGGGAGGGAGCCAGGGTTTCGGCCACCTATTTTGAAAACTACATCAGCGACCTGATCTACAGTACATCAACCACGGCAACCTGGAAGGACAAGGTCAACGCCGGCAAGGCGGAAAGCAAAGGGGTGGAGCTGGAGGCGGAACAGAAATTCGGCAAGCAGCTCAGACTGTTTGCCAACTACACCTATTCCGATGCCACCATCAAGGAAAACAGCGCAGCCCCCGCCTCTACCGGCAAACGGATGACCGATGTACCGGAACATATGTTCAATGTCGGCGCCGATTTGGAATACGGCGACTTCGGAGCGTTGGCCACCGGTCGCTATGTGGGCAAGCGCTATGGCAACGACACCAACATCGATACGGTCAACGGCGTTCAGGGGAGTTACGACCCCTATTTCACCGTTGACCTGAAACTGCGCTACAGGATCACTTCATGGGCTACTGCTTCACTATCCGTCTCCAATCTGCTTGATGAACACTACTACTCATACTATCTGGCGCCGGGACGCTCAGCATACGGCGAGTTGAGTTTCAAATTCTGATACGGGAGTTTATATGGATCTGAATATAGCGCTCTGGGTCGGCGGCACCCTCTTCAGTCTGGGAATCTTTGCCGTCAAGGTCGGCGCTGGCTTGGGATACGGGCAGGTTTCCCGAAAAGGGGTAGCGTTCACCATCGGCCTCTATCTGGCGCTCTTTGAGCTGATCGCCCTCCTGGCCGAGCGCCTGTTGCCGCTGCTTGAACCTCTGCTGAAAGGAGGGCGCTGGCTGCACATGGTTATGGCCATGGGCATGATCCTCTGGGGGCTTTTTATCATCAAGAGACAGGGGGGAACATCCCCTCACGATTCTCCCTTGGCACTGTTGATCCCCTGCCCGGTCTGCCTGACCGCCATGACCTTCTCGACCTGGAGCGCCCTCAACAGCCTCCCGCTGCTCCCCTGGGCGGTTGGCTTGGTGCTGGGCGGGGTTTTCAGCAGCATGACGCTGGTGGTGATGATTGTCTCCAGAACCGGATCTAATCGCCGTTCACTCCCCTCCCTGGGGCTGGTCATGATCACGATCGGACTTTATTTCATCGCCTCCCTCTTTCTGCCGACCAAAGTTGAGCAGGCCAAAGGGATGTACAGCTCATTTCTCAAGGAGCTGCCGCCTGTTGCCGGAAACGGCACAGGCGGCATGTTTCTGTTGGGGCTGCTGCTGACAGCGTTGTTGGTCGGCTTTTTTACACACAAAGGAGGTAACAAATGAACATATTGGCTGGTCTTGAAACCGTCCTGTATCTGATTTCGTCGGTTCTGCTGTTTCCGGTGGTTGCCGGGCTGGTGCTTTTGGTTGGATGGGTCACCATCTTCATTGGCGGATTTCTGCGGGAGTGGCTGGAACGGCGACAGGGGGTATCCACCCCGCTGGAACGCTACCGGGCACGCTTGACCGCAGCACTGGCGGACGCACCTGAGAAGTCCAATCTGGATATCGCCATGGAGCGTCTCCTGCAAACGGCCGAGCTGGCCCTGGTCAAATCCCTGGACAAGATCCGCTTCGTGATCCGGGTCGGTCCAGCTCTTGGTTTGATGGGAACCCTGATTCCGATGGGGATATCCCTCTCTTCGCTGGCGCAGGGGGATATGCCCAAGATGGCCGGAAGTATGGTGACCGCCTTTACCACCGTTGTCGTCGGTCTGGCCTGTAGCGTCGTAGCCTACCTGATGTCGCTGGTGAAGGAAAAATGGGTGCGGGCCGACATGCGAGAAATGGAATACCAGACCGAGTTGATGCTCAGGAGATATACCAGCAGTCGCCCACTGTCGGCCAGGGAGGAAGAAGGCGATGAGATTTCTTAAACGGCGCAACCGCTTTGAAAAATATGATGAGCCGCTGGAAGATCCAATCGCCGGAGTGGCCAACCTGTTCGACGTCAGCGTGGTCTTTATCGTCAGCATGATGATCGCCCTGTTCATGGCCTACAACATGCTCGACCTGATGGACCCGAAATCGGAGGTAACCATCACCAAAAAGACCGCCAACGGTGGAATCGAGGTCATCACCAAGAAGGGCAAAGAGATCAAGGTGCGCAAGGTGGCGGACAAGCGGCTTTCCGGCGAAGGGGAACGGCTGGGCACTGCGTATCAACTGAAAGACGGGAAGGTGATCTATGTGCCGGAATAGCCTGTTTGCCACGATCCTGAAAGCTGCTTCGGCAATAGTTCTGCTACTGGCGCTTCCTCTTGCCGCCCTGGCTGCGGAAACGCCGCTCACGGTTAGGCTGATGCTTGGCGATTACAACTCCCGTCTGGCGGTACAGGCGGTTCACGCCATCACGTTGAAACATCCGGAACTAGCACACCAGGTAACGTTTGAGGTGGTTACCAAGGCGGGGCTTGAGCGCGAAAACGGAGCAAAGGCACACTATCCCGCCGGATCAAAAGGTTTCGGCATTGTCCATATCATGGATCGACGTTTTCTCGAATTGCTGAAGCCATCCATCCTCACCATGCAGCAGGCCGGGATGAATGTGTATGCCGTGGGTGGGATGTTCAGCAAGGACGACAGCGCCCTCGGCCTGAAAAACGACTCCATCGTTAGCCGTTATCAACAAGAGGGAGGGTTGGAAAATGCTGTTAACATGATCCTCTCGCTGCTGAAACGGGAGTGCGGCATCGCGGTTGAGTATCAAGAACCTCAGGGAGTTCCCGCTTTCGGCTTATATCTCAAAGATGGCAAGCGTACCGTTGAAACATTTGCCGACTACCTGAAGCTGTATCGCCACCGCCCCGGCCCCTGGATCGGCATCCCTTTTTACCGGAACCTGGTGGATAACGACGACACCGCGCTGCTCGACAGCCTGATCGCTTCGCTGGAACGCAAGGGAATGAATGTCCTGCCGGTCTACGGCTACCCCTCGGAACTGTCGGTGGAAAAGTATTTTTTTGACGAAACCGGAAAAAGCAGAGTGCAGGCGGTGATCGGCGTATCGCTCAAAGTCGGCATCACACCACAGCGGGCGGTGCCGATTCTGACCCGCCTTGGTGTGCCGGTGATCGATGCCGTTACCCTGCACTCCCAGTCACGGGAAGAGTGGGAAAAATCCCCGGTCGGGCTGGACATCTTCGAGCGCAGCTCAACCATCGGACTGCCGGAAATGGCCGGTATCATTCAGCCGACGGTGGTCTCCTCGAAAGAGCGGGGCGTTGACCCCGCCACCGGACTGGAATACATGGAGACCCGCCCTATCCCGGAGCGGATCGAACGGCTGACTGAACGGGTTAAACGCTGGCTGACGCTGCAACAGAAACCGAACAGCGACAAGAATATCGGCATCATCTACTACAACTACCCGCCGGGGAAACAGAATATCGGTGCTGCCTACCTGAATGTGCTGCCGGAAAGCCTCTTTGAGATATTCAGCAGGTTGAAACGCGAAGGCTATACCACAGGAAACGAAGAGATCTCCAAAGAGAAGCTGTTTGAAGAGGTGCATGCCTTTGGGCGCAATATCGGCAACTGGGCTCCGGCGGAGATTGACAGGTTGGCCCGCAGCGGCCGGGCGGTGTTGATCCCGATGGCGGTTTACAAAAGCTGGTTCATGGAGCTGCCGAAAAACTTCCGCAAGGATGTGGTGAAAAGCTGGGGCGAGCCGGATGACGCCGCCATCATGACCTGGCGCGACCCGAACGGGAAAAAGTTTATCGTGCTGCCGGGGGTCAAATACGGCAACATTCTGTTCACACCGGAGCCGTCGCGCGGATTGGAACAGGATGTCAAAAAGCTCTTTCATGATATCCACACTCCGCCCCATCACCAGTATATCGCCTTTCATCTCTGGCTGAAACGCGGCTTCAAGGCCGACGCCGTGGCCCATATCGGCACCCATGGCACCCAGGAATGGCTCACCGGCAAAGAGGTCGGCTTCACACAGGAAGATCCGCCGGAACTGCTGATTCAGGACCTTCCCAATATCTACCCCTACATCGTGGATGATGTGGGCGAAGGGCTCCAGGCCAAGCGGCGCGGCATGGCGGTGGTGATTGATTATATGACTCCCCCCTTTGACAAGGCCGGTATCAACCGCGAATTGAAGGAGCTGGCGGCGCTGATCAGCGATTACAACGATGCCAAAGAGAAGTCACCCCAACTGGCGGGCAGCAAGCTGGAGGAGATCAACCGGCTGGCCCGCAAGGGGGGCATCCTGACGGACCTGAAACTGTCGGCCATCACCACTATGGAACAGGTGGAGGAACTGGACGACTACATCAGGGAGATCGGCGAGAAGATTACCCCCTTTGGGCTGCATACTTTCGGCAAATCGCCGGATGGGAAGTATCTGAAAAGCACCGCCGAGGCGATTATCGCCATTGAGAAAAGTCTGAAATCTGAAGAACGTCAGAAGCGTATCGCCGCCCTGGAAGCGGCAATCGCCGCCAGCGGCCCCCGTGAACTCGATTCTTTTGTGGCCGCCCTGGCGGGGAAATACATCCCGTCCGGCACCGGCAACGATCCGATTCGCAATCCGGACTCACTCCCCACCGGCAAGAACTTCTATGCGTTTGATCCGACCCGTGTCCCCTCTCCGGGCACCTATGCGACCGGAACAAAACTGGCCCAGGAGCTGATCGAGGGGTACAAAAAGCGCCATGAAGCATACCCCGACAAACTGACCTTCAATATCTGGGCTACTGAAACCATCCGTCATGAAGGGGTGATGGAGTCACAGATCATGTATCTGATGGGGGTACGCCCCCAGTGGGACGAGCGGGGACGGGTCAAGGGGGTCGAGCCGATTCCGAGGCAAGAGCTGGGGCGTGGCCGGATTGACGTCACCATCGTTCCTTCCGGCCTGTACCGCGACCTGTTCGCCAACCTGATGGCGCTCTTGGACAGCGCGGTGACGGTTGCACGTGATCAGGATGAAGAAGATAACCTGATCAGATCCAATACCAGACGTACCAAGCAGATATTACTCGATAAAGGTATGGCGGAGGAAAAGGCCGGTCGGCTGGCATCGGTGCGCATATTTACCGAACCACCCGGCACGTACGGCACCGGCTTAGACAAGGTGATCGTTGCTTCCGACAAGTGGGATAACGAAAAACAGGTGGTAGACGTCTATTTCATGCGCATGGGTCATCCCTTTGGCCAAGGTTTCTGGGGCGAAAAGGTGGAACATAAGGGGCAGGAGATCGGCACGGCGCTGTTCAAAAACGCCCTCACCGGCAGCAAGATTGCAATCCACAGCCGTTCCACCAACACCATCGGCATACTGGATACGGACGACTTCTACCAGTATCTGGGGGGCACCGCCATGGCGGTCCGCGCCGTGAACGGCGCGACTCCCGAGGTTTACGTCACCGACATGACCAATCCGAACAAGGCAAAACAGGAAACATTGGAGAAAGTGATGGGGCAGGAGATGCGTTCCCGCTATCTCAATCCGGAGTGGATCAAGGCCATGATGAAGGATGGGTACGCCGGAGCGCGCTTCATCGACAAGGTGACGGAACATCTTTGGGGATGGCAGGTGACGGTGCCGGAGACGGTGGACAGCGCCAAGTGGCAGGAGATGCATGAAACATATGTGCTTGACAGAAACGGTCTGGGAATCAAGGACATGTTCCGCCAGGCCAAGAATATGTGGGCCTACCAGTCTGTCGTCGCACGTATGCTGGAGACAGTGCGCAAGCAGTACTGGAAGCCGGATCAGAAAATAGTCGAGAAACTGGCCGAGGAATACGCCAAATCGGTTCAAGAGGTCGGTCTTGCCTGTTGCGACCATACCTGCAACAACCCGCAGTTGACGAAGTTCACAACCACAACCCTGTTATCGGTGCCGGGGCTGAAATCGCTGGTTTCCGGTTTCGAGCAAGCGCTACAGAACATGAAACAGCCCGATGCCGGGAAGAACGGCAAACAGGGACGGCAGCAGGCGGCGCAGAAGTCTGCGCAGCAGGCCGCAACCCAAGGGACGAGCGGCAAAGCGACGCAGGGCAAACAGGTTGAAGGGTTTGAAATGCAGGAAAGCGGTAAACCGGCGGCCGGCGCGGCATCGGCCCCGATCCCCTGGTTGTTCATACTGGGATTTATTGTCGTGCTGGGGCTGGTGGCAACAGGTTTCCGGAAAAACAGATGATCGGAGAACCTATTGTATGCCCCGTCTACAGACAGCAAGGAGTGATGCACATATGGCTAAATGGTGTATGGCCTCTCTCGCCGTGCATCTGGGGATGCTGGCACTGATGCTGGAATTTACTGTAAACAGAGTCAAGCACACCCCGCCGGTCAGCATTGATTTTACCCTCGGCTCATCTCCGCGTCCTGAGCAGCTCCGGGGAAAATCAACGCCGCCGGTTGCCGCTCCCAAACAGCCGATTGCCCCCCAAAAGCTGCCGGCTGTCGCAGCGCAGCCGACACCACGAAAGCAGGCGCAGACACAACCGGAGTCTCAGCCGACCCCGGTTGTCAGCCAGAATGCAGCACCGACACCATCTGCACCTCTGGCTAGCAGAACTGTAACGGAAAATGTGTCCAGGCAGGTTTCCACAAACCAGGGGATACCAGTTGTCGCTGCTGCGCCACGGACAGCACAGACAAGTGGTGGCGGGATGACTCCTGAAAAGGCCCAGCAAAGATATCTCAATGAGCATTTTACTTATATCCGCGACCTGATCGTAAAACGGCTCTCTTATCCTCTGGTAGCCAGACGGATGGGGTGGAGCGGCAGAGTAGTGCTTGTGTTCATAGTCGCTGAAGACGGCAGCGTCCGCTCTATTCAAGTCAAAGAGAGCAGTGGCTATCCTGCGCTGGATAACAGTGCCATGGAAACGGTCAAAAGCGTTGCACCCTTCCCGAGACCACCCGCGGCTGCAGAGATCGTCATGCCGGTACAGTTCCAACTGCGGTAGGCACAGATATGGATGAACGTCAAGCTCCTTTAGTTCCCTGGCCCGCTTCAACCTCAGGGAATTGCAGGAGATGAATGTTGTGCCAGGAAAGGAGGTGTAGGCATGAAACGATATCAGAACCTGTTGATGATAACCGCTGTAGTCGAGTTAGTGGCAATCCCGCACCTGTCCTGATTTGTGCCTCACACATTTTATGTTTGTTTTTGCTCCCGAATCATCTAATATTTGACAAATTGATGATTCAAGATCAGAGGAGCAAAAGATGGGAGAGACCATTAGATTCGGCATATCAATCGACGAGACACTTTTGGAGAGCTTCGACAAGCTGATCGATCAGAAGGGGTACATGAACCGCTCCGAGGCGATTCGGGACCTGATCCGCGCATCGCTGGTGGAACTGAAATGGGAAGCGGGAGAAGAGGAGACCGTCGGCACCGTCACCCTTGTCTATAATCATCACGTGCGGGACCTGTCCGACAAGCTGACCGAGCATCAGCATACTCACCATGACCAGATCATCTCTGCCCTTCACGTGCACCTTGATGCCCACAACTGCCTGGAGGTCCTGGTTGTGCGGGGCAAAGCCCGTGAGGTGAAGCAGATTGCCGATGAACTGATCGGGGTAAAAGGGGTAAAACATGGGAAGCTGGTGATGACCACGACAGGAGAGGAACTACACTAACAGGCCCCCTCACGCTCATAATCAGCGACAATCTTATCATACCTTCTCTCAAAACCGTCCGTTGATCGGGCCTCGGCAGCCTCGTAACCGGCAATGACGGCATCGCGAGCCGCATCGGGTATGAGCCGCTCGGCCAAGGGATAGAGGATGTCGTCCTCCTTGGCGATATGCTCTTTCAAAAGCTCCACGTAAGCGAGGGCGTTTTCCGCAATAGTCCCATCCTGACCCGGCTCACCCGACAGGGCAAGCAACGCCGCCAGTTCCATGGCCTTCACGTAGGCCCTCCCCTGCTCATGTTCCATCAGCATGGCAGCCACCGGGCTGTTTTCCCTGGGCATGCCGTTTTTCACCAGCGCCTCGAAGAGCACGTCCTCTTCCTTGGCATGGTGGAAGCGGTCGGCATAATTTCTGATGAAATCGACCCCGTCCAGGTAAAAGCGGTAGTTGGAGTATGTTCCTGCGCCGGTGGCCAGAGCGTTACGCTCTAAAACGGCCAGCATGCGGAGGATCAGCCGGTGCTCGCGGACGAGCGTCTGTGTGATGTCCCTTTTCATGGTCAATTCCTCCTTTCGCCGTTCACCCCGACGATGACGGTTTCAAGCGGGATCTCCTTGCCGGACTGCTGGAGCGACTGCCTGACCATCACATCCAGGCCGCGGCAGCAGGGGACTTCCATGATCGCCACGGTTATGCTTTTCACCTCGTTTTCCCGGAAGATCGTCGCCAGTTTTTCCACATACACGCCGCTATCGTCCAGTTTCGGGCAGGCTATGGCCAGCGCCTTCCCTCGCAGCAGATCGCCGTGGAAGCTCCCGAGGGCGAAGGCAACGCAGTCTGCCGAGATCAGTATATCGCTCTGGTTGAAATACGGGGCGGTCGGCGGGACCAGGTGGAGCTGCACCGGCCACTGCCGAAGTTCTGACTGCGCCCTGCAGGTGGTTGCAGTTGTTGTCTCTTCTCTCTCGATTACCCGTGCCATGCTGCCGGGGCAGCCGCATCCCAAATTGCTCATGTTGATTCTCCTTTTTATATATGCCTTTGATTTTTAACCATCAACCATCCACCATCGACCATTCACCGCATTTCCAGATATGCGTTGATTTCAGCCTCGATCCGCGCTTCGTCCTCTTTTGAAAGGCCGTGGATGGAGACCACATCCTTCAAGAGGCAGATCCCCACCTTGCAGGTGACGCAACCGATCTCGAAACGGTTCAATATCCCGCCGATTTCCGGGTATGCGCCGATCACTTCCTGAATTGCCTTGTTGCCGAGGTCGTTATTGAATTCCATTGCTTCCTCCCCCTTTGTTGATGATGTCAGCATAGGGCATCCGGGAGGAAAAGATTATGACGTGGGTCAAAAAATGGGGGTTTGCTGCGGGGAGGTGAAAGTGGGGGGTTTTACTGCTCAGCGGGTTTCGTAGCTTGACGCCAAGAAAGCGCCTCAACTATTTAGGCCGGATCCATGATAATGAGAAGGGGACCGGCCCTTTATTGAAAAAGCCGGTCCCCTTCCCTCAGTGTTACGTTACTTGATGGTGATCGTGGTTCCAGACACCGTGGCGCCGTTCTTGTCGATGCTCCTGATGTTGGCGACGGAGAATGAGGAGGCGCTGGGCGCGCTCGCTCCAGCAGGGACATTGCAGGTCAACGTGGCTACCTCGCCGGTGCTGAACCCGTTTGTGGTGATAATGCCGACGGTCAGGCTGCCGGACGAGTAATTGGCCGCCAGCAGGGCACCGGAATGCACATCACCCGAAAGGGTCAGGCTGCTGGAGAGGACGGCCGAGGTGGAACTGTTGACGTTGAGGGTGACTCCCGCCGGAAGCGTCAGATCGAACTGAAGGCCGGTAACGCTGCCTGGGGTGAAGGTCCCCTGGAGACTCAGTTTATATCTCTTTGTAAGGGTGCCGACGTTTATCAGGCTGGTAGTTGCGGTGTCGCTGACGCCGGTCTGGTTGTTGGGGTTGCTGACGAAGGTAGTCAGGGCGCTCTGGATGGCGCTAACAGTGGCGGTGGTCATGCCGGTGGGTGATATGCCCTGCCCTATTGTCGTCAGGGCATTGTTCAGTTTGTCGGTGTCGCTGGTACCGGTTGCGGTACTGGCCAGTTGGGATACGGTTGCCAGGGCCAGGGTGTAGTCTTTCTGGGCCTGGGTGGCGGTGGCAAGGACAGCGGCTGTTGGTACTACCGGCGAGGTGGCGATGATGTCTACCTTGAAGAGATCGGAAACCAGGGTGTTGGCTGCGCTGATTGCCGATGCGGTCAGGTCAGCGTCGGTCTTGAGGTAGGCAAGTTCGGTGAGGGCCGTTACCGGCAGGTTGACCGCGCCCTGCGCCAAGGGGAGCGCGGCGTGAATGGGAGAATCCGCTGGAATGGTCTTGGTTGTACCGGTGGCCTCGTCCAGGTAGGAACCGCTCGCCTCGACTATGATCGGACCCACGTAGCTGCCGAGATTGGCGGTGTAGTTGCCGTTGGCGTCGGTGGTGGTCTGGGCGAGCAGTGTGCTTTTGGCGCCGTCTATGACCGAATATATCTTGACTACGCCGTTGACGATCGGGCCCTTGGAGGCGATGCCGGAGACGGTGGTGTTGGCGGCGACGGGAGTGGGACTGGAACCGCCGCCACAGGCGGTGATGACAAGCATTAACAGCAGCGACGATGCTATGGTTGCAAATATCTTCATGTTATCTCCTCGTATTTTCTTTGGATTCGTATCCTGTTTTGCTTTCAAGATGACACTTTGGGAGGGTAGGCTTCCAGCCTGCCTATTCAAACTCCGCTTGAAACACAGGCAAGATGCCCGCGCCCCAATTAATGCCAATTTGATTGACTCTATCACTACCAAGTCAGCATCCCAACCGCCTTTTCCAGTATCAGCATGGCGTCGGCGATGTCGATAACTCCATCAGACGACGGCTTGTCGTTCACCAGCGGGGCAACGTCGCCGGCCGCCAGTTGGGCTGGGCTGGGGGTTGCCAGACCCACGGCCATCTGCAAAGCCAATAAGGCGTCGCTGATATCCACCTTGCCGTCACCGTTGATGTCGCCGGAAGGAAGCGTTGGCGTAGGAGTAGACGGTGCATAGATTACGTTTCGCTGCGCCGTGACGTTGTTGCCCGCCTGATCCGTGGCGGTTACGCTTATGGCGTACTGTTTTGCCGTGGTAAAGCTGATCTGCTGCTGGAATGCGCCGTTTACCACCTGCGAGGTGTAGCTATTGCCGTCGCAGGTTATGGTGACGCTGACGGCGGTCAGGGCATCGGTTACCGTGCCGGAGATTGTCATGGAGGCCAGATTGGTGGTCATGTCCTGAACCGGGTCGGTGATCGCCAGGGTCGGCCTGGTGGTGTCGGAAACCACTGTACGCTTGACCATGGTGCTGTTACCAGACAAGTCGGTAGCTTTGACCTCAATGATGTTGCTCCCTGCCTCCAGATTCAGGGTAACGCTGAAGCTGGTACCGGTCATGGCGGCGGATTGGGCGGTTCCGTTGTTGACCGTCGCCTGGACCGTTGCTGTCTTGTCCACGGTTCCGGTTATCGTAACCGAGGCGGCCGCCAGGGCGCTGTTATCGGCCAACGAAGAGATGGTGATCGCCGGAGCAGTGGTGTCCAGGATGATGCTGCGGCTGTCGCTTGCGGTCAAATCAGCGTTGTCGGTGGCTACGGTGGTAATGGTGTTTTTGCCCGATTGCAGCGTAACCGCATACGAGAAGCTGCCATCAGCGGCGGGAGACACCGCCACCCCGTTGATCGTTATGGATTTGATAGCGTTTGCACCGGCGGCGCTACCGCTGATGTTGAGGGTGGCGGTATTAGTGATGCTGCCGTCTGCCAGGGCGAAGATTTTCAGGGTGGGCGCGGTGGCGGTGGCAATTACCAAGGTACCGGTAGCTGCACCTTGATAGTTGCTGTCGCTGATCGTGCCGATTACCGCGTAACTTCCGGCGCTGGCCGGTGCAGTGGCGCTGCCGTCATAGGTGAAGGTAACGGTTTTGCCGGTCGGCGTGGTGGTGGCGCTGGCGCTTTTTGCCGTGCCGTCGTAGGTGGCAGTCAGGCTGCCCAGAGTTACGGTGGCGGTGGCCCTGGTAACCGTAAGCGTTGCCGCCGCGCTGGTGGCCGCGTTGTAATTGCCGTCAGCCGCCTTGGTGGCGGTGATGGCACAGGCGCCGGAACCGCTGGTTATGGAAACTGCGCCGGACGTGGCGTCTACCGTACAAGCGGTTGAGGAGCCGGCGCTGTAGCTGACTGCGCCGGTGCCGAGGCCGCCTAATGCCGCAGCGGTTATGCCGCTCTGGCCGTAGTAGGCGCTACCTGAAATGCCTGTTACGCTCAGTGCGGACTGGCTCGCGGTGGTAACCGTAAGCGTTGCCGCCGCGCTGGTGGCCGCGTTGTAGGTGCTGTCGGCCGCTTTGGTGGCAATGATGGCACAGGTGCCGCTGCCGCTGGTTATGGAAACTGCGCCGGACGTGGCGTCTACCGAACAGGCGGTGGAGGAACCGGCGCTGTAGGTAACTGCACCGCTGCCGTTGCCGCCGGAGACACCGGCGGTGATGCCGCTCTGGCCATAATAGGCGCTGCCGGAGATGCCGGTTACGCTCAGGGTGGCCTGGTCGATCTTAGGCACAGTAAACGTCTGGTCGCTGCCGGTGATTGGATCTACGAAGTCGGGATTCACCGCTTTGACCCTGAAGTGATAGGTGGCGCCAGGGGTGAAGCTGCCAGTGATGTGAGCGGATACCGCCACATCGCTGTCGCTCGCCGACAACGAACCTGGAGTGGCTGAGACGGTGGTGCCGTAGGTGGTGGTTGCGCCATATTCGAAACTTACCGTGGTGGCCGCGCCATTGGCGCTCACCGTGCCGTTCAGCGTGACGCCGGAGGTGCTGATGTTGCCTGCCTTGCCGGTCACGGCTGCGGAAGCGGTTGCCGCCTTTTTTACGACGATTTTAGAGGTAGCGACATCCCAATATGCCACGTAAGCGATGCCATCCTTGTCAAAAGCCAGGGAAGGCTTTTGGCCAGTTCCTATGCTGCCGCCGGAGGTGGCGCCTATAACCGGACTCCAGGCGCCTGCCGTGTAACGCATTACCATGACCTTGCCGTTGCTGCTATCAATATACACCACATAAGGGGTGTTATCCGGCGACAAGAGCAGAGTTGGGTAGGTAACGGTTCCGGCGACGGAGGCCAGAGCGCCAACCTCATTCCACCCCGGGCCGCTCTGCGAGGGAGTCTTCACCGTTATTTGCCCGCCATCCAGATATGCCACGTAGAGTGTGCAGTCTGACGCAACCGCCAGGGAGAGATTGGAGAGATCGGTGAGTGAATTGCTTGAGACCGCCGGGTAGTTATCCCAAAGAGGAAAAGCAGGATCATTATAATAGTACCGGACCTTCACCTGTTTATTGTTAAGGTCGCTTCCGTCAATATACGCGACATATTGTTGAGAATATGAATCAGAGGCCAGGGAGATGCTGGAGGCGTTCGCGGCGGAGATGGCGGTCCCGGTCCCATCTACGCTCCAACTGCCGGTTGTGTTCTCTTGCATCGTGATTGAGCCATTATTGCTGCCGCTGCCGTCGGCGTATGCCACATAGGGAACGTTGCCCATCGGCGCAAAGGTCATGGAGATGTATTGGGCCAAACCTGAGGAAAATCCGCCGGTAACCCCGATTTCGCCCCAAGTGCCATTATTGTAAGACTTCACCGTGGCTTTGCCGCTGTTGCCACTGTCCTGATACGCCACATAAGGTTTACCGTTACTGTCAATGGCCATAGAGATGAAAGAGGCGTCTCCGGTGGAGAAACCGCCGGAACCGACCGTGCTCCAGGATGTGCCGTTGTAGCTCTTCACCACAGCCTTGCCATTATCCGGGTCACCGGGAACATTATTCTGAAACACCACGTAGGGGGTGTTGTCCGTTGGTGAAATGGCGAGTTTGATGTATGACGCATCGCCGCTGAAAGCTCCGGCTGTACCGAGCGGCTGCCAGCTGAAATCCGGGCGGGTCAGCAGGTTGAACGAGGCAACGGTTGCCAGCGTGCTGCTGGTGCCGGCGGTAAAGCAGACGGTGTAGGCGGCGTTGGTCAGGCTGTTTAACTGTATGCTGGCGGGAGTGTTGGCTTGCAGCGCCATGGAGCCGGAAATGGCTGCGGTGTTGCCGTTGCTGTCCTTGCCTCCCCTGATTTGCAAGGCGGTGCCGCAGGTGACATCGGCCCCCGCCATCACGGTGTAATACCCGGTGCTGACGGCGCTTGCCTGAAACTGCAGGGTGGCGCCCCCCCCCACGGTTATATTGCTGGCGCTCGGAGTGGTCAGCGCCGGGCCTGGCTGGCAGTCCAAGGTGGCAAAGGTATTGTCGCTGCCGTAGGCGGGGCCGCGGCTGCTTGTTCCCTTGATCCGGTAGTGGTAGGTGGCGCCGCAGAACAGCCCCGTGATGGAGGCGGAAGCTGACGCGCCGGCCGACTGGCCGGTAACGGGGGTAGTGTGACTGCCGTACCTGGTGTCAGCGCCATATTCAAAGCTAACCGTGGTGGTTCCGCCGTCGGTGGTGTTTACCGTCCCGGCCACGGTGGCGCCGGTGGTGGTGATGTTGCTCGCCGCGCCGGTAGTGACGCCGGCGAGAATGGGGTCGGTGTTCGCCTTCATTATCATGGGGTTGAAAGTGTTAATATCATTAATCAACACATACGGTATGCCGTTCGGAGCAATGGCCACGGTCGGTTGAGCAGTCTGGCCCCAATTATAGATGGTAGAGTTGCTGCCGAAAGGAATCCAGTCCGTGCCGTTAAAGCCGAATAGCGGCGTTTGTGAGCGATCTGTGTTTTCATCCGCGGTCGCCAGATATGGCGTGCCGTCCGGGGCAATGACCAGGTTGCCCATGCCGGCCGCCCTGCCGGCTGTTATATTGGCGCTGCCGTTCCAGACCTTGATCCAGGCGCCGTTCAGGTAGCGCATCACTATGGGATAGCGTGTGTCGGCATCCATAAAAGCTACATGGGGTGTGCCGTTCGGGGCGATAGCCAGGGAGAGGCCGCTAACGCCGTAGATATAGGAACTGGATGGATCATTGTTGATATCTGCCCAGGTAGCGCCGGGATCCGCCGGGTTCGCAAGGAACTTCACCGTGGCGGTGCCCCAGTCCGCGCCTGAGTGTGCAGTCTTCACGTACGCCAGGTAAAGGCCGCCGTTGGGGGTAAAGGCCAGGGAGCTGTATGTGGCGTAGTCGGCGGGCAGGGCGCCGACGTCTTCCCAGGTCGAACCGTTAAGGCGCTTTACCTTGACATAGCCACTGGCTTGGCCGCCGTTTGCAAATTCCACGAGCGCCACGTAAGGGGTGCCATCCGGGGCAAAGGCCAGTGAGTTAAAACCGGTGCTGCCGGCAGAGACGGGCGTAGCGCCGACCGCTTCCCACGTACTGGTCGCGCCATTAAAGCTCATCACCTTGGTTCCGTTGGTGGTGTTATCGTCGGAAGACGCCAGGTAAGCGGCGCCGTTCGGGGCAAAGGCCAGAGAGATACTATTGGCCGCATCGACGGTGAATTCCGCGGCGCCGACCGGTTCCCACGCTTTGGTCTGGCTATTAAAGCGCTTCACCGTGGCTTTGTGTGCTACACCACCCGAAGTCAAATACCCGAAGGCCACGTAAGGGGCGCCGTCCGGGGCAATGGCCATGACGGAAGGGAGAGCAATGCCTGTAAAAGCGGTGTCGCTGGCCGTGCCCATGAAGGCGCCTACCTGGGGGGTGGCGGCTGTTGTGCTAAAACTGGCCGAAGCAGGCGTAGAACCTGGGCTGGAGGTGAAACAGGCGGTATAGGAGGTGGCGGCGCTGAGGTTGCCCACCGTGTACGGGTAATCGGTAGCGACGCTCATATTCGGCACGGAGCCTGAGCGAAGTACGACGCTGCCGGCGACGCCAATTGCTTTGTCCGCGCTGTCCGTTCCTGCAATGACTTGAGCGCTGCTGCCGCAACTGGCGCCGTTCCCCGCCAGAAGGGTGAAATTCCCGGTCAGCGTGGAGGAATCCCCGGTAAATTTCAACGTCAGGGTGGCGCTGCCCGCGCTGACGTTGCCGGCGCTGACGGCCGGGGTATAACTGCCCCCCAAGGCCATTGCCGGTGATACAATAAACGCCTGTCCGAAAACAAGCGTCAGCGCAATGATCGGCCAGACCAGCAGCCGCAAATATGCGGGCTGTCCGGTCGAAAACTTTTGCAATCTTCTGAAAACTCTCTTCTGATTTTTTTTCATTGAGTACCCTTTCTCCCGGAATCGTTTCGGGAATGACCGAATTGAGGTTTGCGGAAGAAAGTTAACATCGAAAAGGATAGGGATAGGATAGGGATTTTTAAAAAAGGTGAGTTTTTTACCGCTCCGGGTTTCCGGTATGATGCCCTGAAACATCAAGCATCCGCTGCATCCTTTCGCGGAGCTTATGCCGTACCGGCGCAGTCCAGGGGAGTTCCACATCATTTGGGAGGAAATCGCCGCCATAAAGTTCCATGGCCTGTCGGGCAAGATCGCCGATGTTTCGGGCTTCGGATTCGGGGCTGTCGTGGTCCGTTTTCCGGCTCAGGGCGATAACCTCTCCGGACAGACGCATGAACTCCACCGCGTCGATCCGGCAATAACGGGGGTCAAAGGCCACAAGACCATTATGCAGCGTTACCGCGGTATCCTTGTTCAGAAGCAGCCGGAGTTGGTGCAGCGAAAATTTGAAGGCATTATTGGCCCGGTCGCCGTCAGCATCGGGCCAGAGGGCGTCGGTCACCCGTTCCCTGGACACTTCCCTGCCGCCGAAGGCAATTAATGCCTTGAGCAGTTCCAACGGCTTTTTCGGGACTTTCCCGGAAAATACAAGCGGTTCATCGTCCTTGAGGATCTCGAACCGGCCGAGGGTGTGGATCTTTATAGGATAGGGCCATTCCTCAAGAGGATAGGGAGGCGTCAGTCCCAGTTTCCTGATAAGCCCCTTCACATACTCCTGCTCTATCCTCTCCCCCAGCGCCTTTGCAAAAAGAAAGCGCATGACGGTCGGCTGGTAGAATTCAAGATGAACATAGCCGTGTTTCCTCCCCAGCGACAGACCGCGGCGAAGCGATAGAAGCCCCTCCGTTTCCTCCCCTTCCTGCAAAAGAAGCCAGGCGTCGATCATAAGCGAGTACCACTCCATAACCAGGCTTTTCATCGTCAGGCTGATGCGGTGCGCCGTCCGGACAAGGGTTCTCGCCTCACCGGCACGCCCCTGCAGAAAGGCCACCTGCGCCATGGCGACGTGCCACAATGCCTGGTAGTATGGGGTCCCCATGCTTTCCGTCCTGGCAAAGGCGGTCTCCATATGTTCGGCAGCACGGGACGGGTTACCGGTAAGGAGCGCATGCCAGGCGGAGTTGATGTAATACCAGAAACTGTTCAGCGCATTCTCCATGCCGAGAAGCGACTTCAGTTGATGCTTCATGGAGTTCTCCGCATTCTCCATTTCGCCAGCCGCCATTTCGGTCGCAGCCTTGAAACTCCATAACAGGGAGTCATACAGATGGACGCCGCTTTTGGCTGAAACATCAAGCCCTTCGGAGAGTGCCTGCAAAGCGGCCTGATAATCTGCCGTTATCCAGTAATGAATACCGCTCATCAATTTAATGCGAATGACCGCAAAGGAAGATGCTTTTCGATGACTGACCTCAGCCACGGCCCGTTCAAGCAGCAGGGCATTTTTGTCATACTCCCCTTTCCAGAGATAATAGAGACTCATGCAGGAAAAGATGTCCATCTGGATATCGAAAGAGGGATTTTCCTGCAGCAGCGCGGAAACGCGAGCAAGCCAACGTTCAACCCGTTCCGGCTGATTCGTTTTTCGCAAGGTGAGGGATAACAGCATCCTGGATGAGGCGACGAGCTCGATTTCCAGTGATGGGAAGGACGGATAGGAGCTTGTCAGGTCGTCGAAGACCGTAATGCAGTTGTCAAGACTCTTCCACTCGTCACCGAAGGCATAGCTATCCACGATGCCTGCCCAGGAGAGATAGATGCCCGGCAGATCTTCATTCATCCTGAACAACGCCAAGGCTTGTTCGAGATATTGTCTTGTTCCGGGCAGATCCATCGGAAACGAGCACATCCCGCTCCAGTAGAGCAGCCATGGATCGTCATTCATCGTTTTCTCGGGCAGGCTTGCCATCCATTCCCGAATGCTCTTGTTTCTCCCTTGCAGCAAGAGTTCCCGAGCATGACGGGTCACTAACCGGGCAAGACCGGCACTGTCTCCGGCATCACTGTAAAGCCGTGCCGCATCCTCTATCTGTCCGGCCTGTTCAAGAAGCCGCGCGGCATCTCGCTGCATATCGGCCAATGCATCGGGCGCGAACAGGCTCTTCGCCCTGTTCAGGAGAAACTCCCTGAAGAGGGGGTGGTACTGATAGACCGGATCATCGGATACGTGGCTTTCGATAAAATAATGTTCTCTGTTCAGGCGGTCCAGGATGGCGCTGGCATCGTTGTTTCCGGAAATATGCTCGGCCATGGAGACAGTCGTGGAGGGGAAAAGGGAGGTTTTCAACAGGAAATCGCGGGTGGCGCCATCGGTTAACCGAAAGATTTCCTCGGCAAAATAATCGAAGAGCACAGCGGGGGTCTTCAACGATGGGCCACGGACAGGCCCCAGTTCCCGCGATCTGAGCAGAAGCGCCAGCCCGGCGGCCCAGCCGTTGGCTTTTGCATGCAAGCGCAGCAGTACATCATCGTCAAGATCTGCGCAACCATGACTTATTGCCATGGTCTTCGACTCTTCAACGGAAAAGCGAAGATCGAACCACCCCAGAAAATGGAGCCGATCGGTGATACGGATACGCGACAGTTGCGGGGGTGAATCGCATCTGCTCAGGACAACGAAGGTGATCCCTGCCGGCGCGGCATCGATGCCGCACCGCAGGATTTCATGAAGCGGTGAATCGGCGGGCGCGTCCTGGTAGTTGTCGAACACGATGACGGCTGGTATGGGGAGCCTGCTGAAAACATCCTCAAAAAAGCGGCGGCTGAACACGGGGATCCCCATCAAGTATTCCGGCGTCAGGACGGGGAGCTTTTTTTTCTTTTTCGGCGCCGCGTTTTGCGCCGCCAAGCCGAAATACATGAAAAACGTGGCAGGATCGGCATCACCGCTATCGATTTGATACCAGATGGAGGGTATCCGGCGGTTGTCGAGCCATCCGGAAACAAGGGTGGTCTTGCCCGAGCCCGCCGGCGCCGCAATCCATACCACGGGCTTCTCCCGCCCATGGTCGAGCAGCCGGAAAAGCCGTTCCCGCTCGACCGTCCCCGAAACCTTCGGGGCGGAAATTTTTGCTATTGACGTAATCAAGCGTTTATTCATGGGGTTGATTCTGTTCTCGCCATTAAACCTGAACGGATTCTCCAGAGGGCCTGGATGTGGGATAAAGGGATAGGAATTTGCTTTTTTGACTGGACGGAAAATACACCCGTCGCCGGGTAGTGTCAACGCAATTTCAGATAAACTTACGGGATTTCCGCTTCTTCGATAAACGCCAGCACCCGCATCGTGCCGCCGCAGTTGGGGCAGGTCAGCGGATCAATCTCGTAAATCTTCCGGATCAGCCTCGCCCAGTTGGCACGGCACTTCTTGCGATATGCCGAATCTGCTTCCTGCCCGGCGATTTCAGCTGTCTCGACATCAACCAGCCCAAGCTTCCTGCGCTTGCCTCTGGCTGCGATGCTGTAATATCCGTAATAGCGCTCCATCTGCTCACCATGCCGGGGAATGTGGCTGATTATCAGTGCCAGCCAGTCGAGTGCGCTGAAGCTCTTCGTCGTGTGGCCATCTTTCGAGCGATAGTTGACGGTGCCGCTCTGCTCAAGGTATGTCATCCGCTCTTGGGAGAACTGGAAAGTAATAAAGGGACAGGCTGCTTTACCACATCGCAACGTGTCCCCTTTCATTCACCAATCTTGTTTTGTTCTTGCGACAGTACTATGCGACCGGCTCCGACTTCACAAAGAGCGCTTTCAGCCAGTACCCTTCCGCCTCGATGTTTTCGCGGCCACCTTCTTCGCGATCAACCAGCGTCACGATTACTGCAGCGTCACCCCACTCACGATCGCACTCAAACCGCTGACGACTTTGCCCGAGGTATCGGTCACCTTCTGATCCAGCGTAAAACTGCCGGCGGTCGGTGCGGCGCTGTTGGTCAGGCGCAAGGTGACGGTGGCTACCTCACCTGTTTCGGCTACACCGGTTGTGGCTGCGCTGGCAAGGGCAATCACCACCATGCCGGGGGAGGATGCAGTGGCCTCCTTGTAAACCACAGGAACCAGCGCCCCTCCGGCAAAGACACCGGATGGCGTGACAACGCTGCCGGCCACGGCTCCATTGACCAGTTCCGGAATAACGTTGTCCGGCAGCGTCAAGGTTAAGGCGGCCCCGGCAATAGCGGTGCCGGCCGGCAACGTGCCGCTCAGGGCTATTTTGACAGTGGCGGTGGTTTTGGTCGTGTCTGTTGTGCCGCCCCCACCTCCCCCGCCGCAGGCGGCGAGGGTCAGCAGGGTCAAGGTCAGCAACAGGTATTTTGAGATATTTGTTGTCATCGTTTGTTCTCCCGGATGGTTTTGTAAGGGCGCATTGCATGCGCCCTGATGGCAATAGCAACAATGCCGGTTATTGCAGCAGGGGCGCAAGCATTGCGCCCTTACGTTAAGATTGCATTCCTACCAACTGCCGATTCCGATACTTCTCCTCAAGATTATTATGGCATCAGAAAAATCAACCACACCGTTCCCTTCAGGTACGCCGCTGCTGGAGAGCGGCGCGACGTCGTAGCGGATCTGGTCGTCGCTGCTTAACGTCACCAGGCCGAGGTACGCCTGCAATGCTTTCAAGGCATCGGCTATGGTTGGGTCGGTGCCGCTGCCGCCGTTGCCGTTGCGCAGAACGGTGGAGACGGTGACGGTTGCTGCGGCAGATGTCGAGACGTTGCCCGCCGCGTCTTTGGCGTAGGCGTAGAGCGTTTTGCTGCCTCCGGTGGCAAAGGTGTATGAGGCCGGCGGCGTGGATGTCCAGCCGCTTGCCGCGGCAGCAGGCGCTACGGCGCTTTCGCTGATGATATAGCCGGTAACGGCGGTGTCATCGTTGGCCGAGAAGTTTGTTACGGCCACGGTCAGGCTGGTTGCGCTGCCTGTTACGGTGAAGCCTGATACCACCGGCGCGGTGGTGTCGGGCAGCGTGATGACTACCGCTGCCGTGGCTGCTGCGGATATATTGCCCGCCGCGTCTTTGGCAAAGGCGTAGAGCGTTTTGGCTCCGGCGGTGGCAAAGGTGTATGAACTGGTCGACGTAACCGTCCAGTTGCCGCTGCCTGCCGTGGCGGTGGCAGTTTCACTGAGCAGGTAGCCGGTGACGGCGGTGTCGTCACTGGCGGTGAAGCTGGTGACTGCGACGGTGAGGCTGGCGGAGGTGGCCGGGATGGTGAAGCTGGTGACGCTCGGCGCAGTGGTATCGGAGAGCGTTATGGTGACGGAAGCGGTGACCGGAAGCGATACGTTGCCGGCCGCATCTTTGGCAAAGATGTAGAGTGTTTTGTTACCTTGTGAAGCAAAGGTGTAGCTGGTTGGAGCGGTTGCGCTCCAGCCGGTGGCATCGGCGGCGGGCGGGGTGGCCGATTCGCTGATGAAATAGCCGGTGACGCCGCTGGTGTCGGTTGCGCTGATGGCATTGAGAGCAACGGTCAGGCTCGATGCGGTGGCCGGAATGGTGACGGCGTCAACAGTTGGCGCGGTCGTGTCGAGAAGCGTGATAACAACTGTGGCGGACAGCGGTGCCGAGACGTTACCCGCTACATCCTTAGCAAAGGCGTAAAGGGTTTTAGTCCCTTGACCGCCAAAGGTGTAGTCAGACGGTTTTGTGGCACTCCACCTGCTGTCGCCCGCCATAGCTGTTGCCGTCTCACTCAGCAACCAGGTGGTGATAGCAGTGTCGTCGCCCCCGTCAAAGTTGGTTACCGGTACAATGAGACTGGCAGCAGTATCTGGAATGGTGAAGTTGGTGACAGTCGGTACGGTGGTGTCAGGCAGCGTGATGGTGACGCTGGCGGAGAGCGGCACCGAGACATTGCCCGCCGCGTCTTTTGCAAAGGCGTAGAGCGTTTTGCTGCCTTGCGAGCTGAAGGTGTATTCAACAGGCGCAGTGGCGCTCCAGACCGCATCTGTAGTAGGCTGGCTGGCATTTTCACTCACCAGGTAACCGATGACGCCGTTGGCGTCGCTGGCGGTGAAGCTGGTGATAGGGATGGTCAGGCTGTGTGCGCTCACCGGGATGGTGAAAGCGTCCATCGTCGGAGCAGTGGTATCGGAGATGACCGGCGCGGCGTTGACCGTAATGCTCACCGAAGCGCTGGCGCTGCTATAGTTGCCGTCGTTCGGTGTGAAACTGACCGAGAGGGTGTGACTTCCGGCGCTCAATATTGTTCCGGCGACGGGGGTGTAGGCAAAGCTGCCCGCAACGCCGGCGCTGGCGTTCAGTTGGCTGATGGAGAGCGCGGTTCCGGCGGTGATGGCTGCCGGGGTGTTCCAGATGATGACCGGGGTTGCCTTGCCGATCACCAGCGTACCGTTGACATAGCTGAAGCTGTAGTTATTGGAGAACAGGTTCCCTATCGCTACTGTGATCGGATAGTTCCCCGGTGCGCTGGCGGCGTCGGCGCTGGTGGTGAAGCTCGGTGCGCCTTGCAGAACCGTGGAGTCCTCGTTGTTGACGAAGCCGCTGAAGGCAGCGGTGAAGGCCGGGTTTGCTTCGCCGTACGCTCTACTGGCATTCTGAGCAGTTACGGTGAGCGGTGCCTTGCCTACCGTCAGGGTCTGCTGGGCGGTGGCCGAGGCGTAGTTGCTGTTGCCCGCCTGGCTGGCGGTGATGGTGGAGGTTCCCGCGCCGATGATGATGACGGTAGCGCCGCTGACCGTGGCGACCGCTTCGTTGCTGCTGATGAAAGTGACCGGATTGCCGGAAGCGCCGCCGAAGGCATTCAACTCAAAAGTGGCGTCACCGTAGGTTTTGCTGCCCGGTGGCGCAAAGGTGATGGCTTGGCTGGCCAGACCGACACCGAGGGTGCCACTCACAAAGGTAAAGTCGTAATTGACTGCTGTCAGGGTACCGAGGGCAACGGTGACAGGATAGCTCCCCACCGGGCTTGCCGGGGTGGCGGTGGTGGTTACGGTTGGTGTGCCGCTGATGACCGTGGCATCCTCATTATTGACAAAGCCGCTGTAGCTGGCGGTTAGCGCCGGGTTAGCACTGTTGTATTGTCTGGTTGCGCTGTTGGCGGTGACGGTGATGGTTGTTTTGTTGACCGTCAGACTCTGCTGGGCGGTGGCAGTGGCGTATGCTCCTGTTGTGCCGGTTTGATCGGCGGTGATGGTGGTTGTTCCTGAGCCGACGATGGTGACGGTGGCGCCGCTGATCGCGGCTACGCTGGTATCGCTGCTGCTGTAGGTGAGGCTGTTGCCGGAGATGCCGCCGGAGGCGGCAAGGGTAAATGTAGCGTCGCCGTAGGTTTTAGCGGGCAGCGGGTTGAAGGTGATGGTCTGGCTGACCAGTCCTACCGCCAGGGTGCCGTTGGCGGCGGCAAAGGTGTAGTTGGCGGCGGTGAGGCCGGATACAACCGGGGTGATACTGTAGCTCCCCTGCGGACTGGCGGCGGTGGCGCTGGTGGTGAAGCTTGAGGTGCCGGTGATAACGGTTGCCCCTTCTCCTTTGACAAAGCCGCTGTAGGTGGCGGTGAAGACCGGATCGGTAGCGCCGTAGGCGCGGCTCTTGTTGTCGGCGGTTACGGTGATGGTGGCTTTACTGACCGTGAGAGCCAGTGTTTGCGCCGATGCGGCGTTGTAGTTGGCGTCACCGGCCTGGGTGGCGGTGATGGTAGCGCCCCCTGCCGCGACGATATGGATCTGGCCATCGGCGGCTACGGTGGCAACCGCTTCGTTGTCGCTGCTGTAGGTCAGGGGCAGGCCGGACGAGACAGTGGCGCCCGCTCCGAAGTCGGCGTCGCCGTAGGTCTTGACCGGCAAGGTGGCAAAGGTGATGGCCTGGTTCGCCTTGGCGATGACAAGGGTGCCGCTGGTTGTGCCCTGGTAGTTGGTGTCGCTGATGGTGGCCACCACAGCGTGACTGCCGGCGCTGGCCGAGGCCGAGGCGGAGCCGTCATAGGTAAAGCCGGCCGCCAGGCCGGGCGGGCTGGTGGTCGCTGCCGCGGCCTTGGGGGCGCCGTCGTAAGTGGCGCTCAGGCTGGCCGGGGTCAGGGTGACCGTGGCGTTTGCCTTGGCGATGACCAGGGTGCCGGTAGCGCTCCCCTGGTAGTTGGCGTCGTTGACGGTGGCCGTCACGGTGTAGCTGCCGCCGCTGGCCGGCGGGGTCGTGGAACCGTTGTACGTTATGGTCACGGCCAGGCCGGACGGGCTGGTGGTGACCGTGGTGGACTTGGGGGCGCCGTTGTAGGTGAATGCCAGGTTGCCCAGGGTGACCACGGCCATGGCCTGTCCGGCCGTGAAGGCCTGGTCCGCGCCGTAGGCGGCGCCCGCGCTGCTGGTGGCCGCCACCCGGTAATGATAGGTCGCGCCGTTGGTCAGGCCGCTGATGCTCGCGGTGACCTCCGTTGCGGTGGAGCCCGCAAGCGGCGACTGCGTCGCGGTTGCGCTGTTACCGTACCCGGTGGTTGTGCCGTACTGGAACGTGATCGTGGTGGCGGCGTTATTGGCGTTGACAGTGGCGCTCAAAGTGGCCGACGTGCCGGGCACGGCGTTGGCGCCACCGGTGGCGGCATCAGGAGCCTTGCTTTCGTAGCTGAACACCGTGCCGCTGCCGTTGCCGCTGAACAGGATGCCGTCGCTCCTCACCAGCAGGGCGCCGATGCTCCGGTCGCCCGTAACCGGAGAGATGGGGCCGGTTCCGTTCCACTGGTTGTAGGGGGTGGCGGCACGGGCCTGGCACGGCATCAGGACCGTCAAGCAGGTTATGATTATGAGTGCGAGTTGCCTCATGGTGGTGTTCTCCATTTATTGCGGTGATATGTGATGGTGTCGTTGGTGAAGGTTGAAAGGCAAATCCCCCTCAATCCCCCTTTGTCAAAGGGGGAGGTTTTACATTCCCCCACCTTAATAAAGGTAGAGTTTACCCCCCTTTAAGAAAGGGGGGCCAGGGGGGATTTGCCGTTGCAGTTACGGCAGCCCCGCGCTCTGTGCCGTCCACGTCCCGCAGCCATCCGTGCTGACGAAAATCCCCGCCTCGGTGCCGGCGTAGAGCTTGCCGGCGGCATCCATGGTCAGTGATTTCACATTCAGGTTCGTAAGATTGGTGTTAGCGCAGGCGGTCCAGGTAGCGCCGCTGTCCGTGCTCTTCAATACCCCGCTCCCGTAACCCGCCGCGTACAGGTTGTTGGAATCCTTGGCGGCCAGCGCTTTGACCCGCAGATTGGCCGGCTGGGTGGAGGCGACGTTCCAGTTTGCGCCGCTGTTGGTGCTCTTGTAGACCCCTGCCCCGTCCAGCCCGGCAAAGAGGGTAGCCGGCGTGGCCGGGTCTTGGATGATGCTGGTGACGGTGTTGTCATTGGCGACAAACAGGGCGATGAGCGTGTTGCTGACCGTGACGTTGGACACGGAGTGCGTAAGAACCGTGGAGAGCACGTTGTTGGCGGCATCGACCCAGGCAATGAAGTGATACCCGGCGTTGGGCACCGCCGTCACCGCCGTGGTGGAGCCGCCGGGGGCCACCTGCTGGAACGCCGTGCCGCTGATGCTGCCGTGGGCCCCGGCGCTGAAGTTGATGGCGTTCAGCCCGGTTACGCCGGTCAGTATGGCATTGGCCAGGGTGGCGCCGGTCAGGGTGGCGCCGGACAGGATGGCGCCCGTCAGGTTGGCGTTGGTCAGGTTGGTATTGCTCAGATCGGCGTTGGCCAGGTTGGCGTTCAACAGGCTGGCGCCGGTCAGGTCCAGGCCATGCAGGTCGGCCAGGGTCCTGTTCGACAGGTTGATGCCGTGCAGGTTTGCGGCCGAGGCGAGCTGGGCATAGGTCAGCCCGGTCGCGCCGGTCAGGATGGCGCTGGCCATGTTGGCCCCGGTCAGCGTGGCTAGCGTCAAGTCCGCGCCGCTCAGATTGGCGCCGGTCAGGTTGGCGTTGTTCAGGTTGGCGCTGGTCAGGCCGGCATTGCCGAGATTGGCATTGCTCAGGTTTTTGCCGCTCAGGTCGATGCTGCCCAGATTCTGTCCGCTCAGGTTGATGCCGGACATGGCGGTGGATGCGGCCGCCAGCACGGCGCTGGTCAACCCGGTTGCGCCGGTCAGGGTGGCGCTGGTCAGGGTAGCGCCGGTCAGGTTGGTGCCGCCGTTAAAGGCCGCCCCGGTCAGGGTGGCGTTTGTCAGGTTCGCGCCGGTCAGGTTGACGGTGGCCAGGGTGGCGTTGGTCAGGTTCGTCCCGGTCAGGACGGCGTTGGAGAGGTTTTTGCCGCTCAGGTCGATGCCGCTCAGGTTCAGCCCGGACAGGTTCACCCCTTGCAGGCCGGCGGCCGAGGCGGCCAGCAACTGGGCCACGGTCAGGGTGCTGCCGGTGAAGGTGGCGCTGGTCAGGGTGGCGCCGGTGAAAGTGGCGTTGGTCAGGGTGGCGTTGGTCAGGTTCGTGCCGGTCAGGTTGACGTTGGTCAGGTCGACGTTTGACAGGTTGATCCCGGTCAGATTGGCGCCTGCAAGAGTGCCGCCGGCAAAGCTCAACCCGGTCAGGTTTGCCCCCTGGAGGCTGGCCGCGCCAGTGAGCTGGGCGCTGTCTACGTTCGTCGCGTTGCTCAGGTTGGCCCCGGTCAGGTCCTTGCCCGAGAAAATGAACCCGGCCAGGTTCAACCCGGACAGGTTGATCCCCGCGAGATTGCCGGAGGCGGCGTTGAACTGGGCGCTGGTGATGTTCGAGCCGCTCAGGTTGACCCCGGCCAGGATGGTGTTGGCGTTGGTACTCGCCACGCCGGTCAGGTTGGTGTTGCTCAGGTTGACCCCGGTCAGGTTCAGGTTCCTCATATCGAAATTGGGCAGGGTCAGTCCGCTCAGGTTGACCCCCAGGAGACTGGTGGCTTGGCTCAACTGGGTGGGGGTGACGTTCGTGCCGCTCAGGTTGACGTTGGTCAGGTTCAGCCCCGAAAAATCAAAACCGGTCAGGTTCACCCCGGACAGGTTCACCCCCTGCATGTTGCTCGCGCTGCGCAACTGGGCATCGGTCAGTCCGATCACGTTGCTCAGATTGGCATTGGCCAGGTTGGCGCCGGTGAAGGTGGCGCCGGTCAGGTTCAGGCCGTGCAGGTCTAACCCGGACAGGTTCAGCCCGGACAGGTTGGCCCCCTGGATGCTGGAGGCGCTGAGCAACTGGGCGCTGCTAATGTTGGTGTTGCCCAGGTTGACGTTGGTCAGGTTCAGGCCCGAAAAATCAAAGCCGGTCAGGCTCACCCCGGTCAGGTTCACCCCCTGGATGCTGGTGGCGCTGCGCAACTGGTCGCTGGTCAGTCCGGTCACGTTGCTCAGGTTGATGTTGGTCAGGTCCTTGCCCGAAAAATCAAAGACGCTCAGGTTCAGCCCGGACAGGTTCACCCCCTGGATGCTGGAGGCGCTGCGCAACTGGGCGCTGGTCAGGCCGGTCACGTTGCTCAGGTTGACATTGCTCAGGTCCACGCCCGTAAAATCAAAGCCGGACACATTCAGGCCGGACAGGTTCACCCCCTGGATGCTGGTGGCGCTACGCAACTGGGCGCTGCTGATGGTGGTGTTGCTCAGGTTGACGTTGGTCAGGTCCTTGCCCGAAAAATCAAAGCCGGACAGATCGACCCCGGACAGGTTTACCCCCTGGAAGCTGGTTGCGCTGAACAACTGGGCACTGGTGAGCCCGGTGGTATTGCTCAGGTTGACGTTGGTCAGGTTCAGGCCGGAAAAATCAAAGCCGGTCAGGTTCACCCCGGACAGGTTCATCCCCTGGATGCTGAAGGCGCTGCGCAACTGGGCGCTGGTCAGGCCGGTCACGTTGCTCAGGTTGACATTGCTCAGGTCCACGCCCGTAAAATCAAAGCCGGACACATTCAGGCCGGAGAGGTTGAAGCCGGAGAATGTGAACCCGTGATAGGTATTCATTGCTGTAACAAAGTCGGCGAACATTCCCGGGGTAACCCCTTGGGCATTGCTCAGGTTGACGCCGGTCATCACCCAAATGTTTGAAAATTTGGCGCCAGTCAGGTTGGCTCCGCTCAGGTTGCAGTTTTCCTCTAAAAACGCATGGGAAAAATTCATGCCGCTCAGGTTGAAGCCGCTCAGGTTGAGATTTTTCATTCGAACCTTGTACAGATTGGGACCGCACACGGTGCCGTAGCAGTTTAAGGCTACATACTTGTTGTTCGCGGCATAGGCGAGCAGTTGGGTTTCGGTCAGGCCGACGACGCCGTACAACTGCGCAACGTCCAGGTTGTTTGCAGTGAAAATGGCGCCGGTCAGGGTGGCGCCGGTCAAGTCGGCGTTGTACAGGTTAGCGCCGTTCAGGTTGGCGTTGGTCAGGTTGGCGTTGGTCAGGTTGGCGCTGGTCAGGATGGCGCTGGTCAGGATGGCGCTGGTCAGGTCCAGGCCGTGCAGGTCGGCACCGGACTTGTTACAGCTAGTCCAGTCCACGCTGGGGCCGGCGGGGTCGGTGCAGGCGGCAAAGGCCGCGCCGGAAAGGGGGGCGAGCAGGGTGACGGCGGTTAGGCAGGTCATGAGGATCAGGCGTATTGTTTTCATGGCTGGCGCTCCTTGGTGTGAATATTTGATCGAATCTTTGCCGGGTCGGTTTGTGAGGCCGCTCCCCCATGTAAGGAAAACAGGGGATGCTCCATGGTACGGGAAGTGTCTGTAACATTATTAAATGTCCGCAAAAAAGCTGGCAAGAGTCAAAACTCCCGCCGATCGCAGTATAATTACCCTTGTTGCAAATTAAATTATTCGATAATGCGGCAGACCTTCGAGGTTTCTAAAACCTCGAAGGTCTTGTTTGAATGGAATAGCTATAGAGGTGATTCAGGTGGAAAGCGGTGTCATGCCTTCATCGGCGGTAATAGTGATGGGAAAACAGATGGTGATGGCGGCACCCCGGCCCGGCCCGCTGTCGATCAGGAAGGTTCCGTTGCGGCGCTCCACCCGTTCCTTCATCTGCCTGAGCCCCAGACGCGGACTCTGCGCCAGAGCTGACAGATCGAAGCCTTTGCCGTTGTCTGCGATGGAGACGGTCAAACAGCCGGCGACGTCATCGCTTATCCTGACACCTGCCTCGGTTGCCCCGGCGTGCTTGGCGATATTATTGAGACTCTCCTGAATGATCCGGTAGAGTTCCAATTCCAGTTGACGCGGCATGGCTATATCCCCCGCCATTTCCAGGTCGATCCGCAGACCGGTGTACTGCCCGAATTCCTTGACGTAGCGCCCGACAGCCTCGCTAAAGCCGAGTTCATCCAGCTCCACCGGCCTCATGGCAAAGATCGCCCGGCGCACCTCGCCGATGTTTTTGTGCAGAAGCTTCCGGAACAGCTTGATTTCTTCGGTCATCTTTTCCCGGTTGGAATGAACCAGATGCTCCCAGACACTGGCGCGCATATTCATCATGGCCAGGTCCTGGGCCACGCCGTCATGGATATCACGGGCGATGCGCCGCCGCTCCTCGTCGATTGCCGTCTCCTCGGCGCGCCGCGACTTTTCCAGGGAGAGGCGGGCCGCTTCCCTCTCCTCCCGGTCGAGCGCCAGGACGCGATAGAACAGCACACACATCAGGACGAGCAATCCCCATGGATATAACAGGGGGCCGGAACCGATCAGTTGCAGACCGGTGGCGGCATCGAACAGACCGGCGATGAACAGCGGGATGAACGCGGCCCTGATCAGGGCCGCGTCACGGGGAGCGGATGTTTTGAAACGGGGAGAGCAGATGAGGATGGCAAACCAGCAAACCACGACCATGACCAGCTGCAACGCCAGTGAAAACGATATATCCCAACTGACGAGGTCGGACAGGTCCAGCAGTGTGGCAAGCAGCGGATATACAGCGAACAATTGATAGATCCGGGTGGTAATCGTGCGGTTGACGCCGCCGGTCAGCGGCTCGAAGTAACGGCAGAAACCGGTGACGAACAGAAAGAAGGAGAGATAATGGAGGTACGAGGCGAGAACCGGTGGATCGATCACCATCTGGCAGATGGTCGATTCAGAAAAAAGATAGCACCCCGCCCCCAGGGCCGTTTGCGCGAATGCGGTCAACTGGGCGCGTGAGGTGGAAGTGAAGAAGCGGGCAGCAGCGAGGGAGGCAACGCCGACCAGGATGAAGAGGGCGGCGAGGATGGCCACGGGAAGCTGCATCATCACGAAATGCTTCTGGATGCTGAACGGTTCGCCCAGCCAGACCGGCCCGATCAGGCCGATGCAGCGGTGATGTGTGGACGAAAAGTGAAAGATCAGGGGAGTTCCGGCAGAATTGGCAGGCAGGTCTATCAGGTGCCACAGGAGGTAACGGTGACGGTCGGCAAAGCCTGCGGGCAGCATGCCGCTGCGATACAACAGCCGGTCGCCCATTCTGACCTCAAATGACTGGAAGGCGGTATAGGCGGGAATGAAGAGGGCCTGACGGGCCGAGCCGGTATCCGGTATCGTTGTCTCCAGCCAGAGATCGGTATGTCCACCCCTTTCCGGCGGACTTTCCAGCAGGTATGGCTGCCACGCCCCCCCCTGCTCCCAGCGATAATGCCAGTCGCCGGTGAAACGAACCGCACCGGGAGTCGTTGTGGCGGTACATTTCCAGATCGCCAGAGCGGCCAGGATGACAAGCAAGCCTGCAATAAGGATATGTCGCGGGGTCAATTTCATTTCAATGTCATAGTCCGGCCCACCCCTTGCGCAGGGCCGTCAAGGCCGCCTGGGTACGGTTTTTGACGTGCAGCTTGGAAAAAATCTCGCTTAAACGGTTGGCCACCGTCTTGGTGGTGACATTCAATGCCGCCGCTATCTGGCGGTTGTCATCCCCCTGGGCGATCCTGAGCAGCACATCCATCTCCCCCGGAGTCAGCCGTTCGTCCGGGACGCCGTCCTGTTCATCCCCGGCCAGACGCCGGAATTCCTCGAAGACCAGAGAAGCCATATCCGGCGGCAAAATCACCCCTCCCTGGGCCACGCTCCGTACCGCGGCAACCACGTCATCCCCCGAGCCGTCCTTGAGCAGATATCCCCTGGCCCCGGCCTTGATCGCCTCGAAGACATAGGTGTCCTGCCGGTACATGGTCAGGATGATGACCCTGGCGTCCGGCCTCTCGCAGGTAATAGCAGCAGTGGCGCGGACGCCGTCCATTTCGGGCATCTGGATATCCATCAAGACGACATCGGGATTCAGGTCGCGGGCCATGGTCACCGCCTCTGTTCCTGTGGCGGCTTCGCCGACGACCTCGAATTCTCCCACCGCCTCGCAGATATGACGCAGCCCTTCCCGAAACAGCTGATGATCATCGGCCAGAAGAACCCGGATTGGTGTCACGATGGCGACCCTCCACATGATGGTAGGAATATAAGCACTCACCATAGCACACAGGTCAAAACCGTGTCAAACGGGTTGACCGGCAGCGGCAATCGACTGAAGGCACACGTCATCTCATTACCGCACCACACGAAGGCCCTTCCAATACAACCGGAAGGGCCTTCTCTCATTTCACCATCTATTTACGCCACGCTTATTCGCAGTTGAACACCGCCTCTATACGACGGTTCTTCGTTTTGCCCGATTCTGATTTGTTCGACGCAACCGGCTTGGACGAACCATTTCATCAATCTACTGCAGCGTCACCCCACTCACCGTCGCACTCAAACCGCTGACGACTTTGCCCGAGGTATCAGTCACCGTCTGATCCAGCGTAAAACTTCCGGCGGTCGGCGCGGCGCTGTTGGTCAGGCGCAGGGTGACGGTGGCTACCTCACCTGTTTCGGCAACACCCGTTGCCGCGGCGCTGGCAAGGCCAATCACCACCATGCCGGGGGCAGATGCTGTAGCCTCCTTGTAAACCACCGGAATCAGCGCCCCTCCGGCAAAGACACCGGACGGCGTGACAACGCTGCCTGCCACGGCTCCGTTGACCAGTTCCGGGATAACGTTGTCCGGCAGCGTCAGGGTCAAGACGGCACCGATGATGGCGGTGTCTGTCGGCAAGGTGCCGGTCAGGGCGATCTTGACCGTTGCGGTTGTGTAGACGGTCGGGGTGACGGTCGCCCCCCCTCCTCCTCCACCCCCGCCGCAGGCGGCAAGGGTTAACAGTGTCAGCGTCAGCGTCAGGTGATTCAGTATATTTTTTGTCATGGTTTGTTCTCCCGGTTGGTTTTGTAGGGGCGCATTGCATGCGCCCTGACGGCAATGGCAACAGTGTCGGCTATTGCAACAAAACCGCAGACGGGGTCAACCGCAGACGGGGTCAACCGCAGACGGGGTCAGGCTTCCAAGATGCCAAGTTAACTATCGTTCCCACGGTCACCGAGGTTTTAAAAACCTTGGTCTCGATTCACAGGACCACGTTTTCAACGGCTTCCCGGCTCAATCCGGTCACCTGCAAGATAAACGAAGTTATTTTCTGCCAGAAAAGCAAGACAGAGCAAAGAAGTATTAAAAATAGCGTCAACATATTAATTAATTTTATATATTTGTACAAGTTATGATTATTGAAAAAAAAGGGGGCATTTTGCTCTATTTAAAAAGCAGCCGCCCCCCTTTGATTCTTTCGTTTAATTAACTGTAATCGTGGCTCCTGTCACGGTAGCGCCTAATTTGTCGATGCTCTTGAGGTTGGTGACGGTGAAGGCTGAGGGCTCGGGTACGCTCACTCCAGCGGGGATGTTGCAGGTCAAGGTGGCCACGTCGCCAACGCTGAACCCGCTTGTATTAACAATGCCAATGTTTAGGCTGCCGGGTGAGTATTTTGCCGCCAGCAATGAGCTTGAAGATGGATTGCTAGAAAGGGCGAGGCTGCTGGCCAGGACGGCCGAGGTTAAGCTGTTGACATTGACGGTGACGCCGGCCGGGAGAGAGATATTGAACTGAAGGCCGGTAACGCTGCCGGGGGTGGATGTTCCCTGGAGCACCAGCTTATAGCTCTTGGACAGGGTGCCGATGTTTACCAGGCTGGTGGTGGAGGTGTCGCTGACGCCGGTATTGTTGTTGGCGTTGGTAGTGACAAAGGTGGTCAGGGCAGCCTGGACCGTGGCGGCGGTATCGGAGGTCATCCCGGTGGATGATATGCCCTGTCCCATGGTCGACAGCGCATTGTTAAGTTTGTCGGTGTCGCTGGCTCCGGTTGTCGTGCTGGCCATCTGGGAAATGGCCGCCAAAGCCAGGGTGTAGTCCTTCTCGGCCTGGGTGGCGGTTTTAAGAGCTTCAGTCGTAGGCGCAACCGGCGAGGTGGCGATGATGTCTACCTTGAAGAGATCGGAGACCAGGGTGTTGGCTGTGCTGATTGCCGATGCGGTCAGGTCGCCCCCGGTCTTGATGTAGGCAAGTTCGGTTAGGGCCGTTACCGGCAGGTTGACCGCGCCCTGCGCCAAGGGGAGCGCGGCGTGGATGGGAGAATCCGCTGGAATGGTCTTGGTGGTGCCGGTGGCTTCGTCCAGGTAGGAACCGCTCGCCTCGACTATGATCGGACCCACGTAGCTGCCGAGATTGGCGGTGTAGTTGCCGTTGGCGTCGGTGGTGGTCTGGGCGAGCAGTGTGCTTTTGGCGCCGTCTATGACCGAATATATCTTGACTACGCCGTTGACGATCGGGCCCTTGGAGGCGATGCCGGAGACGGTGGTGTTGGCGGCGACGGGAGTGGGACTGGAACCGCCGCCACAGGCGGTGATGACAAGCATTAACAGCAGCGACGATGCTATGGTTGCAAATATCTTCATGTTATCTCCTCGTAATATCTTCGGATTCATATCCTTTATTACTACCAAGTCAGCATCCCGACCGCCTTTTCGAGTATCAGCATGGCGTCGGCGATGTCGATGGCCCCATCCGGCGCGGGCTTGCCATTGCTCAGCGGGGCCACGTCGCCCGTCGCCAGTTGGGCCGATGTGGGGGTAATAAGCCCTACCGCCATCTGCAATGCCAAAAGGGCATCTGCAATGTCCACCTTGCCGTCCCCGTTGATGTCGCCGGAAGGAAGCGATGACAAGGCATAGATCACGTTCCGCTGCGTGGTGACGCTGTTGCCGGCCTGGTCCGTGGCGGTTACGGTTATGGCGTATTGCTTGGCCATGACAAAGGTGAGCTGCTGCTGGAAGGCGCCGTCTACCACCTGGGGCGTGTAGGTCTTACCGTCGCAGGTGATGGTGACGCTGACGTCCGTGAGGGCATCGGTTACTGTGCCGGAGATGGTCAGCGCCGGTTCGCTGATGGTGATATCCTGGGACGGGTTGGTGATGGCCAGGGTCGGCTTGGTGGTGTCGGAGACGATGGTGCGCTTGACCGAGGCGCTGTTGCCCGCCAGGTCAGTGGCGCTGATAACAATGGTGTTCGAGCCGCCCGCCAGGTTGAGGGTGACGGTGAAGGTGTTGTTGGTCATGGCCGCTGATTGGGGCGAGCCCGAGTTAGCGGTTGCCTGCACCGTGGCGTTCTTGTCCACGCTGCCGGTTATGGTGACCGACGATGCGGCGAGTGTGCTGTTGTCGGCCGGCGTGGTGATGGTGATGACCGGAGCGGTGGTGTCCAGGGTGATGGTGCGGCTGTCGGTCGTTGTTGTCCCGGCGTTGTCCGTGGCAATGGTGGTGACGGTGTTCGTGCCCGCTTGCAGGGTGACGGCCTGGGAGAACGTGCCGTCGGCGGCCAGGGTCACGGCCGCGCCGTTGACGGTGACAGACGTGATACCGTTGATGCTGGTGGCCTGGCCGCTGACGTTGAGGGTGGCGTTGTTGGTGACGCTGCCGTCAGCCAGGGTGGAAATGGTCAGGACAGGCGGAGTGGCGCTGTAGGCGATCACCAGGGTTCCGGTGGCCGTGCCGCTGTAGTTGGCGTCGTCGATGGTGGCCGCCACCGGGTAGCTCCCCGCCGCCGTGGGGGGAGTTGAACTGCCGCCGTAGGTAACGATGACCGCCAGGCCGGCCGGGGTTGTGGTGGCGGTAACAGCCTTGGCCGTGCCGTCGTAGGTGGCGTTCAGGCTCCCCAGGGCGATGGTGGCGGCGCCCTTGCCGATGGCGATATTCCGGATTACCTGTGGAGCGGCATTGTAGTTGGCGTTTCCGGCCTGTGAGGCGGTGACGACGATGTTGCCGGCGCCGGTGATGGTCAGGGTTGCGCCGTTCAGACTGCCCGGTCCGCTGGCGACCGAGAAGATGACCGGATTGCCCGAGGCCCCGCCCGTGGCGGAGAGGGCGATGGGCGCATCGCCGAAGGTGGCCGTGGCCGGCGGATTGAAGGTGATGGCCTGGTTCGCCTTGTCGTTGGTCAGGTTGAAGTTTGCGATAAGGGCATTGACCGTTGCCGTGACCGTGTATGCTCCTGCGGTCCCGTTGGCAGTGACGCCATAGGAAGCGATGCCCGCTGCATCGGTGGTGACGCTGCCGTCGGCGGTGATGTCGGCACCGCTGCCGGGCCCGGCAAAGGTTACACTGATGCCTTCCATCACGCCCCCCAGAGAGTCGGTTACCTTGGCCTTGAGCGGGGTGGCGAACGCGGCATCGATGGCAGCGGACTGGGGGGTGCCGCCGGTTGCCGTCAGCGCGGCCGGTACGCCCCGCTCATAGGCGCCCATGTCGCACAGACCGTTCTGCGGCCGCGGCATGCTGCGCTGGTCAGTGGCAGAGGCTCCGGTGCAGGCGCCGCTGTCGATGGCCGGGGAGCCCAGTAAGAGTGCCATGGTTTTAATCGGTCCGCCATTGTCGGCAAGGGGGCCAAGGAGCGGGTCCTGGCCGGTGAGATCGCCGGTCGTAACGGTGAAGGTAGCGCCGGAGGTGTCCTTGACCAGGTTGTATCCCAGGGAGGTGGCAAAGCCGGAGATGTCCGGGCCGCTGGGGGAGGTGTTGCCGGCCACGATGCTGTTCCTGAAGCCGACCGCGCCGCTTGCAATCTCGATTCCCCCGCCCTGTACGGTGGCGTTGTTGCCGGCTATGGTGGTATTTTTGACGAGGGTGCTCCCGCCGGAGCTGTATATGCCGCCGCCGCTGTTTGCGCTGTTGTTGGCCAAGGTGACGTTGACCAGACTCAGGGCATTGTTGTTGAAGATGGCACCACCCTGAACGGCACTGTTGCCGGCAAAGAGGGTGTCGCTGATGCTCATGGTTCCTGCCGCGGAGATGGCGCCGCCGGCGGCAGTGGCAGTGTTGCCGCTGAAAGTGCAAAGGCTGATAAAGGTGGTTGCGTTGACGTTGTCTGAAATCGCCCCACCATCGGTGGCGACGCCGTCAGTCAGGGTGAGATAATTTAACGTGAAAGTGGTGCTGCCGCTCACCTGGAAGATTCGGGTCGTGCCACCACCGTTGATGGTAATGGGTCTAGCGTCGTAACCGCCGATGGAAAGATCCTTGGCAATGACGAGCGGCGAGGCAATAGTTACCGTCTGGCCGCTCAGGCTGGGGTCGAAGAGAATGATGTCGCCGGGGTTGGCATCGGCAATTGTCTGGCGCAACGAACCGGGGCCGCTGTCACTGCTGGTGGTGACGACGCGGGTCGTGGTCGTGATCAGGGTGGCGCTCGAAACTGCGGCACTCGGGTTTCCGGCGGCGTCCTGTGCGGCCAGGTAGATGTCATAGCTCGTAGCGGCGACAAGCCCGGAAAGGCTAAAGCTGACCGCGCTGCCCGCCGATAGCGCACCGCTGCCGTGAGCAACGACGGTTACGCCGCCATAGTCGGCGCCGGCCAGCACCTGGGCAACGGTTGGTGCCGTAGCGCTAGAGGAGACCGCGATCCAGGAGCCGAGTGCATTTTCGTTGGCCGTTGCGGTCAACGTGCCGCCGCTATGGGTCGGGTTGCTCGTGGCGATGCTGCTCAAGGTCGGCGCCGTGGTATCGACCAGCACGTTGACGGTGGAGGCGACGCTGTTCAGGGTCAGGGTGGCATCGGTGCCGCTGCTGTTCTGGATGGTGCCGCCGTTCAGCGAGAGCGCGCCGACGGTGATGCCATCGGTGTCGGTCTGGCCGGGCAGGACGGTATAGCGGAACAGGGTGGAGGCAGTGCCAGATCCGCTCTGGTAGGTGGCATAAACCATGGCGCTGCCGATCAACAGGGCGATGCGCGGCGTGCCGGTGACGGTAGCGGCGCTGTCCCAGGTAACGGTGAAGTCCAGGTTGCTGCCGGCCTTGTAGATGCCATTGGCGGGGACGGCCACGTTGACCACTGTGGGACCGGGGTTCGGTGTCACGGAGTTGGAGGCTGATGAGGCGCTGCCGGTGCCGGCGCTGTTGTGCGCCGTGACGGTGAAGGTGTAGGCGGTGCCGTTGGTAAGGCCAGTGACCGTGATCGGGCTGGACGCGCCGGAGCTGGTGAGGCCGCCGGGGTTAGAGGTGACCGTGTAACCGGTGATTGAAGCTCCGCCATTACTGACCGGAGCGGTGAAGGCAACGCTGGCCTGGGTGTCGCCTGCGGTGGCGATGCCGATGGTGGGCGCACCGGGGACCACGGCGATGACGGTAAATGAGCGGGAAACCGTGGTGGCGGCCAGGAAGCTGCCATTGCCCGCCTGGTCCGCATTGATGGTACAGGTGCCGGTGGTGACGAAGGTCAGCGCACCGCCCGCGGTGACGGTGCAGACACCGGTGGTCGAGGAGGTGAAGGTGACCGTCAGGGAGGATGTGGCCGTAGCCGTCAAGGTCGGACTAGTGCCGAAGTTCTGCGCACCCGGGTTGTTGAACGTGATGGTCTGGGCCGCTGCCGGAGTGACCGAGTTCGATGCCGCCGACGCACTGCCGGTGCCCGCGCTATTGGTTGCCGTCACGGTAAAGGTGTAGGCCGTGCCGTTGGTCAGGCCGGTCACAGTACACGGACTGGAGGCGCAGGTGCCGGTCAAGCCGCCCGGATTGGACGTGGCGGTGTAGCTGGTGATTGAAGCGCCGCCGTTCGAGGCCGGGGCAGAGAATGTGATACTTGCCTGCGTGTCACCCGCCGTTGCTGTGCCGATGGTCGGCGCGCCCGGAACCACGGCATTGACCGCGAACGACCGCGTCACCATTGGCGCTGCCGTAAAGCTTCCATTGCCCGCCTGGTCCGCATTGATGGTACAGGTACCGGCCGTGACGAAGGTCAGCGCACCGCCCGCGGTGACAGTACACACGCCCGTGGTGCTCGACGTGAAGGAGACCATCAGCCCCGAGCTGGCCGTCGCGGTCAGCGTCGGTGCGATGCCGAAATTCTGCGCACCCGGGTTGTTGAACGTGATGGTCTGGGCCGCTGCCGGGGTGACCGAGTTCGATGCCGCCGACGCGCTGCCGGTGCCCGCGCTGTTGGTTGCCGTCACGGTGAAGGTGTAGGCCGTGCCGTTGGTCAGACCGGTCACGGTGCACGGGCTGGAGGCGCAGGTGCCGGTCACGCCACCCGGATTGGACGTGGCTGTATAACCGGTAATCGAAGCGCCGCCGTTCGAAGCCGGCGCCGTGAAGGTAACGCTGGCCTGGGTGTCGCCCGCCGTTGCTGTGCCGATGGTCGGGGCGCCGGGAACCACGGCGGCTACGCTGAATGATTGCGAAACCGGCAGGGCCGCTAAGTAAGTGCTGTCGCCCGCCTGGCCGGCGTTGATGGTGCAGGTGCCGGTGGTGGCGAAAGTCAGGGCGCCGCCGGAGGTGATGGTACAGACGCCGGTGGTTGACGAGGTAAAGGTCGGAGTGAGGCCGGATGAAGCGATTGCCGTCAGCGTCGGGGTGGTGCCGAAGTTTTGTGCCCCGGGGCTGTTAAAGGTGATGGTCTGGCTGGCCTTATAGGTAAACAGGCCGGTGCCAGTGCCCGTGCCTCCAGGTGTCGTGACGACCACGTCCCTGACACCCGCCGTGCCTGACGGGGTGGTGGCGGTGAGGGTAGTGGCGTTGACAACTGTAACGCTGGTGGCGGCAGCGCCACCGATAGTCACAGTGGTGGCACCGGTGAAGTTAGTGCCGGTGATGGTGACTGAAGTGCTTCCGTCGGTCGGTCCACTGGTGGGACTTATGCTTGTGACCGTGGGTGCGGCGATATAGGTGAATTGGTCCGATGCACCGGTGGCGCTGGTGCCGCCAGCCGTAGTGACGGTGATATCCACCGTCCCGGCGGAACCGGCCGGTGAGGTAGCCGTGATCTGGGTGGCGGAGTTGACCGTGTAGGAGGTGGCGTTGGTGCTGCCGAACGTGACGGCGGTAGCACTGGTGAAGTTGGCGCCGGAGATGGTGACCGAGGTACCCCCGGCGACCGGGCCGCTCGATGGTGAGATGCCGGTGACGGTGGGAGGAGGGGTGTAGTCGACCGTGAGCGTCGGTATCAACGCGTCCCCATTATTCAAGCTGACGAAGTCAAAGTCATCATCAGTCGCTCCGGTGGCATATCCGGTCATTGCTATTGTCACATACGGTGAGCCCGCATTTATTTTCTCCTGTATGTAATCCTTGACATTAATATTATTCCAGCCGGTAGTTACACTCTGGTTGGAGTATGGGGTAGAATTCTGTGTAATATAATCTGTATCAGTGTATGTCGGGAAGGTCGATGCTCCAACAGGCTGTTCGCTCCAGCTATTGTCAGTCACCTTTATCAGATTCAAAATCGGGGTACCGTGTATGTCGATAACATTAAATTTGAACGACGCGGAATTGATAGCGCCACTGATACCGGACAGATTAAACTTAACAACAGTCCTTCCATTTAACACAGATATGCTGGGCGTACGCCCCACATAGTTAACTATCTTCGACATGGAGTCATCTTTAACGGACGCCATGTCGGTAGTAGTATAACCGGCAGTTGGAATGCGGCTGCTATCTGTATACACATCATCGGCAGCATCCAGAGTAACACTCGCGGCAAATGACGAGAGAGGCTGTGTCAGAACCATGCACAACAAAGTTGCGACAAAGCTGATCCTTCCACGCAATATTTTAGCTGATGTCATCCTTATCGACATGGCATTTCCTCCCCAGGAAGCGGTTTCGTTGTTTGTCTATTTCTGGCTTTGTGCGTATGTATCAAGTCGGCGATCCCGGCAGCTCTCCCCGAGAAGGCCATCCGGCTTTGCGGGAGAAGACAGAACAGGGAATGTATCAGCCAGCCCCCCTCCCGGTCAAGGGAGGGGGGCTGGCTGCAAACGTCAACTAACTAACTAATTAACTGTCAGATCGTATTTCTTCGTGACTGAGCCGATATTCGAAGTCACAGTAATCGGGATTACTGTACTTCCTGATACGGTTAACGTCACCGGTTGTCCGCTGGACACAGTGGTACCGCCGACATTTATGACGGCTGCAGGATCTTCAGTGGTCGGCGTTATGGTAATGCTGGTTAGCCCAGAGGAGGTAGAGGTATATTGCGTCGTATTCTTGTCGAAAGTCGGCGTATAGTTGACAGGATTCCTACCTGACTTCAGGGTGAAGCCTGACAGATACTGGCTGCTGGCTCTCGTTACCGTGATCGTATACGTCTGCGGATCGCCGATCGTCGGGGTGACAACCACCGTTACGGCATTGCTCCCCACATTTAGCGGAACTGTTGCGTTCCCCCCTCGTGGCACCGGATTACCATTCACTTTCATGACAGCGTTCTGGTCGGTAGCCGTGGGAGAAACCACGACACTCGCCACATCGTAGGTTACGGATGCGGTATAAGACGTTGTGGTGCTCGCAAACGCCGGGGTCGTGGAAACGGCAGCCCCATTCCCGGTGATGGTCAGCGCCGACAGGGTATTGGGAGTCGGCGGCGCTTCATATACCTCGAATTCGGCGATGGAGCTGAAGGGGGTGTTGGTCAGCAGCCCCTTGGTCACATATACCCTGACATACCTGGCCTTTCGGGCGGGGCAGGTCCGGTCCGTCTGATTCGCAGAGTTATTGGTGACGCTGTCGATATCGAACCAGGTGAGGTCGTCCAGGCTCCCCTGGAATTTGTAGTCGACCATGTTGAATGACGGGGACCAGCCGGTCAGCCCCATCTGCTTGACGACCCACCTGTTCACCCAGTAATTCGCCCCCAGATCGACGCAGAGCCAGCTTGGCGGCACAGAGCCGGAGGGGGTCGGCGCCGTGGAGCAGAGCCAGCGGTTGCGCGGGTCGGTGGCGCTGCCGTCTACCGCCTTTGCCGGCGTGAACGGCGCAACATAACCGCTTGCGGTTGCAGTTTTATTCAGTGCAATATTGCCCATATATCTTAGCCTTCCTTTCTCATGGTTTGGTGTGAAAGCCGGTGTTTAATCGCGTGTCGGATAAATACCGGAGACGCAGATATAAAAGCCCATCCCGGGAACCGGCTCGGCTCCTTGCAGATTGGGGACGGCGAAAGTGGTGGTGCCGTTGCCGCCAAACTTGTTGCTGATCAGCGAAAAAAGCGCCGTATTCTGCTGAATCTGCAGGATGGCGCCGTTACAGAGCAGCCACCCCATGGGAACGAAGCTATAGGGAAATAGCTCGATTTGTCCGAGAAAATAATCCATGATCCATCCTCCTTTTAAATGTGTGGTGAGATTACATAAGGCATCGTTACAGTCCTAGTTCCTGCTGGGGTAGATCCCCTGAATGGCAATGCAGTAGTGCATTCCGATCTCCTGGATAGGTATGGCGCTTCTCAGGTCGGGCAGGCAGAAGGTGGTGGTGCCGTTCCCGCCGAAGGTGGTGCCGATAAGCGTGAACAGCGATTGGTACGTGGAGATCTGCAAGGTTTGCCCCTCGCAGGACATCCAGTACGATGGTGCAAAGTCAAACGAAAACAACACAATGTCTCCTAAAAACGGGTCCACAATCTCCTCCTTGTTAAAAATCTATTTGATTGAAACAACGGTCACTGTTTGCTCTCCGCGTCGCGCGACATCTTCCGGGTATCCCTCCTTTCAGCGCGGGTTTTTGGGGTCTGATTGCGCCGTTACGGAGAGGGTGCCGAGATATGGTTTGATTCCGCGGACGCTTCTTTAGCGGTACTCGCCGCATTTCGTTCACGCCGTCTGCGCACTACCTCGGCGACCATCCCCGGATAATCGAAATCTTCGGGGAGCAGGAGCGGCAGGGCGATGGTATCGGCAACGCAGCTCCGCACAGCCGCTGCCCATTCCCTCTCGGCACACGTTTCAGGCTTTTTCGCTGCCAGAGTATGGATAGTCAGCTCCTGGCCCCAGAAATAAATGACGTCGGCCCGCACATTGGCCTGCATGCGGCGAACGTTGTCCAGGGTTTGCGGCTCCTCCAGGCAGCGCCAGATGTCGGCATAGAGGAAATCCACCGTTTCATCCGGCTGCCATTCCAGGGCGTCGGCCCGGATAATGCGGATTTTGCCCGCAATCTCGGCCGGCAGGCCATCCAGTGCCCGCGACTGGCCGAACAGATCGATCACCTCCGGATCGCGTTCGATGACGGTTACTTTGTGCACAGCCGAATTAAGGGCGATATTGACTGCGACCCACCCCATGCCGAGCCCCATCACCCCCGTATGACCGACGGCATAGCGGCACCCAAGTTCCTGGCTCTCGATCTCGTGGGGTGAAAGCGACATCCAGGTTTCCCAATCCTGCCCGTTGGCTCTAACGCCATTGCTGGTTCTCATCAGCACCGGCATGCCGCTTACGCCGCATAAGCCGCTGTAATAACCATGATCAAGGCAAAAGCCGGTGCGGGTCAGTTTCCACTGCCCGATGCGGGCCTCCCGGTACTCGGGCATGTACAGGCCGGTGCTGAAAAATGGCACGCCGAGCGCGGCGGCGAGCTGGGCCGACTGGTCATCTGCTGACATTGATTTGCCTCCGGTGCTGTCGTGTTATTGTGTTTCCTGAGTCACATGCAAAATGTATCAAATCAGACTTTCCCCTTCCTTGACGAAATAGGGTTAGGCAGGTGGATGGCGCTGCAACACGTTGCTTTAATAGCACCCGTCCTAACACTTTTCCCGCCATGCGGGAGGTGACTCTTTAGTCTATTTCCGAGACGTTACAGCAGTCTGGTTATATCCTTGATGACGGGATCCCCTTGAAGGGGGCTGAAAATAGTCATAAGAACTGCTTCATTGGGCGCATTCGGATACACAACTTGTGCGTTACAGAAAAACATGTAGTTGGTTCCCGCAACAACCTGGGTAGCAACTGCCAACGGGGTATATGTAACGCCTAAAAGTCCTTTTGTTGCCGTTGCAAAAACTTCGGATGCCTGCGCGGATATGTTGGTGCTGAAAGTGGTCCAGCCTCCTGCCATTGCTGTTGTCATAATGTTCTCCTTGATGTTTTTATGTTTATTTTCATGTTGCAGCGCCACTCAAATTACTATCGATTTGCCGAGATGAGGAGGCGCATGCTTCAGGCCTATTCGCAGCCAGAGTCTGGATGGCCAACTCTTGTCCCCAGAAATAGATGCTTTCCGCCCGCACATTGGCTGCATGCAGCGCACGTCATCCAGGGTTTGCGGCTCTTCCAGGCAGCGCCAGATGTCGGCATAGAGGAAATCCACCGCTTCATCCGGCTGCCATTCCAGGGCATCGGCCCGGATAATGCGGATTTTGCCCGCGATCTCGGCCGCTAGGCCGTGCAGCGCCCGCGACAGCCCGAACAGCTCGATCACCTCGGGGTCGCGTTCGATGACGGTAACCTTGCTGACCGCCGGGCTAAGCGCCATGTTGATCGCCACCCACCCCATGCCGAGCCCCATCACCACGGTATGACCATGGGCATAACGGCACCCCAATTCCTGGCTCTCAATCTCGTGGGGCGATAACGACATCTCAGGAGTTTCCGGACGGAAACTTGTTATGGTCTTCCGTATCGACACGGTAGACCCGGACGATGAAGCTGCTTGCCGTGGTTAGTTCTGTCATAATGGCAGCAACCCTAGCGCGGCGTTACCCACAGATGACCCACAGATTGTAAAAAAATGCAGAGAAACAAAAAAAATCACCCTGGTTCCGGACCGGATTGCGCCGGGCTCGGGCTCGGCGGAAAGGTAGATCGTTTCGTTCAGTGAATGGATAATGACTGCCCAGGGAGCCGCTTCATGAAACAGTAGACCTCCGCAAAGCCTTCCTCCTGGAAGTCGAGCCGTTGATACAGCGCCAGGGCGGGGTTGGTCCATTCCACGTGGGGTGTCACCGGGACCCCTTTGTCATCCCCCTCCTGGAGGATGCTCCTCAACAAATCGGCCCCGATGCCGCGACCGCGATACTCGGGGAGCAGGGAAATATCGACGATGCGAATCTCATCCTCTCCCCGATTGACATACAACCGGCCAACAGGAGTATCGCCGAGCATGATGACGTCAAAGGACGGCTGCTCGTAATTCTGCATGTATTGACTGTGCTGGAGATTGAACTGCATCCGCATGAACACTTCCCACTGTTCGTCCCTCCATCCGACAAGCTCTTTCTCTCCGGCGCGGGTTGAAGCGTAGAGATGAAAGAGAAATTCCAGGTCGTCATCGGCTATGGGACGCAGGGTGATCGCCGGGGCGGCTTCTTCCTTGACGGTGTCCGGTCGCCGCTCACGCCGAAGACGTACGATCTCGGCGATCATCCCCGGATAATCGAAATCATCGGGAAGCAGGAGCGGCAGTCTGATGATATCGGCAACACAGTGCCGCACCGCTTTCGCCCTTTCACAGTTGTCGGCGCACCCCTCGGGCCTTTTCGCCGCCAAGGTGTGGATGGTCAACTCCTGCCCCCAGAAATAGATGCTGCCGGCCCCTACATTGGCGGGGCATATACAGGTCGGAGCTATACAGCGGCACACCAGCTGCCGCTGCCAACTGCCCTGCGTGATCAATGAAGATCATGTTTTGAAGCATAACCCGCCTCCAGATACTTATTTCACATCCTCTACGAACGGCATGTAGTTACTCCTGAATGAACCGATGAACAGGGTGTCCATTTTAATTATTTTAATAAATAAAACAAGTTTTTATTGTAATCATTAAAACTTTTTGCGGCTAGACCGAGTCAGCCTCGCAATCCACAGATCTCTGCAAATGAGCGGGGGAGCGATGCCTTGCCTGTAAGCACCAGTTTCATCCAGTGTTTCATTGAATAGGGATGGGTTTGCCTCAGCAAGACAGGGCATTCGCAATGGGATGCCCTGTCTTGAGTCAAAGAACGGTTTTGACCGGTTCCTCCCTTTCATATGGCCTCGGCAGCGAAGGTGGCGCTCATACCGTTCACCCTGGCACTAGCCAACTTGATCGGATTCTCCGCCAATTTCTGCCAATTTTGGGCAATGACACTCGGATTGTTCAAGGTATTGATTAATTCGGCAGCCTTCTGCGCGCAGTAAGCCTGGTAGTCCTGATTTACCTTGACGTGTTCGGGCTATACGCGCCACGTTTTCAGCTCTCTCTTTCATCAGGATAATGAAGTTGGGACAGGCCGCTTTATTGAAAAAGCAACCCGTCCCCTTTTACGTGTTCCGTTACTTGATGGTGATCATGATTCCCGCCACGGTGGCGCCGTTTTTGTCGATGCTCCTGAGGTTGGCTGCGGAGAATAAGGAGGCGCTGGGCGCGCTCACTCCAGCCGGGATATTGCAGGTCAACGTGGCTACCTCGCCGGTGCTGAACCTGCTTGTGGTGATAATGCCGACGGTCAGCGCGCCGGACGAGTAATGGGCCGACAGCAGGGCGCCGGAAGGCGCAGCGCCCGAAAGGGCCAGGCTGCTGGCCAGGACCGCCGAGGTGGAATTGTCGACATTAAGGGTGACACCGGCCGGGAGAGACAGATCGAACTGAATGCCGGTAACGCTGCCGGGGGTGAAAGTCCCCTGGAGCATCAGCTTATAGCTCTTGGACAGGGTGCCGACGTTCACCAGGCTGGTGGTGGAGGTGTCGCTGATGCCGGTCTTGTTGTTGGCGTTGCTCACGAAAGCAGTCAGGGCGCTCTGGATGGCGTTAACCGTTGCAGTGGTCATGCCGGTGGACGATATTCCCTGCCCCGTGGTCGTCAGCGCGTTGTTCAGTTTGTCGGTGTCGCTGGTTCCGGCTGACGTGCTGGCCATCTGGGAAATGGCCGCCAAAGCCAAAGTGTAGTCCTTCTGGGCCTGGGTGGCGGTTTTAAGAGCTTCAGTCGTAGGCGCAACCGGCGAGGTGGCGATGATGTCCACCTTGAAGAGATCGGAGACAAGGGTGTTGGCCGCGCTTATTGTGGATGCGCTCAGGGTGCTCCCTGCCTTGGTGAAGGCTAGTTCGGTGAGGGCTGTTACCGGCAGATTGACAGTGCCCTGTGCCAACGGCAGTGCGGCGTGGAGAGGTGAGTCGGCTGATATGGTCTTGGTTAAACCTGTGGCTTCGTCCAGGTAGGAGCCGCTCGCCTCGGCTATGATCGGTCCGGTGTAGGCGCCGAGGTCGGCGCTGTAGTTGCCGTTGGCGTCGGTGGTGGTCTGTTTGATAAATGTTTTTACGCCGTCTTTGACCGAATATATCTTGATGACGCCGTTCACGATCGGCCCCTTGGAGGCAAAGCCTGTGACCTTGGTGCCGGAGGAATTCGCCGGATCTTCGCCGCAACCGGCAAGGACGAGTATTAATAGCAGTAACGATGCAATGCTCACAAATCTCTTCATATCATCTCCTCGTATGTCTTTGGATTCTTATCAGTTAGCACTACCAATTCAGCAGGCCGACCGCCTTTTCAAGGATCAGCATGGCGTCGGCGATGTCGATTGTTCCGTCCGGCGCCGACTTGCCGTTCACCAGCGGGGCCACGTCACCGGCTGTCAGTTGGGTTGGAGTGGAGGCGGACAGTCCAATCGCCATCTGCAATGCCATAAGGGCATCGCTGATATCCACCTTGCCGTCACTGTTAATGTCGCCGCTGGCCGCGGCCGATAAACTGACCGCCATGATGCCGTTGACGAAATTGAAGCTGTAGTTGCCCGATGCAAGCGTACCCACGGTGATGGTGATCGGGTAGTTGCCGGCCGGGCTGACCGTTGTTGCCGAGGTAGTTATGCCCGGGGCGCCGCTCAGGCTTGCCTGGGTGTCATTGTTGACGAAGCCGGAATAGGTGGCGGTCATGGTCGGGTTGGCAGAGCCGTAGTTTCTGGATTTGCTGTCGGCCGTAACGGTCAGGACCGCAGCGACTACGCTTTGCCCGACTGTTCCGTTGGAGCCCTTGTAGGTGCCGTCCCCGCTGTAGGTTGCGGTCATGGTGTGCGACCCGGCACCCAGAGCGGTCGTGCTGCACGCTGCCTTGCCGTTTCCGTCCAGGACAACCGCGGAGCAATACATCGTTGCGCCTTCGGCAAAGGTCACCGTGCCGGTCGCCCCGCTTGTTACGGAAGCTGTAAAGGTCACGGATTGGCCGTAGGTCGAGGTGGTCATCCCGGTGGTTACCGTGGTGGTGGAGCTCGCCTGATTTACGGTCTGGCTGACGGTTGCGTTGGAGCCGTTGTAATGGCCGTCGCCGCTGTAGGTTGCGGTTATGGTGTGCGCCCCTGTACCCAACGATGTTGTGCTGCAGGCGGCCTTGCCGCTGTTGTCCAGGGCAACGCCGGCGCAATAGGTCGTGTCGCCTTCGCCGAAGGTCACCGTGCCGGTGGCCCCGCTGGTTACGGAAGCGGTGAAGGTCACGGATTGGCCGTAGGTCGTAGGGGTCGCCCCGGTGGCTAGCGCGGTTGCGGAATTCATCCTCAAGACCCAGAGCTCATTGCCATGAAAGCCGTCATCCGCGTTAAAGAAGAGGGCGCCGTTGACATTGATCAGGCTTGCGGGGTACGAACTGCCTGCGCCGGGAAAGATATCCATCACCATGGCCGTGCCGTCCGCCGTGCCGTCGCTCTTCCAGAGTTCAAAGCCGTGCGCCGCGTCATAGGCGGTGAAATAGAGAACACCGTTGACCTCAACCAGGGTTGCGGAAGGCCCGACTCTAGGACCACTCATTGCCACCGTCTTAGCCAACCCCTTGACGGGAATGGGCGCGGGAACGGGCACGTCACCCTTTACTTTATTGCTAATGCCCAGATTTACCGTCTTCACAACCACCGTCCCGGCCTCCGTGCCGTCACTTTTCCAGAGTTCAGTGCCGCTGGCGGTCATGCTATCATAGAAAAAATAGAGGGTGCCGTTGACGTTCGTAATGTTATAGGGTGAGCCGGCTGGAAAATTTGTCACCAACACCGCCCCTGACGCGGCATCACTCTTCCAGAGGCTGTAGCCTTTATCAAAGACGGTAAAATAGAGGACGCCGTTGACATTGGCGGAAGAATAAAACATGAATGCCGGAATACCTCCGACAGGAGTGACGACCTTCACCAGCACCGTACCCGCATCCGTGCCATCGCTTTTCCAGAGGGCAGTGCCGTTCACTGCGTCGGTGGCGGTGAAATAGAGGACTCCGCCCACGTTGGTCAGGTTTGAAGGATTAGAGCTGTTGCCGTCGCCGGTATAGATATTCTTCACCTGTACCGTACCCGTCTCCGTGCCGTCGCTCTTCCAAAGCTCAGTGCCCATTGCCCCTTCGCCGGCGCTGAAATAGAGAACGCCGCCCACGTTGGTCAAGCTCGTGGGAGCGGAACCAGAACCAAACAACTTCATCTGAATCGTCCCCGCATCCGTACCGTCGCTTTTCCAGAGAGCACCGAAGTTCGACCTGTCGTAGGTGCTGAAATAGAGGCCTCCGTTGACGTCGATCAGGTTTGAGGGAGTAAGACCAATTGCATTGAAATCCTTCACAAGCACCGTACCCACCTCCGTACCATCGCTCTTCCAGATACCGACATCATTATTGACGAAATAGAGGACGCCGTTCACGTTGGTAAGATTTGAGACACTCACTTTACCTACACCGAAACCCTTCACCAGCGTTGTCCCCGCCGTCGTGCCGTCGCTCTTCCAGAGACCCAGGCCGTCCACCAGATCAGAGATCGCGGTGAAATAGAGGACGCCGTTCACGTTGACCACCGGATTTACATCCCTCCTCGGCTCTATCGAAGGTCCCGTGCCGGAGAAGATTTGCTTCAGCATCATTGTCCCGGCAGCCGTGCCGTCGCTCTTCCAGGGCTCCATGCCGTTTACGCCGGAGGCGGTGAAATAGAGGACACCGCCCGCATTGGTCAGGTTTGATACATTAACACTAAGTGTTGAGGCTGAACCTAAATTGGTCACCAGCACCGCCCCGGCCGTGGCGTCGCTCTTCCAGAGCTCCGTGCCGTTCGCGACGAAATAGAGGGCGCCGCCCACGCTGGTCAAGTTTGATATACCGGCGCCACCCTTCACCAGCACTGTCCCGTTCGCCGTGCCGTCGCTCTTCCAGAGCGCGGTCCCGTTCGTCCCGTCGTTGGCGGTAAAATAGAGGACGCCGCCCACGTTGGTCAGGTCGTTTGGTAACGAGCTGCTTGTTGGATTAATGTCCTTCACAAGCACCGCCCCAGCCGTAGGATCGCTTCTCCAGAGTTCCTGGCCATTCACCCCGTCATACGCGCTAAAATACAGTACGCCATTGACGTTGGTTAAGTAGAACGGTTGAGAGGCACCGAAATTCTTAACCGACACCGCACCGGACGCAGTGCCGTCGCTTTTCCAAATCCCATATTTGCTTACCGGGTCATAGGTGACAAAATAGAGGACGCCGCCCACGTCGGTCAAATTTGCGATTTGAGTAACCGGACCGATATTATTCACCAATTCCGTCCCGGTTGCGTTGCTTTTCCAGAGCATATGGATGGTATTCTGGTGGTTGATCGTGAAATAGAGGTCGTTGCCCACGTTGGTCAGGTTTGAGATCAAAAAGTACTCTGTACTTCCCGGTGCAATTGGACCTGCATCCTTCACCACCACCGTCCCGGCCGCCGTGCCGTCGCTCTTCCAGACGCTATAGCCGCTCACTCCGTCGCCGGCCATAAAATAGAGCACGCCACCCACGTTGGTCAGGCTATTAAGTGACGAACCAACGGTGGAAGTGATATCCTTCACCAGCACCGTACCCGCATCCGTGCCGTCGCTCTTCCAGAGGCTAATGCCGTTCGCCGGATCGCTGACAGAGAAATAGAGGACGCCGCCCACGCCGGTCAGGTTTTGTGGATAAGAATCACCGTTGGGGTTGATGTCTTTGACCGACACCGTACCCGCCTCCGTGCCGTCGCTCTTCCAGAGCTCCTGGCCATGCACCCCGTCATTGGCGCTGAAAAAGGTAACACCCCCCACCGCGACGAAGCCGTTCGCGTTCGACGAGCTGCCGAGTTTCGAGGCATTGATGTCCTTCACCAGCACCGGCTGGGGGACCGTCGCGGTATCCGGTAATGCGGACGCCTCTGCTGTAACCGCCTGGCCGTGGGAAAAGAGCGCCAACATCATCATGGTGAGCACAATTCCGATTAATCGTCTGTTCATCGTTATATCTCCTTTTTTGCTGCCGGAACGCCTTCAATAAACAAAATCATACGAACACACCAATACAACAAAACCAAGTTTATGTATGTCCGGGAAATCACTGATTTTTTGTAGGGGAAATTACGGACAAGGATGGGGAAGTTGATTATTTTGTGTAACTATTCAGCTTATTAAATTGGAATGCTGTTCATTTCGTGATTTTTCCTCCCCTCCCTTGACGAGAGGGGATTGAGGTGTGGGTGAAGCTGTCATACGACTGCTACAAAATAAATAAACACTTGCACACACACTTAACTACCAGTAATATACTTGTAGTTAAATGAGAACAATTACGTATTCAAAAACAGCCACAGTGGCAGCTCAATGAGGATAGGATGCCTTATGCCCGCAATCAGAAACCCATTTTCAAAGACAGTAATTGGAGACGATGAGCCTCTCTGCAACCAAAAGGAACTTCTTTCGGCATTTATGCTGGAAGCGCGCTCAGGTAACAATAATGTACTACTTGCGCCGCGCAGATCCGGGAAGACTTCGCTTGCGATGAGGCTGGCCAGGGACTATCGCGCTGAGGGTGGACTGGCGACCTTCGCCGATTTAAGCGCTGTTCCGTCAGCAGATGCAGCTGCCGACCGTATAGCGACCGCGCTTTTTGCCTCACTTAGTATTGATGATAAGATATTCAAAAAGCTATCGAGGTTGGTCACGGCATTTGTCCCGGTTATTACAATGAACCCTGATGGCTCTTTTTCAGTGTCCGCTTCTGCTTCCGGACTAGCCAAAAGCGGCCTTGACAGGCTTGTTTCAGTAGTTGCATCACTCGACAGCATATCTTCGCATTCCAAGACGCCACTTCTTGTTATATTCGACGAGTTTCAAGACCTGGCAATGCTTGGCGATGGCGCTCAAATCGAGGCTGCTTTGCGTTCGACCATTCAGCATCACAAAGCGTCATATTTATTTATTGGTTCGCGCAGAAAACTTTTAAGAGATATGTTTGAATCGCCAAAGCGTGCGTTCTACCGTGGCGCTACTACACGAGAACTGCCATTGATAGAGCCGGACGAGTTTTCTGCACATCTGGTTGCACTTGCCGAGGCATCTGGAGCTATATGGTCACGAGATATCGCTGACATTATTGTTGCCACTGCAGAAGCTCATACTTACAGCGTTACAGCTATCGCACATGCCCTATATGAATTAACAGCGCCCAATGCGCCAACTGAAGACAATCTCGTTGAGGCCATAAATACTGCGGCGGCTAGAGAGACATCTCTATTCATGTCAATCTACGCTTCACTTACGCCGCAATCGCGCACGCTGCTGGAAGCTCTCGCAGCAGAACCAACGAGACACCCTATGGCGGGTGATTATATGGTGCGCAATAGGCTTACCAATGCAGCGACTGTTAAAAAATCGTTGCTTGCGCTTGTGAATGGTGACCATATCGCGAGCGACGAGAGCGGCCTTGTAAACCTCACAGATCCGCTACTGAAACGCTGGCTCAATTCGAGATGGAGCAAGCTCCACATGATAAGCGGGTTGTCAATTGGGTAAACATTTCTTACGTCAAGGGAGAGGGAAAGGCTTTTGCGGGATGTTCCAAGTGCAGCCGGTTACAGCGATGGACCTACTTCGGTTTCATTCTTATGGCATAACGCCTGAGCTCCTTCATGCCGTCCAGGTTCAGCTTGTCGATGATCCTGGCATAGTATGTCTCCACCGTGCGGAGGCCGATGTCAAAGGCTGCGGCAATATCCGAATTCGCTTCACCCTGGCCAAGCATGGTCAAAATCTGCTGTTCTCGCTCGCTAAGTACGGTTTCCCGATTCACCTTCGGCGAAGAGATTGCCATGTTCGCCAGACTCTGGGCAACCTGCGGACTTACATGACGCCTCCCGGCCAGGAGATCCGATACCGCTGTAAGCAGGACTTCCGACACCTCCCGCTTGGAAACATAGCCATTGGCTCCGGCGGCAAAAGCCTTTTCAATTGTGTCGGAATCCTCGTGCATGGAGTAAACCAGCACGGCAATGCCGAGCTCGCGTAATCCCGCAATGAGTTCAAGCCCGCTCTCTTCACCAAGAGAAAGATCCAGAAGCGCAATATCAGCACAGGATGATCCGATCCGCTCAAAGGTCTCGATTCTGTTTTTCGCCCCGCCGCAGACGATGTGAGACGCCTGAGAAAGCAACAACTTTAACCCCTGCAGCACCGCAGGATGGTCATCGATCAGGAAAATGCGGGCACTTTCTTCTTTATCTGCCATCCGGTTTACCCTCCGTCAATTCGGCTTCACAGGTAACCGTACAGGTAACCAGCGTCCCCCCGCCTTCTGCATCTGAAACAGACAACATACCGCCGATAATCTTGGCTCGATGGGACATGATCCCCATGCCCATCCCACCTTTTGTTCCGGATGCGGCGCTCCTGCCGACACCATTGTCATGCACTGCCAGAGAGACACTATTACGGTCTTGACAGTTCAGGGCGACATCGATACGGCTTGCCCGGGCATGCTTCACTGCATTGGTGATTGCTTCCTGGGCAATGCGAAACAATTGGGTCAAACCGGCATTCGAGCAATGTACGCAGCCGCGTTCCTGGCTGAACTTAATGGCAATTCCGCTGGACTCGGCCAGACGTCGGGTCAACTCTTCCAGGGAGGGACTGACCCCGTGGGGGTCATGTTCCACCGGCCAAAGACCGCGCGAAAGATCATAGGCGTGGTTGACCGACTCCTCAAGCAGTGACGAGAGTTGTGTCATTTCCGGCTGTTGCCGTCCTGCACCCTCCAGTTTCCGCTCCAGCACGGAAAAATGCAGCCTGGCGCCGGTCAACTGCTGGCAAAGCCCGTCATGCAGATCGTGACTGATGCGTCGGCGTTCGTCCTCGCTGACATTCACGATCTCACGTTCCAGTCTGGTCCTTTCAGCTATTTCCTCTTCCAGGGCCAGATTCTTATCCGACAGTTCGTCGGACAACTGTTCTACCGCGGAGAAGGCCTTGGAAAAGCGTAAAGACAGGGCAACTGCCTGAAATAGAATGAAGACGAACATACCTATGTGAATCAGATAAACCGAACGTATCATCTGTAAATCGCAGAGCATGTCATTTATACCGGCAAACCCCAGAGCGATGAAGCCCAGGAGAATAAAGGAAGCCCCTTCCCGCCCCCTGTGCATTGCCCTGGAAAGCATGGCAATAGAGTACAGAATCATTACTATTGAAACGAGATAATATGTGGGAATGGCGGTGGTGAATGACATGGTTGAGACAGCAAGCCCCATAACCACAAAGACGGAAGCCAACCCCCATGCTGCGTGCTGGAGGCGGCGTGAGAACTCCTTGGGATACAGCGTGCGGAGAAAACTGTAGCCAACGGGAACCGAAATCACAAAACAGAAAAGGTCAATCCGATTCAAAAACTGGACAGGAATATTTCCAAGGAAAAGATGCACAACCCAACCGTTCGAGTTGGAGGTAAATGAGTATGCCATCCATAAGAGGCAGTAAATACCGAAATAAAGAGGCGCTATATTCTTTCTGCGGAAACAGAACAGGACGATATGGTAGATCCCCATCACCATCAGGCTGCCGATACAAAACAGGGCCAGTCCCCACGCCCTCAGCTGTGCCGCCTCCAGCTTGTCTGCCGGCCCAAGTTTTATGGAGGAAACAACGCCGCCTTCACGATAGTGGTGATTGGATATCTGCAGCACCAGCTCGATAGGCTGGTCTCCAATGTATAACCTGGGCTGCTGGATGGATTGGTTGGGAGTCTCCTCGGAGGCATCCTTGCCGACCACACCGCTTTCGACAAGAAGTTTGCCGTTTGCCCAGAGCTTATAGGCAGAATACACATCATCAAAATGCAGTGACAGCTCTCGTTTTCCTGATCCAGGCAGAATCCGCAGTCGGAAGGTGGCGAATCCCTTTCCTCCCAGTTTTTTATCATTGAGTTTAAAGCCGTTCCAGGCATCGGGAAGTGTAAGAAAGGCGGTAGCAACAGGGACCTGCGCCCCACGGAAATCCTCCGGCGACAACAGTTGATTCCAGTAGAACTCCCATTCACCGTCGAGACGGACAGGATCAAAGCGCATCATATCCAATTTGGAAAGATCGATTACGCCTTGCCGGGCAAGCAGTGCCGCATCTTTATTACCGCTGCACCCCCAACTGATGGGAATCAGCATGATCAGCACAACCAGCAGTATTTGCTTCAGGTTTTTCACGGTCATAAGTTGTGGGAATATGAGGTAAACTGAGGAAGGGCGCCCACCGCCCGCCCGAACTAACACCACTTCATGAAAAAATTCAGCGGTTGCATCTTCGCACGGAGCGGCAGCAAAATCAATAAATAGCTCTAATATTTATATTTATTTACTCAGCTGGTTTCGTCCCTTGCTCTTGGCCCGGTAGAGGGCCTTGTCCGCCGCCCTGAGTACCTCATCGGCGCTTCTAAGGCTGTCGCTGCTCTCGGCAACCCCGGAAGTATTCAGGTAAAAACGGGTCTGCTTATCAAAACGCAGACCCTTTTGCTCTTCCAACGATTGACCCTGCTAAACTTACTCACCGGCAGCGAACGGGCTGTCGGCGACAGCCATCAATGCACAGGTCGGGGTGTGGTGAGCAGTTACGAATATATGCTACTCCACATGCCTTCATACGTCGGGAAAGGATTACAGTTCGGTTTAAAAAACGCAGGAGCAATTATGATATCCGCGCCCATATCCCCACAAAAAATCAAATCAATTTTAGGTTTTATGTTCTTCAGGAGAAATGATTTACAAAAACTTTGATCTCCAACACCCAAATCCAAAAACGTCGCATTTAACAGCGACATAACAAACGAGATGCAATTCGTGCGATCCACCAAGTATGGAACACAGGCTAGTCTAACATTGTAATTATTAACGTAATTATTAAAACACCCCATGAGCGCTTTAACAAATTCATCTCCGCTCACCATGTGACCGTTACTGCCGGCAAGGGTATTATATTCCGTTATCTCATGGATCGATGATCCTGGTTCTTCTGACCACGTTTCGCCCGGGGTAGTGCGTAATTGCGCACCCACTGCTTGGGTGTTGGTCTGCTGCAAACGGTTGAAATTGTCTGGGTCGCTAAAATTAGGCTGGAGCCCGTTGGGCAAACTATCGTTTATGCTGACATGACCAGGAGGGAACGTATTGTTAAACAAACCAGCGTTGTTCGCGTCAAATACTGTTACCCACCAGTTCCAACAAGATTCATAGAGGCATAACGCCGGCAGGGCCGGTTTTTCCGGTTTTTCCAACGTGAGTGAGGCATAGTACAAATCCATATCAAACCAGGTTTTTGGTGGATGTACAGCGCTATGGAGATCATTGGGATCATCATCATATTTTAGTACGAGAAAAAGATGCATAGATCTTGCACAAACATATACCCGAACGCCCTGTGACATTTTCATTCCTCCTTAATTATGGTGGTTACTTGTAAGCGCCAGTTGCGTAATCATAAGGATAGCCATTGACGGTCAGCGTGCCGGTTGTCGTACCCGAGGTATTTACCATGTTCGAAAGCAAGCTGCTTATGACACTGCCGGTGCCGGTCAGGGAGCCGGTCGCGGTCCAGCCGGAAGGGCTTGTGATAAGCGCTGTCTGACTGCCGCTGACGATATAAGGGCCCGCAACAAAGTTATCCATGGTGTAAACGACGGTGACGGGAAATGATGTTCCTGCCGTCGGAGTAACGTGAACCGACAGCGTCCCGCCGGCATACGAGAGATCTTGTGCGGTAGCAGTTGCTATATCGTTGTTTACGTCGGCGCTGCATAAATAATTCACGTTGTCGTTGACGGTGTCATAGGCTGCTTTTACCGTGGCTGCATCCGGTTTAATATTTCCTTGTACCGCGCGAACGGGCCAGACATAAAGGCCGATGCTCTTAGGATAGCCGTGGTCTATGTCGCCAGTATTCATATCTATGCCCCAACCGTAGGTGTTATCGCCTGCGGAACTGCTGGACGACCAATATATGCCCAACTGGGCGCCCGTAAAGGGGTGGCCGGCGGGCAGCGCCGGACCGCGGTGTTCGATATCTACCAGGCTGTCCAACTCGGTACTGTTCGGCAAGCGCCATTGGCCGGCGGTGGAGCCGTCACTAAGGCCACAGGCTCCGGAAGCCAGGTTATTGCTCCAGGTCAGGGCATCAGCCCAGGTGAGATAGCCATCCGCCCTGTTTATGCCGCCAACGGTATCGGTGCAGTTGGCGTTTTTCAGCCATACCAACCCGGTCAGGTTGTCGGTAACCGTGCCGTCGGCATTGTCGGCAAAGCGCGGGGATGGCGCAACAGCTCCTTTTTGCAGGGCGCCGTCGTCACCGGCGGCATAGCTGGTGGTCTGACCGGTTTTGGGAAGCTGGATCGTACCGGTTGTGACAGCAAAAGCCACTGCTGCAATGGTCAGACACACCAGGCTGAGTGCGGTAATCAATTTGTTCATATCTGTTCCTCCGGTTTGTATAGTGCTACTTTCGCTGTGCGGCGACACGCATTTCACTCCCCAGGGTGTATTTCACCTGCCGTGGGAAGCCACGTACCCTGTTCTCCGGATGCGCCGCCCGCTTCATGGCGCTGCGCGAGATGGGCAGATGGCCATAACGAACCCTGCATCACCAAATACCCCAACAAGCTACTGTCCCGCGCGAACGGGCCACACATAGTTGACGGTCATCTTATCGCCCCAGCCGGGACCGCCGACCATCATGCTGCCATAGACCGGTTCCATGACCCAGGCGTTGCTGCTATCGACCACGATGCTGCTGGACGACCAGTAGTAGCGCGTCCCCTGGACGCCCGTAAAAGGGTGGCCAGACGGAAGCGCCGGGCTGTATTGGGAGCGATCCACCAGGCTCTGCAACTCATTGCGATTGGGCAAACGCCATTGGCCGGCAGTGGAACCGTCGCTGAGGCCGCAGACTCCGGCAGCCAGGTTATTGCACCAGTTCATGGCATCATACCAGGTGAGATAACCACTCGCCTTGGGTACGCCAGCAGTATCGGTGCAGTTGGCATTTTTCAGCCACACCAGCCCGGTCAGGTTGTCGGTAACCGTGCCGTTAGAGTTGTCGGTAAAGCGCGGGCTGGGCCAGGCAACCCCTTTCTGCAAAGCGCCGTCATCACCAGCAGCCTGGCTGATCGTTTGACCGGTTTTGGGAAGCTGGATAGTGGGCGTTGTCGCATGTGCCTCGACGGTATACCCCGAATCACCGGCGCTGTTTGTTGCCCGTACCCGGTAATAGTAGGTGGTTGCCGCCGTCAAACCGGTATCGGCATAGCTGACGGCATTGGCGGCCGCCGTGTTGATCTGCGCATAGGTCCCGCCGGAACCTGTTTTGCGTTCGATTTTGAAACCGGTTTCAGTGACGCTGGCATCGGTCCAGGCAAGGTTGATCTGCGAGATGGAAACCGCCGTCGCCGACAGGCCGGAAGGGGCATCCGGCGCGGCAAGCGGAAGCATGGTAATGGTTCCCGCGTCGGTGGTCAGGCCTTGCTGTACGGTTATATTGCCAACCGCGCCTTCATATAACACGGCCCCCGAGCTGTCCAGCCCCCGGACTGTCACCGTCCGGCTGCCGCCGACAGGAACACCGCTGATAGATCCGGTACCGGCGGAAGCGGCAAAGTCCTGCTGCATGGTGGTCATGCCGCTGCCGGAAATAATGATCCTGACCGTCACCACACCGGCAGGAGCCGCAGGCAATGCTGCGACGCCCTTGACCGCGACTTTACTGGTACGCCAGGCGAGTTTTGCCGCAATGGAGCCGGTGCCGTTTGCCGATGTGCCGCTGCATCCGCTGACCAGGACCAGAAGCATGATGATGACAAGATGTTTGAGTGTCTGCGTATTAAATAGTGTCATGTCGTTATCCCCTTACCAAGTGACTGTTACAGTGCCGGTGGCTGCCGTGAAATTGTTGCCGGTCGAGTCAGCGCCGCTGACAGTTACAGAGGCGCTGGCCGGAGTGAACAGATACCCGCTCAGTGTCGGAGTGACCGTATGGCTGCCGTTTTGCGCCCCGGCAAAGGTGTATGCGCCGGTTGCATCGGTCGTGGTGTTTGCGGCGCCGCTACCGGTGAGCGCCACCGCGACACCGGCGAGACCGGAACCGTTCAGGGTCACCAGGCCGGAAATTGAGTAGGTAGGTGACGGCAGCGCTGTTGCGGTAAAATTCGTGCCGGTTACGTTGGCGCTGCTTATGGTGACGGACTGGCCGGCCGACAGGGTATAGCCGGTCTTGGCCGCGGTCACCGTGTAGCTGCCGCTGGCAAGGCCGCTGATGGTGTACGCGCCATTTCCGTCGGTTACGACCGGAGTCGCCCCGGTGGCGCTGATGGTGACGCCGGAAAGAGCGGCGCCGTTCAGGGTCACCAGGCCGGAAATTGAGTAGGTGGGTGACGATGTTGCTGTTGCGGTAAAGTTTTTGCCGGTAACGTCGGCATTGGCAACGGTTACGGATTGGGTGGCAGGGGTGAAACCATAGCCGATTTTTGTCGGGGTTACGGTGTAGCTGGCGTTATGTAGTACAGTAAAGCTATAGTTGCCGCTTGCGTCGGTGGTGGTTGTGCCGCTGCCTGATCCGGACAATGTTACGGTGACGCCGGACAGGGCCGCACTGCCGACGGTTATGGTGCCGGAGAGCGTGTAGGTTGCATCGGCGGCAGTGAAGTTCTGGCCGGTGGCATCGACGTTGTTTACCGTTACCGCACGATTGGCTGGCGTAAAATTGTATCCGGTCATTGACGGGGTTACGGTGTAGCTGCCATTATGTACGCTGAAGCTGTAATTGCCGCTTGTATCGGTGGTTGTGGTTGCTGCACTTGTTCCGGAGAGCGTGACGGTTGCGCCCGACAAGGCGGCGCCGCCCGATGTCAGGGTGCCGGAGATGGTGTAGCTCGCGGAAGCGGCTATGAAGTTCTGGCCGGTGACATCGGCATTATCAACTGCCACTGCAAGGGAGGCCGGGGTAAGGACATAGCCTGTTTTTACGGCGGTGATGGTATAACTGCCGTCAGAAACGGAGAAGTTGTACGTTCCGTTTGCGTCCGTGGTGGCGGTGGTGGATGAGGTGCCGGACAGGGAGGTGCCGTTCAGTGTTACGGTGGCCCCTTCGAGCGCAATACCGGCAAAGGTCACGCTGCCGGATATGGTGTAGTTTGCCGGTATGGCGGTGAAGTTTTGCCCGGTAACATCAGTATTTGTGACTGACGTCGAAAGACTGGCCGGAGTAACGACATAGCCCGCTTTTGCGGCGGTTACCTGATAGGTGCCGTTATTGACGCCGGTAAAGCTGTAGGCGCCGTCTGAACCGGTGGTTGCGGTGCCGGATGCAGTGCCGCTAAATGTTATGGTGGCTCCGGACAGGGCCGCGCCGTTTGCCGTGACCGTGCCGGAGACGGTACGGGAACCGTTACCGACACTGGTGCTGCTGCCGCCGCAGGCGGTCAGACAGAAAAGACAAAATAAAAGTACGACGTTTTTCATGAAACCCTCCAATCGGATATCTTTATGTATCGAGTGATGTATTCGCAGAGAAGCTTGAACAAGCTTAATTGTGTATAATATACAAGAGGATGAACAGCGTGTATGCAGGGGGATTTACAGTATTTTTGTGGGGGAATTTGCGGTCAGAGGTGGTGAAACGGGGGAAGTATAACTACTACTGTTTGATCCGGATAGCCAGGCGGCGGAGTTCTTTCATGCCGTCAAGCCCCAGTTTTTCGATGATCCGGCCAAGGTAGGATTCCACCGTCCTGACGCTGATGCCGAAGGCGGCGGCCATATCGATATTGGTTTCCCCCTGCCCCAGCAGGGAGACAATCTGGCGTTCCCGCTCGCTGAGGGCATCCAGTGAAGATTCCTGAGTCCGCCCTGCGGGCGACGGCAGGGCAACATCGACGGCGGCCAGCGCGTTTCTCATGTTGTTGACAACCGACTCCAACTGCTGCTGATAGCGCCGTTTTTCATCGGTGGCGGCTTTGTGTTCAAGCGCGGCGGCTGCGCTCTTGAGCAACTGTTCTTTTTCGATCGGCTTGCACAGATAGTCGAAGGCGGCGTTACGCACCGCTTCGGCCGCGGTCGCCACCTCGGGGGAACCGGTAATAATCACCACCGGAGTGTCTATGTTGATCTCCCGTGCCTCCCGCAGCAAATCCATACCGGTCAGCCTGCCGCGCAGATTTATGTCGAGGAACACAGCGCCGTAGCCGCCGCTGGTCAACAGTTCTCTGCCACCGGCATAATCGTCCGCCAAATCGACCGCATAGCCTGCTCCGCGGAGAAAACGCTGAAAAGTGACGGCAAGATCCTGTTCGTCTTCGATGATGAGTATGCGTGTGGTCATATTCGATTCCTGTTTTTTTGGAGTTGGCAACTAAAATCTAAATCCCCCTCAATCCCCCTTTCATAAAGGGGGAGGCTTTTCACAATTCTTTCGAGGAGGTTTTTTACCCCCCCTTTATGAAAGGGGGGCAGGGGGGATTTGCCGTTCCACCGCCGGTAAATCCACGCTCACCGTGGCGTACTCCCCTACCCGACTCTCTATCCGCAGGAAGCCGCCATGGTCGGCGATAATCTGCCGGCAGATGCTTAAGCCCAGCCCGTTGCCGGTCTGTTTGGTGGTGACGAATGATTCCGTGACCCGGTTCAGCAGCTCCGGCGGTATGCCGATGCCATTGTCATGGAAGGTGATCCGCACGAATGGTCGGCCATTAATGAACAGCTCCGAGGCGGATATTTCGAGGCGTTTGCCGTCATACCCCCCTCCATGTTTCTCGTCAAGGGCATGCATGGCGTTGATCAGGATATTGAGAAACACCTGCTCGATCTGCTGCGGATGCACCAGCACTTCGGCCAAGTCCGGAGGGATCTGCTCGGTTATGGCTATATTCTCCTGACGGAGTCTGGCCCCGATCATATCCAGCGTCCCGTGCAGCAGCGCGGCCACAGCAAACGGCGTCTTTTCCAGCGCCGGACGGCGGGCAAAGAAGAGCAGGCTGCTGACGATGATCGCAATCCGTCTGCCATGTTTTTTTATCACTGCGGCATCGTGTTCGGTAGCCGTCCGGTCGTCACTCTCAAGAATAAGATCCGCCGAATTGATAATGGTATTCACCGGTGTATTGATTTCATGCGCCACGCCGGCCGCAAGCTCGCCAAGCGAAGCCAGGTGGCTCGATCTGATCGCGTCCGCCTGCGCCTCTTCCTTTTCGCGCCGCATCACATTGATACGGTCGGCCAGGGCAAAGGAGAGGAACAGCACCTCGAGAATTGACCCCAACTGCAAGCTGGACATAGTCAGTAAATTCCAGGGAAGGATATTATTTATGGCGAGCATAAACGTGATCAGACCGAAAAAGCGAAAGATGCGTGCGGCGATAAAATAGCGGGCCGGATGATACCCTCTGCGAAGGCAGATTACTCCCGCAGTCAGGATAACTAAAGACATGCAGGGCGCGATAATGGTCAAGGCACGTACCATCCCCTCCTGAGGCACAATAAATAGTGCGAGCACGAACAGGACAACTACAAGCATGAATAACTTCAGAATACGGTCGATGAGGGGAGCATTGCGTGCCGTCGCGAGAAAGTTCCGGCAAAATGCCAGCCCGGTGAGCATCGGCAGCAGGGCGAGGATAAGGGTATAGTTGAAGACCCACACCATCTCCGCGCTGATGAACTCTACCAGAAACCCCTTGGCGAAGAACACGTACAGAGCGAAGCAGAAGATATCGATGATATAGTAAAGATAGTTCCTGTCGCGCAGGGAGAAGAAAATAAACAGGTTGTAGGCGACCATCACCATCATGGCCCCGAAGTAGCAACCTGCAATCAGGTCTCTCCGGTGGTCCATGCGGGTGAAAGCCTCAGGTGACCAAACCGTTAAAGACAATAGCGCACTTCTATTGCCATCGCCTCGCAGATAAAAGGTTTTACCCTGACCGTAAATGACAACAGGGAAGACCGGATTCCTGTGCTGGAACGTCCGTATGCTCATCGGCCGCATGGCGCCGGCCTGCATGAGATCGAAGCCGCCCCGTGCAGTCGGAACGTAGAGGTCGAGATAACCTATATTCGGAGCACTCAATTCGAGCAGCCAGCGTTTTCCCGCTTCCGCTTTATTTTCGATGGTAAACCTGATCCAGTAGACTCTTTTCGCAAACCCTCTACTTTCGACAGGCGGCTTGAACAGCCTGTCCGCTTCGGGAGAACTCACCTCGTTGATCGTCAATTTTCCTGTTTTGTCTTCGAGTATGTCGATATGCCCGGACAGCCGGGAGGATACGGTTGTTTCGTGGAGGACGAGAGGGGGGGAAGCCGCTGCACAAGGAAGAGCTGTGCAGAGAAAAAGGAAATAGAGGAAAAAAGCGGGAATGACTCTTACGGTAAACATGGCATGCTCTTTATTGGAAGATGCGACAAAAATACAGGTCCAAAAGACAACTTTCCGCTTAAAAAATTAGTTGAACCAATCCGCTTCGCGGTAGCTTTAAAGGCCTGGATTTGCATGTCTGAACTAGCACCACTCCATGAAAAAATTCAGCGGCTGCATCTTCGCACGTGGCGGCAGCAAAATCAATAAAAAGACCTAATACTTATGTTTATTTACTCAGCTGGTTTCGTCCCTTGCTCTTTGCCCGGTAGAGGGCCTTGTCCGCCGCCTTGAGTACCTCTTCGGCGCTTCTCAGGCTATCGCTGCTCTCGGCAACGCCGATGCTGATGGTCACCGACACGGACTTGTCGCCACGTTCGGAGGCGCGCAGCTTTTTCCCCTCTTTCGCTTCTTTGGGGCGGTCGTTGCCTCGCAGCACAAGCTGATAAGTGGCGATGTTCTTTCGCACCTCTTCCAGAAAGGGAATGGCCTCGGCCATCTTTTTGCGCGGCATGAGGATGGTGAATTCCTCGCCGCCGTAACGGTATGCCTTGCCTCCCCCCTTGACCGCCGCCATCTTCTTCGCCACCATCTTCAACACCTGGTCCCCCACATCGTGACCGTAACTATCGTTGAAGCTCTTGAAATGATCGACGTCGAGCATGGCGATCACATATTGCCTCCCCACGCCCAACATCTGCTCGTTCAGGGCGCGCCGCGACGGCAACCCGGTCAGATCGTCGCGATAAGCCATGTTGTGGGAGTCCTGGAGGACGCTTACGGAGAGTATCAATGCGGCTGCGGAGATGAAAACAAGGGGGACATCCGTGCTCGCCAACCAGTTGCAGGCAACGGCAACGGCAACCAGAGAGCCGAGGAGGCCGCTGTCGATGGGGGATTGCCTGGTGAACGCACGGATAAAGATGAGGAGAATGCCCGCAACTATCAGGAGCAAAGCTGGCTGGGGAAGCGTCAGATCTGAAATGAAGGGGAAGTGGAGGAATTTCGCGGATAAAAAAAGCGGCAGATCGCTGTAGTCGTGCTGGTACCTGATGATCCAGGCGACCATTGCCGCTTGCAAAGCCAGGAAAATAAAGCGCATCCGGCCGGAGACGGTCATCACCCCCCGTTCGCGTATGAAGGAGAAGAGGGTGATGTTGAGGGGAAGGAGCAGGCAGAGCGACTGAAACACCACCTGGGGAGCAAAGCCGTTTATGCCGTTTTGCAGGTAGGTGCGAAAACTCCAGTAAAAAATTCCTTGGAGAAGCAGGATGAAGAAAACCCGGCCGCGGCCGAAGGCGAAACTCAGAGACATCCCGACAACGACGACCAGATAGGGGGAAAACAATGCAAGCTCGCGCTGGGCTGGAGAGAGGGCGGCAATGTGAGGAAGCGACAAGTATGCCGCCACGAGCAACATGGCAGGCAGTGCAAAGATTGTCAGTTTTTTGAGAACAGTGACTTTCACCGGTCGCTCACCCCATCCATCGATTAACAGAAACACAGATTCAATACACCGATGAGCAGGAGCATGTCAACACGATTAATCCGAAAAACTGCTACTGGCCGTGCCTTGACAAAGCCACCAGCGTGCGATGCGTTGCAATAACAGGAGTTACAGGCCACGAGACAAGAGAATCATCGTGTCATAAGCCGGGAGGGGGGGCGTCAACTGCCAAATATTGATAAATGTGGCGCTGATAATGAGAAGAGAAGATCGGACGGCATGGATAGCCGTTGCAGGAAGTACAGACTTTGCCGCGATCACGGGCGCAAATCGCCTAACCGGATTTCTCAATGGAGAATAGCGGCTCGCTGATCAGCTCACCGCGGCAGACCGGGCATCTCCCCGGCTTTTTCAGACGCTCCCTCTTCCTGAAGACAAACCCGCATTTCCTGCATACGGCCGGCGTGATCAGGAGGTGCAGGTCCCTCTTGTGCAGCTGGATATGCTCAAGATGACCGTAAACCTCTTTTTCGCCGATGCCGATTTCCGCTGAAATCTCCCGGGCGGAGAGCTCATGCCCATCGAGAAGGGAGACGATCTCATGGCGGAGCGTATCGTGCTGCTCCACGGGGACGAACGGCTCTTTGATTTTTATTTTCCTGCCGATTTTACCTCACCCCTTCCCTTGATCATCCGCCACCCCGATTCGGCCATCTCCATCAATCCGTCGAGGGTGCGCTGGTAGAAGCGCTTGACCGGCATCCGGTTGACCAGGATGCCACCGTTGGAGCGTTCCAGGCTGAGCCGGTCCCCTGAAGAGAGGCGGGCGATGCTCGGGTAATGCTCCCCGCCGATGCCGAAGAGAAAGGTATAGCGCCCCCCATCCATGCGGCAGGAAACCAGCATCAGCGTATTGAGCGGCTCACCGGACTTGTAGTCAAACCTGGTGGTGGAGGTGACATACCTCCCCTCCACTGCATCCACGCCGGCCAGGAGCGCCTCGACGGTAACCTGCTTCGGCTTCAGCGTGCCGAGCGACGGCAATCCCCACGGTTTGTATGGCTCGTGGCGGCGGCGACGGTAATGGTCCGCCTTCTCCAGGAGGATGACCACGTTGTTGTTGATCGGACCGCCGATGGAGTGGGAGAGACCGGCCTGAAAGCCCTTCTCCGTTATCAGGCGGTGATTTTCCACAACCTGGATCATGCCGGTGGCCCCGAGCGGGTGGCCGCGCCCTTTCAGGCCGCCGGTCAGATTGGTGGGAAAGCGGCCGTATTCGCCGGTCAGGCTGTCGTCGAGCAGGCCGTCCAAAAGTCTTGCCCGCGGCAGGATGCCGAGATCGACCATGTTGATGGGGCCGAAACCGTTGAAGGGATCGTGCATGTTCACGTGGAGCCTGCCGGCGAAGTCGGTGATATCCCTGATCCCGGCCATGCCGTAAGCCGCTGCTGCCGCCCTTACCGTGGCGGGAAATGAATGGAAATACTTGCGGTCGGCGATGGTCGGAATGTCCGTGGCGCTCCCCACCCCCGTCACCAGCACCTCCTGCGGCCGGGCGGTTAGCACTACCGCCGCCACGCCGTCTGACATGGGGCAGAAATCATGGTAGCGGAGCGGCCACCAGTAGCGGTAGTTCTTGCCGTTGACGATCTGCCGGTAGTACTCCTCCAGGGGTATCTCGAAATTCAGGTGGGCATCGGGATTCTTTGCCGCATAGCGGTGGGCACGCTCGGTGAGCATCGCCGAATAGGCCGTCCACTCCTCTTCGGAAAGATTCAGCCGCTGCATCAGCGACCTGGCCACCAAGGCCCCGCAGGCAGGCATGGAGAGGCCGAATTCCGCTTCATCCCGGTCGATTACCCCGGCGACGATCCGGGTGGCATCCGACGTGGAGACGTCGCTCATCTTCTGGATGCCGATGGCCAGCACATGATCGGAACGCCCCGAGGCTATCTCCATGTAGGCGTTCTCGAAGGCCGACGCCCCGGAAGAGGAAGCGGTGTCGATCAGCACCGATTTGGCGCCGGAGATGCCAAGCACCCCCGCCACCTTGGCAGCGGTATTGTCCACGCCGGAAAAGGCGACCGGGTTCTGACACCCCACCACTACCGCCTCGATTTCCCTTGTCCTGACCGGGCTGCCGGCAAAAACCGCCCCGGCCTTTTCCGCCAGTTCCAGGAAGCTGAGCGCCTCCCGTTCCTTGCCGTTGTAGCGGCCGACCGGCGCCATATATGACGCTGCCACATATACCTTCCGCGGCTGAAAAAATGTTTTCATGAAGACACCTCCCGTGTTGATAAATATACCCGATTATCGCTACAGGACAAGGGAGGACGAGAAAAATAGCCCTTGCCAGTTGCCCGCTCGTCTGCTATTTATCTAACCATTTAGAAATTTCTACGACGGCTTCATGTGCCGAAGCCGTTGTATGCGAGGCAGAGCGATGGTAAAAGGGATGAAAAACGTGGTGGTCTTTGTCCGGGATTTTGAAGGGGCAAAGCGCTTTTACAAGGAATTGCTGAAACTGCCGCTGGTGCAGGAATCGGTGGCGATGATGGAATTTTTTCCCGGCAATGGGGCCACGCTGGGTGTGTCATTGGCCATGCACGAGGCAGCGCAGCCGCTGGTAGGGCGTCATACGGGCGTTACCCTGGTCGTTTCGGACCTGGAGCAGCTTTGCAAGGAGCTGACCAATGCCGGCGTTTCATTTGCCGAACCGCTGGAACGGACTCCATGGGGCAAGATGGCTGTGGTGAAGGACCCGGACGGCAACCAGTTCGCTCTCGTCGAGGGGTAACGCTGAAAAACGCCCATCTCCGGCGTTGCGCACACCCTTCGTCACTGCGGCGTACCGGTGTACGCCTCACTCCTCAGGCTTTGCGCGCCTTGCACATGGACATTTTTGAGCGTTACTTAAATTGGGGAAGATGATGAAAATCGTTGGCAAACAATTGATGGATACCATTACCGCCCAGGCGCAGGAGAACCCGCGGCTGAGAAAGAACTTCAACCTCCACCCCTCGGACGATTTCTGTTGTCACCGTCTCTTGAACGCCATCGAGCCCGACTCTTACATCCGCCCCCACCGGCATCTGGACCCCACCAAGGATGAATCGTTCGTCGTCCTCAGGGGAAAACTGGGGATCATCACCTTCGACGAGAACGGCGCCGTAATGGAGAAGGCCACCCTTGCGGTTGCAAACGAAACATTGATCGCGGACATTCCTCACGGGGTATTCCATACCGCGGTGAGCCTGGAGAAAGGAACCATTTTCTTCGAGGCCAAGGCTGGCCCTTACATTCCTTTGAACGAGGAGGAAAAAGCACCATGGGCTCCCGAAGACGGAGCTCCGGAAGTTCCGGACTATCTTGCCGGGCTTAAGGCGCTTTTCTAAGAGTATATGCTGTTTCGAACCCTGATCATATCGCTTTTGCTGGCGCTTTCGGCGTTGCCTGCCTTTGGCATTGCCAAGTCCCGCCCATTCAGCGGCAACGGCCTCCTGGTCATCCGCCCATTCCCCCCCCAGCGCGACGATGTCCGTGCTCTGGCCATTTACCGGGAGCCTGGCGTGGAAAGGATCGCCGAACTCGACGGCAAAGATCTCCCCCCCCTTGCGCCGGTGATCCAGGGACGCCGCGAAGAATACCCGGTGGCGGTAATCGGGAAAAAGGGGAACTGGTTGCGCATCGCCTATGACGACGCGGGGCGTGAGGGTTGGCTGGAAATGCCGCGCTACTGGGAATATTCACCATGGGGGAGTTTTCTCAAGGGACGGGCGGCAAGGCTCCTGCCTGGACTGAAAAAAGATCTATATCTCCTTCGCCGGGAACCATCCCCCACCTCGCCGCAGATAGACACCCTTTCCCGGCAAAAGAACCTGCGCATTATCGAGATCAAGGAAGACTGGGCACTCGTGCTCGTCGATCTGACGGCCTATGGCTGGATGCGCTGGAGGGACAACGACGGGCGTTTTGCCATCTCCATCGACGACAAGTTCGACCCACAAAAACATTGACTAGGTAATTGGACTGTGCTATTTGAGACATCTATGCACATTACTTCATCTCTCATCATTTACGGGAATGCACGAGCTATCAGCGCAGCGGCGTTTTACGCCGCAGGTACGCCCGCTGCCCCATGAGTATGCGCTGTCACATTACTTATATTCAAAGGCCGTGGGTATCCCCCGCGGCCTTTTTTATTTCAGATCAAGCCTGACATTTAAACAATAGAGCGAGGTAAGAGATGCGAAACGAAATTGTTACCCCCGGAGCCGGCGAGCTGACCTACGAAATCCGCAACATCGTCAATGTGGCGGAAAAGCTGCAAAAACACGGGGTGAAGATCAACTGGGAAAACATCGGCGACCCGATCGTCAAGGGAGAAATCATCCCCCTCTGGATGAAGGAGATCGTAGCCAGGGAAGCGATGAACGACGACACCTACGGCTACTGCCATACCCGCGGCGTGCTGGAGACCCGCGAGTTCATCTGCGAGATGACCAACAAGCGCGGCGGCGCCCAGATCACCCCGGACGACATCATCTTCTTCAACGGCCTCGGCGACGCCATCGCCAAGGTATACGGCAACCTCCGTCACGAAACCCGCGTCCTGATGCCTTCACCGACCTACACCACCCACACCCTCGGAGAAGCGGCCCATGCCCTTGCCGCACCGGTCTGCTACCGGCTGAAGCCGGAAGACAACTGGTATCCCGACCTGGAGGACCTGCGCAACCACGCCCGGTATAACCCGCAGATCTCCGGCATCATGTTGATCAACCCGGACAACCCGACCGGCATGGTCTACCCGGTCGAGACCCTGCGGGAGATCGTCGCCATCGCCAAGGAATACGACCTGTTCATCATCGCCGACGAGGTCTACAACAACATCGTCTACAACAAGGAAAAGACCGTCCCCATCTCCGACGTGATCGGCGATGTACCGGCCATTGCCATGAAGGGGATCTCCAAGGAACTCCCCTGGCCCGGCTCCCGTTGCGGCTGGATCGAGGTCTACAACTACGGCAGAGACGAGCGCTTCAAGAAATACATCAATTCCATCCTCAGTACCAAGATGAACGAGGTCTGCTCCACCACCCTGCCGCAGAAGACCATTCCGGCCATCATGTCCCACCCGGAATACGGCAACTATCTCTCGGAGCGCATCGCCCGTTACGAGCGGATGAGCAACATCACCTACGACTTCCTCAAGGATGTGCCGGGGCTGATCGTCAACCGCACCAATGGCGCCTTTTATATGGCGGTCGCCTTTGAAGAGGGACTGCTCAACAACCGCCAGAGCCTCCCCATCGCCAATCCGGAGGTCAGGGAACTGGTCGAGGGACTCGTCAACGCCCCCGGCGTCTCGCCGGACAAGCGTTTTGTCTACTACATGCTCGCCCATACCGGCATCTGCATTGTTCCGCTCTCTTCCTTCAACACCGGACTGCAGGGATTCAGAGTAACGCTCCTGGAAAAGGAAGAAGATGAATGCAAGCGGATCTACAGCACCCTGGCAGAAAAGATCGGTGAATATCTGCGCTCATAAAAAGGACGCTGAAGAGAAACGATGCCGAAGCTTGCCGGCTGCGTTCCAGGATTCCCGCCTGGTGCGCATTTTTACCACGGGGACAACTCTCAGAAAAGGTGAACGTATGCGAAAACTCTTGATGATGGTAATTTTAGCCGGTTTCTTTGCAGCATCCACAGCGGCTCTTGCAGCTACCGGTGTGGATCTCAACATCAACATCAAAGGGGGTAATCTTCCCCCTGCCCCGACTGTACAGGTCGTATCCAAAGGAGACCAGGGGAAACACCTCGGTCATTACAAGTCCAAAAAGAGAGACAAGGAACACGAAAAAGAAGGACGCAAGCGCGGCAAGCATAAGAAGCATTAGTCCGCACGGGGAACAGGCTGTGCCTGTTCCCCTCTTCAGCCCCGTCAAGGACACTTTTGCCTCCCCCTCGTCAACCGTTCAAATCGTCACATCCTGGTGCAAAATGCACCATCATTTTTGCACATGTGCAAAAATGAACCAATCAATCTCGCAGCGATGCAAAAAAACATCTCGTATTTTTCCGAAAATTCACAGGCATGGTCACACAAATTTGCCGGAGAAAATCCCGCGAAATCGGGTATAATTACCTTTACACAGCCTTCACTTTCACCCCTCATAATACCGGCACGATTTATGTATTTAAAATCCTGCAAAGGGATGTGTTCTTAAGAACCGGAGGGTTGGGATACTCAGCTCAGGAACCAAGAGGTGGCGGCCATGAATACTCAGGTAATTGATGAAGCGATCGACAAATATGTCCATGAACGGATGACCGGGGGAAAAGAACGGGCAAAGGAACGGTTTCTTTCCTACGCCTATCTGAAGCAGGGAAAAGATGAAGTGGGCGAATTTCTGCAGAAAGTCGGGGGGCTCAGCCGTTATTATATCGACTACCTCAAGGTCATGTCGAACCCGTTCAAGGGGCCGGAGCTGGCCTGGCTCGCTTCGATGCTGACCATTGCCGTCTATTCCGTGTTCCTGATGACCTGTGAAGAAGACAGGATGATCGGCATCCTGCTCTTTTCCGGCACGGTGGTGAACGGCTGGTCACTGCTCCGCTCCATCGCCAAAAAATGGTGCGAGGTCGGCGTCATGATCGCTATTTACCTGGAAATCGTCCAGATCGCGGAGCATGAGCTGGAAGAGATGGTGTAAAGCGTATTATCAGGGCGTTTTTATCGTTTATATTTAATATATGGCAGGGCGGCTTTGGCCGCCCTTTTTTGTTACGCCGTCCCTGGTTAAACTCCGTTATTTGAGTAAAATATAGCAAGGTACAGCTCACTTGACGGCGGCAACAGCCAGAGGAGACGGGTATGAAGAGTGCAGACGAAATCATCCGGAGAATCGCGGCATCACTTGAACAAGAGACTCTTGTCAACCTCCACGCCTACCCGATTCAAATCGACTACCTTGACGGGGTAGCGACACTGACTGGGGAGACGGGAGATATCGCTGCAAAAAAGATTGCCCTGGAAATTGCAGGCGCCGTTCCCGGCGTTTCGGCAATCGTTGATCGGCTCCACGTTCAGCCCGCCGAGCAGATGGAGGACGGCGAAATCCGCGATCACGTCTGTAACGCCCTCCTTTCGGAACAGCTTCTGGAAGCCTATGCCATCAGGGCTCTGATAAAAGGAAGCATGGAAACCGTCAGGGAACCGGTCACCCCGTTTGGCGCCATTGAAGTGGAGGTGATCAACGGGGTGGTGACATTGAACGGCCAGGTCGGCAGCCTCTCACAGAAACGGATTACAGGGGTGCTGGCATGGTGGGTGCCGGGAAGCAGTGATGTTGTAAACGGACTGGAAGTAGCGCCGCCTGAAGAGGACAACGACGATGAAGTCGTTGATGCGATCAGGCTGATGCTGGAAAAGGACCCCTTTGTCAACGCCACCCAGATCCGCGTTACCTGCCGCAATTATGTGGTAACCCTTGAGGGGCTGGTTTCTACCGAATCCGAGCGTCGAATGGCGGAAGCGGATACCTGGTATGTATTCCGGGTGGACAGGGTGAAAAACCTGCTGCAAACCAAGGAGTAACGTCGCCGCCATCTTAAACGTCGCCCTCCCCTGAACTGCCGCGGAACTATCTTCTCGCAACAGCTGCCGGCACAGTTTTCTTTTTACTTATGCGAAATATATGGTAATCTACGGCAGTTTTTACCGGGAAGGGCAGGCCAAACATGGCGGACAAACGGAACATCAGAAGACATCGTAAAAGACTGACCTTAAAATTCGGTCTTCAGGAATCCGACCGTTTTGCCTTTACGGAAGATATCTCCCATCAGGGGATGTTCATCAAAACAGCAAACGTCGCTCCGCCTGGAAGCAAGATCAAAATTGATCTTGCGCTAAGCGAAGAGAACATCGTCACACTGGAAGCCCGCGTGATGTGGGCCAAAAAGGTGCCGGCAAACATGGTGCGGCTCGTCAAAAAAAGTGGCATGGGTGTCAGGATAACCCGGTTTGTCGCGGGAGAAGACAGCTACAATATGCTTTGCGAAGAACTCCATGCACGATGACATCAGGCCACCGGCCATGGTCTCATTCGGCAATACAACAGCCCGTAACAATCAAAGCCCCCCGTTACAGCAGATTGACTTTTGTGACACAACTTGCTATGAACGTCGTAGTTTCGAGCGTTATCCAATCGCTTCCAATGCAAAGGTTTGCTTCATGCCCACCCTGATCCCGGCGACCCTCATTCATACAACCGACAGTGCGCAATGCAGTTGGACAACCGATTCTTATCCACCGCCAGCTAATGCCTTCTGAGATGAGCAAACCCACCATAAAGATAATCGGCCTGCCGGAAAGAAGTTCTCCCGACATCTCTTCCGAAGCCTTCGAAACGATCGGTAAAATACTGAAAAACCTGAAGGGGTTTAACCTTGACTGTTACAAAGACAAGTGCATAAAACGACGAATCAGCATCAGGATAAGAGCAACCCACAGCAATACTGCCGAAGCCTACTGCGAGCTTCTTCTGAATAACGAGTCGGAACTGGAACTTCTGCTTAAGGTGCTGACGATTCATGTCAGTCATTTTTTCAGGAATCCGCCCACCTTTGAAAAGCTGAAAAATGATATATTCCCCGAACTCTTTACCCGGTGCAACAATGAGGGACGTCGCGACCTCAGGCTTTGGAGCGTCGGCTGCGCCGGCGGGGAAGAGCCGTACACCCTTGCACTGATACTGAATGATACCTTCGGTGCCGAGATGAAAGTGGTCAATGTCTCGATCCTGGCGACCGATGTTGACGCAGGGACCTTGGAAGTGGCAAGGACGGCGGCATACAACGAAGATCGATTGTCGGAGATGTCCGAGTCGATAAAAACACGCTATTTTGACCGGATAGAGTCAAAGTACCATCTGCTGCCGGAAATTAAAAAGCTGGTTACTTTCAGGCAGGGCGATCTCTACGATGTCAGCACCTATGTAATGAGCGATCTCATCCTGTGCCGTAATGTCCTCATCTATTTTGAGCGATCACAACAGGAAAAAATTCTTGAAGGTTTTGCCAATGTCCTGCCCAGTGGAGGCATACTGGTACTGGGCAAATCGGAAACCCTTGTCGGAAACTCCCGCAGGCGTTTTAAAACAATCTGCCCGGTAGAACGCATTTACCAAGTCCTGTAGTTTTTAAAAACGACCGCCATCGACAACACATATGGCACGACATGTGCTAATAATGAAGCGACAAAATCCGCAGACGAGGGTTCAATAAGAACGGCGCAGAGAAACTCCATGAGCATGGTGTTAAGGGCTAGCAGCGGAGCATGCACTATGTGTATGCGAACACCGGCGCGACAAAGCAACGCCGTAATGGATTTTTGACGAAGCTGTCAAATAGGAGGGTGTCATGCATATCCCCATAGGGTATAAGTTCATTTTGGGATTTATCGTAGTTGTAGCATCGGTCGCTTTTGTTCCCGACGGTGTCAAGCACCTCGGTTACTCGCCGGAAATCACCAATATCCTTTCCTATGCGGTTGCCATGACCATCGGCCTCATCCTCGGCTGGATTTTTTCCAAGAGCTTTACGAAGAACATCTCCCTCTTGACCGCAGCGACCGAAGACATAAGCCAGGGAGACCTGACCAAAGACATCGTCACCCGAAATTCGGTCTTCCTCGATGAAACCCACGAAATGGCCGTTTCCATCAACCGGATGGTTGGGAACCTGCGCGAACTCGTTAAACATATCCGGGGAACTTCCGAGAACGTATCCGAATCATCCCGCACCATCTCTTCTTCCGCACTGGAAATCAATGCGTCTTCCGAAGAGGTGGCGCAGGCCGTGGAGCAGATATCCCGGGGAGCTGAAACCCAGGCGGAAATGGTGACAAAAAGTTCCAAGGTCATCCACGAAATGGCCATTTCCGTAGATTTAATAGCCCGGAGAGCCAGGGAAGCGTCAAAGGCCGCCCGCGAAACCAGTCTTACGGCCCAAAGGGGTGGTGACCTGGCCAAGGATTCGCTGACACGGATGAAATCTTTCTTCGACAGTGTGGAACTGATCGGCATGCAGTTTATGGATTTGAACACCAAGTTACAGCAAGTGGGAAAGATCGCCGATTTTATAGGTGAAATCGCCAGACAGACAAATCTGCTTGCCCTCAACGCATCAATTGAAGCGGCACGGGCCGGCGAATACGGCAAGGGCTTTGCCGTTGTAGCCGAAGAAGTAAGAAAGCTTGCAGACGGAGCAGGAAAATCGGCAGCAGACATCATCGAGCTGATCGCAATGGTCAAGGAAGAAAGCCGCAGGGTCCACGAAACCATCGCCGATAGTTCCCGGAACATCAGCGCGGGCAAGAAAAACATCGATACCACGGCAGAGTCATTCCGCGAGATTCTCAACACGGTCATCGAAACCGAGCGCAAGACGAACAGTATCGCCGACCTCTCCCAGATGCAAACCGCCGGTGCCGAAAAGATGGTGTCGATGATCGATGAAATCGCCAAGGTGGCGGAAGATAATGCAGCTTCCACCGAAGAGGTTTCAGCGGCAACGGAAGAGCAGTCGGCCGCCATGCAGGAGATGGTCCATGCCACCGCAGAACTGACAAAGCTCGCTGAAGAACTACTGACGATCGTCGAACAATTCAAGGTTCCCGGCGGCGCCCAGCTGGCTCTATGAAGAACAACGGTACGGCGCGATATCTTATTTTTGCCCTGCGGGGGGCACAATATGCCCTGGATCTGCAGGACGTGGCAGAAGTCGTTGAACCGCCGCCGACCTTTCCAATCCCTTGCGCACCGGGTCATTTCGTTGGCATCATGAACTTTCACGGCAACCTGACCTCCGTCCTCGATCTGGCAAATTTTCAAAATATGGGGAACCTTACCCCCGAAGGAAAAGTCCTGGTTCTGGACAGCCGTCTTGCGAACCTCGCCCTCTGGGTTGACAGCGTGATCTCCATTGTTTCGGCAGAATCATTGCGGAGAGAATCTGCCGTCGATGATGAGATGACCGCAGAGCTGCTTCACAACGGCACTGACAAAATCAGGCTGCTGGCGCTGGACAATCTTATACAAAAGCTGGAAGCAACTATTAACGACTGATTTCAAGCGTGGGAAGCTGGTGAAAGCCGAGCCGATGGAGGTACACTATGGACATTAAGCTGATGATTGTGGACGACTCGCTTTTCATGAGAAAAATGCTGCGGGGCATTCTTGAAGAAGATGGCTATCAGGTTATTGCAGAAGCGGCCGATGGCATCGAAGCAGTCGCAAAATACCAGGAATGCCGCCCTGACATTACCACCATGGATATAATCATGCCAACCAAAAACGGCATCGAGGCCCTTACGGAAATCATGGCTCTTGACGGTGGGGCTAAAGTAGTGATGTGCAGTGCCATCGGCCAGGAAGCGCTGACCCAGACAGCCCATGCAGCAGGCGCGAAAGATTTTATTCTCAAGCCGTTCAATCCCGAGCGGGTGAAGGAAGTAATCAAGAGGATTGCAGGAGTCTGATACATGGACATGTCCCAATACAGGGAGCTGTTCATCTCCGAATCCAGAGAGCATCTCAATTCGATAAATGAACTGATAGTTGCCCTGGAAAAGGATGCCGGTGACCGGGAAACAATAGATTCCCTGTTTCGCATTGCCCATTCCATCAAAGGGATGGCCGCATCCATGGAGTACGCTGACATAGCTGAACTGGCCCATAAGCTTGAAGATCTCATGGACCGGGTCCGCAAGGGGGCCTTGCCTTTCGATGGGGGCGCAGCCGACTTGCTGCTGGAAGGGACCGACCTGCTTGAGGCAATGATAGCAGACGTGGAACAAGACGCCCCGGCAAGCCGCGACATTCGTGGTCTGGTCCAGAGGCTCATCAACTACCCTCCGCCAAGCACAGAAATACCATCAATCAAGACCCATAAAACGGAACAGCCGCCACCGGTGCAACCGGTTCCATTGAACGCCTCAGGAAAAGATGAAGGACGCCAAGCCGGCAGTGACGCCTCGCAAACGGTAAGGGTAAAAACCGATGTCCTCGATCAGCTGATAAATCTGACCGGCGAGTTGATAACCAACAAATACCGGATCATGACCATCAACAGCCAGCTGGGTTCGGGGAGCCTCGATGAGGCGTGTGTGGAACTATCGAAGCTTTTGCGCGGCCTCCATGACGAAGTGATGAAGGTCCGCCTGATCCCCTTTGCAGCAATTACCGACCGTTTTCCCCGCCTGATACGGGATCTGGCCAAAAAGAGCGGCAAAGAGATCGTCTTTGAAGTGGAAGGCAGGGAGATTGAACTTGACCGGGGAATCCTGGAAGAGCTTTCCGACCCACTGATCCACATCCTGCGAAATGCCGTCGACCATGGGGTGGAAACCACGGAGGAACGACTAGCCGCCGGCAAGTCCAGCCGGGGCAAAATCAGACTGGCAGCGCGAAGGGAAAAGGAGCAGGTGGTCATTACCGTCGAAGACGACGGAAGGGGCATGGACCCGGCAAAACTGATCGCCTCCGCAATCGAAAAAGGGGTTATCAAGCAGGAAGAGGGATGGCTTCTGTCCCACAGGGAAGCCTTGATGCTTACCTGCGTTCCGGGATTTTCCACCGCTAAAGAGGTGACCGAGATTTCGGGGCGCGGCGTCGGCATGGATGCCGTCAAGTCGGCCATTAAAGCCCTCGGAGGCAACATCCTGATAGATTCAACCCTGGGGCAGGGGAGCAGAATAACCCTTAAACTGCCGTTGACCATCTCGATTATCCAGGCCCTTGTGGTCAATTGCGCACACCTCAAGGTCGCCGTTCCGGTAGTCAACATCATCCGCACCCTGGAACTCAAGCGCGGGCTGATAACCACCGAGGGGAAACACAAGGTTTTTTACATGGGGGAAGAGGCAATACCGCTCGTAAGCCTCAACCGCATTTTCGGTTTGCCGCTTTCCCATCTGACCGGCGAGGCAATCCCCGTTTTCGTCAGCGAAGTGAAGGGACGCAAAGTGGGACTGGTGGTCGACCGTTTTATCGGCCAACAGGAGTTTTTCGTAAAACCACTCGGCAGACCTCTGGTTAAGTTAAAAGGATTGACAGGAGGGGCGATCCTCGGCAATGGAGAAGTGGTCTTCATCCTGGACGTTGCCAACCTGATGTAAATTCCGACAAGGACACAAGGGATATCCATATGGGAAATACCATGTTAACAGAAGTGCAGCTTGATGCCCTGCGCGAGGTGAGCAATATCGGCATGGGTCACGCCGCTACCGCCCTTTCACAGCTTATGGGAAAGACCGTATACCTCAATGTCCCCAAAGTCATAGCCATGGATATAACAAGTCTCCCCAAAGTATGCGGCGGAGCTGAACTAATGGTAGCCGGGATTTATCTTCAGATTCTGGGAAATGCCAGGGGCAATATCCTGATGGTTTTTCCAAAAGATAATGCCTTGTCAATTCTGGAGAAACTTCTATCTCCCCACCAACCCACAGGAACGACACTGACTGAACTAGAAATTTCCACGCTGAAGGAAGTGGGCAACATTCTGGCATCGGCATACCTGAACGCCCTGGGAAACATGCTGAAAATGCCCCTCATCCCCTCGATTCCACTCTTTTCCTTCGACATGGCCGGAGCAATCGTCGATGATGTGCTCATTGCGCTGGGTGAAGCCGGTGACGCGGCGTTCATGATCGAAACAGAATTTACCATCGGCAATGAACGGACCTCCGGTCATTTTTTCCTGCTGCCCGCAACACCTTCCCTCGATGTTATTCTGAATGCCATCGATGCCTGAAATCAGGCTCATGGAAAGCCTCTTAAAAGATGGTTGCGCAGCTGCAAGAGTTATGGCAATATTGACATTTCAATGGAAAGAACATTTTCCTACTGCATCGGGGAGGGAATATGAGAACCATGCGAGCCTTCATCAGCCTCTTGCTGTTGCTGCAGATGGCGATCAGCGCTGAAGCCGCCGTCACTGCTCAGGTCAATGTCGGGCTTCAGGACGTGGTCGATACCGTTGAAAAATCCTACAGGGTCCTCTCCGACGTAACGACCGACTTTTTCCAGCGGTCGACCATGGCGGAGAAAAAGCGGGAAATGCGCGCTGAAGGGCAGATGTTCCTGAAAACGGCCGGTGACAGCGAGCCCCTCAAGTTCCGTTTCGACTATTTCCGTCCCACCACCCACGAAATCGTCAGCAACGGCATAACCATGTGGATGTACCTCTCGGAAAACCGCACGGTCATCCAGAGCGATGTCAGCTTTGTCTTCAACCCGTTGGGTTTTAACCCGGACCGCAACCGGGCCTCCAATTTCCTCCAGGGGCTGGGACGCATATCCAGAGACTTTCTGACCACCTTTTCCCCCCAAGGCCGGGACATTGAAGGTAATTACATCCTGGAGCTGAACCCGCGGCGGGCAACAGCAACCATCGAGAAGCTCTTCATCGTCGTCCAGCGCGACGCAGTCTACCTCTATACGCAAAAGCGGATGCAGCTGGGCCGCCAATTGACCGAAGACGAATTCAGACAGATTTTGAACAGCTTGCCCTTGGGAAGCGTTCAAAGGGACCAGACCGCCTTCCCCGTTCTCTCAACCACGGTCATCGACCATCAAGGGAACACCACCATCATGGAATTCAGCAACGTCAAGACCGACACGAGGATTTCTGACCAGCTTTTTGAATTCACCGTTCCGGCAGCGGTCGAAGTGGTCAGGCCTCCCACGCATCAGTGACGGCCGGTCCCGTGTAATTCTGAACGAAGAAGCTAAAGGCGACATACTGCATGTCGCCTTTGCAATTATTACCACGTTAAACAGGAAGCCCAATGAAACCGTTACTGCTTATATCGCTAGTCGCATGCCTTATTCTCTCCCTGTCCGCTTCGCCGAAGGAGTGTTTCGGCGCCGAGCTGGCGGATGTAGTCAAAACCCTGGAACAGGGATACAACAACCTGGCAGACGTGCAGGCTGAATTTTCCCAGCGCACGGACATTGCCTCCATGAAACGGCAAGAGCGTGGTGCCGGCGAACTCTTCATGAAAAAACCGGCTGGCGCAACCGCCATGTTCCGCTTCAACTACACCCGGCCCAAACAGCAGATCATTTCCAACGGCAAGAAAGTCTGGTACTACCTTCCCGAAAACAAGCAAGTGATGGTATCCGACGTGACCGCGCTGTTTCAAGGCGGCAGCACCGTGGCGCTCGACTACCTGACCGGCATGGGTCATGTCACCAGGGATTTTGCCATAAAATTCGCTGCCGATGGTCGCGACAAAAAGGGGAATTACGTTCTTGAGCTGGTTCCGAAAAAACCGAGCCAGGCGATGGCAAAACTCCAGCTGACCATTGAATCACAAGCCGTTGAAAGCTTCATCAAGGAAGGACATGCGGTGAATCCCTTCCCCATCGCCTCCTCTGTTGTTTTTGATGCATTCGGTAACCGGACTGCCATAGAGTTCAGCAAGGTGCGGGTCAACCGGGGGATGAAAAACGACAGGTTCAGCTTCAAAATACCCAGCGGAGTGGAAGTAATAAATCAGGAACAGAAGTAACCAGGTTTTATGTTGCTTCTACTATTATAAATTATGAGGAGGATATATGCCGTCATTCGACATCGTCTCCAAGGTGGACATGCAGGAAGTGGACAACGCCGTCAACCAGACCATCAAGGAGATAGCCCAGCGTTACGACTTTAAAGGTTCGAAAAGCGAAATAACCCAGGAAAAAGATACCGTCAAGCTTCTCTCCGAGGACGATTTCCGGCTCAAGGCGATCATCGACATCCTGCAATCGAAGTTCATCAAACGGGGCATATCCGTAAAGGCTCTCCAATACGGTAAGGTGGAAAACGCCTCCGGCGGGATGGTGCGGCAGATCATCACCATCCAGCAGGGAATCTCCAAGGAAAAGGGGAAAGAGATCAACAACGTCATAAAGGAAACCAAACTCAAGGTCCAGAGCCAGATACAGGAAGATCAACTGCGGGTAACCGGCAAAAACATCGATGACCTTCAGGAAGTCATCCAGCTGCTGAAAGGGAAGGACCTGGGCGTCGAACTGCAGTTCGTCAATTTCAGGCAATAGAAAAGCGGTCGGCGGTTAGAAAAGCGGTCGGCGGTTAATGGTCGGCGGTCGGTGGTTTTACCATCCACCGACTGCCGACTGCCGACTGCCGACCGACTATAAAAGGAGTAATTTTGAGCACAAGCATCAAGGAAAAAGTAAGCCTGGTCAGCCTCGGCTGTCCGAAGAACCTGGTTGACGCCGAGGTCATGCTCGGCTATCTGGCCAAGGAAAAATATGAAGTCACCACCGACGAACGGGAAGCCGATATCATCATCGTCAACACCTGTTCATTCATCAAGGAAGCAAAACAGGAGAGCATCGACACCATCCTCGACCTGGCGGATCGCAAGCACGACGCCCGCTGCCGGCTGCTGATCGTCACCGGTTGTCTGCCGCAGCGCTACCAGGAAGAACTCGTCAAGGAACTGCCCGAAGTGGATATCTTCGTCGGTACCGGCGACTACCCGCGCATCGCTGAAATCATCGCCGAAAAGGAGGGGATGTCCGAACAGCTCCGCTACACCGGCGACCCGAACTTTCTTTACGATGAGGATCTCCCCAGGCTGCAGTCGTCACCCTATTACACCGCCTACCTGAAAATCGCCGAAGGTTGCTCCAACTGCTGCTCGTACTGCGTAATTCCCTCCCTGCGCGGCGCGTTCCGTTCCCGTCCACTGGACAAGCTGCTCAAGGAGGCCAGGGAACTGGTCGCACGGGGGGTGAAGGAAATCAACCTCATCGCCCAGGACATTACCGGATACGGCAAGGATCTGGCCGGCGGCGCATCACTGGAAGGGCTGATAAAAGAACTGGCCGCATTGGACGGGCTGCAATGGATCAGACTCCTTTACGCCTATCCCGACGGCATCAGCGACAGCCTCATTCAGCTGATCAGGGACGAAGACAAGGTCTGCAAATACCTGGATATCCCGCTCCAGCATGTCAGTGACCCGGTTCTCAAAAGGATGAACCGGAGGAGCAGCGAAGCGGAAATCAGGTCGCTCATCGCAAAACTGCGCGGCGAAATACCGGGAATTGCCTTGCGGACGTCCTTGATCGTCGGTTTCCCGGGGGAGACGGACGAAGATTTCAAAAAACTCCTCCATTTCGTCGAGGAAACCCGCTTCGATCGGCTGGGAGTATTCTGCTATTCCCGCGAGGAGGGGACCCCTTCAGCTGAGATGCCGGACCAGGTTTCCGAGCGGGTCAAACGGGAGCGGTATAAAAAACTTATGCGCACCCAGGCGCGGGTTTCATTCAAACACAATCGCAGTCTGGTCGACACCGAGGAACTGGTGTTGATTGAAGGATACAGTGAAGAAACCGAATTACTGCTGAAAGGACGCTCCTCCAAACAAGCCCCCGACATAGACGGTCAGGTCTATGTCACCTCGGGCAACGCGCAGATCGGCGATATCGTCAAGCTGCGAATTACCGATTCTTCCGACTATGATCTGATCGGTGAAATCGTGCCCTGAGCCTTTGCCGGGGCTTGTGCAAAGGACGGCTTTTCCCTTGACAAAAGGCGGATTTGCTGTATTATTGCGTCGCCTTTCAGGCAGTAGATTCCAAGAAACGGAGCGGATTTAATGGTAGAAAAACTGGATGAAATAAAAGCTCTTCTGCTCAAAATGAAGGAAGAGACCATCAACGAAATTAGCAAGTCGCTGAAGTCGGGTTCCGATATCCCCACCAACGAGCCGAGTGGTGACATCTACGATCAGGCGTCCAGCGAGCGGGACCGTGAACTGGGCCTGCTGCTCGACGACCGTGAGCGGGAAAAACTGCGGAACATCGACGAAGCATTGCTGAAGATCGAAGAAGGGGAATACGGCATCTGCGAAGAGTGCGAGGAAGAAATTCCTCTCGGCAGGTTGAAGATCGTGCCCTTTGCCCGTTACTGCGTCAAGTGCAAGGCGGACATCGAGAAGTTGCAGGCCCAGACCAAGCGCTTCGAAGAGGACCGCGCCTACCGGGAAATTGCCCTGGGCGAGGACGAAGAGGGTTAGCAGCGGGTTGATATCATTCATGAAAAAGGGGCGGTGCTTAAATGCAGCGCCCCTTTTTTTATTTGCAATGGATATTTCTGAAGAACTTTGCCATGAATGAACCCGTTTAGTCAGCCTCGTACCCCCAATGAAAAGACAATGAAATACACCTCGCCATAGGACCAGGATAAAGTTGTTCCCTGTACTACAAAAGCGTGGTATTCTTATCTGGCTAGACCGTCTAGATTACGGAGGTGTTATGAAAGCCAATAAAAAAGACCGATTGCCCCACGAACGTGAATGGCAGCTTCAGGAAGCCAAGAACCGATTGAGCCAGGTAGTGGACTCGGCTCTTCATGATGGTCCGCAAACCATCACCTTGCGGGGCAAACCGGCGGCGGTCTTAGTCTCTTTTGAGGAATTCAAAAAGCTGACTCAACCGCGGTCCACGTTATCGCAGTTCTTCAGACAATCACCGCTTCATGATACAGAGCTCGATCTCAGCCGCAGTGCCGATTTCTCCCGTGAGGTGGAACTGTGAAATTTCTTCTCGACACCTGCCTGATCTCCGAGCTGGTGAAAAAGGAACCGAATGCCGCTGTGGTAAACTGGCTGGACGAACAGGATGAGCAGGGTCTTTTCCTGAGTGTCCTGACCCTTGGAGAACTGCAAAAGGGAATCAGCAAGCTTTCCGGCAGCACCAGGAAAGATGAGCTTCAGGCGTGGGTCGAGCATGATCTTGCGGAGCGTTTCGCCGGACGTATCCTTGATCTCGACCTGGAAACGGCTCTGGCCTGGGGAACGCTTCAGGGGGATGCTGAACGGAAGGGGGAAAAGCTGCCGGTAATGGATTCACTCATAGCTGCCACGGCCACGGCACACGGATTGATCGTGGTAACGCGCAATGTCAAGGATATCGAGCGCTGCAGGGCCAAGGTTTACAGTCCGTGGGGCGATGCATAAGGTAAATGGAATCTTTGATGTCCTCCGAGCGCATGTCATGAAAAAGCCGCATAAGACTTAATGACCAAACGTCTTAGCCTGCGGGGTCTTCTTTTTCACCTGCCGATCAGCCGCGCATAATCGTCTTTCGTAATCGCCGTCCGCCAGTGGCCGGTCGCCTTCCCCACCTGCGTTCCCCCTAAAAACAGGAGCACAACCAGTACGGCAAAGAGCAGGCCGTTCACCACCACCTTGCGCCCGGTCAGCTTCATCTCCAGGGCGCCTTCCGCCCGGCAATGGCTGATACAGCGCAGACAACCGATACACTCCTCCGAAAAAACCCGTTCCTTGGCCATCACCGGTATGTACGATGGGCAGACCTGGGTACAGACGCCACAGGAGACGCATGTCTTCCCCTCTCTGGTCACCTTGACCGGAGAGAGCATGGATATCAGACCAAGCAGCGCGCCATAGGGGCAGAGGTAGCGGCAAAACGGGTTGCGGATCGGCAGGGAGAGGAGTGCCAGGCCGCCGATGACCAGCAGGGAGAATCCAGACAGGTGAACGAAAAAATCAAGCAGGCGCACGTCGGCCATCTTGTTGTAGTCGGAATAGATAAATGCGGTAACCTGCCCGGGCGCCATGGCATAGAGTATGGAGTAGAGGAAAAAGCAGAGCAGCACGAATTTTATGCCGCGCAACACCAGGTCCATCCGACGGGGTAAGCGGAAGTTGCGCCGAAACAGGTTGAAGCCGGACTTCCAGAGCACCTCCGAGATGGTGCCGACCGGACAGACCCAGGAGCAGAAGGAGCGCTTGAGGAGAAACGATACCGCCACAACGGTGAGGAAAATCACTAAAGCAGCCGGATGGATCGGATTGATGGAACCGCTGGCCAGCCAGTCCTTGAGACTCAATAATGCGGAGATCGGAAGAAACGCCTCGACGCCATCCGGCCGGGGGACAAAGGGCGCTGCGCCGCCGGAGCGGAAATGAAGGACAAAGCGATAAAACTGTATACCCAGGTAGAGGGAAAAGAAGAGAAATCCCCACTGGACCAGAATCCTGAGCGGCTGCAAGTATCTTTTACCCATATCCTCACCTTTTAAGCTTCGCCGAGACTAACCACTAACCACTAACCACCAACTGCCGACCACCGACCACCGACCACCGACCACCGACCACCGACCACCGACCACCGACTGCCGACTGCCGACTGCCGACTGCCGACCGCCTTTACGACTTATTCCGTCACACCCCTCTGCTATAGTCCCTTTATCAAGAAAAACGGGGGTAGGCCATGGAACCGATAGTCATAGTCGGGGCAATAGTCGTCATTTACTGCGGTTATCTGACGGTGACGGACGAGATGAGGGACTGGCAACGGAGCAAGACGGCAAAGACGGTAAAAAGGACACACGGCATCCGTACCCGCCGGCGTCATGTCAGTATTTCACTCTCCTGTCCAGAAGGTAGCGTGGCTGCACGTTGGCCAGAGCCTTTAAGAGACTCTTTTTGACAAAGGGGTTCTCCTTTTCCAGCGTTTTCAAAAGCTCCTTCATCCGCTTGCGTTGCTGGTCCGCAGAGCCGCAGACCGGGCAGCAGCAGCATAAGACGGGGAAGCGGTTGTTGCGGGAAAAGGGAATAATATCCTCCTCGGGCACGTAGACCAGCGGCCTGATAACGGTAGTCAGGCCGTTGTCCGCCAGCATGCTCGGCGCCATCGCCTTCAGCGAACCGACAAAAAACTGGTTGAGGAGCAGGGTTTCGATGAAGTCGTCCATGTGGTGCCCGAGCGCCAGCTTGTTACAGTTATAGCGCTGGGCCAGGCCGTAGAGAACGCCGCGTTTCAGGCGAGCGCAAATGGAGCAGTAAGACGAATCGGGACGGCGCTTTTCCTTGATAATGCCGTAATGGTCGGTCTTTTCCATGTGGGCAACGAAACCGTGCTCGCGGAGATGTTCCTCGATGATGTCGGCCCTGAAACCCGGATAACCGGAATCGATATTGATCGCCATGATTTCATAGCGCACCGGTGCCCTCTTGCGCAATGTTTCCAGGATATGCAGCAGAGTATAGGAATCCTTCCCCCCCGATACCGCCACCGCAATCCGGTCGCCTTCCTCAATCAGGTTGTAATCGGCGATAGCCCGCCCCACCCTGTTTTTAATCCTCGTGAACAGCCTGTCTTCTATCAGTGCCACAAAAACCCCTATCTGCCCTCAATCTTCGATCAAAACTATACCTGACCCCGGCCCATCAGGGCGGCCACACGGGGTCGCCCCTACGACTCACGACTCATGACTCCCCAGCACCTCTTCACGGAACCGCTCGATCCCCATCTCCTCGATAATCCGGCCGATGCGGTTCTGATTGGAAGCGTTCTTGTAATAGTCGATGACCTTTGCCACGATCTCAAGTACCGCCTCCTCGGTAGGGACGTTGTCCACGAGCAGATCGCCGATACGGGGGCGGGCGCCGGCATTGCCGCCGACCATGATCCTCCACCCCTTATTGGTCCCCATTACTCCGATATCCTTGAGCGCAGATTCGGCGCAGGAAAGCATGCAGCCGGACACCCCCATCTTCATCTTGTTGGGAAGCTCCATGGCATGGTAGATGCTGTCCAGCTTGAGGCCGAGAGAGACCGAATCCTGCACCCCCCGCTTGCAGTGAGTGGTCCCGGGGCAGATCTTCACGCTTCTCACGCAGAGGCCGATGGCTGCCCCGGGAGTCACGGCCAGATCGGTCCAGATGTCGTCCAGATCCTCTTCCCTGAGGCCGATCAACGCAATGCGCTGGGCCGAGGTGATCTTGATTGCCTCCACCCTGTATTTATCGGCCACGTCACAGATCTTTCGCAGGGTGGCGGTGTCGGTGATCCCCGCCGGGATGTGCGGCGCTATGGCGTAAGTCTCCCTGTCCCGCTGCAGAATTGCGCCCTTTTCCAGAATGTCCTTTTTCACCAGTTCCCCATTGTCGCTAAAGTTGCGCAGGCTACCTGAATTCCGGCAAAAGCGACTCCAGCCGCCAGCCGGTTTGTCCAGCGCCGTCTTTATACAGCCATTTTTGCGTATCCACCACTGTCTTCACCGTTGTCGAGGGAATGGCATAGTAATCCAGCTCCATCGTCACCTCAGCTTTTTTTGCTTTCTGATCGTACTCCACACTCCTGATGCGGTAATCAACCACCTTGACGTCTTTGGCCGCGACGATCCTTTTGCGGTACTCATCGCGCAGAGACACGCCGACGTAAGTATCGGCGGCCTTCTCGAATTCCTGCCAGCGAAGCATCCGGCCATACTCCTTGGAGCTCTTGTCAAACTCGTCCTTGACCAGAAACGGCATGCTACAGGCTGCAACAATAACAAGCAAAGATGATAACAGCGTCAAGCGAACAATTATAGACATGGTCGGCCTTCCTTTTGGGTTACCCCTTGATATATTTCACCAGCTCTGCGGCAATCTCGTATCTGCCGAAGGGAGGAATGAGGTAGAAACCGCCAACCCGCTCCCGCACGGCAGCAATAAACTCGCGGGCAATGGCCAGCCCCTCCCGTACCCCCTCGTCCTTCTCTTTCCCCCTCATCCGCATCCTGATCTCCTCGGGAATAATGATCCCCGGCACCTCGTTGTGGAGAAATTCGGCGTTCCTCTCGCTGACCAGCGGCAAGATACCGGGGAGGATGGGGATATCCAGGTGCGCAGTCTGTTCAATCATTTCGTCGAGGCGCTGCACGTCATAGATCGGTTGGGTCTGGGCAAAGCAGGCTCCGTTTACGACCTTTTTTGCCAGCCGGCCGGCCTGGACATCCATCCGTTGGGTGTTGGGATTGAAGGCTGCGCCAATGGTAAAGCGGGTGCCGCTGCCGATGGGATTCCCCAGGGCATTGACCCCTCCATTGAGGCCGTTGAGGAGTTTTATCAGGGTAAAGGAGTTGAGATCGAATACGGATGATGCCCCCGCCTGCTCTCCAAGGCTCGCCGGATCGCCGGTAACGGCCAGAATGGAGCGGATGCCGAGCAGGCTGGCCCCCATCAAATCAGACTGAAGGCCGAGAAGGTTGCGGTCCCGACAGGTGATATGGACGATTACCTCGATGCCGACCTCCTTCTGAATCAGGCTGGCCAATGCGATATTCCCCATCCGTACCCGCGCCAGAGGATTTTCGGCAAGGTTGATGGCGTCCGCCCCGGCATCCTTCAGTATCCGGCTGCCAATAAGCACCTTGCTGCAGTCAAGCCCCTTCGGCGGGTCCAGTTCGACGGTGACGATCTTTTCTTTTCCCCATCCGGCGAGAAAGCCCGGCCCGGTTCCCTCCCGCACGCCGCCGCGTTCCACCGCGTGCACAGGGGGCGCGGGAGCGCGCGGCACCGGCTTTAGGCCTCTGACCTTCTCGGCAATCCGCATGATATGGGCAGGGGTAGTGCCGCAGCAACCGCCGACGAGGGCCGCGCCCACGGCAACCATTTCCGCAGCCATGCCGGCGAAATACTCCGGGGTGGCGCGATATATGTAGCGGCCATCGACGTATTCCGGGAAGCCGCTGTTCGGGTAGGCAGCAATGGGGAGCTCAATGACTGCCCCCATCCGCTTGACGGTGCGCAGTATCTCCAGCGGCCCTGCGCCGCAGTTGGCGCCGACCACATCGGCACCCGCCGCGGCAAGCCTTTCCGCCACGGCCTCGGCTTCAATACCGCCGGCGATGCGGCTGTTCTCGCCGAAAGCCATATTGGCGACGACCGGCAATCCGGTTTCCTTGGCCACCTGAAGGGCGATTTCAATCTGCCTCAGGTCGGAAAAGGTTTCAAGGATGAACAGGTCTACCCCGCCTTCCGTCAGCGCCGTGACCTGGGCGCGGAAGATTTCGAGCATCTCCCTCTCGCCGAGGTCTCTTTCTTCCCCCTTGAGCTTTACCAGAGGTCCGATCGAACCGGCCACGAACGCGTCACGTCCTTCCGCAGCCCGGCGGGCGAGAAGCGCCCCTTTCAGGTTGATGTCATGAACCTTGTTGCCTAGTCCTATGGCATGAAGCTTCGGATAGTTGGCGCCAAAGGTATTGGTTTCGATCACCTGCGCCCCGGCGGCCACGTATTCTTGATGCAGACCCAGCACCAGCTCCGGCCGGACCAGGTTGAGGTGCTCGAAATTGGCATCGAGGCTGACCCCTTTGGCATAGAGCATCGTGCCGATGGCGCCGTCCCCTACCAGAACTTCATGCCTCAATCTGTCTGAAAAATTCACTCTGTTCCTCTCATGCCATCATTTTTCCACTTCGGTTTTGCTGGTTTTTTTCTTCCAAACTGTATAAAATGCCGCTAATAGAAATTGTCAAAGGAGTCTACACAATGCATGAAGCGATAAACTGGCTCTTGATCACCATGAAGGCAATGGGCTATCCCGGCATCTTCCTGCTCATGGCCATGGAAAGTTCGGTCATCCCCATCCCGAGCGAACTGGTCATGCCGCCGGCCGGCTACCTGGCTCAGCGGGGGGAGATGAACGCATTCATCGCCATCCTCTGCGGCACCATGGGGAGCCTGATAGGGGCTTACGCCAACTACTTCGCCGCCCACTACCTGGGACGGCCGTTGCTGCTGAAATACGGCAAATACGTCTGGATAACCGAGGAAAAGTTTGCCAAAGTCGAAGGCTTCTTTCTCCGCCACGGCGAGATATCCACCTTTATCGGCCGCCTCCTGCCGGTGGTGCGCCACCTCATCTCCCTGCCAGCCGGGCTCGCAGGAATGAACCACGTCAAGTTCGCCCTCTATACCCTCCTCGGCGCGGGAATCTGGGTAAGCGTACTGACCTGGATCGGTTATTTTATCGGCCAGAACCAGGAGTTGATCATGCGTTACTCCCACAAGGCGCTGATCGGAGTGGTCGTTTTCAGCGCACTGCTGATCGCGGTCTATGTAAAGCTGCAACGGAATAAAAGTACCAAGCATCAAAAAACCTTGCCGGATCGCATCGTCTGATGCCGCAGATATTCATCCGAACCGTTCCCTAGTATTACTTGCCGGGCCTGATTTTGTCAAGGTAACGGCGCATTTGCCTTCCGACAAATTTTCATTCGATGCACATAAGAAAAACGGGCCTGCTTGATGCAGGCCCGTTTTTCTTGATACGACCAGAAATTGCGGGTTTTAGTTAGGTTCTCATCCGGGGCCCGGATGGAAACTAGTTAGCATTGAGAAAAGCCGACACATCCGTTCTCTGCGTGACCGAGAGGGTTATGCCCTTATGCCCGGCAACCCCGGCTGTCGGAAACTTGCCGTTGACCAGCGCGCCCTTGCTGGAAAGATTTGGCGAGCCGGCGGCGTCATAGCTACCCAGGGAATGGCATCCGGCGCAGAAGCCATCATAAACGGCTTTACCAGGCAGCGGTGCAGGCACGGGTGCGGGCACGGGTGCGGGCGTCGGCGTCGGCGTCGGAGTCGGGGTCACAGCCAACACGGCGGCAACGGCCTGCACCTCCGCAGCGCTCAAACTGCGTGTCGCATAGGGAGGGTTCGCCATGCGGACCTGGATTGCGGCGGCAGTTACACCTTTTTTCGCGGAATTGGCCAGGATGCCGTGACATCCGGCGCAGTTTGCCGCGTAGAGAGCCGCTCCGTCTATTGGTGCAGGAGTCGGTACAGGCGCGGGAGCAGGCGCCAGGACATCGGCTATGGACTGAACCTGGGCAGCGGTCAGAGATGAGAGTGCCCCCATGCCGCCGACTTTATTAGTAATCGCCGCCTGGATACGTGCCGCTGTTGCCCCTTTCTTGCTCGAAACGGACAGGGCCTGATGACACGATGCACAGTTGGCGTTATAGAGAGCAGCGCCGTTAAGGGGTGTGGGGACCGGCACGGGAGAAGGCGCTGGGACCGGCGTAATCACCTTGACAACTGTAGCACTTTTTGCGATCAGGATACCATTGACGACCGTCCCTTCCACCCGGACTTTAACATTGTTGGCGACACCGGTAACGTCAACCCCTTGGGCATTGACCGTCATGCCGCTCACATTAAAGGTTGCCGGCGCCAAGAAGTTTGTAACGATCCCCTCCAGATGGACAAGATGCCCCTCTTCCGCATCCAGCTCATCCGCCTTCACTTCCACTTCGGTTGCGCTCAGAGGCCCGGCTGCATTGGCAAGTATCCCATGCACCTCAACGAGTACCCCAACGGCAAAGCCCGTCGGCTGCGGCAGGTTGCTGGTCACCGTCAGGCCGCCGATGGTAAAGTCTTGACCGTTGACAGTGCTGACAACCCCCGTGAGTTCCACCACGCTCCCCGGAACAAAGACCCCTTTTTTCTCGATGCGCGTTGCCAGCAGGGTGCCGTCTGCAGCGGGCAGACCGCTGACTTCAACCACATCGTTCTCCTTGAGCGTGCTCAGGTCAGTGGCGCCGTCGAACACCGTTGCATCGTCAACGGTAACCGTCTGACCGAGTACGACGAGTTTCTTGCCTGCCCGGTCAATGCTCGCAATCGGCCCTTTGAGATCGTCTTCAAACTCGATTTCTGTTGCGACCCCGCTCTTTCTCTCATCATTGATGGCGCCCTTTACCTTGACCACCATGCCGCGCTTGAGCTCATTTTCCCCACGAATATCATGATTCATGACGATTCTGGCGCCGCTGGTCTCGAACTCGATGCCGCTGACGCGAATGGTGCCGCCGACGGTGGCCTTTACTCCGGTGACTGATGCATCGCCAACCTCGGTAATGACCCCTTTGCTGACCCCCATGATGCCTGTACCGTTACCTGCCGCGGTAGTGCCGCCGCCGCAACCAGCCAGGGAAAGTGCCAACATAAGTGCAAGCACCGATAATAATATATTTTTTCGTATCATAATTCCTCCGTCTTGTTAGCTTCTCTTGCTCTGCCAATACATGTTGATGGAATGTGGATTTGCATGAATCCTTCCTCTCTAATTCGTCGTCAAGCTTTATTATTTCCTTATCACCCCCTTTACTGCCCCGGAATTCGTACCGCTTTGAATACAAAAAAGCCGGGGCCGGATATCTGAGGGATATTTCGGCAACCCGGCTGTCTCTTCGAGACCCTATAGGCTTTCCGCCCCATTCTCACGAATGGTTTAGTATTATCGTCTACCGCCTGACTGTTCGTACCGATTCAACGGCATCATGATGCGAACCGGTATTCATTGTCAGCTCCAGTGAGCTTTACCGCACCTGCTGCGTCTATGACCTCCCTGTGATTTTTGCAATAAAAAAAGCCGGGGCCGAATATCTGAGGGATATTTCGGCAACCCGGCTGTCTCTTCGAGACCCATTAGGCTTTCCGCCCCATTCTCGCGAATGGTTTAGTATTATCGTCTACCGCCAAGCAATGCTTTATTGATGCGATGGGAACTTTTACCCTAAAGCCGATGCTAATGTCAAGATTTATTCGTACATTGTTGGTGGCAATAGGTGGTCAAGGCCCCTATTTCGGCACCTTTTCCCAGTCTTCGAGGAATTTCTTGATGCCGGCATCGGTCAGGGGATGCTTGGCGAGCTGCATGATGACCGAATAAGGGATGGTGGCAACATCGGCGCCGATCAAAGCCGAGTTGAGCACATGCACCGGGTTCCTGACACTGGCGACAATAATTTCCGTAGTATAGCCGTAATTATCGAAAATGGTGCGGATCTCCTCGACAATCCCCATGCCGTCCTGTGAGATGTCATCGAGGCGGCCGACAAAAGGAGAAACATAGCTGGCGCCTGCCTTTGCTGCCAAAAGCGCCTGCATGGGAGAGAAGATGAGGGTGACGTTGGTCTTGATCCCTTCCCCATGGAGGGTTTTGGTCGCTTTCAACCCTTCGGTGGTCATGGGAAGCTTGATGACGATGTTCGGGTGAATTTTGACAAGTTCTTCCGCTTCCTTGATCATCCCGTCGTGGTCGAGGGCGACCACCTCGGCGGAAATGGGACCGTCAACAATGCTGGTTATTTCCTTGATAACATCGGCAAACTTGCGGCCCGATTTGGCGATAAGCGATGGATTGGTCGTCACACCATCCACCACCCCCAACTCGTGGGCTTCGCGGATTTCTTTCACGTCTGCTGTGTCGATAAAAAACTTCATTGTCTCCTCCGATGGTGGTTATATGCGTTATTTTTCCAACTGTTCGCGGAACTTTTCCAAACAGGCCATGGAACAAAAGTGGAACTTTTCCCCGTCCATGGTGCCGATCACTGCGTCATCCTTTGTAACATAAACGCCGCACACCGGATCCTTAAACGTTTCATCGTCGGGCATGGCGTCTTTTGGGAATTCTTTTGCACCGGGACGCCCCTTGAACATCAGATACAAAACGTAGCCGACAATAATCATCACCAGCAGCCTGGCCACATAAACCTCCTAACCCCGATGAACGGGATAAGTCCATTCACGAAAAATTCTTCGCAAAAAACATGCAAATAATTTTTCTATGGGACTAAACCTTAACGACCCGTTCCGGCGAATCCAGAGAAGCCAACAGGTCGGCAACACTTCTCTGCAACAGGGGATGAACGAAATCCGGAGCTATATCGGCAAGCGGCTGCAAGACAAAACGTCGCAGGTGGAGACGGGGGTGCGGGATGACAAGCGCCTCATCTGTGGTAACATTGTCATCAAAAAAGAGAATGTCCAGATCAATTGGGCGAGGTCCCCATGGAACCTCCCTTTTTCTGTAGAATATATCCGTTTCGATACGATGGAGTTCTGCAAGAAGCTGGTGCGGGGTAAGCGTTGTTGCAAGCATTACCGCCCCATTGAGGAAATTGGCCTGCGGCACCCCTCCGACCGGCTCGGTATCGTAAAAAGATGAAAGTGCTGTTATCTTTGTCTGAGAAAGCTTGCCGATTTCTGCAATGGCGCGCAGGAGGTGAAGTTCCCGGTCCCCCTCATTTGACCCAAGAGCTATGTAAACTGAAGCTTCCACTTGCGCGATTAGAGCATAATTTTCTTTTTTTTTCAACCCTGACCACGCCAGTTCCACTTTGTCGACAAAAACCACTCACAGTAGTATTGTAGACGATCATCGCCACGACCGAACAGCTCATGATGGCTTTATTATTTTTCAATCTTGTAATATGTGTATGCTATCGAGTATATTTGTCAGCAAAAAGATCATTAGCTTCGGCAATATATGGATTCGCCCTCATCGATCATAAACACTTTTTAATTTTACAAACCGGGAAAAGAAATGTCAAACTCAAACAAAACGGGCGGCGCTGCCGACATTGCCGCAAAAGAAGCCGAAACTCTTTATAACACGGGTGTCGAGGCCCTCCGGACCGGAGACTCTCTGACTGCTCTCAATTGTTTTGAAAAAGCGGCCAGAATTGAAAGACGCCCTGTTTACCTCTCGAACCTTGCCTTTTGTCTGGCAAAAGAAAAGAGAGAATTCCCCAAAGCAATATCCCTGTGCAAAGAGGCGATCAAATATGATCCCCGAAATTCAGTCCTCTTCTTATATCTCGGCCGCATTCACCTCCTTGCAGGCCAGAAAAAAGATGCCATAAGAATTTTCCGCATGGGGCTGAGAACTGAAAAGAACCAGGAGATTGTCAAGGAACTGGAACGGCTCGGCAACAGGAAAGCGCCAGTACTTCCCTTTTTGGAGCGGGGGAATCCTCTCAATAAATTCCTTGGAATTATGCTCAAGAAAACAGGGATTCGATGATTAAGCCGACATGAAACAGGCAACACGCCGGCTCAATAACTGCCAAGGAATGCCTTACCATGCCAGAGAGAACAGAGGAAGAGATATTCGCCACAGGCGCCGAAGCCGTCAATAAAGGAGATACCGTTTTCGGCCTTGCTTGCTTCTCCCGGCTGATAACATCGCAACAAAGCCCGATTATCCGTTCCTATTATGCCGTATGCCTTGCCAAGGAACGGGATGAACAGCAAAAAGCCCTCACACTGTGCATGGAAGCAATTGAGGAAGAACCTTGGAACTCTATGCACTATCTCAACCTCGGCAAGGTCTACCTTGCATCAGGCGATAAACACGCGGCAATAAAAGCCTTTAGAAATGGTCTGCTCCACGGGAAGAACCAACTGATCGCCGAAGAACTAAACAGAATCGGCTGGCGAGATCTACCGGTTTTTACAGATTTGCCCAGAGAGCACCTGCTAAACAAGTATTTCGGTAAACTGTTGAAGAAGCTGGGGCTCAAGTAGCCTACGGCAAGTAATTCCAATTTCAAATCAAGGATGAAATCAAGGCGGCGAGGAGTGAGGCAACGAAGGCGTACAGATAGTACGTTGAGGAGCCGAAGACGAGCCAACGAAGATAGCGCCTTGATTTGGAATTGGAATAAACCAGCTGAACGGCTATTGCCTCGCTCAGCAGCTTTGCTATAATTGCTTAATGATACAAACTGCCATGTAATTTCATCGATAAGGAGAGATCAATGCCAGACAAGATTAACGTTGCCTTGATAGGAGGGGGGAGAACCGGCACTCCGCTGCTGCATGAGATGCTCAAATACCCATATATCAATATTACCGGAGTCGCAGACCTGAATCCGGCAGCAGAAGGAATCATGGTCGCTGCTAAGAAAGGTATTTTCACCACTTCAGACCCCATGACGCTGGTAAAAAAAGGGGACGAAATAGATATCCTGATCGAAGTAAGCGGCGATAACACCTTGAAAAAAGCCATCAAGTCCGCCCTTGAAAAAAGCGGCAACAAAAAGACCATCATCATGCACGACCTCATTGCCCGCCTCTTTATAAGTGTCTGCACCCAGCAGGATCAACTCATCCCGACCATGCATCCCGAGGACATCGGCATAGGAAGCTGACCCTTTAAGGTTCTTCTGCTTTGACTGACGTCATTCATCTTTTAACAGGGTGGTGGCTGGCACCTTAATGGCTCTGTTTATGGAAATAGTTTTTGAGGTGATGGATCTTGAAAAGGTTTTGCCCATAATTATCAAAGGTTTTTCTATTGCGCGATATGCTATGGCAGCCGCGGCTATTGAAAGCACTGTGCTTAGAAACGCCGCCGAAAAACTTGTAACAATGCTGCCAGAATGTACCGGAAACACTCTTTCGGCAATGTTTATGCAGATGACATGAAATAAATAAATGGCATAGGATCTTTCACCAATAAAAACCAGCGCTTTATGTCTCAAAAAATTAAATGCATTACTGGTCGAAATGACTGCCAATGCTATATAGATCGTCACAATGTACGGGTAAAACAATGACACCATCTTATGATAGGGTAACAACAACTGTACGCTTATGAAGACCATGGTTACCATCAGGCTTGAAGTTGGTCCGATCAGTCGGCTACAGATGTTATAGGTTCCAGCATCGTGAAGGAGAAACGCCAGAAGACATCCCAACAGGATACTGGTAAGATGATGTACATTCAAAGAAGGAGTAAGGTAAAGATCAAAGAACAATGAACAGAGGAGAACGGCAAAGAGAGTCAGGTATATCCTTGTATGGCTTCTGTTTCGAAGCAGTATAAACATGCATATCGGCCAGATCAGATAGAACTTTTCTTCAACTCCAAGCGACCAACTGTGAGAATAGACCGCAACAGTTGGAAGGAACTCGTTAAAATAGAACAAATACAATGGCAGGGTATTGCATGTCTGGATATATAGCTTGGCGTCATAGACCTTCAGAACAAACACGAGTATGAGGTATGCAGCCAATGTCAGATAGTATAGGGGAAATATTCTGAACACCCTGCGGACGTAAAATGCCGCAATGCTGACAGACTTACTATCTTCTTCTCTCAATAAAAGGGTTGTAATCAGATACCCGCTCAATACGAAAAATATCAATACCCCAGTATAACCGGATAACCACATCCATGCCTTGTCGCTCATATGCCACAAGATCACCAACAAGACGCTGATCGCTCTGATTCCATTGAGTGTAGGAAATACTTTAATTTCTCTATACTGGGAATAACTCAGACACTTATACATGCTTTATTCACCTTGCGAAACCTGGATTCCAGTCGCCAGTGGAATGATTTATATCTTGCGAAAGAGAGCAGTCCCCCAGGAGTCGGGAATCAGTATCGGATTTTCAGGCTTATCCAGCAGAAACTCATCAAGCGCTTTCGAACATGCCCACCCTGATTCAGGGCTGCTGTAGTCATGCACGAAAATAAATCCGCCAGCACTGACTTTTGGATAGAAGAACTCGAGAGCCGACAACGTCGGTTCGTATTTATCAAAATCAATCATTACAAGGGCAAATTGTGCATGCTCAAGCCCCGAAGCTGTTTCGGGGAAATATCCTTTGCGTATGTAAATGTTGTTCGTATCCCCTATATGGTCCAACACCAGTTGAACAGACGTATCTCTGAAGCGAAAATCGGTTTCTGCCATGGAATCTCGTTCATCAAAACCCTGGAATGTGTCGAAAAGATAAAATGGGCGGCCAGGAAGCCTATCATGGATAAACTTGCTGGTGGTACCAATGTACACTCCGCATTCAGCAAGTGCGCCTGGTATGTCATCTTTGGCTACCTGTTCCAAGGCCAAACCTAATGTTCCGTATCGCACCGGGTCTCCAGTTTTGACAATAGCCCTTCGCTGCTCATCAGTGGCATACGGATAAAGGAACCATCTGGAAACAATTGGCCTTACGAGAAGATAGTCGAGAACGTGCCTGTTCAGTCCCTTTTTTATCAACCAATTGCGCAGTTTCATATCATATGCCCTTCAATGGAAGCAACAACAAGGTAGGCCCGACAGGGGCAGTGATTTTGAATAGTAACCATCACTACACCAAAAATGTATGGAATTCAATGGGTAAATAGAACGAAAAGCGGCTCTTCGACGATTTGAGTGGGTTGGTATGCCGAGTTGGGGTATGATGGCGTCCCCATCACTCAACCCGGAGGTTTAGTCACTGATATGAATCCTGAAGATCTTTTTGGTGCTGCTCTTGGAATTGCCATCCCGTGGAAGGTTACCTCTGTTGACTTCAACAAGAAGTCAAGTCGTTTGGACATAACCATCGACTTCCAGCGGGGAGCCACCTTTCCCTGTCCGGTCTGCGGAACGTTGTCACCAGTCCATGACACCACGGAGAAAGAGTGGCGGCATCTGAATTTCTTCCAGTACGAAGCCTACCTTCATGCGCGTGTTCCACGGGTAAAGTGCCCTAACAGCGACTGCGGCGTGAAGTTGGTCCAGGTACCCTGGGCTCGCGCAGGCTCAGGATTTACGCTGCTGTTTGAGGCCCTGGCCATGACCATGGCTCGTGATTTGCCGGTGAAGGTCATGAGCAGGCTGTTTGCCGTTACCGATACCCGTCTATGGCGGTTGATTCAATCCTATGTCGAGAAGGCAAGGGCCGCAGAAGACTTCTCCGAGGTGAAGAGGGTCGGTGCGGATGAAACCTTTGCCGGGCGCAGTCATGACGAGAAATTCGTCACCTTCTTCTTCGACCTCGACATGCATAAGCTCTTGTTCGGCACGACGGGAAAGGACAACGAAACAGTCAAGAGCTTCGTCGCGGACCTTAAGTCACATGGCGGCGATCCTGATAGCATCACAGACGCTGCTATTGACATGTCCAAGGCATTCATAAAGGGTGTCAAAGAGCAGTTGCCCCATGCCGTGGTCACCTTCGATAAATTCCACGTCATCAAGCTTATGAACGATAAGCTTAGTAAGATAAGGGCTCAAGAAGCCAGGTTATTTCCTGAAATCCTGAAAAAGAGCCGAAACTTATTCCTCAAAAATCCTGAGAACCTGACGCCGGAAGAGGAGCAGCGCCTGGATGCCATTATCACCAGCCAGAGCTTAAGGAGTACAGAAGCTTACATGCACAAGATAAACCTTCAGAACGTCTATTTTGCTGCAAGCCGACAGGAGGCGGAAACCCTGTTGACCAAATGGCATCGCAAGGCCGCCGCAAGCTCAATACAACTCATCAAGAACATGGCAGAATCCGTGAAAGAGCATTGGGATGGCATTCTGGCACATTTTGACAGCAGGCTGACTAGCGGTTTCATCGAGGGTATCAACAGCCTCATCCAATCAGCCAAAACTCGGGCACGAGGGTATCGGAATCCTGACAACTTGATCTGCATTGCTTACCTGGTTGCAGGCAAGCTCAACCTTAAATCGCTATACCCTCTACCCACTTGATTCGTTGCAGAGCCCGAAAAGCATGTTTGCTATAAACGACACTGTTGCGCTTTACCAACAAAAAAAAGCTCCCCTTGTATGTGAACAGAGGGAGCTTTTTTGTTTTACTTCTTTCGGGCTACGTTGGCCGCAATAACAAGTGTATATGGTTGTTCATTAAAGCCCACCCTAGGCAACGATCAGGCCACTACGATTCTCCATCAGGGTATGACCTTGGTAGCAGAGTTTGGCTTCCTTGTTCTTCCCCTTGCGGTAGAGCTGAGGGTTGGGCTCAGTAATGGAACCATGGGTATCGTTGGTAAGCTTCTGACCCTTGAATGAAATCCACGGCATCGTTTCTGCCACCACCGGCTGATGGCGGCGGCCCATCCTTGGGTTTGAAGCTCTTGATACTATTCCGGAGCTCCACAATCATCAGGGCCAGAGCCTGAACGACCTCTTCGCCGGCAAGGTCCTGGCCGAGAAGCTTGCCCGGGCAGTCGGCCTGCTGGAGAAGGTGATCAGCCAGACTGACCGGCGGGTCTTCAAGGGAGAGCAGGTTCCTGCCTCGGAGAAAGTGGTCTCCTTCTTCGAAGACCATACCGACATTATCGTCAAAAAGCGGCGGGAGACCGAGTACGGGCATAAGGTCTTTCTCACCGGCGGCACTTCCACCATGATCCTTGACTGCCGGATTGTCTGAGGCAATCCCGCCGACAGCGAGCAATACGAGACGATGCTTGAGCGCCAGAAGGAGCTGTATGGCCGCATACCCCGGCAGGTATCGGCCGACGGCGGCTTTGCTTCCAAGGACAACCTCGCCTATGCCAAGAAGCACGGCGTAAAGGATACTGCCTTCGCCAAGAAGCGGGGGCTGTCGGTGCTCGCCATGGCCAAGAGTGCCTGGGTGTACAATGCGTTGCGCAACTTCCGGGCCGGCATCTAGGCCGGTATCTCCACCCTCAAGCGCGCCTTCGGTCTCGATCGCTGCACCTGGAAGGGGTGGGAGGGATTTGGTCGCTACGTCTGGAGCTCGATTGTCTCCTGCAACCTGCTGGTGTTGGCCAGAATCAAGCTGGCCCCGGCCTGAGAAGCTTCTGGTAGATGAAATCGGCACGACCACGGGATCACTGCGCCCTGAATTGAGAAAGAACGGCTCTACGAACTGAAATTACCTTGCCGGATGGTCGGCAGCGGGGTAGCTCCCCGGCTGCAGTACCCCTCGTCACATCAAAACGAGGGTTTCCAGATGGACACTACCTATGCCGACTTCTATGCACAGATTTGTGTGAGCTACCAAAAGATGAAATATTATGTTGAAAAATTAATTTTTTTCAGCTAAGTTCGTTAACTAAAATTATATTAAAAATTATTAAAGGAGGTAGACAATTTTGACTTGTTGAAATTAAATTAGACTTTATTCTTTGCCTTCCATGAAATTAAAGTCCGATAAAGGAGAAAAACAATGTCCGATAGGAAATTTACACAAATATTTTTAAACCTTTGGGTAACCTTTGGGGTATTAACAACATTGCTGCTTACTGCTTCAGGTAATGCATCAGAATTTCCAAATGACACTTTTGATGGCACTGTCGTAGATACATCATACAGATGGACGATAGCAAGCACCTATGGCTATTCTGCCCCTGAATCTGGAGGCGTAGGCCAGGACGAAAGGTTAATCATAAAAACACAGCCCAATCTTAGCTACTCGCAGCCAACGGTAGGCACAAAATATGAATTTACCGGCGACTTCGATGTGCAGGTTGACTTTGAGATAGGTTCGGGATGGTCGAGTCCTGTATCAGGGCATATAGATGGCGCTGCCATGAGTGTAGTCATCGGCGACAATCCTAACGAACCTCACATATATCGCATAACAAGAAGTAGATACCCTGACATGAAAGATCAGCTTTGGATATGGGTAGCGGATGGTTATGTCAGAAACACAGCGGCCCTAATTAATACAACGGCAACAACCGGTAAATATAGAGTTGTCAGAAATGGTAACGTTTTGACATTTTCATATGATTTTGGGTCAGGGTGGCAAACCCTTGGTTCTGTGAACGCTATTGCTGGTTCAGCAAGAATATATTTAGATGCGGCAAGCGTTAGTGCCTTTCAGGCTATTACCTCATATTTTGACAACTTCAAGGTTACATCAGCATTTCCAAATGACACTTTTGATGGCACTGTCGTAGATACATCATGCAGATGGACGATAGCAAGCACCTATGGCTATTCTGCCCCTGAACCTGGAGGCGTAGGCCAGGACGAAAGGTTAATCATAAAAACACAGCCCAATCTTAGCTACTCGCAGCCAACGGTAGGCACAAAATATGAATTTACCGGCGACTTCGATGTGCAGGTTGACTTTGAGATAGGTTCGGGATGGTCGAGTCCTGTATCAGGGCATATAGATGGCGCTGCCATGAGTGTAGTCATCGGCGACAATCCTAACGAACCTCACATATATCGCATAACAAGAAGTAGATACCCTGACATGAAAGATCAGCTTTGGATATGGGTAGCGGATGGTTATGTCAGAAACACAGCGGCCCTAATTAATACAACGGCAACAACCGGTAAATATAGAGTTGTCAGAAATGGTAACGTTTTGACATTTTCATATGATTTTGGGTCAGGGTGGCAAACCCTTGGTTCTGTGAACGCTATTGCTGGTTCAACAAGAATATATTTAGATGCGGCAAGCGTTAGTGCCTTTCAGGCTATTACCTCATATTTTGACAACTTCAAGGTTAATTCAGGCCTTACAATTCCCGCTTCATGTCAATGATGTTGCAGCTAAGGTCATACCGCTAAGGGTCAGACCTACACATTTTACAAGCACTTTTTTGCCAATTGTGTAGGCTGACCCCTTTCCCGCCCCTTTTCTTGCCGGATGGGAGACTGAACATGGTCAAGTATGTTACCATCAAAAGCCGCACCAGATCCGAACTCATCGACATCACCGATCAGGTTCAGGAAATGGTGAGGAGCGCAAACGTCAACAACGGCATCTGTTACCTGTTCGTACTGCACACTACTGCCGGGATAACCGTCAACGAAGGAGCAGACCCCGCCGTACAGCGGGACATTGTTAACTTCCTCAACAAGCTGGTTCCGAACGACCCTTATTTTATCCATGCTGAGGGAAATTCGGATGCCCACATCAAATCATCACTCGTTGGAGCGTCCCGACATATATTCATTAATAATTCAAAGCTGGTGCTCGGCACATGGCAGACAATTTACTTTTGTGAGTTTGACGGACCGCGGGAGAGAAAGATTGCGGTAAAGATAACTGCCGATGAATAGCGGCAATCAATATGCATCAGGCAAAATGATTGTATCCTCTTTGAACCGCCTGATATTCCTCGCCGTCAACATTGATGACCGATAGCCGACCGCTTGCGGTAATTTCCCCAATGAGCGAGACAGCGACCCCGCATTCCGCCATAAGAGTAATAACACGGTCTTTGAGAAGGGGCGGCGCTGTAAAGAGGAGTTCGTAATCCTCGCCGCCGCCAAGGGCCAACGAAAAGGGGTCACCGGCTAACCTTGAAATTTCTTCCGTGTAGCCAGGGGAGAGCGGGACATTTTTCAACTCCACTCGTGCACCGACATTGGACAGCCTGAGAATATGGCCGAGATCGGCCAACAGCCCGTCACTCACATCGATCATGGCCGTCGCCACCCCGGCCTCAGCCAGCAAGATCCCGGCAGCAACCCGCGGTTCGGGATCGAGGTGCCTCTCCACCAGCAGGCCGCGCCGTTCTCCCTTCCGCAGCAATTTTAGTCCAAGCGCCGAATCACCAAGGGTTCCGGTGACAAAAAGCAGATCTCCGGGCCGTGCCCCGCTGCGGCGCACCACGAGCTCAGGCAGCTGCTCACCAATGGCTGTTACGGAAATCACCAGCCCCCCCTTTGAAGAACAGGTGTCCCCTCCCACAAGGGTAACGCCGAACTGTTCGGCCCGCTGCATGATCCCGGCAATGAAGCCGTCAAGGAACTCCACCGTCAGCGCGGCAGGAATGGCCAGAGAGAGGAGAAAATAGCGGGGGGTTGCGCCCATGGCGGCCAGGTCGGAAAGATTGACCGCCAGCGACTTTCTCCCGAGGGTAAGCGGGTCGCACAGGGCAAGGTCGAAATGCACCCCTTCAATGAGCATGTCGGAGGTTACCAGGGAAAGATGCCCCTCTGCCGGTTCGAAGGCAGCGGCATCGTCGCCGATGCCGATTTTTACCGATGCTTTATCCGCAACGCCGGCAGCAAACCTGTCAATCAGGCCGAATTCGCCCAGTTCCTTGAGATTCACCCCTTTGCCCCCGCCACGACCCCTTTGTGGGGTGTGACCAGCACCCGTGCAGCATGGGACTTGGTCTTCGGCGGCAGGCTCTTAACCGTGCCGGGCGCGGGCGGCGGGTATTTTTCCAGGGCAACCTTGAGCACATCGTCGATCGTCTTGGCAAACACTATCTTGACCTTTTTCAGGATATGCCTGGGAACATCTTCCAGGTCCTTCCTGTTCTGCTCCGGTATGATTATGGTCGTGATCCCCAACCTGATTGCAGCCAGGATCTTTTCCTTGAGTCCGCCGATGGGGAGCACCTTGCCACGCAGGGTAATTTCCCCTGTCATGGCCACGTCCTTCTTCACAGGAATTTTGGCGAGAGCCGAAACCAGGGCCGTCGCCATGGTAACACCAGCTGAAGGCCCGTCTTTAGGAATCGCACCGGCCGGAACATGGACGTGAATGTCCATAGTGCTGTAAAAATCCTCCGGCAGTTGCAGTTCAGCCGCACGAGCACGGATGTAGGAAAGAGCAGCCTGCACGGACTCCTTCATCACATCGCCAAGCTGGCCGGTCAGGGTCAGCCCCCCTTTCCCTTTCATGATCGTCGCCTCGACAAACAGCACCTCTCCGCCGACAGGTGTCCAGGCCAGGCCGGTAACGACGCCGATCTCGTTGTACTCCATCTCCTCTTCGCGAAGGAACCTGGGGGGGCCGAGATATTTGGCAACGGTCGCAGCATTGATGACGAACTGTTTCTTCTCCCCTTCGGCCACCTTACGCGCCACCTTGCGGCAAACGCTGCCGATCTCGCGTTCCAGGTTTCTCAGACCCGCCTCGCGGGTATACTTGGATATAACGCCCTTGATCGCCTCATCGGAAAAGGTGATGACCTTTTCCGTTATGCCGTTTTCCTTGATCTGGCGCGGCACCAGGTAGCGTTTCGCTATCTGGAGCTTTTCTTCCTCCGTATAACCCGAGAGGCTGATCACCTCCATCCGGTCGCGAAGCGGGCCCGGCACCGTGTCGATCTGGTTGGCCGTAGCAATGAACATGACATCGGAGAGGCTGAAGGGAAGGTTGATGTAATGATCGGAAAATGAATGGTTCTGCTCCGGGTCAAGCACCTCCAGAAGCGCGGAAGACGGGTCACCGCGGAAATCTGCGCCAAGCTTGTCCAACTCGTCGAGCATGAAGACCGGATTGTTGGAACCGGCCTGTTTCAGCCCCTGGATTATGCGGCCCGGCATCGCTCCGACATAAGTCCTGCGGTGTCCCCTGATCTCTGCCTCGTCACGTACTCCCCCGAGAGAAATACGGACGAATTTCCGCCCCATGGCCCGGGCAATGGATTTCCCGAGCGAGGTCTTGCCTACCCCCGGAGGTCCGACAAAACAGAGGATCGGCCCCTTCATCTTCTTCTTCAGCTTGCGCACCGCCAGAAACTCCAGTATCCGATCCTTGATCTTCTCCAGGTAATAGTGATCCTCATCGAGAATCTCCTTCGCCTTTTTGATTTCAAGGGAATCCTTGGTGGATTTGCTCCATGGAAGTTCAACCATCCAGTCGAGAAAGGTACGCAGCATTCCCGATTCGGCAGCATCGGGGTGCATCTGTTCGAGACGTCCCAGCTGCTTCAGTGCTTCTTTCTCCACATTAGGAGGCATCTTGACGTTTTCTATGGCTTTGCGCAGTTCGGCAATCTCTTCGCTCCGCGCGTCGGTTTCGCCCAGTTCCTGCTGGATGGCTCGAAGCTGCTCACGGAGATAATATTCCCGCTGACTCTTCCCCATTTCCTCCTTGGCAGCCGACTGGATGCGTGCCTGCATGCTCAGGAGTTCAAACTCCTTGTTGAGGAATTCGTTCACCCTCTTCAACCGTTCGATGGGATCGATGATCTCCAAAAGCCCCTGAGCCTCTTCCACCTTCAGGCCGATATTGCTGGCAATGAGGTCGGCAAGGCTACCCGGTTCCTGCATGTTCTCCACTATCACCATGACTTCGGGAGAAACAACTTTCCCCAGGGATACGATCTTGGCCAGTTGCTCCTTTACTGTGCGTATGAAAGCTTCGGTCTCAAGGGAGTTCTCCGGCACCATCGGCTCCACAAGACGCTCGATACGCACCGAGTAGAAAGGTTTTTCAGCCTCATATCCGGTGATGCGCCCTTTCGTCAACCCCTGCACCAGTATCTTCACCCTGCCGTCAGGCAGCTTGAGCATGCGCATTATCATGGCGACGGTGCCGACACCGTAGATCATATCCGGCGCAGGATCCTCCTCGCTCACGTCTTTTTGGGTGGCAAGAAAAATAAGCCTGTCTTTAGACAACGCATAGTCTACAGCATTGATGGATATCTCCCGGCCAACGAAAAGGGGAAGAATCATATAGGGATAGACGACCACATCCCGCACAGGTAACAGCGGCAGGACATCCGGTATGCTCAGTTCTTCATTTTCCTGTTTGTTTTCCATATCAAATCTCCTCACTCAATCGGAATATCCCTGATAAACATATTTTTGTCCGGCAATTTGGGAAAGGTGACAGAAAGCACCCCCTTCAGGTAGCAGGCCTTCACCCCGTTCATGTCAACCGCAGGAGGTATCTCAACGGTCCTGCAGAAGCGGCCGAACTGGCGCTCCATGCAGATGTAGTTCACTCCTGCAGCCCTGGGCTCTTCCCGCTTAACCCCTTCCAAAACCAGCGTGTTGCAGCAAATGCTCAAAGAAAGATCCTGTTTGACAAAACCCGGCAACTCGATTTCTACGATATAGTTATCCGTTGTTTCGAAAACATCCACCAACGGCGCTGATTCGTGCTCCCCGAAGCTCTCCCTCCCCTCGAGGGTCGAAAGATAATTGAATATTTCGTCCATCTGCTGCCGGAAAAAGTTCAACCATTCCAAAGGATACCTGGGAATCACAGCCATAACTTCCCTCTTCGGTCAAGTTCCGTCCATATGCAATATATTGCGCTATGAAAACTCAACTCGTGTCGTTATCGACCACATCAGTAGCCGGCAAAGGTGATTTTGTTGATTTAACCATCTTTGCCGTGAAAGTCAAGGTAATCCGCCGTATCGCGAAGCAGGACGGCGCCATAATTGTGCATTGGCCTGTGAACCCCCCTCAGCCAACCGTCTTCGCTGTTAGGAATTGAATTATCAGTAACTGGTGTGTATAATCCCCGCAAATTCATATCAAGAATTACGCGAGGACCTTGATGAAAAAATATTCGACCCTTCTTATGCTGGCTGTTCTGCCGCTTCTCACCTGTGGGTTTGATTGGGGTTTCGGCTTAAAGGACAATTGCCGCGAAGCAAAAAAGATAGCTGTCAGCTTGGCTGATATCAAGGTCGATGCCGCACGGAGCGAAGCGGAATCACGAATAATAAAGCTTTGCCCTGATGGAGCTGCGGGGCATTTTATGAAGGCGCTCGATCTGGAGCGAAATGGAAACCTCGACGGGGCCGTCACGGAGTATCAGGAATCCTTGAAAGATGACCCGGATTTCGGACCGGCCAGTGGCAATCTCGGCCTCATCTATTTACAGAAGGGTTTGCAGGATGATGCCGCAGTCGAGCTGACCAAAGCGATAAAAACCACCCCTTCTCCCGCCTATAACAAGGCTCTCGGCAAGATATTCAGTGACAAGAAACTCTACAATCTGGCTTTGTATCATTACAACGAGGCTATAAACGCCCTGCCGGCAGACACATCTCTTTATGCTGACCTTGCCGGAGTATATACCGGCATGGGACTCATAAACAGCGCCGAAGAGGAATACAACAAGGTGCTGGCAATCGAGCCGGGCAATCTCAACGCCAGACTAGGCCTGGCGGCGCTCTTCAGCAGCAGGAACCAGTTTGACAAGGCGATCGGTGAACTCAAAAAGGCCCAGGTGATCGATCCCGGGAATAAAAACATCCATCGCCTGTTGGCGGAAGCCTACGACAAAAAGGGTGATAAAAAAAGCTCCGAGTATGAATATATTCTTGCCGGTATACCGGTCAAAACCGAAGAAGTGGCTCAAAGTAACCACCTGCGTCAGGGCGATGAATTCGTAAAAAACAAGGAATACGAAAAAGCCGCGACTGAATACAAGGCCGCATTGAAGGACAAGCCTGAATGGCCTGAAGCCCTGCAAAAACTTGGGGATGCGCAGATGGCGGCAGGCCATGATGATGAAGCAATCGCCAGCTATCGTGAAGCAATCCGCCTCAAGGCGGAAAACGGCAACCTTCACTACAATCTGGGAATTCTATACGAACGCAAGGCGCTCCTCGATGAAGCAGTTGTCGAATACCGGCAGGCCCTCAACTATACCGCAGACAACGGCGACACACGAAGACGGCTTGCAGATATCTACACCCTGCGCGGCAGTTTTCCGCAAGCAATCGAGCAGTACCGCGAACTGATCAAACTGAGAAAAGACAACCCTCTCATCCATTTTAAACTGGCAAAGGTCTACGTTAACAGCAAGGATTATCCGGCGGCAATTTCAGAATACCTTGAAACGACAAAACTGGACCCCGACAATATTGAAGCGCACCGCGATCTGGCTGCCCTTTTCAGGAAGAAAAATCAGAACGAAGAGGCGGAAAAGGAATACCGCTCGATACTCCGCATGAAAAAAGACGATGTCGAAGCCCGTACGGCACTCACCTCCATCTACGTAAAAAACAAGAACTATGACGAACTGATCAACCTCCTCAAAGAAGGGGTGGAACTGAATCCTAAAGACCCCAACAGCCATTATAAGCTGGGGCTGATATATGAATTCAAAAAAGATTATGATGCTGCCATCAGCCAGTATAAGGAATCTGTAGCATTAAAGAGCGATCATGCAAAAGCCTTGAATGCCATGGGACGTGCCTACATGAAGAGCGGCCGCATATCCGAAGCAAAAGAGGCGCTGGAAACGGCAAAGAAAGCTGATCCCGAATTGGAAGAGACGACCGTCCTGCTCAGCAACATAAAGGAAGAGCTGTCGCCGGAACCCAAAAAGTATAAAAAGAAAGGGCACAAGTCCAAAAAAGGGAAAGCCGTGAAAAAACGTGGTAAAAACAAGGCGGGAAAAACATCGAAAGCAAAAAAATCAAAAGCCAAAACAAAAAAATAAACTTTGGCTTAAGCACACGCAGCTCGAAACTCACATAAATCGATCACAATACAAAAAGGCCGGGCAAAATGCCCGGCCTTTTCTTGTTCGCCCAATAGTTTTTTTATGATGCTTCCTCGTCCAGGGGGATTATCATCACCTTGGATATCCCCTTGCCGAGGAATCCCAATTTTTTTGCCGCTGCTCGGGAAAGATCGATAAATGGCCACTTTCTCTTGCGGCAACGGTCATTTACGATGACCACTACTTCTTTGTCATTGGCAAGGTTTCTCACCTTAACCTTTGTTCCGAGGGGAAGGTCGGAATGGGCCGCCGTCATTTTTTCGGGATTGTAACGAACCCCCGAGGTCGTTCTCCTGCCGTTATACCTTTTGGCGTAGTAGGATGCGATCCCCTCCTGACGGCTTCCTGCCTTCACAGGCGCTACGACTGCTTCTTCCTTGTTGGTTTCCGATCGAGTTTCTTCAGCCTGCAGGGGAAGTGGGTGGATCGGAAGGAGCATCAGACAAATAGCACTTATCAGCGCCAAATTGCCACTCCGCTCGAGTGATGCCATGCGCACCTCCTTTGTTGGGCGAGGGGCTCTTATAGCATGATCGATTTGGCGAAGTCAAGCAAAAAGACGCGCAAAACAACGTAACACACTGATATTACTACATTTTATACAAGCCACAAAACAGCCACCTGCCTTAACGGTCTATAATGCAATAAGGGCTGTCGCCTGTCATCCAACGATCATCTGTACTCCCTTTCGCACTCCGCAAGCAGTGAAGCCAATTCATCAGCGGAGATGTCGGTGAATAAATAGTATCTTATCCGGGATTTCCTGATGGAAACTAAACGGCCGACGGATTTCCCTCGGCATCGCCCCGGGCGTCCCCCATGGCCTTCGCAGCCATCCTGGTTGCGCTCGCGTCATGGATAGTTATGACAACCCCCGTATTGCCCGTTCCGAAGGGATCGGCATACGGATATAAATTAAACACCAGCCACTTATCCGCCGACCCGTTGTATATCTCGACACCGGGCTTGTCGGCATTGGCTTGCAAGCCATGCTCCGCCAGAAACGCGCCCCACTCCCTGCCGACGATATCCCGGTGCGTCTTGCCGGTAAAATCCTCCACGGCGCGGTTGAACCGCTTGATCCGCCCTTCGTGGTCGGTAAGGATAAACATGTCGGCAATGCAGTCCAGCGTCTGCTCCCACTCTCTTCTTATGGTTTCCATCTGGTTGAAGAGGTTCTTCAATTCTTCGTGCTTCATGTACAACTGCGCCTGGCTCTTCAACAGCTCCTTCTCCAGATGCCGTTGCTCGGTCACGTCACGGGCTATGGCAATCAAACAGGCGGTATTGTTATACTCTATGACATCGGCCGACCAGAGCATGGTACGAAGCTCACCGGACTTTATGCAAAACGATACCTCCAGGTTGCGAACCAGACCATGCTCGTTAAGGAGCTTAAGCATCAGAATGCGGTCTCGAGGGTCAAACCAGATACCCATTTCAATTGAGGTGTGACCGATGACCTCATCCCGGCCATAGCCGGTTATTTCCAGGAATGCCTCGTTTACCTCGATGTATTTCCCATCCGCCGCATTGGTTATCACGATCCAGTCGGGACTTGCATGAAAAGCCTTTGAAAATTTTTCCTCGGATTTCCTCAGCGCCTCTTCAGCCTCTTTGCGCCAGGTGACATCCTGGGTAGTCCCGACCATGCGAATCGGCTTACCGGCCTCATCAAAGGTTACTTCTCCCTGACCGTCCACCATCCGCACGCTCCCATCCGGCAGCACGATGCGATAATCAATGCGATACGCCTTCTGTGCATAAAGGGCCTCGTTCACGGCCCGGTTGACAGCCTCTTTGTCCAGCGGATGAACCATATCCAGAAAAGCCTCATACGTTACCGTGAACACCCTGGGGTCCATGCCGCAGATGCGATACATCTCGTCCGACCATTTAAAGGCATCCGCCTCCACATCCCATTCCCAGCTCCCTAGATGAGCGATTTTCTGCGCCATGGCAAGACTTGCTTCGCTCTCCCGCAAAGCCTTCTCAATGCGCTTGTGCCCCGTGATATCCAAGAACGAGCCAACGCTCTTGTTCGTCCCCGGAATCATCGTCCAGTTTGCTGAAACGTCCTTTACAATGTTTCCTGCAGCAAGAAAGCGGAACTCATAGTTTCTCGGTGCAGCGTCCGGGTCCAGCCGTCGCAGACGATGGTACTCGAGCATTTTGTCCAGGTCATCGCGACAGACAAAATCCGTCCAGCATTTAACGCCATCCACCTCTTCCTTAAAGTAACCGCTCAGCTGCTCAAATTCCTTGTTCGCCATGAATATGGTTGCATCTTCATCGACGATAATCGTCGCCGCGCCCGTATTTTCAAAAATGGCGCGGTAGCGGTTCTCCGACTCCCGCAATGACTCCTCGGCCCTTTTGCGTTCGGAAATGTCTCGCGCCACATGCAAGACCCGATTGATTTTACCCAGCTCATCGAAGATCGGATAAGTGGACACTTCCACATAAAGTTTTTCACCCTGTTTGCTGTAATGAACATGTTCAGCAACAGAACCGGTTCCAGTACTTATGGTAGCCTGAAGCGGGCAGGTGTGGTCGGGGGGCGCGCACGGCTCACAGCTGTTATGTGTTGCCCCATGACAGGTTTTTCCCAATACGTCTTCTTCGTTCATGCCAACCTCTTTGAGGAAAACATGATTGGCGCCGACGATTTTGAAATCGGCTGCATTTATAATACAAATGGCATCATGGGTGGCATCAAGGACGATACCTGACAGCTCAAGTGCGCGTCTGAGCGCATCTTCAACCCGGATGCGCTCATTTTCGCTTCTTCTGATCCTGACGACGCCGATACCGAGACCGGCTATTCCGAACAGATACACAAAAACGTGGCCCACCACAAGCGGCAACAAATGGTCTCTCTCAATGGCGAGGAAAGGCTCAAGGGAAATTGAGACGCTGATACCACCATAGACGTCTCCGTCACGATAGCCTTGTTTTGCATGGCACTTCAGACATGGTTCCTCTGCGATCAACGGCTGCATGAAGCGAAGATGTGGTTTTCCGTCAAGCTGTTCAACGGAACTGACCTCTTTACTTCCATGACTGAATGCCTTGAGCGCGGATATCTCCCACGAATCCGGGGCATTCTGAGGACGAATGGGGGTAAGACTCGTAATGTGAGAACGGATGCCATAGCCGCCTCTCTCCAACGCATGAACCTGGCGCGTCATATAGGCCGGATTGATCAGAGTCAACAACCTGCCTGACGGCGTTCTTATCTCCCGGTCAGGGACGCCCGACAAATAAGGATTCGGCTGAACTTCAGGTGTTACAGGCACGTACACCCCGCCATGTCCGGCATTCCAGCGTCGGTACATGACGTCTTTCCTGAAAAGGCTCCGCGCCTGTACCTGTGCAGCTTCCAACGTCCCCCGTTTCCCCTGATGCACGTTCCAGGCAAATGACGCAGCCAGCGACAGCGTCCAGATAAAAGCTGCGAGCAACGCGTAATATTCCCAATGAGGACGAGGAAACCTTTTTTTCTTTAAATCGACCATAATGATTTTCCTGACTTAAAAAACATCGACAGAACGCATAGAAACCGGCCCATGCTCACGTGCGCTTACAAGCTGCGTAACAGCTATGCAGAAGGCCGGCTTGTAATCTTATCGGCTGGAGTAAGTTAATTCTTGAGCCTCCTCACATCGCAGTAGGAATAACATGAAGTCCCTTCCTGTACCAAATGTTAGTCGGTACGCATACGGCATTCACGAACGAAGTAAAGTAATTTAACAGAGCGCAGCGGTCATGGAAGGAAAAGACTACAAGACGATCGCGGAATAAGGGAAGTTTCTTCGGCACGGGTCAGAAGCGCGTTAACAGCGGCCTCTCCGGCAACGCCAAGATCAAGGGAGAAATCATTTACGTAGAGTTTTATGTGGGCGGAACATACCTCATCGCTCATCTCCTGAGAATGTGCCCGGATATAGCCGTTCGACTCGTCGGGATGGGCAAAAGCGTAATCGACGCTGGAACGCAAGGCACGCTCGATGGCGGCCAGGGTCTGGTTTCCCAGGGAACGCTTTGCCACAATCCCACCCAGAGGGATCGGGTGGCCGGTCTCGCGCTCCCACCAGTCCCCCAGGTCGAGAAGTTTAACCAGGCCGAAGCCGGCATAGGTAAAGCGCGATTCGTGGATGATTACCCCGGCATCCACCGAACCGTCAGCAACAGCTGCCATTATTTCGTGAAACGGCATATGGACGATATTATCCAGGGACGGATCGAAAAGGCGCAACAGCAGGGCTGCCGTGGTATAACGGCCCGGCACGGCGATCCGCTTTCCCTTAAGCTGCGACATATGCCCGAGCTTTCCGGAAACGACCAGTGGTCCGCAACCACGGCCGAGGGCTCCGCCGGAGCGGAGCAAACAATAATCATCACGGATGAAGCCGAGAAGATGGTAGGATATCTTGCTGATGTCCAGCGCCTTTTCAAGCACCAGATGGTTCAGGGTTTCGACGTCCTCCAGCAGTTCATTGAAGACATGGCCTTCGCAGGCGACCCGTCCATGGGTCAGGGCATGAAAAATGAAAGTGTCGTTGGGGCAGGGAGAATAACCAAGGGTCAATGATTGCATGTCAGCATTCCTCAACTACAGGGCGGGACCGAGGCCAGCCCTTACAATTCTTCAATATATTTAAGGAGAAACCTCTGCGCGGCCTCGACTGCGCGTGGAATATCCCAGCGGGAGAGATCCCGGTCTTCCACCATATTGCTGATCCCGCGGATTTCCAGGCAATCCACCCCATATCGGAGGGCAATCTGGGCCGCCGCCGCACCTTCCATGTTCTCGCAGATTCCGCCGAATCGCCGGTAAAGTTCGTCGCCCCGGCCAGTTGTCCCGCTACAGGTGGAAACAGTAAGAAACTTGCCTCTCTTGATTGAAAGACCAAGGGCAGCGGCCAAATGTACAGCCTTTTCAGCTGCCTGCACCGAGAGGGGAAACTCATTGAAAAAGGATTTCCCATTTCGCACCACGAAAGGGATGCCGATAAAGTCCAGTGGCCGCCACCCTGTCGAAGTCAACACACCTTCATCGGCAAAGATCTCGGCAGTTGCAACCGCGAGATCTCCCGGGGTGAGGCTGCTCCCCCTATAAGCGCCGCAGCAGCCGGTATTTATAAGAATCTGTGGCGATACATGTTCCAAAAGTGCCGTTATGGCTGAAGCAGCATTTACTTTCCCCATGCCGGTCACGGCGATGATGATATCCCGCTTGCCGATGCGCCCGTCATAGACCTCGCGCAGTCCGGCGTCGGCCCTTTGCCGGGCGCCAATGACCCGGACGAGCATGGAAAGTTCCTGTATTGTGGAAGCCGTGACAAAAACCGGTTTCATGGGTAAAACCTCCCGCCAGGAATCTATCTCCCGGGAGTGTAACGGAGCAGCTGTATTGCGCCGGCAAAAAATATTTAGTTGATACTAACACAGCCCATGGCGGCAATTCAACAACTCAAACAAATCAGACTTCCGGCGTCATCAAAAAGCAGCCGGCTTCACAACGGTCGGTTACCTTCATTACAGTGCCGACATTACCTGAAACAGGGCTGAAACAGCACCGTCTTTTCCCTTGCATATGATAGTTACTTTTACTATATTTAGTTTGTTTTATCGTTACCCAAAAGGGCTCACATGCAGAAATGGATTTTGCCGACCAACATATTTCTCACGTTTCTGATTATCATGGCTTTGGCCTTGATTTCCTCTGACCTGATCTCTTTCAGACTTACCAAGCTCTATCCAAAGGGTGCAAAAAAAGCCTCCCCCCCCCCGTCTTCTTCCAACATAGCCGAAGACCTCATGTCATTTGCGCCGATCCTGGAAAAGGGATTATTCGGCAAGGCCACCCAGGGAAGGCTTTCGCCGGTCGTCCAGGCGACCGCGACTAAAGCGGCGCCGACCGTTTCACAGGGAGACCTGATCCTGTTGGGGACGGCTGTCGGCTCCTTCCGCGAGACGTTCGCCCTGGTACAGAAATCGAGCAGCAAAGAAGAGCGTGTTTTCCGGCTTGGTGATACGGTTTTCGACACCGGACCACTGGTTGCCGTCAAAAAAGAAGTGGCAGAAATACTGGTGGGCGGCAGACGGATCAAAATACTCACCCCAACGGCGATTGCAACTGAAGCAGCAGCACCGCAGACACAAGCCGCCGTGCCGGGGGAAGCCAGAGGACTTGCATCGCAGGTGGGAGTTGGAAGCTATGTAATTGATCAGCGCGCACTCAACGCATCCCTGGACAACATCGGCCAGGCAATGACCGACGCACGACTCCTGCCAAGCATAAAGAATGGCAAGGTCGAAGGGTTCAGAATTTCGGAAGTGAAGCCACAGGGGATCTTCGGCACCATAGGGATAAAAAACGGCGACGTGCTCCTCAGCATCAACGATTTTCCCATCGATTCGCCGGAAAAGGCAATACAGTCCTTTGCATCGCTCAAGGGGCAGAATCGCATCAAGCTGGACCTGGTACGTGACGGCCAACCGACAACGTTTAACTACGACATACGATAAAACCGTGAATGGTGAAGAGTGGATGGTGAAAAGTGCAACAAACGAAAAATCCTTTTTCGATGGTTGCCGCCGATCCCGGATCCCTGTTCCCCAGTCCCTGTTTTTTTTTGGGAGGCATCATTGAATAAACGCATTTCGCATATCATCATTGCCCTGATCATTTTTGCAGCAGTACCTTCCGTGGCGCTGGCCAAAGGAGTGGTGCTGAATTTCAGCGACGTGGACATCTCCACCATGGTCAAGTTCATCAGTGACCTGACCGGCAAGAACTTCGTCATGGATGACCGGGTAAAGGGGAAGATCTCGGTCTTTTCACCGGCAAAACTCTCCACCGAAGAAGCGTTCAACGTCTTTACCTCGGTGCTGGAACTGAAGGGCTTCACCATCGTCCCCGCTGGGAAAGTCCTGAAGATAGTGCCGACGGCCAATGCCAAGCAATCGGGAATGCGGATTTATTCAGACAAGGAGCGCAGCCCGGTTAACGAAGCATATGTGGCACGGGTCATCACCCTCGACCACATCTCCAGCCAGGAAGCGGTGACTTTCCTCCAGCCAATGGTCTCCAAAGATGGCTATATCTCCTCGTTCGGCCCTACCAACATGCTGCTCCTCGTTGATTCGTCTCTGAACATCCAGAAGATTCTGACGATACTGCAACTTATCGATACCGACCAGAAACGCGAGGGGGCTGAGCTCGTCTTCCTTAAAAACGCTTCGGCGGAAAGCGTTGCCAACGTGGTAAAGGAATGGCTCGGGAGCAGGGATAAGGCGACAAAACCCGCCGGACAACCGGCAGCAGGAGCCGGAGGGCTCATCCTTCCCGACGCCCGCCTCAACGCCCTGATCATATTCGGCAATGCCAAAGACAAGGATGACATCAAGAAACTGATTACCCTGATCGACGTTATCCCCCCGACTACGAGCAGCAAGGTCAATGTCTATTACCTTGAAAATGCCGATGCGACCGAAGTTGCCAAGGTGTTGGATGGTGTGGTCAAGGGATCATCTGCGGCTGCTGCCCCCAGCCAACCGGGAGCCGCAAACGCGCCGCAACAATCGCCTTTTGAAGGGGGCAAAATCAGCATCACCCCTGACAAGGCAACCAATTCACTGGTCATCATGGCGTCGCCCACCGATTACCAGAACCTCATCCAGGTGATCCAGAAGCTCGACAAGCGCCGCCGCCAGGTCTTCGTCGAGGCTGTGATCGCCGAAGTCTCACTCAGCAAGCTCAAGGATCTGGGCGTACAGTGGGGAGTTCTCGGCGGCGCATCCAACGGCACAGCAACCGCGGCAGGGCTCTACGACCCGCAGGATACCTTCACCACGCTCCTGACCGCCCTGGCAAACCTGAAAAGTGCCGGCATAACCATTCCCGACCTGACGGGAACAGCGCTGAACTTTTCGGCGGTATTGAGGGCCCTTGACTCGCTGGGTGCAGTCAACGTCCTCTCCACCCCGACCATCATGACCTCGGACAATAAGGAAGCTGAGATCTTCGTCGGCGAAAACGTCCCGTTCAAGGGGAACGTCACCATTTCCAACACCACCACCCCTTCATTCCAATCCATCGAGCGGAAGGATACCGGCATAACCCTCAAGATCACCCCCCAGATCAGCGAAGGGGAATACGTAAAGCTCGACATTTACCAGGAAATCTCCGCCATTTCAAACACTACGGTTTCCGGCGCGTCAGACCTGATAACCACCAAGCGGTCGGCGAAGACGTCGGTCGCCGTCAAGGACAAGGATACCATGGTGATCGGCGGGCTGATCCAGGACCGGGAGCAGGAAACCGTAAACAAGATACCGCTCTTGGGCGACATCCCGTTTCTCGGCTGGCTCTTCAAGTTCAAGAACACCACACGGCAGAAGACGAACCTGTTGATCGTCCTCACCCCCCGCATCGTCAGGGGGGCTCAGGAAGTAGCGGAGATCTCCGAAATCCAGAAACAGAAGTTCGGTAACGCGGTCAGTTCGGACAAACCGTTCAACCTGGACAAAGAACTCATGATCAAGCATGATGCCGCGACTGGTGACAGATGACCGGTTTTCAAGAGGACTATGACAAATAATATCGACATACAAGCCGTTGCCGCAAAACTCGGCATCCCCTTCCTGCAGGAGATAGAAGACAGCCGGGTGGATACGGCGCTGTTGATGCGTCTGCCGCTGGCATTCGCCCGCAATAACCTTCTTCTGCCGTTGAAAGAAGATGACGGCAAACTGGTAGCCGCCGCCGGAAACCCGGCCAACCTCCTCGCCCTCGATGAACTGCAGGGAGTTTTCGGCATGCCTGTGCAGGCAGTGGCAGTGCCGCGCCAGGCGGTGCTGGACGCCATCAACCGCCTCTACGCCAGGATCTCCGGCTCTGCCCAGGACGTGGTTGAAGAGTTGGAAGGAGTAGAGCTCTCCGCCATTGCATCCGAATTCAATGAGCCGAAGGACCTGCTCGACCTGACCGATGAAGCCCCCGTGATCCGCCTCTTGAATTCAATCCTCTTCCAGGCGGTCAAGGAGCGTGCAAGCGATATCCACATCGAACCGTTCGAAAGGGATCTGGAGGTCCGGTTCAGGATCGACGGCATCCTTTACAAGATGCTCACCCCCCCCAAGGTGGTGCAGGAAGCCCTCACTTCCCGGGTCAAGATCATGTCCGGCCTGAACATAGCCGAAAAACGGCTCCCCCAGGACGGAAGGCTCAGGGTCATCGTTGCCGGCCGGGACGTGGACATCCGTGTCTCCATCATCCCCACCTTTTTCGGCGAGCGGGTTGTGCTACGACTTCTGGACAAGCAGCGGGGGGTCATCTCCCTGGCGAATATCGGCCTGTCGCCGGAAAATGTTGCGTCCATGGAGCGGCTCCTTTCGCGCTCAAACGGCATCATCCTCGTCACCGGGCCGACCGGCAGCGGCAAGACGACAACCCTTTACGCGGCTCTCAACCGGATCAACACGCCGGAAAAGAACATCATAACCATCGAAGACCCGATAGAATACCAACTGAAGGGGATCGGCCAGATCCAGGTCAACCCGAAGATCGACCTCACCTTTGCCGGGGGGTTGCGTTCCATACTCCGCCAAGACCCTGACATCATCATGGTCGGCGAGATCCGCGACGCCGAAACAGCAGAAATCGCCATGCAGGCGAGCCTCACCGGCCACCTGGTGCTCTCCACCCTTCATACCAACGATGCCGCAACCGCCGTGACTCGTCTCATCGACATGGGTGTCGAGCCATTCATGGTGGCATCCTCCCTGTCGGCGGTCATGGCCCAGCGGCTGGTACGGGTAATCTGCCCCCACTGCAAGGAAGAATACAAGCCGGAACGGGAATACGCCGGTATCAAGCTGCCGCCGGTGCTGTACCGCGGCCGCGGGTGCGACAAATGCTTCAATCTCGGGAGCACGGGCAGGATCGGCATCTACGAATTCCTCCTTATCGACTCCGAGCTCTGTTCCATGATCATCAAGCAGGCCCCTGCCGGCGTCATAAAGGAATACGCCATCTCCAGGGGCATGCGTACCCTGCGCGAAGACGGTCTCGCCAAGGCGGCGGCCGGCATTACCACCATCGAAGAAGTACTGCGGGTAACGCAGGAGGACTATGCCGACCTTCCGTTATAGCGCCTATAAACCGGGGGGAAGCGAAGTCACCGGCACCATCGAGGCAGGAAGCCCGAATGAGGCTAAACAGCGTCTGAAAAGCGACGGCCTCTATCCGAAGGAGATCGCCCCGGCCGATGAGGCCGGACCCCGGAAAGGGGTGCAACTCTTCCGCAGCAAGGTGGGGCTACCGGAACTCTCCCTGATGACGAGGCGGCTCGCCACGCTTTTGGGCTCGTCCGTCCCGGTCTATGAGTCCATCAACACCCTCTATGACCAGGAACGACCGGGAGAACTGAGAAAGATGCTCGGTCGGGTCCGCGACCGGCTGGCCGAAGGCACCAGCCTCGCCAAAGCTCTTGCCGCCGAGCCGCAGATCTTCAGCGACAGCTACATAGGCATGGTCTCGGCAGGCGAGGCGAGCGGGGCACTGGAAGTGGTCCTGGAACGGCTTGCCGAGTTCCTCGAAGACCAGGCTGCGATCAGGAGCAAGGTGATCACCTCACTCGCCTACCCGATCCTCATGGTGGTGGTAGGCGTTGTCGTCATGCTCTTCCTCCTCGCCTTTGTCGTACCGAAGATCGTCACTGTTTTCGAAGAGAGCAAGGCCACTCTCCCCCTGATAACCATCATCCTGATCAAGGTCAGCAACCTGGTGCGTAAAGGGTGGTGGGCACTCATCATCCTCGGTTTCGCCATCAGCTACGCATCGAAAAAACTCAAGAGCAACGAAACCATGTGCCGGAAGAGGGACCGCTTGCTGCTCAAGCTCCCCCTCTTCGGTTCACTGCTGCAAAGACTGATCCTTTCCCGCTTCGCCAAGGTGCTGGGGCTCTTGCTCATGAGCGGCGTGCCGGTGATCAAGGCCATGGAAATCACCGGCGCAGCGATAGTCAACCGTGAATATCGCGCCATTCTCATGGAGGCCAGCGAGGAGCTGATCCAGGGGGGAAGTCTCTCGGCAACCCTGAGGAAAAGCCCACTGTTTCCGCCTCTGTTAGTGCACATGGTCGCAGTAGGGGAAAAAGGGGGGGAGCTGGAGAAGATGCTCATCAAGGCCGGAGAGGCTTTTGAAAAGGAGTTTGAATCATCTACCACCCGCTCGATGGCCCTGTTGGAGCCGCTCCTCATCCTGGCAATGGGTCTCAGCGTCGGTTTCGTAGTCATTGCCGTGTTGCTCCCCATCTTCCAGTTAAACGAACTGGTAAAGTAGGGACGACTCTTGTACATGGTCAACCCATGGCACCACAAGGGCGCTCTTATAAAGAACAGATCAAACGGAGGTTTCATATGATTAATACGACCAATAACAACCGCGGCTTTACCCTCATTGAGATTATGATTGTGGTGGTCATTCTGGCCTTGCTGGCGGCACTGGTGGCGCCGAAAATTATCGGCCGATCCGACGACGCCAAAATCGCCGACGCCAAGGTGCAGATTCGCAATTTCGAAACCGCCTTGAAGCTTTACAAACTGGACAACGGCAACTTCCCGACCACCGAGCAGGGGCTCTCGGCACTGGTGGCTAAGCCGACCGTCGGCCAGATCCCGAAGAACTACAAGGCAGAAGGGTATCTGGACAACAAGAATGTCCCCAAAGACCCCTGGGGGAATGATTACATCTATCTCTCCCCAGGCGAACATGGCGACTACGACCTCTCTTCCTTGGGGGCTGACGGCGCCAGAGGCGGTGAAGGAAAGAACGCCGATATTGAAAGCTGGAACATCAAGTAGGCATGAGGAACAAGGAGCGAGAAGAAAGGTTCGAGGAAAAAGGAAAGAGGAGCGAGGAAAAAACATTAGCCTCGAACCTCGATCCTCGTACCTGTTTTTCCGCCGGTTTCACCCTCATCGAGCTGATGGTGGTAATTGCCATCCTCTCAATCGTCGTGCTCGTGGTGCTGCCGCGGCTCCCCTCCACAGAATCCGGCAAACTTCGCAGTTCCGCGCGCACCCTTGCTTCAGGGATCAGATTTCTCAGCGATCGAGCTATTACGGCCAATAGTATCTATCGGATGCACCTGAACCTGGCAGACAGTACGATAATCGTGAAAAAGCTCACCGCAGGAGGAGAAGAAACCACGGCAGACGACCAGTTCCTCAACAAGCGCTTCATTGCCGAAGGAATAACCATCGAAGACGTGACCATACCACGGCTGGGAAAAGTTACCGACGGCGAGGTAATAGTGCCCTTCGGCCCCGGCGGCCTGGCGGAATTCACGACCATTCACCTGAAAGGGAACAGCAGCGGGCATTACACCGTAATCGCCTACCCGAACAGCGGCAAGGTCAAGGTGGAGCAAGGCTACCAGGAGGAGATGTGAAAGGTTTCACCCTCCTGGAGATAATGATTGCGCTGGCCATCATGGCGGGAGTTGTGTTGACCGTCATCACTTCCTTCAATTACCATCTGTCCGTAGTCAGCCGCGACAAGGAGGAAACCATTGCCGTCCTGCTGGCGCGTGGAAAGATGGATGATCCCGGTTTCAAGAACCTGCAGGAAAAGAAAGGGACCTTTGCCCCTGACCACCCGGACATGACGTGGCAGGTGGATACATCCCCTACTGACTTGCCCGGCTTGAATAAAGTAATCCTGACGGTAGGCTGGGGAGGAGATAAAAATAAGCTGTCCCTTGTCGAATACATTGCAAAATAAGGGCTTTACGCTGCTGGAGCTACTGGTGGCCATGGCGCTTCTCGTCATCCTCACCGGAGCACTCTACGGCACCTACTTTTCCGTGATGAACGGGCGCGAAGCTGCGGTGTCCGGAATGGAAGCACGACGGGAGCTGCGCACCACACTGGATATGCTGCGGCGGGAAATTGCCTCGGCATATTTCAACAAGTTTAACATGGCCAAGAAGAAACAGTTTTTTGTCGTCGAAGACCGGGATTTTTTCGGCAAACCGGCTTCTACCATCAGCTTTACGGCAATTGCCCCGCCCAGCAGCGATTCTCAATCCGGTTCGGATTTAGTGGAGCTGAAATACCAGCCCATCGAGAAGGACAACAAGATTGTATTGACCAGGCAGGCAAAGGATTTCTACCTTGACGTCAAGACGTATCCTTACCCGCAGATGGAGAAGCTGGAAGGATTTCTCGTGGAATGTTATGACAAAGGGAAATGGGTCAGAAGCTGGGATACCGCGCTGAACAACAACCGCCTTCCCGAAAGCGTCAGGATAACCCTGCGGGTGAAGGAGGGGGATAAAATCGCGGAATACACCGCCACAGCCTCTCCGAGGATTAAAGGGCCGTGAAAGACGAGCGGGGCTTCGCCCTTGTCATAACATTGATCATCACCGCCCTCCTCGTGGCGCTGGCCGCCGAATTCGTCGATGAAGTCTACGTGGACACCTCGCTCAGCCATAATTTCGTGGCCGGACAGCAGGCGAGCATACTCGCCGCATCGGGCGTGGACGGCGGCATCAGGTTGTTGCAGTTCGATTTAGCACAACAGACGTACAGCTCCCTCATGGATCGTTGGGCCAAACCGCTGAAAATAGAGGATGAACAGGGGAGTCTGCTGGTAACCATTGAGGAAGAGAGCGGCAAGCTGAACATCAACGATTTTCCGCAAAACGGCAACCTAGATAATAATTTTGCTGCAGAGGTGGCAAGCCGCCTCTTTAACAATTTAAAGTTAAAAGACAGCAACAGTCTCATCGACGCTCTGGCTGACTGGCGTGGCGAAAACGAAATACCTCATACATACGGGGCAAAAACGCAGTATTACAGCACGCTTAAACCTCCTTATGAGGCAAAGGGCGGGCGGCTGGACACTGTCGAGGAACTGGCCCTGGTTAAGGGATTCGCCGGAGAGCCGCTGAAAAAACTTATGCCGCTGGTAACCGTCTATGACGGCGTCCAGGGGGGAATAAACATCAACACCGCTCAGCAGGAGATCATCGAGGCGCTTGACAAACAAATCGATGCAGACAAGGCAAAACAAGTCCTCGCTAAGCGGCCGTTCAGTAACTTTGCCGAATTGGGGAATGCTTTGGGCTCACAGTCCATTGCATCAGGACTCGCGACCAAAATTACCTTCAAGGGAAGCGTATACCGCATCCACTCGGAGGCCCGCGTCAGGGAAACCAGCCGGGTCGTCGAGGCGGTGGTGCGCATCTCGGGCATACAGTCTACGGTTTTATACTGGAGATAATTCTGATGAACCTAGTGATAGTGGAAATTAAGCGGAACGAGTTGGTCTTTGCCACCTTCCGCAAGAAACGGGGCGAACTCAGCTTTGTCGAGGCTGCCCGCCACCCCCTCGGCCAAGAGGAATCCCTGCCGCAGCTTTTGGAGGAGTTTGCCGCGTCAGCGCCTGCAGAGCGCAGGGTGATCCTGGCCATCCCCTCGAACCAGCTCTTCATGCGCGAACTGGAACTCCCCCTCAGTGATAGACGCAAGATTCGGGAGCTCCTGCCGCTGGAGCTGAAAGGCGAAACCGCCGTAGACACCGATCAACTGATGTTTGAGGCCGTGCCCCTGGAAGAGGGAAAGGTTCTTGCCGTCTGGGCAAAACGTCATGCACTGGAGGATAAGATCCGGTTGATGACGGGAAAAGGACTGGAACCGGAGATTGTCACGGCATCGCTCTTCAACTGGCAGTGCCTCATCCCGACCGAAGTGGAAAGCGCGACGGTTGCAATCACCGATGGTGAATCACTGGCTGTCTTCCGAAATGGCAAGCCCCTCTATTTCCGCCCCATGACTTCCGGCGAACCGGATGCGGAAGTTACGAAGACATTGGCTGCCCTGGAAATCGGCAAAGGTTTAACGGTCGATCGGATCTTTTCTCACGGGGGGCGTTCGCAGCAGGCAGCCTCTTCCAACGCATCGGCCGATCAGGAAACATCACCCTTCCCTCCGCTGCCGGTAAACGGGGAGTTTGCCGAGGCCTTTGCCGGCGACACCAATTCCGCGCGTGATCTGGCCGGCGCCTATGCGGTTGCCCGGGCGATCGCCACCGGAGACCCTGTAAACTTCCGCAGCGGCGAGCTTGCCTACACGGCCGGCCAGGCCAAGACACGGAAAAAGCTGCGCCTCTCCATGATTCTCGCCGTCAGCTTCGTCATCCTGCTCTTTGCCGAGGTCGGCCTCAGATACTACCTGGTAAAGAAAGACGTGGACTCCCTGAACAACTCGATCAAGACCATTTATCGGGAAGTATTTCCCACCCGGAAAAAAGCGGTCGACGAGGTTGCGGAACTGCGCTCCGAAATCAAGCGTCTCAGCAGCGGCAAAACATCGAGTAATCTGCTGCCAATCCTGACAAAATTAGCCGAGGCGAAGGGTGATGACGTGTTCGAGGTCTTCGAGGCCGAGATATCGGGCAATCAGGTGCACCTCAAGGGAGATGCCCGCTCCATCCAGGCGGTTAACGACTTCAAAACCCGCACGGCAGATGCTTTAAGCAACGTCGAAGTCGGCGAGATAAAGTCCCGGCCCGACGGCAGCGTCTCATTCGTCTTGCGCGGTGCGGTAAAGGAGGCGAACAAATGAAATACCTGCACCTCCTGATTGAAACCTATAATCGCATGGATGATAAAACCCGTCTCCGCTGGGGAATGGGGATCGCCGCCATCCTCTTGCTGGCGGTGCTTCTCTCGGCTGCCAACAGCCAGGTTGCCCGCCTGGAGAAAAAGCGTGCCAGCCGGGAAGCTGACATTACCGAGATGCTCATGTTAAAGCTCCGCTTCCAGGAAGCGAACGCCGGCGCGCAAAAGCTGGCCAACCGCCTGGCAGCAACCAGACCCGACGATTCGCCGGCAAAGATTATCGAGGAGATCGGCATAAAGGGAAAAAACACCCAGATCAAACCGGTAAAAGGTGAAGATCTGCCCGGTTTCGTGGAAGACGCAGCCGAGGTGAAAATAGAAGGACTCACCGCCAACGAGGCGGTAAACCTCCTCTTCAGGCTGGAAAAAGGGGCCAAACCGGTTACCATAAAGAGGGCCCTGATAAAAACCCGCTTCGACGACCCGGCGAAACTTGACCTGACCCTGACAGCAGCCCTGATCAAGGCTGCGCAGCAAGGAGCACGATGAACCGCCGCCGTCTCATCCTCATGGGTTGGGGGATTCCTGCCGCACTCTTCTGCCTGATCATCCTCACCATCGCCTTTATTCCCGGCAAAGAGTTGCAAGGCGTGCTCGCCCGTGCGCTGGAAAACCAGGGCTACACCATGCGCACCACCAGCTTCGGCCTGGCTTTTCCCCTCGGCATCCGGGCCCAAAACCTCGAACTGGGCTCGGAACAGGGGCCGTTGTTGAAGTTCGACAGGGCCACGGCAAAAATCCGCATCCTGCCCCTATTCGCCGGTAAAGTGGTCATCGGCTTCCAGGGAACAATCGGTAAAGGTGAAGTAAAGGGGGAATTCGCGCCACTGAAAAACGGCAGTTCGACCCTGGAAATTGCCGGAGTGCAACTGGAGGACATCCCTTTCTTCAAGACTGTGACCGGCGCGCAGGTCAAGGGTGAACTACGCGTCAAGGGTAATTTCAAGGGGAAACAGAACGCCGCTACTGGAGACCTGCAACTGGCAGTGACGGAAGCCCATCTGCAAGGGGTGAAGATCGGTCAAATGCCCCTCCCCGACGCTTCCTACAAGACAATCCAGGGGATGCTCCGCATAGGTGGCGGCAAGGCCACCCTGGAAAGTCTGAACCTTGAGGGTGAAGGGATCTATGCGCGGCTCAAGGGCGACACGCCGCTCACTACCCCCATGAGTGCCGCCCCCCTGAACCTGACCCTGGAACTGATGCCGAAAGCCGAGTTCCTCGACAAGCAGAAATTCGTCTTCCTCCTTCTCCTCAAATACCAGACCTCTCCCGGACATTACCAGATACCGGTCAGGGGAACCCTGGGTAAACCGGCAGTATCCTAAACCGGACAAGCCGGAACCCAAATATTGTATTTCACGCAACGATGCGACGACGCAACGTTTTAAAACCATGAACCAATAATACTAGAAAAAGCATTTGAACCGCAAAGGCGCTAAGAACGCGAAGTAAAATCAATCATTTATCTAACGGAAACCTTTCACCCGATTGGTTTGGATCTTTATCCCCATAAGTATTTGAATTTCTTTGCGCCCTTTGCGCCTTTGCGGTAAACAACTGCCATTTTTAGGATAATTTGTTTAAAAGCCTTTCGTCGCTTAAGAGCGCCTACTTTTGGTGCGTCGTCGCGTGAGTCATGTCTTGAAGAACGTAATCCTTTCCGCCCAGAATATAAAAGCGCCCGACAACATTGTTGCCGGGCGCTTTTACTTCCAGGGATATATCCTGAACGCTATTTTCTCCTGCTCTTCATGCCGAGCGCCTTGAAATCCAGGATGGTATTCTCGCTGTGGCAGACATCGCATTGCAGCGACTCGGACTTGGGCGCCACCTGGTGATTGAGCGCATACCGCATCGGTTCCTGGACCCCTTTCCACTCGCCGCTGTACGGCTGCTTTGCTTCCACAGTCCCTTTCACCGCTGCGGCAGCAGGATCGCCGGTCAGCGCATATACGCCGGATTTTATATATACCGGCTTGCCGGTGGCGGCATCGGCGATTACCGTATAGTTGGTCCGCTTCCAGGGGTAGATCCTGGCCTTGAGGTCCCTTTTCGAGCCCGCAGGTTCGTTGTTCGCCCGCATGGTCCTGTTCCACCACAGGTATTCGGGTCTGACGTTGGTCGCAGTCTTATTGGTCGGTTCGAATAGACCGCTCTTTGCGTCAAGCACCGGCTTGGTCCAGTCCCGCTCGACAATGGTCGGCATCTTAGGATCGCGGGCTATGCCCGGGATATGGCAGGTCTGGCAGGCGATGCGCGCCACGTGCCGGTTAAGAAAGTCCGCCTGCTCCCCCTTATGCGGCGTCAGCGTGTGGCAATTGTCGCACGCCACCCTGACATCATTCAGTTCCTGGGCCTTGAGGTCACCGCCACCGGCAATCCTGTGCTGTTTGGTGGTATGACACTCCGTGCAGTTCATCCCCATGGAAAAATGAACGTCCGTATCGGCAGTGGGAACCACTCCGTCCTTATAGTTGAGACCGCCGCCGACCAGGGCATGACAGCGGAGACACATGTCGCTGGTCGGCTTCTTCACATTGCGCACGACCTTGAGGATATCCACGTCTGGCGCCGGGGCCAGTTTGAACCTGACTTCCTCCCTTACCTTCATCTTACTTTTTATCACTTCCTTCACTACGACCCTGCGGTAATCGGGTCCATGGCAGATAAGGCAGTCGATATTTTCGTAATCCGCTTCCGTCAGCTTGTCGACCGGATTGGGCTTGGCGCCGAGACCGATATGGCAACGGCCGCAACCAGCCGGCTGTGCGCCCTTCGAGGCATCATTGGGCTGGAGCGTGCCGAGCCAGTTGTGTCCGGCAACCGTATTGGGGGGCGGACAATAGCTCACGAGCATGCCGGCGCTCTTCCCCTTCTCCCAACCCTCGATGAACTGCGGCTCGGCCTGCAACTGGTAGTGGAGGCTCATGGCGACCTCCTTTCCCAGGGTATCATGGCATTCCAGACAGGTCTTGGTCCCCTCGTACTTTTCGATCCCGGCGTGCATGGACTCTGCCGCCGATACCCCCGTTGCCGCGACGAGAAGCGTCAGCATGCCCCCAAACAAGGCTGTTGCGCGAAACGGGTTCCGCCGGGTCACCGGTTCTGATATCTCCTGTGGCACGTTCACCGACCGTTGCATCTGCCCCCCCTTTCTTAAACACATCGCATTAACAAGCCGTAATCCGCATTTTTTATATCACAGAAGAGCGGACTTGTCTCCCATTAACATGCAAGAAACCGGATCACTCTTCGGCTTCATTGGCCGATCCGACATCCGCCGCCAGGGCGGCTTTCCGCAACCGCTGCACCCTTTCGACGACCGGCGGATGGGAATAATAAAACTTGGCGTAGAGCGGGTGGGGGTGCAGATTGCCGAGGTTTTCCCGGTTGAGCTTGACGAGCGCCGTTGCCAGAGCGCCAGGCGTGCCGGAGAGTTCCTCGGCAAAGCGGTCCGCCTGCCATTCATGCCTGCGCGAAAGCCAGCTGGAAAGCGCCGTGAAAGGAAACATGAGCAGCGAACTGATAAAACCGAGGATCACCAGTTGGGCGGGAAACGATGCGTGGGGCAAACCGAGCACACCCGGCAGGCCGCCCCATTGCAGAAGCCTGAAAGCCGCATAGAAGCCGAGCAGTCCCCCGATCTCGGTCATGACCAGGAGCTTCCACACATGCCCCTTTTTCCAGTGCCCGACCTCATGGGCAAGTATGGTAATTATCTCCTGCCGGTTCATTTGCGTCAGCAGCGTGTCGTAAAGCACGATCCGCTTAACCCTGCCGATGCCGGTAAAATAGGCATTGGAATGGCGGCTCCGCCGTGAGGCATCCATCTGCATGACCCGGCTGACGTGAAGGCCGGCCTTCTCCATGAGCCGCCGGATCCCCTGCTCCAGCTCCGCATCCTTAACCGGCTCGAACTTGTAAAAAAGCGGCTCGATCAGGTATGGAGAAACGTACATGAAAAAGATGGAAACCACCGCAAAGAACCCCCAGACCCAGAGCCACCAGAAACCGGGACTCCAGCGCACCAGGGAAAACGCGCCTGCGATCATTAAAGTCAGGATGACAGCCGAAATAGCCGTGGATTTCCCCAGGTCGGAAAGCCAGAGCCGCGTTGTCATGGTATTGAAGCCGAAACGGTTTTCTATGCGGAAGGTCCCGTAGAGGCTGAACGGGATATCCAAAACGGTCTGAATAAGCGTCAGAATTAGGAAAAACAGCACGCCGCTCCAGACAAAGGAGCCGCTGAGGGAAGTAATCCAGCGGTCATAGAAAACAAGCAGGCCGCCGAAGAGGAACAGCAGGAGCATGACGTTGTCGAAAAGCGACTCCACAAGCCCGAGGCGGCTCTGTTCAATGGTGTACGCGGAGGTTTTTACCAGGGTATCGGCGTCGATGGCATCCTCAAAACCGGCGGGGATCTCGGTGCCATGCAGCTTGAGGTGCTGCAGATTAAGGAAGCGGAGATAATACCCGACCGCGGTGACGAGCAGATAACAGATTAAAACGGTGAGGGTCATGGCATTCCATGGGTCGGAAGATGGGATTTAAGTTCTCATTTCGTGGGCACTTCACTTGCCGACGGCAGCTGCGAATCGTCGGTTGCGCAGTTGAACCAGCGCCGGATCGCCCTTCTGTTCGGGCATGTTGGTCAACACATTCTCAATCCTGTCGCTGGTCGCAGGGTGGGTCTTCATTATTCCCCCCTCCGCGCCCTTATTCTGTTTCACGATCCGATCGAGGAAGTCTTTCAATGCCCGGGGTTCATAGCCGGTTGCGGCCAGATAGTGCAGTGATGCCTGGTCAGCGGCGTACTCCTGTGACCGGCCGTAGCCGTTGACCACAAGGGTCTTGAAAACGTCGTCGATTGACCCCTCGAAAAGCCCTGCCAGTTTGGCGACATCCTGCGAACCATAGGTCTTGGCCGCATCAGTGCCAATGACGGTCAGCGCCTCGGTCCAGCGCGACTGTGATATGGCGCTGATGCCGTCGCGGTGGTTGATGTGCCCAACTTCATGGGCAAGAACGGCCGCCAGTTCGTCCTCGTTCTTTACGGCATTCACCATGCCGCGGGTAATGAAGATAATGCCGCCGGGGCAGGCAAAGGCATTGATGTCGCTGCTGTCGAGAACGGCAAAATGATAACCGCCGTAGGTGAACGGCTTCTCTGAGTGGATGGCTACCGACTGCCCCACCAGGTTGACATAATCGGTCAGCTTCTTGTTGTTCACCAGGTGGTTCGTCGTGAGAATGCGGGCCGCCACTGCACGCCCGACATAATACTCTTCCTCGTCGCTGATGGGCCTGGCCGCCTTAAGCGTGGTAGTAAGCGACCTGGAGATCATGCCGATCTGTTCCGGGGTCAAGTCCTGGATTTTGCACCCCGACGAAAGGAGGAGAAGACCCGCAAGGCAGGCGCATAACAAGTTCCTGGTCATGGCTCGCTGAGACCTCCGTCCTTCAGGAATTCAGTGAGGGCATCGCTGCTTACCTGGTAATGCTCGATCTCATCGACGGAGCGGAAATCAAGCTCTGGATGACTCCCCTTGTAGGAAGCCTCCACTTGGGGGTTAAAGCCCTTTCCGGCAAGAGACACCTCGTCCCTGGATGGGGCCTGTCCCCCGGGGGCAAATCCGCCGCCCAGCTTGAAGCTCTTTTCCTCGATAGCGCTCTTGTGGACGCAGCCATTGACCCCCTTGAAGCTGACCTTGTACCAGTCGCCGCTCCTGGAGATAATGGTGAGCAGATCGTTGTAACGGATCTTCGCCTTGACCGGGGCAAAAAACCGGCACTGCCCCCTGATTGCGTTCTCCCGGACAACGACCCGCGCCGAATCGGCGGCCGGGGAAAGGGCGGGGACCAGGAGGAAAAGGATAACGATTATGATGGCTGTATGGGTTCTCATTTCTCCGTCATTTTTATCACATTCCAGTTATTAGTCAATGGTGGATTTTCCTTGAGAGTCTCGCACCAGGCCCTGTAATAAACTGCCGGCCCGTCGCCGGGGTAGGCGTCGAGGAAGCGGCCGAACGCTTCCGCAGCTTCCCCCCACTTTTTCTCCATGAACAGTTCATAAGCCCGCTGATAGCCATCAATAAAGGTTTTCACTTCGGCTTCGGTCCTCTCCACGGCCGCCATCAGCTCATAAATCCTGATCGGCAGGGACTTCCCCTTCACCTCGATCAGCCCCAGTTCCCGTGCCGGGAAGAGCCCTTCGGTCCTGTTGAATGTATCCTCACTGACCATGACCCTGGTCTTGAAATGCTTGTTCGCCGACTCCAGACGGGAAGCGAGATTGACCGTATCGCCGATGGCCGTGTAGTCGAAGAGCCGGTCGCTGCCGAGATTGCCGACAATCGCCTCGCCGGAATGGATGCCGATGCGGATGGCGATCTGCGTCAAACCTTCTGCCGCCAGGCCGCGATTCACCTCGGCCAGCGTTTCCTGGCACTGGAGCGCGGCGCGGCAGGCGTTTATCTCATCATGCTCCGTCTCCAGGGGGGCTCCCCAGAAAGCCATGATGCAATCGCCGATGTATTTGTCGATAACCCCGTGATTGCGGATTATCACTTCGCTGAAGGCGTTGAGCGCGGTGTGGAGGATCTTCGCCGTCGCTTCGGGAGGGAGCTTTTCAGCGAGGGTGGTAAAGCCCGCAATATCGGCAAAAAACACCGATACCCGCCGGCGTTGCCCGCCGGGCTTGATGAGATCCGGATTCTTCAGGAGATATTGAACGATGGTCTCATCCATGTACTGGGCAAATGCACGCCGCACAAAGCGGCGCTCTTTCCCTTCCGTGGCGTAACTGTACGCGACCGCGGATATTACGGCAACGATCAGCGCCGCAACAGGCGGTATGGTCTGCACATATATGCCGTTCTTGAAGAGAGAGGCGGGAAGTCCAAGGGTAAACACCGACGCCGCGGCAAAGAACGACAGGTTGGGACCGAGTGCATGATGGGTGAAAACGAACCAGCAGACTGCAAGCGAAAGGATAAGCATCAAGGCGATAGGAACATAAGCCGGCACCGGCGTTATGAAATGCCTGTGGAGCAGGGTATCAAGGGTTGTGGCGTGGATCATTACGCCGGTGGAGACGGGCGATATGGAGGTCGGCTTCATGTCGTAGAGTCCGGCTGCGGTCAAACCGATGAAGACCTTCTTTCCCTTGAAGTATCCCTTCTGGATTGCCGGCTTTTTTCCCGCCTGGTCATCCAGCGAAGCCTTGAACAGAGCGGCAGCGGAGATGACGGGAAACGGCTGCTCACCGCTGTAGTACCGGAGGAGTAGTGAATCGTCCATGAGCGGTAAAGGGGTGTTCCCGGCAACGAGACGTCTGTCCCGGACCGCAACCGCCTCCTTCTCCAGGAGATAACCGAGAACGAAATGGGGGATCGTCATATCCCGGAACCTGAAGGAAAGAGGCGCTCGGCGGTACACCCCGTCCGGATCCGGCTTTATCATGACATTACCGGCGCCGTGTGCCGCGTTTCGCAGCCGGTCGATATTGGTAATTGCGGATTCATAGGCAAGCCGCGCCGACAAGGCATCGGGCATGGAGGTCTTTTTCAGGTACGCCAGCTCTTCAGCCGTCATATCCCTTTTGTTCCCGGAAAGAAAGAGCGGCAGGTAGACGTTTCCAGCCTTTTTAACGGCATCGGCGAATACCATATCGTCTTCCTCTCCGTAGGAAGATGGCTCGGTGAAAAGGATATCGATGAACACAGCGTCGGCTTCCGCCAGATAATCGAGGAGCGGCGCATATATCTGCCTCGGCCAGGGCCAGGTGATGTTCTCGCTGCTCAAGGCGTCGATGCTCTGCTGGTCGACCTGAACAATCACAATGTCCCCTGCGCTTTTGACCGGATTCAGCCGACGGGAAAACAGGTCGTAGACCTTGAGCTCAAACGGGGAGAGCACCCCGGAGAGAAACAACCCGAGTGACACTGCGAACGCCACGATCGTGATGATCAGTATTTTACGCAACTGCGTGCCGGTGACGGCCATCTGCTGCCTCCATGCTGGTGAACATCTAGATGATATCTAAATATCGCCCCTATTCAACGGGGCCGGCCGATTTGTCTGAATTCAGGGCATAAAAAAGCCCCCTGCCAGAGAAGGGGGCTTTTTTATCAAAAACATGACAACCACGGCCAGGAGCCTTGTCCGACTTAGGGAATCGTAGCGAGAGGATGGAAAATCGAGGACAGATTTCCGGAAATTTGAGAGCTAATAGTGGACCTATTCGTCGAAAATTTCCAGAGATATGGACCGATTTGCCATTCTCGCAGTAGATTCATTCCTAAGTCCGACAGGCTCCTATGGCTTGATGGTCGCTTCTTCGACAATCACGCCATACTTGTAGCCACCGCCGAAATCCTTGTCCTTGTAAAGGGTGCCGGTCACCGTCACAACATCGCCCACCTTCGGCACATCCTGCGAGGTCACCACCAGGTTGTTCGTTTTGGTTTTGGCATCGCCACTGCCGTCCTGCACGTGAATCCAGTTTTTGTCCATGATCCCCGAGGAGACCTTGACGACCTTGCCTCTGACGACAACCCGCTTGTTATCGAGACCGGCCTTGTTCGCATAAACCTCTGCCACCGTATAAGCGTTCTCGCCGGTCGCCTTTTCCACCTTGATTTTCTCGTTCGTCACGGTCACCGCCATTTCACTGCCGACGGAAACCTTTCCTGCCATTTTACCATCTTCTTCGCCACCGACATTTTTCAAGGGAGCGTTACAGAACATTATCTTCTCGAAGGTGCGGCCGAGAGATTTGCTTTTAAAATTCCACATCTCACTGCCACCGTCAAACGCCAGCTCCTGCCCGACAGCCACCGTTGTTTCCGGCATCGCAACCCAGGTCTTTACCCCCTTGTTCTCCAGGAGCGCATACGTGTAACCGCCACTGCTCATGGTTTCCACAACCTTGCCGGTTATTTTCGCGCCGGCTTGCTCCGCCGGTTGCATGGACTGATGCCCTTGCGGCATACCCTGTGTCGCTTTTTCAGTGGTTGCCACCGCAGGGCTTGCCGAGGCATCGCTCATCCCGGGCATGGCGGAAGCAATATTCACATAGTACCCGGCAGCCGGCAGCGTGAGAACCAGAAACATGGTCGAAATCTTTGCTGTAGTTTTCATGAAATACCCTCTGAAAATTTATTATGCCACCTGCCTCAAGCAGCATGGGCAAATGGACATCGGTGTAAAAAGATTACATCTTTTGCTGAAAATAAACAAGCTCGTTAATGTTCGGCGTCCCTTGGAAGGCATGTCGTCCCGTCAGGAAGCCCCGAAAGTGTCAGAGCCAGTGTTTCGGGTACTGCCGATGGTGGACTAAGTTGTTGGTGAAAAGGGCGACGATCAAAAGAATGAGCGCCCCGGCGAAGACCGGAAGTAGGACATAGGCATAGCCCGCGTGTCCCTGCACGCCGATCAGAGCGGTTGCGCCGCCGGGAGGATGAACGGTATGGGTGATGTACATGAGGAAGATGGCAAGCCCCACCGCAAAGGCGATTGCGTATGAACCGGATCCCCCCAGTGCCACGATAATAACGGCCGCCACGGCCGAGACGAGATGGCCACCGATCAGATTTCTCGGTTGGGCCAACGGCGAATCGGAAGCACCGAAGAGAAGAACCGCAGATGCGCCGAAAGAGCCGATGAGGAGCGGATATCCCGCCATTTTGGTTACCGCCAGTATGGCGAGGATCGATAACGTTCCGCTGACCAATCCCCATACCGCGTACTTCAATGATAACTTTGAGTGATTTCCCCTGAATTGCCCTTTCATCTTGCCGGGCATGCGTGCAAGCCTGTTTCTCATCTGGCTGGTCTCCATCCCTACCGGGTTTTCCAAAGATAGGGCAAGTCGGAAGTTCTTTCTTAATCAATGGGTAACTATTCAGCACAGCGAAGGAACCGACTGGTTTATCAGGATATGCTGAATAGTTACATCAATTCGGGGGCGATGAAAATCCTCGCCCCCATTTGGCTATTACTACCTGGTTGCCAGAGGGTCCTTGATTTCGTGCTCGGGTTTGAACATGAGCTTCTTCGCTCCCCGGTTGTTGACATACTTCGCCAGCTCCAGGTCGACCTTCACCGGCACTGCTATCCCGGCCTTGGCAAGGGCCTGGCGCAGAAGTCCTTCCGCCTTTCCCGCCTGGCTGGCCGCATCGCCCAGGATGCGCATTGCCTCGGTCGGGTTGTGGAAGCCGACCGAGTTCTCGGCGCCGATGTAGATCACCCTGTAGAAGGCTTCCTCGTAATGGTTCTTCGCCTGGTCATAGAGCGTCCTGTCGATCCGTTTTCCACCGGTCTCGGCTCTGTTCGCCATTTCGAAGAGCTTGGCCACCGTGGCTGTGGCATAACCGGATCGGATAAAGAGAGACATGGTCCGGTCCTGGATGGCGAAGACCTGGTTGCGCAGCCATTCCGGGCTCTCGGCATGGCACTGCTGGCATGCCTTCAGATCATTCTTGAGCGGGCTCATGACCCGGTGGTCCGACACCTTCTGGCTCCCCACCTTGGTGTAGGGCATGTGACAGTCGGAACAGGCGACCCCGGCATTCCAGTGGACGCTATTGTTGGAGAAGAGCTCGAACTCCGGATGCCGGATGAAGGCCAGTCGGAAGCCTGTGACGCTCTGGGTCCACTCCCTGCTCGGCGGGTTGCTTCGCAGCTTCTTTATGATGTTTTCAATGGTGATGTTACCCATCGTGCCTCCCTCCCAGGGGAAGAAGACGTCCGTCGACTTCATTTGGGCATCTTTGGTTATGCTGTACGTGACATGACACTGGGCGCAGACCAGGGTCCGCATGTCCTGCTGGGTCAGCTTCCTTTCTTCGACGCCGATCGTCTCCAGTGCCTTGCCGAGGGTAAAGCCTCGAGAGATTTTGAGCGACATGTCCCTGTTGTTATGGCAGTCAATGCAGGATACGCCAAGGGTCTGGTGCTCATCGGGAATCTTCTCATGCACCTCGGTATAGGGCTTGGCGAAGTAGTCCCGTCCCATCTGCTTCTGGAGAACCGGTGCGTATGGGGTCTTGCAAGTGAGGCAAGAACCTCCCGCCTTTATTCGCCCCGGATCCACCTCCAGCTGGTCCTGCACCATAAAGAAATGCCCCCGCGGCTCCTTGTATTCTGTGCCGAATGCCCAGCCGTTATAGAGAAGCGCCAAAAAGGGGAACTCGTCGAGCTTGTCCGGACGGGCCTCACCCTCATCGTAGCCGCGTTTGTACCTGCTTTTGCCTGCCGGGGTCGGCTCACCGGTTTTTTTCCAGAGATCATATTCGACAGGATACACCTTCCCCCACTGGGCCGGATCGACAGTCCCATCGGCGATTTCTGCCGTCTTCACCCGCTCCACCTTTTTCGGCGCGCAACCGAACCAGAGGGCGATGGCAATCAGGAGTACCGGCAAAGCGAGGATTTTCACGAATTTCATTTGCATGTTTCTTCTCCTTTCGATTTTGCGACTATTAGCGGAAAGAAATGGTACCGGTCAGCCGGTGGCGCAGCCGGCGGTGACACCCCCAGCACGTCCGGGTCGTATCCATTCGGGCTACGGTTGCCTCGTGACACCTGATACAGTTTGCCTGGACAACCTTTTCACCATGTGGGGAAAGCATGATTGTTTCGGGAACGAGCCCCGTATTGAACGAGATGACGTCTTTCATTCCGTCGATGGATTTCCAGACGTAGTGTGCAACCGGGTTGCCGTTGGGGAGGTGACAGTCGACGCATCTGATGCGCCGGTGTGCGCCGGCATGACGCCAGGCGGCGTGCTCTTCCCCCATCACGTGGCAGCTCGCGCAGAAATCAGGGGACTCTGATTTTGCAAGGAGCTTGGGTGGGCCGACAAGCATGAATGCCGCTATTGCAAGTCCTCCCAAGACAGTCGAAAGGATTGTCAAAACGAGACTTTTAGTGATGCGGAGCTGCATGGTTTCTCCTGTTGCCGGCGCTAGCCATTTTTTTCGCAGATTACATACTAAAAAAGCGGGGGGCTGTGCCCCCCGCCTCCTCATAATGCCGTGATAGTCTTTAGCCGAGGATTTGTTTGAGATCCTCTTCAGCAGTGGCGATCGGCGCGATGTTGAAGTTCTCCACCAGAAAGTTGAGAACATTGGGGGTGATGAAGGCCGGCAGCGTCGGACCGAGCTTGATGTTCTTGATTCCCAGGTGGAGCAGGGTCAGAAGGATCGCTACCGCCTTCTGTTCATACCAGGAGAGGATCATCGACAGCGGCAGGTCATTCACCCCGCACTCAAAGGCGCCAGCCAGGGCCACGGCGATCTGGATCGCCGAGTAGGCATCGTTGCACTGGCCGATATCGAGCAGGCGCGGAATGCCGCCGATGTCGCCGAAATCGAGTTTGTTGAAGCGGTACTTGCCACAGGCCAGAGTGAGGATGACGCAGTCCTTCGGTACCTTCTCGGCAAACTCGGTGTAGTAGTTGCGGCCGCTCTTGGCGCCGTCGCAGCCGCCTATCAGGAAGAAATGGCGGATCTGGCCGGCCTTGACCGCTGCAATCACCTTGTCGGCAACGCCGAGCACTGCGTTGTGGCCGAAGCCGGTCAGGATCTCCTTGCCGGGGTTCTCCGGAAAACCGGGGAGTTCCCGGGCTTTCCTGATTACCTGGGAAAAGTCCCAGCCTTCAATATTCTTGACGTCGGGCCACTGCACCAGGCCCCAGGTGAAGAGGCGGTCCTTGTAACTTTCGGCCGGACGCTGGATGCAGTTGGTATTGAAGATGATGGCGCCGGGAAAGTTGGCAAATTCCTTGGCCTGATCCTGCCAAGCGCCGCCGAAATTGCCCGCCAGGTGGGAGTACTTCTTCAGGCCCGGATAGCCGTGGGCGGGGAGCATCTCGCCGTGGGTATAGACATTGACGCCGGTCCCCTCGGTCTGCTTCAGCAGTTCCTCCAGCATGCGCAGGTCGTGGCCCGAGACGAGGATGGCCTTGCCCGCCCTGGTGCCGAGCTGTACAGGGGTTGGGACCGGGTGACCGTAGCTGTCGGTGTTGGCCTTGTTGAGCAGTTCCATGGTCACCAGGTTAATCCTGCCGCACTCCATGGCGAGGGTGACGAAGTCCATCAGTCCCAGGTTCTTGTCGAGAGTGGCGGCAAGGGCCTTATGGGTGAAGGCGTAGATATCATCGTTTTCCAGGCCGATCACCAAGGCGTGGTGGGCGTAAGCAGCATAACCTTTCATACCATAAACGAGGATCTCCTGGACCGACTTCACGTCAGGGTCGATGCTGTCATCTTTCACCCCGTGCCTTGCTCCGAGAGTCGCCAGTTCGGCCGTGGTGCCGGGGGCAAAAGGGCGGGCCGCCTCGGGGACGCTGCCGGCGTTTGGGCCGCCATTGGCCGATTCAAAAAGGGCCTGGGCCTTGTCGCGGAGTCCGGCCGCCTGGCGGACCAGCTTGGCGATCTCGTCGGCGCTGAAATCCACGTTGGTGACGGTGGTAAAGAGGCCGTCGAGCATGAAGCGGTCGATCTCCTGATCCTTGGCTCCCTTTGTCCGGGCTTTGTCGGCCCAATAGGCGATCCCCTTCATGGCATAGACGAGTTGGTCCTGCAGGGCGGCCACGTCCGGCTGCTTGCCGCAGACCCCGACTTTGGTGCAGCCGCCGTTGGCGGCCTGTTCACACTGGTAACAGAACATGTTCGACATTACTTCCTCCTTTGTTGTTTTGTTGGTGTTTGCAGCAGATGTGGAAAAACCGAACCATTGCATAATCTTTTTCATCATTCTCTCCTACCCTCCCCGGCCTGCCGGAAGGGCTGTTCATTGGTTTTTGAGCTTCAGAGTTCATCATCTCTGTGCGCCCCGGTGATGATGTCACCTTACCGTTATTGAAACGGCGAAACCTTGATCAAAGTCAATAAAGCGAATTGTTTGTTCACTTCGCTTTTTATCTTTACAAATATGAGTAAGCGAGAGGATCGGCAAAACCAGCCAACGATTGTTGCGTCAGTGAAAAAGCAGCGGTGAACGGTTTGAAGAATGCAAGCGCAGGCAACCCGAGCGACTTGCGCATTTTCGAGCTCGCACAAAAAGCCGTCAGTCTTTATGCTACGCAGAATTTTGATGGGAAAGGGAAATTGCCGAGATTTGTATTTTCGAGGTCGTTGTTGATGGGTGGAAACGCCGGAAAGGACCAAAGTAAACGGTGGGACCGTCGTTGGACCGTGAGACAAAAAAAGCCCTTCCGCATGGTGCGGAAGGGCTGTCATTTTTGGCGTCCCCTACCGGATTTGAACCGGTGTCGCCGCCGTGAAAGGGCGGTGTCCTGGGCCGGGCTAGACGAAGGGGACATGGTGAGCCGCGTTGGGGTCGAACCAACGACCACCTGATTAAAAGTCAGGTGCTCTACCGACTGAGCTAGCGGCTCATTTCTGCTGGCGTCAGGAAAGAACAAACTTATATCAAATCTTTTTACGATGGTCAAGCTTTTTTTACAAAATATTTTTTCAAGCCTCAAAAGGATTTTTCAACATTATCGTCTCGTCGCGTCGAGGGCCAACCGAAACAAGTACAATGGGGCACCCAGCAAGCTCTTCCAGCCTCTTTACATAGTTTTTCGCCTTTTCCGGCAGTTCTTCGAAGGACCTGACGCCTGTTATATCCGATTGCCATCCCGGCATCTCTTCGTAAACGGGCCGGCACTTTTCAAACACATCGAGGTTGGCGGGAAGTTCATTCAGGAACTTGTCGTTATATGAATACCCGGTGCAAATCTTGATGGATTCAAAATCGCTGAGAACATCGAGCTTGGTAAGGGCGATCCCGGTCAAGCCGTTGACTCGCACCGCATATTTAATAACCAGGGCATCAAACCAGCCGCAACGACGGGGACGGCCCGTAGTTGCACCGAACTCTCCCCCTGTATGGCGCAGCTTCTCGCCATCGGCATCTTCCAGTTCGGTCGGGAACGGACCACTGCCGACCCGTGTGACATAAGCCTTGGAAATGCCGATAATTTCATTGATATCCCTCGGGCTTGCGCCTGTTCCCGTACATGCGCCGCCGGCACAGGTAGAGGATGAGGTGACATAGGGATAGGTGCCATGGTCCACATCGAGAAGCGTCCCCTGCGCCCCCTCGAACAGAAGCTTTTTCCCGGCCTTAAGGTCCTGGTGCAGCACGAGGGTCGTATCGGCGACATAATTGCGAAGCGTGTCCGCGTATGCGCTGTATTCGTCGAATATTTCTTCAAAGGTGAAGGGTCTTTCTCCCAACAGCTTCTCGAGAATAAAGTTCTTCTCCTCCAGAAATTCCTTCAACTTGCGGCTGAAAACCTGCTTATCCAGGAGGTCCATGAGGCGAATGCCGCGCCGTCCGATCTTATCCTCATAGGCAGGTCCGATCCCGCGACCAGTCGTACCGATCTTTTTGGCGCCGCTATTGGCTTCCCGGGCGATGTCAATCCGCTTGTGGTAAGGCATGATGATATGCAGCGACTCGGAGAGGAGCAACACGCCATCATCCTGGAACTTGCCCTTAGCCTTTAAATTGGTGATCTCGCGGATAAAAACTTCCGGGTCGAGCACAACACCATTGCCGATTATACATCGCTTACCCTGGTGTAGAATCCCGGAGGGGATCAAATGCAGGACTATCTTCTCATCCCCCACGACCAGGGTATGGCCGGCATTGTTACCCCCCTGGTAGCGGACAACGTCATCCGCAAACTCAGTATAGATGTCGACAACCTTCCCTTTTCCCTCGTCGCCCCATTGGGCGCCTACTACCACGACGTTAGCCATTACCGTCTCCTTACTGCTCGAATTTCAACGAATAATCTTCCCTGAAGAGGTCGATCTTTTTTACTGCTACCCCAATCTTATCTGCAACCCGGACCACGTAAACCTCGTCGTCCGCGCAATAGTCGCCGCCAATAACAAGCATCTGCTTGATATTCATCCGCTTTGCATAAGCCAGTGAATTATCGAAATCCCTGTGGATGATGTCCCTGGCCGTGGTAAATCCTCTGGCACGCAGGCGTTGTGCTATTTCCAGCACTTCACGGCGGTCTTCCTTGAGATTGAAAAGCAAGAAGTCCCGCGTTTTGCTTGCCTCCACTTCGGGGCGTTTGCCAAGGGCGTTCAGAAGCGCGAGGATATTGAAAGCAAAACCTGTGGCGGGCGCCGGGAAGCCATATTTTGCGGTCAGGTCGTCATAACGTCCACCGCCGCAAACCGCTTCTCCCAAACCGCCGACAAAGCCCTCGAATGTCACGCCGGTATGATAATCAAGCCCGCGAATCTCGCCGAGGTCGATGGTCAGATAGTCGGTCACTCCGTATATGTCGAGGATTTCCAGCACTTGTGCAATATTGTCGAGTGCCTTCTTCGAGCGGTCATTGCCGGCAACCCGCTCGGCTACGGCAAGCACTTCGCGGCCGCCGTAAAGTCTCGGCAAGGCGGCAATCTCTTCCTTAATCGCATCTGCGACCGGCTCTTTTTCCAGTATCTCCCGCACTGCCGATGAGTCTTTCTTGGCTATGGCCTCCTGCAGAAGGTTCTGGACAGCAGGCGCCAAACCTGATGCGAGCATGATGCCGCGGAAAAAATCGACCTGCCCCAGGTCGATCTTGAAGTTATCAAAACCGAGCCCCTGCAGCACCTCAACCGCCATCGCCACCATTTCCGCATCCGCTTCCGGCGAGCTCAGGCCGATCAGCTCCACTCCGGACTGAAATACCTCACGGCTCCGCCCGGACTGAATCTCCGCGTGACGCAGTACCCTGCCGTTATAGGAAATGCGATGGGGAAGCGGATAGCCGTGCATCCTTGTGGCTACTATGCGGGCAATCTGTGGGGTGATATCGGGAGGAATGGCGAGCAGCCTGCCGGTCTGACGGTCGTCAAAGCGGAACGTCTTTGCCTTGAGATCCTCCCCCATCCCCATGGAAATGACGTCCTGGAATTCGAGCAGGGGAGTAATGATGCGCCTGAATCCCCACAGGTCAAAAACCCGGCTGATCTTCCCTTCGATATAGGCAATTTTATCCGCCTTTTCCGGGAGAAAATCTGTCACGCCTTTTGGCAGTGGAGCTTCTATGCAGGATGGATTTATCAATGCCGTGCCCAAGATAAAAGTGTATTTTAGTTATCGTTGCAAATGCGCCAAACAGAACGCAAAACGCCTGAAATCCTAGCAGTATACAAAGGGGATGTCAACGATTAAATCCCCGCAAAAAAAGAGGGGCGCCGGCTTGCGGCGCCCCTGCAAAGACATGAACGAGATTACCGTCCGGAACTACTCCACCCTCTTCACAACAATGGCACTCGCTCCCTTTTCAATCAAGCCTTCCTTCTTTACCACTTCGAGAAGGATCAGCTCCTTGCGGGGAGCATCGAAAGAATAATCGGCCAGATAATTCTGGCTCTCCTTTGTATGCCACCTTTCATCGAGGGTTGAACCGTTCCAGGCAAAGGAAAACACGGAATTCTTCTTATAGGAACGGTTTGTGCCGAAGACGAACAAGCCGCTGTTCTTTGGCACGATGATTTCACCCTCTGGAGTCACGACAATGCGCTGCTCAAGGAATGTCCACCGGTATTGATCGCCGGTTGTCCTCACATTAGCCAGATCCTGTCGTTTGAAATACAGTTCGCTTCCGCCGAACTTGTCGCTGCTGCGCCACAACTCTTCCCCTGCGGCAGAATAGACGATGACGTAACCGTCCGCGTTTATCAGCACGTAGTGGCTCCCCCCTTTGGCATCTGTAAAGCGGTTGAAGTTATAAAGAAAGCCGAAGCGGGGAAGCTTGATGGGATTTTGCTTCTCGAATTTGGCGTCTTTTCTTACCAGTTCATACACATCGCCATAAAAATCGGCATCGCGTCCCATCTCCTGCACGTAGATCCTTTTTTCCTTCCCGTCCAGGGCAATAGCCCGGAAGAAGTAAGGTAGATTTTCCGCAACCTTCTGCAATCTCCCGTCCCGGGCGACCCAGACCTGCGATGCCAGATTATCGCCGCTCAACATGGTCAGATAGGCTTCGGAAATCCCGTCACCATCCAGGGCGGCCGTATCTACGCCGAGTATTTGTTCGGAATCGCCGAAGGTAACTTCGGCAACGAGTTCCAACTCTTTTCCCTGGCGATAGAGACGGAGGGCGTGATCGTCAACGACATATAATTCACGCACGCCGTTTTCCAGGGTTCTCCCCGGAGCAATGCCGACCAGTGCGCCGTCAAGTCGCTGGCTGGTCCAGCTTGAGCTGCCGGATTTGGACACCGGTTCCGCCCTGACGATCTCGCCGGACGGTGCGGCAGCTGCAGGAACCGGGACAGGCAAAGCTGTTGCCGGAGCAGGCGATACGGGCTTAGCGACCGGGGGCGGCAAACTCTTTACTATCTCGCCGCCCAACTTCTGTGCCAGCTTGGCAAGTGCGGGAATCAGTTCATCCTGGCTCTCCCCCTGCTCGAACACCCGCGCAAGCACTTTGCCGGAACTGTCCCTGGCGACCGCATCCAGACTGAATATCTTTCCCAGCACCGCATAGCTCCCCGTTACGAGCACATCCGCACCGGTTGAGGCGTCCACGGTGAATATCGCTTCGCTGTTCAGGCGGGAGGCAAGCAGCGTCTGGAGGGTCCCTTTCAGTTCATCCCGGTTCGGCACGCCGGCAACGTTGAACTCTGCTACGTAAGCCTTGATCTGGGCCGCGCGCACCTGGGACACAAAGTAAAGCGGGCACAGCAAGATAATAAAAACGGCAAATTTTTTCATGACGGCTCCTGGCAAAATAAGATCAAATTCGGTTTTTCGTCCCATCGGGACAGCATGCTTGTAGCCGGGGGATTCATCCCCCGGTCGGTCGAAACCGCGTTATCCTTCAGTCACGTACGTGACGAAAATGGAATACTACATCTATGAATCCCGGCGATAAATCGCCGGGCTACCGGCATTCTGTCCCTTCGGGACGTCATGTGACAAAAGGATAGTTATTTCCCACTGAGATATCCGACTATCATCCCCGCGTAAGCCTCAAAATCGACAATCCGGCGTTTTAGGATGCCAAAGACTATCTCGTCGTCGATCTTTCCGTAGTCGTGCACTATCAGGTTCCGAAAAGAAGCCATCTGTTGCAGACTCGGAACAATCGACCGGTCGATTACTTTTGCATCCGCAAGAACCTTGAAGACATCCCTGTTATTCTCTGCTTCGGGCAATCCTTCATCGGCAATGATGTGCCACCCCATGTCAAAACAGGCTTCGACGGCTATCTGCAAGGTTCTTTCTACGAACCTCTTCGTCCTGATATCAGATTCATACTCATCGAAACTTAGCCCCTGAACAGATTGCAGGTCGTTCAAGTATCCATCCAGAAGCCCCAGAAGCCTTTCCGTTACTTCTTTATCGACCATTCTCCACCCTCCGGAGGATTCTTTCTTCCATTTTTGACACGTAGAGGCGGTGCGCCGGCAGAAAATCAAGATACATTTTCCGGGAAAGTATCTCGAAAGCCTTGCGCTTCCTGCTGTCCCGTTCATAGAGGAGGATCCCGTATTTGAGCACCTGCCGCTGCATTATCAGACCGCATTGGTCAAGGATCACGACATCCACCGGCTTTTTCAGCAGACCTGAAAGCTCGTCCATGGCTTTTAAGCGGTAGTCGAAATCGGGCTTTTCTGCAAGAAGCACCGCCAAATCCACATCGCTGGACGGCTTCGCCCTTCCCCTGGCCTGCGAGCCGAACAGGTAGACGGCTATGACGTGTCGATCAGGAGCAAAATACTGAATAATCGTTTCGGTGATGGATTTCTTCATGGGTTTGATCGGTTTCAAATGGTTGACTGCTCTTTGATTCCGCAAAGGGTTCTGAATTATCCCAAAGCAATCCTCGCAAGTCAAAGAATATATCAAAAGGGCAAAACAGCCGGGTTTCTGCCACCATGTAATAAAAAAAGGGAGAGTCGCCTCTCCCCTTCATAAAACATTTCAAAGGAATATTTATTGCGCGCCGCCTTTTAATCCCAAAAGGACGTCAAGCATATCTTCGGCCTCTTTCAACTTGCCTTGGAGTTTCTTGATTTCGTCGGCAGAATAGACTTTTTTCCCTTTTTTGATCTCGGCATTCAGCTTCTTGATCTTTTTCTGGATGCTGTCCACTTCTGTTGCGCAGTTTTTCGAGGCCAGCAGACACTGGTCCTTTTCTTCCTTGGTCATCTCTGCAGCAAAGGCCGGAACCGCAGCAGCCAAAGCAAATGTCGCCATAATCATCATCGCAATCTTCTTCATGATCATTCCCCCCGTCATGTAATTTGGATCAAGTTCCAAGAAAATTAAAGCAGCTTTTTACGGCTTGTCAAATGAACAAGGCCGGCGGAAGTCCCGCCGGCCTTGTTCTGCAACTAGAAGACGTAGTTCAGCATCACTGTGGTCAAGAATAGGTCATTAGGTCTTTTTCCGGGAGCAACGCCAGTGGAAGAAGTAGTAGTACCAACGTTCTTGAAGTAATCACCCAAGGCAACGTAAGCGCCGTAGACGCTCGCATTCAGGTTGTCGTAGAGTTTATAGCCGACTTCTGCGTTTATCTCAGTACCGAGGTACTTGCTGTCAGCAGTGGCATTGGTACTATTTGTCTTGGAGATCGCGCCAAAGCCGACATTGGCATTGCCGTAGAGCTTGTCGGTGAATTTCATGTCATAGCCGAGGGAACCAACGGTCATCCCCTGGTTGTTATTATTTGAAGAATAGATAAGGTTGCGGCTGGAGTTGATCTCGTACTTGGAGCGCATCAGGAGGTGCATGTTGGCGCCGTAGAAGGTGTTTTCGGAAAAAGAACCGCTGTTCGTGTTGCCGACCGACTGGAAGGCATTGCTGTTGCCGGTGGATGGGTTGCTGTCGCCCGTTGTGTAGGCGGCAACGACGTTCAAGGTGCCGGGGCCGACGGCGACCTTGCTGCCGACATAGCCGCCAAATGCGCTGAGGTGGCCATTAACAGGAGCTTCCAGATTGCCGAACTGGTAGAGGAAGCCGCCATCAATCGTTGCAATCCCAACCTTCGCCTGGCCGTTCAAGCCCAGCATGTGAACAATGCTGCTGTTTGCAACCCGCGCGGGATCTTTCCCGGTCAATGTCGATGTAGCGACATCGAGGTCATCATTCAGAAGGTAGTAGGAAGCGCCGATCCGCACGTCCTTGTTCAGGCTGTATTTGGTGTCAAGTGCAAGGAAGTCGCGGGAGTTCTTACCGGCTATTGCCCCTTTATCATCAAAGCGGAAGAAGCCGAGGGAGTTGCTGAAACCGGCATACTTGGCGGAGGCCAGCACGCCGGCCATGTCGGCATTGACAACGAGCCCGCCGTAGGAGTCGATCCAGGGCTGCATCCCCACCTTGAAGTTTACGGGAACCGCAGTCGGAAGGTTGAAGTCCAGGTAGATGTCTTTGGTCTCCAGGTTGATCTCGTCTGCGCCGATGGCAGCACCTTGGCCCCGTTTAATGTCATACGAGCCATCGCCGAACTTGGAGTAATCGAGCTCGAAGTGAGTGACCAGCCTCAGGTCGTCGCTTGCCTTGGCGATATACATGAGACGGGCGCGCTGCTCCAGATACTCCTTCGTTTTGGGATTATCCTTAACAGTAAACGGGCCGGATGACGCATCATAGGCATTCGACATGTTAAACTTGAAGCGATACATCCCGTGAAACTCGTTCTCCAGCGCCATTGCCGGTACTGCCGTTGCAACGGTCAGTGCACCCACTGCGGCGACTGCCAATATTTTCTTCTTGAAACTCATCTTGTACCTCCTTCATTGTTGTAGAAAATTAGAAAATCACATGTCAAACAGCGAAATTGAGCTCTCCATCACCACCTTTCCATGAAAAAAGTCAGGTCAAACCCGGACCGTCAATTCCCCCTCCATACGAAAAACCCTTGCCCGCCTCATTGTATACTGATTACAGGAGCGAACAAGGGCTTTTATCAACATCTAACGCACAGCCAGCCGTCTCGGTGGCCTTTCTAACCGAAGTGTATTCCTGCGCTGCATTCTGTTCTGGACATGGTAGCGGCATTAGCACCTGCACTTATTAATTTTGACGCATGAATACTAGCTCTATTTGTTTCGGTTGTCAACAAACCTTTACATTCAACCCTTTTCAGGGGAATGTCCGTCTGGATATCCACTTTCAGGCGGTTTGCAACCACATATACAATTACCACCATGTTCTATAATTTTGTCGTTACTATACAATTATACAAACATAAGTCAAGTAAATTTTCAAACATTGTTACATAATCAAACATGTAGCCCATAACACATTGATTTAATGAGACATTTTAAGACTGTCTTCATTTCGACGAATTCTGCATTTGAAGAATTCCGGCAAGATGAATCGTCTGTTGATTGTCCGGTCAATGCCCCGCCTGGCAGAGTTCGGTCAACACGCCATTACTGCTTTTTGGATGGATGAAGGCAATGCGCGCTCCGTGGGCGCCCAGCCGCGGGACCTTGTCGATCATGCGCGCCCCCTCCGATTCCAGCTTTGCGATGGCTGCTTCAAGATCCTCCACCTGGTAGGCAATGTGGTGAACGCCGGGACCGTTCTTCTCCAGAAACTTGGCTACAGGACTCTCGGCACTGGTCGGCTCCAACAGTTCGATCTTCGACTCACCCACTTCAAGGAAGGCCACCTTGACCTGCTGTTCCACAACCTCTTCCATCCCCCTGAAGGCCATGCCGAGATTGTCACGATAAAAGGGAATTGCCTCGTCCAGGGAATTTACCGCTATACCGATGTGATTGATTTTTGTCAGCATGGAGTGCTCCGAATGTAGGTGATTTATGTTACAGCAAAGTCACAGAAGCGTTGTTTTTCCGTCACAATTACAGCACAACCGTCTCACGGTGTTTGCCGAAGACCTCGCGGAAGACGTCAGAGATCTCGCCCAGGGTGGCGTAGGCCTTGACCGCGTCAAGGATATGCGGCATCAGGTTATCGGTCCCCCTCGCAGCAGTTTCAAGGGATTTGAGTGTATCCTGCACCCTGGCGTTGTCCCGCTTTGCCTTCAACTCGGCCAGCGACTTTTTCTGGAAGATTTCCACTTCTTCCTTCACCTTCAGCAGACCGCTTGGCGGCGGCTCCTGGATGGTGAATTTGTTGACCCCGACGATCACCAGTTCATTGGTTTCGATCGCCCGCTGGTAGGCGAAGGCGGAATCCTGGATCTCCTTCTGCTGGAAGCCCTGCGAAATGGCCTCAACCGCTCCGCCCAGCTTGTCTATCTTGTCGATGTACTCCAGAGCCGCCTTTTCAATCTGATCGGTCAACGACTCGACGAGGAAGCTTCCTGCCAGCGGGTCGATGGAATCGGCGACACCGGATTCATAGGCAATGACCTGCTGCGTCCTGAGCGCGATGCGTACCGAATCCTCTGTGGGAAGGGCAAGGGCTTCGTCGCGGGAATTGGTGTGGAGCGACTGGGTGCCGCCGAGCACGGCAGCCAGGGCCTGCATGGTGACACGCATGATGTTGTTGTCGGGCTGCTGGGCGGTAAGGGTACAGCCGGCGGTCTGGGTATGGAAGCGGAGCATCTGGGACTTGGGGTCCTTGGCCTTGAAGCGCTCCTTCATGATCCTGGCCCACATGCGGCGGGCGGCGCGGAACTTGGCCACCTCTTCCAGCAGGTTGTTATGGGCATTGAAGAAGAAGGCGAGCCGCGGCGCGAACTCGTCCACATCGAGTCCCGCCTTTATGGCTGCATCCACGTAGGCGATGCCGTCGGCCAGGGTGAATGCCACTTCCTGCACTGCGCTGGAGCCGGCCTCGCGGATGTGATAGCCGGAAATGCTGATGGTGTTCCACTTGGGAACCTGGTCCTTGCAGTAGGCGAAGATATCGGTGATGATGCGCATCGACTCCTTGGGCGGGTAGATATAGGTGCCGCGCGCCATGTACTCCTTGAGGATATCGTTCTGGATGGTGCCGGACACCTTGTCCGACGAGACCCCCTGCTTCTCGGCCACGGCGATGTACATGGCAAGAAGGATCGCCGCAGTGGAATTGATGGTCATGGAGGTGGAAACCTTGTCGAGGGGAATGCCGTCGAAAAGTATCTCCATATCAGCCATCGAGTCGATGGCGACCCCCACCTTCCCCACTTCCCCGCGGCTCATGCCCGCGTCCGAATCGTAACCCATCTGGGTGGGAAGATCGAAGGCAACCGACAGACCGGTCTGGCCTGCCTGGAGGAGATACTTGTAGCGCTCGTTGGACTCCTTTGCGGTGCCGAAACCGGCGTACTGGCGCATGGTCCAGAAACGGCCGCGGTACATGGTCGGCTGCACACCGCGGGTAAAGGGGTATTCACCGGGGAAACCGAGGTTTTCCTCGTAACCGGGGTATTCGAAGTCAGGGGTAAAACAGCGCTCCATCTCGATGTTGGAGGTGGTGCTGAATTCGTTATTGCGCTCCGGCGCCTTGGCGATGTTCTTGCTGACGGTTGTTTCCTGCCATGCTTTCTTTTTTTCGGAAATGCTCATGATACTCTCCTTATCCTGCGTAAAATGGGCGTCATCTCGTGGAAGCCGAACGGGCAAATTCCTCGATTTTTCATAAAAGAGGTCAGCGTTGTCCGGTTTGGTTTGTGCATCAAGGTTGTTAAGCCCCATTAGGGGCGTTTGAATGTAGCCGGGGGATTCATCCCCCGGAGAGATGCTATATTTCCCCACGTCACGTACGTGACGTGATGATATTTCGCCTGGATGACCGGGGAATGAATTCCCCGGCTACCAGTATTCTGTCCCTACGGGACGTAAGCAAAAACCAAACCGGACAACGCTGAAAAGAGATCTATTTTTTTACTTGCAAACAAAATCCGTGGTCATACACTTTACTAAGGGACTCGGAAAATAAAATCATACCTTTTCCCGTAGGGGCGCGCCCTTGGGCCGCCCGCTTTGGGTCTGGGCCGCCTTTGGGTGGCGATTGCAACAAGGGCGGACCCAAACTGCGGGCCTAAAGGGCAAGCCCACGCCCCTACAGTCCCTAATGCCGTCTGGCGCGAAAGGAGAACTGTCATGAAATGTCCCGTATGTAAAAACCACGAACATATTGACATCGAGTTGCATTCAAATGGCTTCACTGAAGAAATCATCGAATGCCCTCATTGTGGAACGATTTGGTCCGTTAATCACGGTATTACGGAAATCGTCAAGGATCCCCAGGAAAAATCATTTCTGGAAGCGCAATCCGAATGCGTTGAAGGAGACGATTATAATCAGACTTGAGCAGGATTCTTTCCAAACGACTAACCCCGTCTTTTCAGGCGGGGTTAGTTGGTGATCCGAGGGCTCCAAATCCCGTTTGGAGCCCTTTTTGCGTCTGCCCCAAACCTTACAGAACGGCTTTCAGGTACTTGGTGGTAAGAGCGCGTTTTTCGCGCTCGATCTCGTTCAGATCCACTTCGATAAATTTCTCGTCCGGGGTGACCTTGAAGAGTGGTTGCCCCTTTTGGACGATTATTCCGTCACCACCCTGAATCAGGATCTTATCGACGGTGCCGGAGAACGGAGCGTAAACCTTGTTGAACATCTTCATGACTTCAATGATATAGAGTGGCTGCCCCTTCTCGAAGTGCATCCCTTCTTCAACGAAGTGCGGCATGCCCGGAGCTTCCTGGGCATAGTACATGCCACCGCAAGCAGCAACGATTTCATCGGCCTTGGTTACGGGAGGCGGCACCAGGATCTTTTTCATCCGCGCCTGCAGATCCGGGTCGGTCAGGTAGTCGGGAATGGTGATTTCCAGATCCTCTTCAACACGCAGGTCCCAGAACCGGGTGTTCTCGCCGATCATGAACAGCATGCCGAGCAGTTCAAGGCCCGCCTCGTAACCAAAATGGGTGGAGCGAATCTGCTCCCAGGTATCGGCATCGAAGCCACCCTGGGGCTCATCATTCTGCAGAAATTCGTTGAGCTTGAAGTACTCATCCCTGGCAAGCCCGAACTTTTCACGCAGGGTGCGGGAGAAACGGAGCGATTGCTGGAGCAGCTCGTTGTCGTGGCCCCAGATTATCTCCGCCGCAGGCTTGTGCGGGCGGAAGGACATGTGCAGGTATTCGTAGGTTTCATTGAGAACCCCCAGGGGGTTCCTCAGCCAGACGACCTTGCCGTCATCGATACGGAAGTTTTTCGTGTTCATGCTCAGCCAGCCGGAGAGGAGATGCGGATCGCCGAGGAGGCGCTCCATGGGACGGGTAATCAGGGTTCCCTTCCGGTCGAGCAGCGCGGACATGTTCTTGGCAACCTGGGGATCATCGGGAAACTGTTCGGCAATACGCTTGGCATAATGCTTCTTCATCTGCAGGAAGGCATAAACAGGATCCATCTTGTTCGCTTCCTCTTTCAGCGTCCCCACCAGGGTAAGATACGGAACAACGAAACGGGTCGTAGGCTTGGCGTTCACGTTGTTTCCGAGGAACCAGTTGACCAGCCCGTAATGAAATTCAAGGTTGGTGGCCAGATCACTGCCGCGCAACGTGGTGCTGCGGATGACGGCCGACATGCGCTCGTAGCTGTCCAGACGGTCTTCACCATTGGTGAGGAGCAGGGCAATGTTGGAGTCGTAAGCCCCGGCCACCTTGTACTTCACGAACAGGCCGGTATCGGGGTTCAGCATGCTTATCCCCTGGTCGTCGCGGATCTCACCCTCGATCGGTTTCGACCAGTAGCGTATCATGCCTCCCGCATGGGGAGAGAGGGACGCATCAGTGGCATTCAGCCGCGCCTCGACAGAGGCATTGAAACGAACGATCCGCTCGGGCTTGGGCAAGCGCTCTTTATGCTGCGCCAACAGGGCCATGGCCTCGACCAGGGATTCAACGACGAAGAAGTCCTTTTTGTCCTTCGGGTTGGTGAACTTGAGAGAGTAGCAGAGCTCGGTCACCCGATGCTCAACCTGGATACGGGTGTTCACTTCCATAAAGAAGTGACGATCACGGTCGACAATGCATTCGAAGGTAGAGGCGGAATCGAGGCCGACCGCCTTGCCGAAACGCTCGGATTCCTCTTCCATGCGCTTAAGAACCGTCAGGTCGCTCTCAAGGGCCTTGACTTCGCTCTTCTTGCCGGCGGCCTTGGCTTTTGCAATGGCTGCAGCAAGCCCCTCCTGGGTGACGGATACTTCGAGCAGCTTCTGTTCATGCATCTGCAGAGAACAGTCGCGGCCGCCCAAGGCAATACACCATTCACCGTTTCCGAGCAGCTGGATTTCATTGTGGCGGGTCTGCTCTATGTTCAGCTCGACGAGGATGTTCTTGTTGTCCCCCACGCCATTTGCCTTGACTTCGTTGAGGATTTCCCGAACGAGGGTCGGCGCTTCGGCGGCTGCCTTGGCGATCGCCTTGTCGTCAGCGTTCTTGACCGTGAGCAACGATGCACCCAGGATGCGCTGCCCCTTCCCACCGCCGCCGCCGATTGCCTTGAGGCGGACCCGACTTTGCGGGTACTTTTTGAACATGGCGGCCACCTCGGCCTGGACCTGGGCACAGAGCTCCTCGATCGAGAAGAGGTCGACCCCCTTGGCGTAGGAAGCATAGAGGATGTGGTCCGCCAGATCTTCCAGGGAAATCCCCGGATCATTGATGATTTTCGCGTCGCAGGCGAGTCCGTCGGATTTCGCCAGCGCCAGCAGCTTCTCCCGGGTGGGGTGCTTCTTGAGCAGGGTACGTGCCGTGACATTGTCAATGCCAGGAGTGACGCTGACGTTGACGGTGAGCGCGGTCCGCTTGGCTTCGTCCTTTTTGCCCGCACCGGCCTGGGTGGCGGAACAGGGGCCGATGAACTTGAGCCCGGCGTTTTCTATGGCCGCAACGAACTCATCGTCCTCCGCCATGAAACCGTAGCCGGCAAAGATGGAATCGTAACCGTTGTCCGTGGCGATTCTGATGATCTGATGGATACGCTCGACCCGCTCCTCCTTGCTTGCGCCGGTGTAGTCGGGCACGCGATGGACGCGCCTGGAATCGGTCAGCTGGCGCAGTTCGGGAGCCAGGGCGTTGGGGTAGACAATGGAGTCCTTTTCGGAGAGCAGAATGCCGAAATGGGTAATGCCCATCTCCCCATAGACGTCCATGGCCTCCTTGCGGATGGGGCCGCGGCAGACGATGAGCGGCTTCAAATCCTCGCAGGAGAAGGAGCGCACCCACTCGGAGGTGGAGGTGCTCAAGCGGCGATTTTTATGAATCAGGTGGTTGTTCATGTAATAATCAACAGTTTGTGTCATCGGTCTCTATCTCCAATCCATCGATATTGATTAATCTTAGAAAGGCGGTTAGCCACGCATGACACGAATAAACACAATATCTTCACCGTTATACATGATTTCTTTATGTTTCACAGCGTCTTGAATATTCGTGCTGATTCGTGAAAATTCGCAGCTAAAGTGCTTTTGCCATGTTTAATGGAACTCGCGTTGAACGGCTTGCATCGGCGAGGCTTTGTAATGCCTGAGGAAGAAGTTCAGGTTTTCGCCCAGCACCTTGCGCAGGTCGGTCGGCATCACGAGCGAGGAGATGGAACCGAGACTGAGAGCTTCCTTCGGGTTCATCAGCTCTTTTTCGTAGCGCAGATTGAGTTCGGCCTCCTGTGCTTTCAGCCAGTCGGCGGCCTCTTTCTCGGCATCGTTCCGGGCAGAGTCTTCCTTCACCCCGGCCTCGATGCGCTCCAGAATGCCGCGCTTTACACGCTCTGTAACAGCGGTGCGCAGTTTGCGGAGTTCATCCTTATAGACGAATTCCTTCCCCGCCGGCCCCATAACCGCCAGCCGCGTGGTCGGCAATGCCAGGACCAGGTCGGCACCGGTCGGATAGTTGTTGTAGGACGCATAGGCGCCGCCGTAGGCATTGCGAAGAATCAGCAGGATGCGGGGCGTTCTGATGTCGACGATGGAATCGAGCATGGCCCGCCCGGCCTGCACGATGCCGCGGGCTTCCTGCTCGCGCCCCGGCAGGAAGCCGGTGGTGTCTTCCATGAAGATGATCGGGATATTGTAGATGTTGCAGAAACGGTTGAAGCGTGCAATTTTATAGGCCGCATCCACGTCGATCTGTCCGGAGTCGACGGCGCTGTTGTTGGCCACGAAGCCGACGACATTGCCCCCCAGCCGGCCAAAGGCCGTGACCGCATTCCGTGCACGGTCGGGCTGCATTTCAAAATAATCGCCGTGGTCGCAGATCTGCTGGATAATGATCGACACATCGAAGGGGGTATTGAATCCGGTCGGCGAGTTGAAGGCCTTCTTGAGCAGGGTGTTGATTTCCCAGGTCTTCCGGTCGAGAGGATCGCTCGTCTCCTGAAAGGGCGCCATGACGCTGTTGTTGTCCGGGAGATAGTTCAGCAGCATAACGGCAGCGCGCAACGCGCCCACTTCGTCTTCGACGGTGAGATCGGCAACGCCCGACAGTCCATGCACCTTGGGGCCGCCCAGGTCCTCGGGGGTAACGTCTTCTCCCAGCACCGACTTGACGACACCGGGGCCGGTCAGGCCGAAGAAGGTGTCCTTGGGCTGGATGACGAAGCTCCCTTGCCGGGGAAGGTAGCTGCCGCCGCCGGCATTGAAACCGAACATGCACATGATGCTGGGGACAACGCCGCTGATCTTCCTGAGCGCAGTAAATGCCTCCGCATAGCCGTCGAGACCGCCGACGCCGGCAGGAACGAAGGCTCCGGCGCTGTCGTTCATGCCGATCAGGGGGATCCCTTTTTCGCCGGCCATCTGGAACAGGCGGGCCAGTTTGTTGCCGTTGGTGGCGTCCATGGAGCCGGCGCGAACGGTGAAATCGTGTCCGTAAACGGCCACATCACGCCCGTGGATGTTGAGGATACCGGTAACCAGCGAAGCACCGTCGAGATTCTTGCCCCAGTTCTGGAACAGGATGTTGGGCTCCATCTCGGTGAGGACCCGGATTCTCTCCCAGACGGTCATCCGTTTCTTGAAGTGCTGTTTCTCGATCTGGTCGATGCTGACCGACTTGATGGGGCGCTGAATCAGGTCATGCCCTTCCTTCATTGCCACTTCATAACCGCCTGTAGCGCGGGAGATCTCGCCGGGGATGTTAAATTCGACTTTCTCGGGTGGGGCAAAGGGGTTTTTCAGTGAAGGTTTAATTGCTTTTTTGGACATATCCGCCATCCTTTCGGTAATTGGATTTTTTCAACAGCAACAGCTTCAAAACGTTCTACGTTCTACGTTCTACGTTCTACGTTCTACGTTCTACGTTTTTAACCTAGAACCTAGAACGTAGAACGTAGAACTGATTTTATCGTGTAACCACAGCCAGCACCTTGACCTCGGAGCCGTCTTTGGATAGGAGCCGGTGCTTCAGGGAAGAGTCGAAGTAAACGCAGTCCCCCTCTTCGAGGGATATGCGGTTGTCGTCAAGCAGCAGTTCGGCATTCCCTTTCACGATGAAGAGGAACTCCTCGCCGTCATGGCTATAGGTATTTTCCTCGGCAGTCTTCTCGGCGATGGTAAGGAGAAAGGGCTCCATTTTCTTGTTCTGTTTTCTGAACGAAAGGGACTCGTAAGAATACCCCTGGCTGGTTCCCGACCGGGAGATGACCCGCGGGATCAGCTTCCGTTCCGACTTCCGTACCACCTCGTACTTGTACTCTTCTTCATCCTCGGTGAAAAACATCCCGACTTTGACATCGAAGAATTTCGCAATCCGGGACAGGGTTGCAATGGGAGGAGAGACGTTGTTGTTTTCAATCTGGGAAATGAGGGCCGGCGAAAAGCCGGTCTCCTTCGCCACCGCCTGAAGTGTTAATTTTTTGGCAAGGCGAAGCTTCTTGATCTTAGCCCCGATGTTGTAATCAGTCATCTAATGCTCCGGCAAAAAATAAAACTAGTTTTTATTTTTGGGAATACATACCCAATTTAGTTTCTAATGTCAATAAAAAAAATTTCACTGATAATAAAAGAATGGCGAAAAAACAGCTGGTTGAAGCGTTCCTAAAACGGCTTATCACAACAGATATCCAGTAGTTATCACTGCCTCAATTTACGGGCCAGTATCTCCAGCGTGTGCAGGACCCTGGTTCTGGCCCCTCCCTGCTTCAGACCGTCGGAAAGTTGCATCATGCAGCCGGGACAACCGGTGACAACGGCATCGGCGCCGGTGCACCGGATCGCCTCGCTCTTGCCGGCGTTGATGCGCAGCGAGGTGTCATAGTGGTAAACGTTGAACGTCCCCCCCAGGCCGCAACACTTGTCGGCCCCCTCCATCTCCACCAGTTGCACGCCGGGCGCTGCCTGCAACAGTTCGCGCGGTTGTCGGGTGATGGCTCGGTTACGGAGGTGACAGGGATCGTGGTAGGTAATCCTGATCGCCTCGCCGGCACCGGTCGCTTCCGGGTTGAAACCCAGCTTCTGCAACAGCACGGCAGCGTCGATGGTCTTTTCCGCAACCGCCTGCAAACGTTTCAAGAGTTCAGGATGCTTTTTCCCGACCACCGCGGGGTAAAGCTTATGGAGCGCCCCGCCGCAGGTGGCGCAGGCGGTCATGATATAATCGGCCTCATATTTCTCCAGCACGGCCAGATTCCTTTCCGCCAGCGCCTTGACTGTTGCCAGATCGCCGCCGGACATTCCAGGCAGGCCGCAGCACTGCTGGTCCTTGGGAATTATGACCGTGCATCCCAGGTGACGGAAGAGGGCCAGCGCAGCCTCACCCACTTCCGTATAAACGAAATTGGTCATGCAGCCGACGAAATAGATAATGCGCGGCTTGCCCGGCTCCCCCTGGATGATCTCCGGGTGGCGCGACATGAAGGGCTTCCTGGCCAGTTCGGGAATATGCCGTTTGCCGCCGACGAATGGGAGGGGGAAGCGGAGCCTCAAGCCGGAATTGGCCGGCACCCTGCGAAAGAAGAGCGGCCCCAGGACGGCAGCCATTGCTGCCCCCATGTTCATCAGCTTGCGGTTCCTTATCACTCGGCCGACCGCCTTATGGAAGGTGGCGAGCCCCCGCTGTTCCGCCAGCGCCTCACGGGCGGCAATGACGATCTCGTCGGTCGGCACCTCGTTCGGGCATTTTTCCACGCAGCTGCCGCAGAGCAGGCATTTGGACATGGTCAGGTAGGTCTGGTCGTCCAGCTCGATGTCCTTGGCCAAGAGATGCTGGGCGAGCGCCACCTTGCCCCGCGCCACCGCCGGTTCGCGCTGATACGCGGAGAACGCCGGACAGTTGGCCCGGCAGGCGCCGCATTTGACACATTTTTTCAGATCTTTTTCAACTCTCTTTAATGGGTCCATTTAACACCTTTGTAGGGGCTGGCCTTGGCCTGCCCAACCCAGGGCGCCCACAAGGGGACGCCCCTACGCAATCTTCTCATTCCACCTTTACCTCAACATGGTTATTCAGGGAACATCTTCCCAGGATTCAGTATATTGTTCGGGTCCAAGGCCCCCTTTATCGCCTTCATCGTCGCGATCTGCACAGGGGAAAGCTCCAATGGAATATACGGCGCCTTGGAGAGACCCACGCCGTGCTCTCCCGACATGGTGCCCCCCAGGTCGAGGGCGGCCTGAAATATCTCCTTGATCGCCTCGTGGGCCTTCTCCTCCATTCCCGGGATTTCCTTATCGATCATGACGTTGACATGGATGTTGCCGTCACCGGCATGGCCGAAATTGACAATGGGAATGTCGTACCGCTGCTGGATCTTCTCGATACGGCGGATGACATCGGGGACCTTGCTCCGTGGCACGACGATGTCCTCGTTGTACTTGGTCGGGTTCACATCCCTGAGCGATGGCGACACGAGACGCCGCACCTTCCAGAGCTGCTCCGACTCGGCGGCGTCCCTGGCCACCCGGAACTGGACAAGCCCCAGCGGCTTGATCAGGTCGTGGATCTGCCCGGCCTGCTTCTCGATCAGGTCCCTGTCCCCGTCCACCTCGATGATGAGGAGCGCTCTCCCTTCCGCCGGCAGACCCAGGTTGAAGCGCCGGTCGACACACTGGATGGTGGCGTGGTCCATGAACTCGAGGGTAGTCGGGATGATCTTCCCTTTGATGATGGTGGAAACAGCGGTAGCTGCCCCGTCGATGGAGTCGAAGACGGCAAGCATGGTCTTTTTTGCATCGGGATAGGGGAGAAGCTTGAAGATGATCCTGGTAATCACCCCCAGGGTCCCCTCGGAACCGCAGACAAGCTTGGTCAAGTCGTAACCGACCACCCCCTTCACCGTTTCGCCGCCGGTGCGGATGATCTCTCCGGTGGGAAGAACCAGCTCCAGCCCCATGACGAAGTCCTTGGTCACGCCGTACTTGACCGCCCGCGGACCGCCGGCGCACTCGGCCACGTTGCCGCCGAGAGTGGAAAACTTGAGAGAGGCCGGATCGGGGGGATAGAAGAGCCCGAGTTTTTCCACCGCCTCCTGAAACTGTTCGGTTACCACCCCCGGCTCCACCTCGGCCACCAGGTTGTCGGTGTCGATGCGAATGATCCGGTTCATCCGGGTAGTGACGAGGACGATGCCCCCCCCTTTGGGGAGTGCCCCACCAGAGAAACCGCTCCCCGCGCCGCGGGGGAAAACGGGTATCTTCTCGGCATTGGCCAGCTTCAGCACCTGCGAGACCTCGTCTGCATTGGCCGGATGGACCACCACATCGGGGAGAAACTCCATCTGCGTGGCATCGTAGCCGTAGCAGAGGAGGTCCTGCCGTTCCGTGGCGGTATTGTCGGCGCCGATGATCTGTTTCAATTTTTCGATGATACGTGGTTCGAGCATGATATCTCTTCTTTCGTGTTAATGATGTATCTGGTAGGGGCGCATGGCATGCGCCCAGGCGGTTCAGAGGCGGGCGAACGCCGTTCGCCCCTACAAGGGCACCGGCAAAACCGTTCCCCCTTCGGGGATTACGTAAGCCTTATAATCCTCGGGAAGCATGGCTGCCGCCTTTTCCATGGCTTCAGGCAGGGTGGCGGCGGCAATCATCCCCATGGTCTCCACCTCTTCAGGGGGGAGATCGGAAACCAGCACCACCCGAAACCGCTGCGCCTTCTGCAGAGTCGAATAGGCTGTCTGGCCGTTGATTTCGTAGTTGTTGCGCAGTGCCGACTCAAAGGCCGACAGCTCTTTGAAGCGGAACCAGCGGAAAAAGGTGTCGTTGCCGTAACCGTCGCGGCACTGGGCCAGGAGCACCAGCACCCCTCCTTCTTTCAGGGCCTGGCTGCCGTACTCCATGGATTTGTGCGCCTGGATGAAGTTGATGTCCTTGGGAAAACCGCCGCAGGAGACGACAACCAGATCGGCCTTTTCCCTGATCGGGTAAGAGAAGAGTTCTGCGTAGTAGCGGCACCCATCCAGGTGCTTCTCCCGCCAGTCGCCGGCAAAGGCGGCAATGATGCGCTTGTCCGGGGCGAGGACCGTGTTGAGGATGAATGCGGGGTTAACCATGGCACACCCCTCGATCATGGCCCCATGGACGGGATTTCCATCGAGAACGCCGGTTGCGGCACAGGGGTTTTTCCCGCTTCCCGCCTCGGGATTCAACACGGCAAAGTGGCTGGCCATGCAGGACTTGCGGCTGGCCGATCCAGGCAGGATCGCCTTTCTCCCGCCGCCGAATCCGGCAAAATAATGAAAACCGATGGTGCCGGTCAGGATTACCCGGTCCGCCTCAGCCACCTTGCGGTTTATCTCGACCTCGATGCCGGCGGAGGTTTTTCCCAGGTAGACCAGCTTGCCTGGATCATCGCAGTCGTGGTCGGAGACCCTGATCCGGCCATACAGGGAACCGAGGATTTTCCTATGTTCGTGCTCGGTCTGCCGACGGTGGATACCGAGGGCGACGACGATTTCCATATCCTGATCCCGGACCCCGGCGGCGTTGAGCCGCTCCACCAGAAGCGGCAGATAGATCTCGCTGCCGGTGTAGCGCGTGATGTCCGAGGTGACGATCACCACCCGCTCTCCCGGCCTGAACCCGGAAATGACCGCATCACACCCGGCAAGTGCCGTTCGGATTATCGCGGCAGGAGAACAGGATGGGGAAGGTATGACGGCACGAATTGCAGCGAGGAGTTTATCAGGAGGAAGATCCAAGGGGAAGGATATGTCACCGTATCTAAGTTCCATGGCGATCAATGATACATTTTCAGCGGTGAAAGCGCAACCCTTAAGCACGCCGGACAGATGAACCTTCTCCCGGTTCTGGAGACGGACAAAACTTTTTGCAAAATCGTCAAAAAAGATTGACAAACTGCGACGTTTCCTATAACAATTTTCCGTTTTTTGTTCAAATTAGTAAATTTTTCTCAAACTGAACAAAAGCCTTTATTAAGGCACATTACATAGGAGGATTTTCAATGGAACAGTATGCAGTATTATTCGCCCTTGCCTGCGCCGTAGCGGCAGTGGCCTACGGTCTCATCTCGGCCCAATGGATTCTGGGGCTTCCCCAGGGGAACGAGCGGATGAAGCAGATCGCCGCGGCCATCCAGGAAGGGGCCGGCGCCTATATGAAGCGCCAGTACACCATCATCGCAGCAGTCGGTGTTGTCATGTTCGTAGCCCTCTTTGCTACCCTTGGCTGGAAAACCGCCGTTGGTTTCGCAGTCGGCGCCCTTTTCTCCGGTCTGACCGGCTTTATCGGCATGTTCGTCTCGGTACGGGCCAACATCAGAACCACTGAAGCTGCCAAGTCCGGCATTGTCAAGGCACTGAACGTCGCATTCCGCGGCGGCGCAATTACCGGCATGCTCGTCGTCGGCCTCGGCCTCCTCGGCGTTGCCGGTTACTACCTGATCCTGCAGAAACTGATGCCCGAAGCTCCAATCAAAGATGTGGTCAGCCAACTGGTCGGCCTCGGCTTCGGCGGTTCGCTCATCTCCATCTTTGCCCGTCTCGGCGGCGGCATCTTCACCAAGGGTGCTGACGTAGGCGCAGACCTGGTCGGCAAGGTGGAAGCGGGCATCCCCGAAGACGATCCGCGCAACCCGGCAGTTATCGCCGACAACGTCGGTGACAACGTGGGGGACTGCGCAGGTATGGCAGCCGACCTCTTCGAGACTTACGCCGTCACCCTGATCGCCTCCATGCTCCTCGGAGCCATCACCTTCAACAATATCTCCGGCGCAGTAAACTACCCGCTGATCCTGGGTGGCATATCCATCATCGCCTCCATCATCGGCACCTATTTCGTCAAGCTCGGCGGAAGCGGAAAAATCATGGGCGCCCTCTACAAAGGATTGATCGTTTCCGGCGTCATCGCCTGCATCACCTTCTACTTCGTCACCGTGCAGATGTTCCCGGCAGGGCTCACCGATGCGGCCGGCCAGAACTTCAGCGCCATGAACATCTTCATCTCCGCCATCGTCGGCCTGATCGTTACCGGCGCCATCTTCTGGATCACCGAATACTACACCGCTACCGAATACGGCCCGGTGCAGCACATCGCCCAGGCCTCCACCACCGGTCACGCCACCAACATCATCGCCGGCCTCGGCGTCTCCATGAAATCCACGGCACTGCCCGTTATCGTCATCTCAGCAGGCATACTCGTGGCATTCAACTGTGCCGGAGTTTACGGCATCGCCATCGCGGCGGTTTCCATGCTGTCACTGACCGGTATCGTCGTTGCCATGGACGCCTACGGCCCGATCACCGACAACGCCGGCGGCATTGCCGAAATGGCCGAGCTCGACGATTCGGTCCGTGCCGTTACCGACCCGCTTGACGCAGTCGGCAACACCACCAAGGCAGTAACCAAAGGCTATGCCATCGGTTCCGCCGGTCTGGCTGCAGTCATTCTCTTCACCTCCTACGTGCAGGAGCTGACCATCGCCGACAAGACCTTCTCACTCTCCGATCCTTATATCATCGTCGGTCTCTTCATCGGCGGCCTCCTCCCCTACTACTTTGCCGCCCTCTGCATGGAAGCGGTCGGCAAGGCAGGCGGAGCGGTTGTCGAAGAGGTTCGCCGTCAGTTCCGCGAGATCAAGGGGATCATGGAAGGTACCGGCAAACCGGACTACGCCTCCTGCGTCGACATCGTTACCAAGACCGCCCTCAAGGAGATGGTCATTCCCGGGCTGATCCCGATCCTCGCACCGATCGTCGTCGGCTTCACCCTCGGCCCCAAGGCGCTGGGCGGGGTGATCGTCGGTTCCATCGTCACCGGTATTTTCGTCGCCATCTCCATGACCACCGGCGGCGGCGCATGGGATAACGCCAAGAAATACATCGAAGACGGCTACCACGGCGGCAAGGGCGGCGACGCCCACAAGGCAGCCGTAACCGGCGACACCGTCGGCGACCCGTACAAGGACACCGCCGGCCCGGCGGTAAACCCGATGATCAAGATCATCAACATCGTGTCACTCCTGATTGTTCCGCTCCTGAACAAGATGTAACACCCAGGAAACACCGTGCAATCGGGTAGGAGGCGGGATTGCTCCCGCCGTCCTCCCACACCACCGTGCGTACGGTTCCGTACACGGCGGTTCATGAAGTACGTTGAAGTCGGTGAAGCTGGTCTATGAGTGATACCAGCCCCAGTTTGTCGAAGTAGAATTTCGGAACAGCTTTGTTCATATGCGCGGCCCCTGCATTCCACCAGGGGCCGCGGCCGTTTGTGGCCGACCGCCATGCAGTTGCCTCCGATAATCCCCGCCGCATCAGTTTCTTTGCTCGCGTCTTGGGGCGCTTCCACTGCTTCCAGAGAATGCGACGCAGTTTACGTCTCAGCCATCCGTCCAGTTCCTCGAAGATGCCTTTTACTTCCGCGTACCGAAAGTAGTTTAACCAACCCCTAAGTTTCGGGGTTGTCTCTTCAACGGTGGTTTGGATGTTCTGACCCCTTCCCCGCCTAAAGATCGTCTTGAGGTTGGCCTTGAGCCTGGCAGCCGCTTTCTTGGCCACGGTAAGCCGCGGTTTGCGGTGCCGGGTCATGCTGTAACTCAGAAACGACCTTTTCCACGGACGGTCAACCGCGCTTTTGCCCTGGTTGACCGTGAGCTTGAGCCGCTCGGACAGGTAGCCGGTAATTGAGGCCATGACACGCTCGCCGCTTCTCCTCGTTGCAACATAGATATTTGCGTCGTCGGCATAGCGGCAGAACTTATGGCCCCTTCTTTCCAGTTTCTTGTCCAGTTCGTCGAGGAGGATGTTGGACAGCAGCGGCGAGAGAGGCCCGCCTTGCGGCGTGCCTTCCAACCGGGGTGACGTCACTCCTCCTTCAAGTATCCCTGCCTTAAGGTAGCTGTCGATAAGGGACAGCACCAGACGGTCTCCAACCTTGCGTTTCACCAGCGACATAAGGGTGTCGTGGTGGACTCGGTCGAAAAATTTCTCAAGGTCAATGTCAACCACCCACCTAAGGCCGCTCTCTACATACTTCCGAGCTGCCTTGATCGCTTGATGGGCGCTCCGTCCAGGGCGAAACCCGTGGGAACTTATGGAGAAACCAGGGTCGAACAGCGGGCTCAAAACTTGATGCACCGCCTGCTGAATGAGTCGGTCAAGGACGGTGGGAATTCCCAGCATCCGTGTGCCGCCTCCCGGTTTGGGAATTTCTACTTTCCGCACCGGTTGCGGGTGATACGTTCCCGTCAGCAGTTCTTCTCTGATGCGCGGCCATTCCTCCTGTAGGTAGCCCTTCAGGGCCGTTACCGGCATGTTATCGACGCCGGGCGCTCCCTTGTTGCGCATTACCCGTGAGTATGCCGCCATCATGTTGCCGCGACTGACGATCTTCTCCATCAGTCCCGTTGCCGCTTCCGGCCAGTGAGCTGCTTTCCTTCCCGTGACGTTTGCCGCACCTCTCCCTTTCTCTCGCGGTTTCCAACCGCTACCCTCCGGGCTGGCGCCGGGTATCCCAACCCGGCCTTCTGCTGCTCCTGTCGTCATCGAAACTCAAGGCTCCTGTCCGCTTACTTCAAGTTCGGCCCTTTGTCGGTCGGTTATTCCGACTCGTATGGCCTCTGCTGACTTCTGCCAACCCATCCCGGCACCTCTCGATGCCGGTAGCACAAGGCAGGTTGACAGACCTCCCAGGGTAATGCGCGTGACCTTCATCCCATATACCCGCCGCATCTACTTCCACATCTTTCTGGATGGTTATCGGGCTTTGAATCTGTTTGCCTTCTCGCCCAGATGTGGCTGCCTCATATGCGATTCCTGTTCGTCGGGCCAGGACTTTGCCTACAGCTTCCTTCAGATTCCGGGTCGCCCCGGACACCCTTGCTGTTCAGCTATCGGTTCCCACCATCAGGGTCCGAAGAGGACTTTCACCTCCAAGTCACCAATCAGGCACCATACCCAATTGGATGGCGCTTACGCGCCACGCGCCATGCCTGGCGCACAAACAGAAACGGCCCGAATCATTTCGGGCCGTTTTTTTGTGCCGTTCCGTTAAACCTAGAAAAAGCAGTTCATTACCGCAAAGCCGCAAAGTTCGCTAAGAAATCAAAGAGTTAATAAACAGCCTGTGATCACCTTTTGGGTAGAAGGTTTTCTGTATCAATGTATTGATTTTCTTCGCGTTCTTGGCGTCTTTGCGGTTCAAATGTCGTTTTTAGGTTAAAATCTGATCAAACGGATTTACACGGATTAAATCGAAGGATAAAATGAAATCGGTTTTACCCTGAATTCTTTTCGTTTTATCCGCGCAAATCCGCTGAATCCACGTCATCCGCGTTCTATACGGATTTTGCGAATTGCAAAGTTCAAACACATCCGGAGTTCCCAGAGGGACACGATTTAATTTTTTACAATCTTGCAAGCGTTCAGCGCTGCCATAAACTGTAAGTGGAGGCATTGAAAATGTAATCCGCCTCCGACCATTCTTAACCGATTAAAAGTATGCGAGCGTAGACAGATGATCGAGATTGCAGGTGTTGCACTGGCAACCTTTTTTGCGACGGTGGGGCCGATTGACGTTTCTGCAATATTTGCCGCACTCACGGCGGGAGCGTCCCCGGAAGAAAGGCGCTCAATCGCCATTCGCGGCACGGTGACCGCCACCATCATCCTCATGGTGTTCGCCTTGCTGGGGAAGTTTATCCTGGCAACTCTCGGGATATCGCTGGCGGCGCTGCGGACGGCAGGCGGGGTACTGCTCCTGCTGATCAGCATCGAGATGGTATTCGCACGTTCTTCCGGCGCCACCTCGACGACGGACGAAGAGGCCAGGGAGGCCAGACACCGGCACGACATCGCCGTGTTCCCGCTGGCCACACCCTTGATCGCAGGCCCCGGCGCCATTGGGGCGGCCATCCTGCTGATGGCGAACGCCGAAGGTCGCTTGGTGCAGCAACTGGCCGTTCTGGGTTCGCTCCTGGCGGTAATGTTAGTGACCTTCGTTTCCCTGCTTACCGCCAGCCAGATACATCGCTTTCTCGGCGTCACCGGCATGCACGTGATTTCCCGGATCTTCGGCATCCTGTTGTCTGCCCTGGCGGTCCAGTTCGTGTTTGACGGCATTGCCCAGAGCGGGCTGCTTAATCGATGACTTTCAGTCAGGGCAATGGGCAGTCAGGGAGCCGGAATGCCTTCGTGCCTGCTCCCGAAAACGATGTCATTTGGTATCAGAATTTGCCGGCTGCAAAGATGCAGCGGCGGCCCGCTGCTCCTTGCCCGACGCTCACCGGTTGACCCGTTTCTGGATCTCCCGGACCTGGGGCTTGTTGAGGAGCTGCATGAAACGCGGATTGTCGGCAAGGGCTTTGACGTCACCGGCAGCTACCGCATTCACCACGGCCGGATCGCTCAGGAGCGCCTGCACCTCCGGGTCATTCTGCATGGAGAGAATCAAGGCCATGATTCCCTCGTCGTTGAGCAGTTTCCCCTGGATCTCCTGCACCTGGGCATCAATATCGCCCTGCGTCTGCCTCGCTTCGCCCTGCGCACCGGTTGTCCCTGCGTGAACAGTGCCGCAAATGAAAAAAACGAGCAGTAACGGTAAAATCCCCTTGAATTTCATGATATCCCTCGCTTGACCCCAAGAATCGTAACACGCTTATTTCAACCTGAAAAACGGGTCATCCGGCGACCTCGATGCGTTATGAATAACCCCGTAGCTACAAGAGCATGACGCCGAGTATCAAAACAATATTTATGAAACCGAAGGTAACATACTCCAACGTGCTGAGGGTGTCACTCCTCGCGCCGGCACCCCCAACCCGGAGAGATGCGCTTCTTGCCCCGTAGCTGCCCGGTTCGTCCCGGTTGACAGCCGGGTCCTTCCGTTCTGCAGCAAAGTCATCGCTCAAGACCTGATCGTTCGGACTCCATTTAAGGGGGACGGCACCATCCTTCGCTGATTGTGCCGCAACGGCAACAGCAGGTGCAGGAGCCACGCCCACCCCGGCCGTGGCGGCAAGGGCAGATTTCTCATCGAACTTGAAAATGTGTTTCTTTACCCCGTCCACTTCTTCGACGGGTTTGCCATCAGGGGTATCGACTGCCGGCAGCGTATCGTCCACAACCACCACCAAAGTTTTGGCAGGCTCCAGGTTTCCCACCTTGTCGACTGCCTGGTATTCGATCCGGTATTCGCCCCGGGTCTGGATACTGAAAGGGGTCGTGTAGCGCTCGTCGCCCTTCCCGACAATCCGGTATTCCATCTTATCGACACCCGCGAGGTTGTCCGATGCCTTCGGCATAAGGGTTGTCGTGCCGTTGATATGGGTCACGCCATCAACATCGCGCTTCGGCAGATCGATGGTTATCTCGGATACCGGCGGAGTCTTGTCGACAATCGCGGTAAAGGAATGGGCAGTCTCCATATTTCCAGCACTGTCGGTGCTCCTGTATTGAATCCGGTATTCCCCTTCATCGGTAAAACCGAAGGGGGCATAAGGCGTCCACGGCCCATCGTTGACCCGGTATTCCGTGCCCTTGAGCGGCGACATCTTGTCGGAGGCGCGCAGGGTGAAGTTCAGCTCTTTGTCGCCAGCAAGCGAACCGCCCGACTCAAGCTCCTGGTCGGCGCCGTACAGCATCGTTTGCGGCGGCGTCGAATCGACCGTCACGGAAATAATGTGCGCGGTTTCCACATTCGCCGCCCTGTCGATACTCCGGTAGGCTATCCGGTGCGCTCCTTCCCTTTCGATGATAAAGGGAGCGTATGCTGTCCATGGTCCTTCATCAATGCTGTATTCGGTTCTTGACACGCCGGAAATGCTCTCGGCGACGGTCAGGATGAAGGGGGTGCCGGCGGTTGCATACAGCGGCCCCATTGCCTCTGCATATTGAAGTCCGCCGACACTGATGACGGTTTTGGGCGGGATCTTGTCGGAACCGGCCGTGACGGTTTTTTCGTCCTCAAGATTACCCACTTTGTCCCTGCTTCTGAAACCGATCGTGTGCCCCCCCTTGGCAGAGACGGTAAATGGGGCGTAAGCACGCCAGGGACCGCCGTCGATCCGGTACTCGATGGCATCGACACCGGTAAAGTCATCGGTGGCGGTCAGGGTGATGGTGCTACTCCTGGTGATTAAAAAAGGACTGCCGGCTTCTATCTTTTTTGCTCCGACGAAAAGGGTGGTTACCGGCGGCGCAAGATCAACATACACCGGCAAGGAACGGATCTGCTCTACGTTCCCCCCATTGTCGACACTGCGGTATTCGATCAGATGCGCTCCCTCGGCAGCGATGGTGAACGGCTCATATGCCGTCCACTGCCCCCCGTCAATGCGGTATTCGCTTCTAGCGACACCGGAGACGCCCCCCACTGCCCTGATGGTGAAAACCGTGGCCTTCGCCACAGAGACGGTGCCATCCAAGGACATGATGTAAGGGTCGCCGAAGTTTATCCCGCTGACCGGCGGTTTTTTTGCGACTGTGCTCTTTTGTGGCGAGGTCTCTTTGTCGACGGGGTCGGCTTTGTCGTCGCCGGCAAGAACGGCATCGGCCGTTGCCGGGTTTTTTTCAAGAGCCTGGCCGGCAGGATCGCTGACCGTACCCGGCACCTCTGCCCAAAGCGCCGAAATCCACATACACACGACCAACATTACGGAAACGAAAATTGTCTTCTTCATCAGGCACCTGTATTGTGGCAACGACTCTTGATAAATGTGGGAGATAATACACCATTCGAGGAACCGTGTGCAAACCTAAACTAACATTTCTGCGTCTTTTTTCGCCTTGCAAAAGGACGTAGAGAGTCCCGATTACAACACGATGCAACGAAAGAAATCCACGTCGAGACCGCGGCAAAATCGGGAGAAAACGAGACAATATCTTGCAATAAATACGGGAACGTTTAAATAGTGTTGACAGCATATATGTCGGCGGTGTATTTAATTCCGATTATTCGTTTCAAATGAAAACTAAGGAGGAGGCAATGAAAGTAGTAAAATGTTGTAAATTGTTGTCGGCAGTATTCGTAACCCTTGCGATTTTTTCTTTTGCAGGTATGGCATGCGCACAGGAACCGGGGGCAAAGGCGACCCTGACCAGCGCTGACTGCGTCAAGTGCCATGCAAAACCGCCCGCAGATGTCGCCGCAAACGGCGGTGCCCACAAGACCAACGTCACCTGCCAGGATTGTCACGTCGGTCATCCGCCGACCGTGAAAAAGATCATCCCCGATTGCAGCATGTGCCACGAGGGTAAGCCCCACTTCGGATTGAAAGGATGTCTGGGCTGTCACTCGAACCCGCACACCCCGAAAGTCATCAAGTTCGGCAACAACGTCACCGACCCTTGCCTGACCTGCCATACCCCGCAGATCGAGAAACTGCGCAAGAACAAGAGCAAGCACACTGCCCTCAACTGCTCTTTCTGCCACAATGTTCACGGCAGGATTCCGCCGTGTACCCAGTGCCATAAACCACATGCGCAGGATATGACGGCGACCGACTGCAAAAAATGCCATCAGGCTCACATGCCGCTTGTTGTCACCTATGGCGCCGAAACCCAGTCGAAACTCTGCGGATCCTGCCACAAAAAGGCTTACGATCTGCTCAACGCAAGCCCGGCAAAACACAAATCGGTGCTCTGCGTGACCTGTCACCAGTCCAAGCACAAGATGGTTCCCAAATGTCAGGATTGCCATGGCATTCCGCATCCTGCCGGCATGATGGCCAGGTTCCCGAAATGCGGTCAGTGTCACAACATTGCCCATGACCTGAACCACTGGCCTGCAGCAACGACACCTGAAAGCGCCGCTCCGCAGGGAGCTAAAAAAGCCGTAATCAAGAAAAAATAGGCGACGTATATCACAGCGCCTCTGCAGAAAACAACAGGCCGGCATGAATAATGCCGGCCTGTTGTCATTCATGGGACGTGAAATATTAACTTTGGTTGAAATAATTTGCATTTGCTCTATACTTGTCCTATTTTCAACCCTGAAGGGAGTGTGTGAATGTTAGTCTTGAGCATTGCCGTGGTAGTAATGGCAGTTACCCTGATAGTGTTGGCCTGCTTCATGATCCCGGCATTCATGGAGATCCGGAAAACTGCGGCCGCCACCCGCGAGTTTCTGGCCTGCATCGAGAAAGATATCAAACCTGTTTTGCATGACATGCACGACACGTTGACCGATCTCAAGGTCATTACCGAAGAGGCCGCCACCAAGGCCGAAGATGTTAAGATTTTTATGGAGGAGTTGGGAAACGCCGGGCGTAATATCCGCACCATCAATGCTGTTGTCGGCGGTGTGACCGGTTTTCTGTCAAAATCCTCCTTGTGGATGACCGGAGCAAAGGTCGCCGGGAAATTGATTGCTGACAAGATCTTCAAAAAAAGGGGGTAACGGTATGTCTGACGATGAAAGAGGTATAAGTGCGGGAACGGTGTTTCTTTCCTTCCTGGCAGGAGCGGCAGTCGGTGCGGGAGTAGCTTTGCTAGTGGCGCCGAAGACCGGCGAGGAATTGCGGGGAAAGATAAAAGACCTGGCCGATGATGCGGTGGACAAGATTAAAGAATATGCCTCAGAGGCACAGGACAAGATCAGATCTTCCTATGAAGACGGCAAGGATCTGGTTCTGGAGAAAAAATCCATCATCACCTCGGCAATAGAAGCAGGCAAGGAAGCCATGGAACGGGAAAAAGAGAAATACAAGGAAATGTAGCGTTAAGGAGCTGTAAATGAATAACATGGTCAAAATTGCGCTCAGATTTAGGTCGGATTTGGCCGAACTGATTGAGCTAAACCGCAGACGTAGCACGGCTACGTTGAGGATTTGGCGATTGAAGATCGGCTAAAGATGACCTGAAGATGAGATGCAAGATGCCCATGTTATTTGTTTACAGTTCCTAACCCTGATCGCGACAAAAAAGCCCACCCAGCGTGGGTTTTTTTGTCTGCGCGAATGATTCGCAAACACGGGATAATCCCCTCGGCCATGACATGATCAAAGATGCCGAAAATAAAGCCGGAATAGCCGCCTTCTTTTCCAGGACCCTCTGGGAAATGGACCCGGACGCGTATCAAGGCGTCAGGCATTACGGCGTGAAGTATCTCCAGATCATGGCGCTCGTGGCAAAGAATTTCCTGGATGACAACTGCATGTTGCGCGCCTCGGCGCTCTCCTTTACCACGATACTGTCGATTGTCCCCCTCTTCGCCCTCACCTTTGCCCTGTTGAAGGGACTGGGGGTGCAGAACAAACTGGAACCGTTAATCCTGGAACAGGTCACCGCCGGTTCCCACGAGCTGGTCGACAAGATCGTCACCTATATCAACAACACCAACATGACATCGATGGGAGCCATCGGTCTTGTTACCCTCATCGTAACGGTCATCACCCTGCTCGGCAATATCGAGAAAGCATTCAACGTCGTCTGGGGTGTCAGGGAAACCCGCTCCCCCTATCGCAAGTTCAGCGATTACCTGAGCGTGCTGGTAAGCGGTCCGCTCCTCATGCTGGCAGCCATAAGCATAACCACCAGCCTGCAAAGCCAGGCCATGGTCAAATGGCTCGTGGAAACCGCCTACATCGGCGACCTCATGCTTTTATTCTTCCGCCTGATACCTTACTTCAGCATCTGGCTCGCCATGTTCTTTCTCTACATTTTCATCCCCAACACCAAGGTCCGTTTCAAGTCTGCGATAATCGGCGGCGTCCTGGCCGGAACGATCTGGCAAATCGCCCAGTGGGGCTACATCCACTTCCAGGTCGGCGTCGCCAAATATAACGCCATTTACGGAACCCTGGCCCTGCTCCCCATCTTCATGGTCTGGATCTATACCAGCTGGCTGATCGTACTGTTCGGCGTGGAGGTGGTGTCCGCCCACCAGAACATCAGGACCTTCCGCCGCGAATTCCGCACGCCCCATATCAGCCATGGCATGAAGGAGCTGCTTACCCTGTCCATACTTCGGGATATCGCCACTGCCTTTCATTTCGGCTATCCCCCCCTGACATCGGAACGTCTGGCAAAAGAGCTGGACATACCGGTAAAGCTCGTACGGGAACTCCTCACCCAGCTTGCAGAAAACGGCTACCTGGTGGCAACGGCAGGCGACGAGCCGTCCTATCAACCGGCCCGGGAACTTGATCAGATTACCGTCAATGAGGTACTGCTCTCCCTCAGGGATTACGGCAGCCATGGCAGGTTTACCGGTGAAGGGAATGTGCAGGAGATCCTGTCAAGGGCAAACGGAGCCGCAGCCGCAACATTGACAGGCATGACACTCAAAGAGCTGGTTGCCTCATCGCCCAAAAAAGAAAATGTTTCCGGCAACACGGGCAGTTAGCCCATTTTAACCGCACCTGCCGGTCGTGTCGTTGACAAATGTAGGGTGATTGACATATAGTTGTCGAAAAAATCCCCCTATTATCGATTGCATAGTTCGACTGCGAAGACACTGCCAGTAACCCGAATCAAGACAATCCGATGCAATAAAGCAGGCCATGCAAGACCTAAAACATATGTCAAAGAAAAAACGACTGATACGGCTTAACGTTCCACGACAGGAAGAGCCTTCTACCGACGCTTGCAAAAAGTTGACAGAATCCGGGGCAGATCGAAAACGGCTCCGCCTGATTCTGCCGATTCTGGCTGTGCTGCTTGCCGCCTACCCGGTATTCAACCTGCTTGTAACCGCAAAGAATGCGCTTTCCAGTGTCGGCAGGAACGTCGCCACGCCGGCAAAGAAAACGGTCTCATACAAGGACCTCGACACCTGGCAATCTTTCCAGCTGGCAGCCGACATGCTCCCCTCTTCCCGTTTTGAAGCCGAACAACTCCTTGCACCGTTGCCGGATGGGGGCACCATCGTCTACTCAATAGATGAAGAGTTGCAACAGCGGGTGACAAGGGTAATGAAGGAGTACAAGGTCCCTTACGGGGTATTCGTCGCCATAGAGCCGAAAACCGGACGGGTGCTGGCGCTTGCAGGCCATTCGACGCTGGATCAGTCATGGGAAAGAAATTCCTGCTACAATCTCTATCCCATGGCGTCGCTTTTCAAGATCATTACCGCTACGGCAGCCCTGGAACAGAAAAAGGTCTCGCCTGAAACGGTATTCGCCTTCAACGGCAAGCTGACCTCGGAGAACCCAAAATACTGGTACGTAAATGCGCGAAGAAAGGGGCAGGAAATGCCCCTCTCCGTTGCCATGGGCAAATCGGTCAACCCGGTATTCGGCAGACTTGCCAGTGACGTGGTCGGCAAGGATTCCCTGGTATCATGTGCCGAACGGTTCGGCTTCAATCAAACCCTGTTCCCCGGCACTCCGGTGATACCCAGTAAAGCGGCGACTCCGCTTACCGACGATGCATTGAAATTGATGGGCGCAGGTCTCGGCCGGGAGGTCAAGATATCACCTCTCCATGTTGCGGCATTAATGGCGGCCATCGCCAACGACGGCGTAATGATGGCGCCTTCGCTTGCACAGGAAATAAGAAACAACCGGGGAGAGACCGTATTCGTTCAGAAGCCCAGGCAGATGAAGCGGCTGGTAGCGCCGGAAATTAGCGGCCAACTGGCCCGGATGCTTTCCACGACCGTCAATAGCGGCACATCCAGAAAGGCCTTCCATGACCGGCGCGGCAGGCCGATGCTCGCCTCGGTAAACATCGCCGCCAAGACCGGTTCCATCGACGGCAAGGACCCTGCCGGCCACTACAGCTGGTTTGCCGCCTACGCCCCGATCGAGGACCCGCAGATAGCGCTGGTGGCCCTGGTGATCAACCAGAACAAATGGCGCATCAAGGCGACGCATGTCGGGGAAAAGGCCCTGGAAGCCTTCTTTAAATGAGGAATGAGGAACGAGGATCGAGGCGAAAGGAAGTCCTTAATCCTCGATCCTTTAACCTCGTTCCTCGATCCTGAATGAGTATGGATTGCCTGAGATGCGGGACATGCTGTGTTGCGCCGGATATAAAGACGCTGGGAAAACCTTTGGCGGTGCGTTGCAGGCATCTGAATGCCGGTGGAGAGTGCGACCGTTATGGGGAACGTCCGGCTGTCTGTCGCGGCTACCAGCCCGATGAAATCTGCCTGCTCATCGCCGCGCCGACCCTCGAAGAACGGGTGGAGAAATATCTGCGGCTGTTCGACCTGTAAAGCGCATCATGGCCGGTAGCTCTTCAGCGACAATTCTCCGTCAATCCATTCGCCGTAGGAGAACTGGCTGATCCAGTCGCCAAGGGAGAGCAGCACCCGTTCCCGGCCGCTGTTGTTTTTTTCCAGGAACGGCAGGTGAAAATGGCCGGCGACCACAACGTCACACCCTTCCCGGAAGCGGGCAGCGGCAAAATCTCTCAGGATGGCGGCATAGTCCCACCTGATCTGTCGTTGGCCATGGTTTTTGTTGCTTTGCCGCGACATGCGTTCGGCAATGAACGAGGTCATGGCCACCGGCACCATGGGAATGAGCGCACTGCTCACTGGATTGTGAAGGAGGGCGCGCAGTAACCGATAACCGTAATCCCTGCTGTTGACCTGATCGCCGTGGCAGAGAAAGACGCGCCTCCCGTCCAGGGAGATGATTGCCGGGCCGGGATGGACTTCGGCCTGCAAGGTTTCACTAAAGAAGGGCCCCATGTGGAAATCGTGGTTCCCTTCGAAATAGACGATACGGACGCCGCTCGACGCAAGCTTCCGCAGCTGCGCCAGCACCGGCTGATAGTTGTTGAACGGGATGCTGCGGTAACCGATCCAGAATTCAAAAAGATCGCCAAGGATAAAGAGGGTATCGATATTCCCCTCAAGGCTTGAGAGGAAACGGAGAAGGGTCTGGTAGTTTTCGTCCCTTTCATTTCTCAGGTGGGCATCGGCAATGAAAATTTTACGCATAACGGCACTATATAGGAAAATCCGCAAGAGGTAAAGATGGAGAAAAACGGCTTGCGGCAGCAGACAATGGTGACGTCGCGAAAAATTGCCTTTGACATTGGCCTGGCTTTAGCGGATTTATAAAGGGGTTGTTTAATGGGTGTTATGCGGGATATGGAAATCGTCTGGGACGATCTACTGGATGCATTTGAAAATCCCGACCCGGAAATGGTCTACTTCCTCGACAGGGAAACCGGAGAAGTTTTTTACGTGCCGAGTGACTATGAAGACGATGCCTTCTGGGATGAAATAGAGGCCGATGATGAGCGCTACCTCCTTATCCCCTGTTTTGACTACGACCAGGAGAGGCAGCTCCTCCACGAATTCATCAAAGGGGTGACCAACGGAAAACTGAAAACGCTTCTGGACAGGGCTTTCGTCGGCAAAAGCCCCTATGGCCGTTTGGATGAGATCCTCTCGTTTTATCCCGAAGAGTTGGAACGGTTGCTGGCCATCAAGGAAGAGTTGCTGACCGCCAGAGTTGGGCATTGGCTCGAAGAGCATGACATTTACCCATCCGGCGAGCCGTTTTAACAGGCCGCACCCGGGTGGCACGACGAGTGACATCGATTCGTCCGCCAAAGGAACCTATGCAGCCGCAACAGTCAACCTCAAACAGAGCGATCATCGGCCTGCTGGTAATCGCCGCCTTCTTTGCCGCAGGCTACGCCCTGCGCCACACCGTGTCGTGCTTTCTCCTCTCCTTTGTGCTCGCATACCTGATCGACCCCTGCGTCGTCTATCTGGAGCGGAAAAAAACGCCGCGACTTTACGGCATACTCATCGTCTACCTGGTCATCGGCCTCGTTTCCGTCTTCTGCATCGCCTATCTCCTCCCCTTCACCACCCTCGCCTGGGATTCTCTGGTCCGCGACCTGCCCCGCCATGTGCAAAAAGGGAAGGAGATCATGCTCGGCTGGAAGGACCAGTTTCAACCCGCCTACGGCGCCGATGAATGGCAATGGCTTTTCGATACGCTTTCGACGAACATGAACAAGCTCTTCGCCAAAATGAGCGCCGGTGTCTACGCCGCAGCAGCCAACGTGGTCTTCAACCTGTTCAACATAATCCTTTCGCCGATCCTGGTATTCTTCATGCTCTACTACAAGCGGAACATCATCGACGAGATCGTCGCCTGGCTCCCTGCGGCGCACAGTGACAACATCCGCGCCCTCGGCCGGGAAATAAACCAGAGCGTTGGCGGCTACATCAGGGGACAAATGGTCGTTTCGCTGATTGTAGCCGTTCTGTCGACAATTGCCCTCTTTTACCTCGGCATCGACTACGCGGTGTTGAACGGCATCTTCGCCGGCCTGGCATCGATCCTCCCCTTCATCGGCGTGGTGCTCGCCACCATCCCGCCGCTCTTCTTCGCCTATGTCAAGTTCCAGAGCGGCGTCGTGCTCATCAAGGTGCTGGCGTCGTTCGCCGCGATCTATTTCCTCGAAGGCTACGTAATCAAACCGCTGGTCTTCAAAGAGTCAATGGACCTGAACCCTCTGTTCACCATCATCATCGTCATGGCCTTTGGCGAACTGATGGGCTTCTGGGGGATACTACTCGCCATACCGCTTGCCGCTGCCTTCAAGATAATCTCGGCACACCTGCGGCGCGGTGATTTCATCAGGGAAGCATAAGCCATGCAACCGGCACAGGGAAGAATACACCCGCTCTTCCATATACTCTCGGCCGCCCTGGCGCTCTTGCTCCTGTCGGGCTATTTCATGCGTCACACCCTCTCGGCCCTGTTAACCTCGCTGGTGCTTGCCTATCTCCTTAACCCGCTGCTCAAACGCCTGGAGAAAAGGGGCTTGCGCCGCCTTTCCGCTCTCGGCATCCTCTACCTTGCGCTGGCAACAGCGATCGTCCTTGCCTCGCTCCTGCTCGTCCCCTACCTGGTGCACCAGTTGGAGACACTGGCCACGGCCGTCCCCTCTTATGTACTGAACCTGAAAGGCGACATGGATGAATGGCAGGTGCGGCTCGCGCCCTATTACAGCGGCGAGGAAGGGGCATGGCTTCTGGCCAGGGGCAAGGAATCCCTCACCAGCCTGGCGCAGGAAATATCCGGCATGGGCTATAATCGGCTCACGGCGATTCTCTACGGGATTTTCAACCTGATCCTGGCGCCCATCCTGGTGTTTTTCATGCTCCTCTACAAGCAGCACATCAAGGACCTCATCCTGCGCCTGACACCCCCGGCGCAGAGACGGCAGTTGAGCGATCTGGGTAAAAGAATAAACAGGTCCATGGAACGGTTCATCATCGGCATGTTCATGGACTGCCTGCTGGTCGGCATCCTTATCGCCATTGCTCTCTACCTGCTCGACATCCAGTTCGCGGTGCTGAACGGAGTTATAACCGGCTTCGCCTCCATCGTCCCCTTTGTCGGGGTGGCCTTTGCCGTCATCCCGCCGCTTTTGATCGGTTACGCCCAGAGCGGCGATCCGCTGATCATCGCCAAGGTCTGCGGCGTATATTTCCTTATCAACGTCATAATCGAAGGGAACCTGATCAAGCCGCTGGTCATGAGGCACACCCTCAGGCTAAACCCGCTGGCGGTAATCTTTGCCGTCATGGCAATGGGCGAACTGATGGGATTCTGGGGAATCGTGCTGGCAATTCCTCTGGCGGCGGTGATCAAGATCTGCGCCGGCGAAATCAAAAAAGGCAAAGCCCATGGTTGAAAGGCCCTGGTCAATTCCACCCTCGCAGCGTCCTCGGCATCCCCACAGCCGCCGGACGCCTCTATTATCCCCTCATTGAAACAACAGAAAAGACCTCATCCAGCCAAATCTCTATTGAAATCCCTTCATAAAGACCGTATTATCCAACCCACAAAAGGACAAAATCCTGGATTAATATCCAAGTAGACCGTCAGGGTCGAAGACGGTTTAGTTCAAATTGATTGATATGTGGCAATAAATACAAGACTTGCGAGGAGATTAGTATGTCCAGAAATATTTTTATTCTTCTTTATTGTGCAGTTGTTAGCACACTGACCGGCTGTTGTTATTTTAGCCCGACTTTACAATGTACAGTAAAAGAGCTGGGATATGAACCAGTTGCTCTCCCGTCAAAAGAATTTCGGCCTGGTAATGTTGTATTGGCAACCAGTCGTAACCCTTTCAATAGTAGTCCAGTATGTGATGGTACTTACATTGGCACGGTCACACCCAAGAAAGATGGTGCTGCAACAGTAGCAGCTACTCAGAAACTGACGACTTCGTTCAATTTCGATACAGATTATTTTGGTCAACTTGGACTTGATGTTGATTACCACGCCATTAAGGACATCAAGGTGTCTCTTAGTAACGTAATTGTAGAAACTGTTGCTGATGACAAAGTTTTTTCTGGCTTATGTAAACAAGAACAAGGATGTACGGACGCCATAAATAGCCTTCAAGGAAATAAGGCTGTAGGCTTTTTACAAAAGGCCTTAATAGCAGACGCAACGTACAGTGTAATTTTCGACGAGGGTGCAAAGTTAAGCGTTGAAACTCAAAACCAAATTGTTCGTAGTCTTGCTCTCAAATTTGGTGGTGCACAAAGTAATGTTGGTGATAACACAATAAGCGGGAAAGGTCTTTACTGGGGTGTTCAGACTCGTCAAGACTTGGTTAGAACACCAGCATCTATTTCCACTCCATGTCCTCCAGTTAACACAATTGCTTCTGTTGACACTTCTTCCACTTCTTCCAATCAAAACGATTATAAAACAAGCGAATGGCCCTTAATTGCAAGAACTGGGAATCTTGCAACTATCAAGCAGATTGTTGAGAAAGGTGAGAAGATTGATAAAACTACACCCAACGGATCAACAGCGTTACACCTTGCAGCGAAAGCAGGACATATAGACGTTGTTCAGTATTTATTAGAACAGAAATCGAATGTAAATATTCAGGATGAAGGTGGTGCTACTCCTCTTTTTTGGGCTTCCCAAGGCGGCTCTATTGATGTTGTTCGTGCACTAGTCTTAGCTGAAAGCAACCTGGACTCGGAAGCGCAAATTGGTTCAATGCTGTTTGGAACAATAGTCACCTCACCTGTTGGCATTGCGTCAAAGGAAGGCTACATAGAGATTGTGAAGTATTTGGTTCAAAGGGGCTCTGATCTTAACCCAGTTGAGAAAAGAACTGGTTTTTTGAATACCACTGTAGTCAAATCACCACTTGAATTAGCTATAGAAAATACGAACTGCAACATTGCATCATATTTGCTAGATAATGGAGCCAAACCAAGAAAAGATACTATTTTCTCAGCAGTGAACTCTTGTGATGCAGACGTATTCAAGAAAATGCTTAATAAGGGTGCGAACCCTGACGAAATAGGATTTGAGGGCAAGACAGTCAGAGATATTGCTATAGAAAGCAATAAGCTTGATATTGTAGCACTTATCGATGAATGGAAAAGGAAACCATAATTTTTCATCAAGCCAAGAAAAAAAGTCTGCCCTCAGCCTGAAAGTCCATTTCCGACGAGGCAGGATACTCGTCATGAGACCGCTTTTTATAAACTAAAGTCGAAAAGACGAAGTTCCAACAAGACAGTTGGACCAGGCTGAAAATCCGACCGGTTCCAACTCCCGGCACGTTATGTGAAAAAATGCAATTGACACGAGTGACATTTGTGCACATAATTTAGGTCACATATGGAGGTGGCAAATGAAATTTTTGAGCGTACGCGATTTGAGGGGTAAATCTGCCGAAATCTGGAAAGAGCTTCCCGCTGAACGGGAGATGATCATCACGAGCAATGGGAGACCAATTGCCATTCTTGCGGCAATAAGTGAATCGAATCTTGAAGAGTCTTTGGCCGCATTCCGGCAAGCGCGCGCAGTCGAGGCGGTAGCAAGTATCCAGCGCTGGTCCGCAGACAAAGGAACCGACAAGATCACGATGGACGAGATTGACAAGCAAATCAAAGCTGTCCGCAAAAAGCGTGCATCAGCGCGATGAACATTGTTCTCGATACCAATGTCCTTGTTGCCGGTCTTTTGTCACCGTTCGGTCCATGCGGAGAAATTGTCCGCATGGTTTCGTCCGGTGAGCTCACACTTTCTTTTGATGCCCGCATCTTGACCGAATACGAAGAAGTTCTCGACCGGCCTAAATTCAAGTTTGAAAAAGACAAGGTCTCTGCCCTTCTGGATCATATCGAGCATCGTGGACTCACGGTCGCAGCATCTCCTCTCTCCCAATCATTGCCGGACATTGATGATGAAGCATTCCTGGAAGTGGCTATAGCCGCTCAAGTTGAATGTCTCATCACAGGAAACCAGGTTCATTTTCCATCGGAACTGTGCCAGGGCGTGACGGTTTTTTCTCCCAGCGAGTTCCTGGCATTTTACAAAAAACGGCACAGAACAACGGCGTAAAAAAGGAAACAATGAATGAATAACACATACGTTCACGGCTACGATTTAAGAGAGAACATTCGCCTTCAGGACCAAGCGTCGACACTGGTTGAGTTATTGCACTCCGACACTGTTTATCCTGCCGGAAGCAAGGTTTTGGAAGCAGGTTGTGGAGTTGGCGCACAAACAGTAACTCTTGCCAGGAACAGCCCGGAAGCACTGATCACTTCTGTCGATATATCTGAAAACTCTGTGGTCACGGCCAGGTTGAATACCGAGGCCGCGGGGATAACAAACGTCATGTTCCAGCAAGGTGACATTTTCCATTTGCCCTTCGAGACAAATTCCTTTGACCATATTTTTGTCTGTTTCGTTCTCGAACATTTGCCCCATCCGGTTAAAGCGTTAAACATTCTGAAAAAATATCTGAAGATTGGCGGAACAATAACCGTGATTGAAGGCGATCACGGTTCAACATATTTCTTCCCGGACGGTGAATCGGCTCATAAGGTTATCAGCTGCCAGGTTGAGCTGCAAAAGAGAGCCGGCGGGAATGCCAATATAGGCAGAGAACTGTATCCACTTCTGAACGAAGCCGGCTACGGAGCAATTCATGTTTCTCCGCGAATGGTTTATGTTGATGCCGGCAGACCTGAACTCGTTGATGGCTTCACCATAAAGACTTTTACCGCCATGATTGAGGGTGTACGTGAATCTGCACTCGCAGCGGGATTAACCGATCAGAACACCTTCGACAAAGGCATCGAAGAACTTTACAGGACAACAGAACCGGATGGCGTTTTCTGTTACACGTTTTTCAAAGCAGTTGCCGTTAAGGAGTAAATTCCGAACCATCGGCCGCAGGTCGTGCACGCGCGGGACGTGCTCCACATGCTCACGCAGAAGTGTCCCTTTTTTCTTTATAGTAAAAGGAGTCTAAACATGGCGATTGATGAACGCATGTGGAAAATAATCCAAAAGCATTTGGGTTACACGGATGAAGAAATGAAAAAGTTCAGGGAGAATCCGAGAAATGAAGATGTCCTGACTAAAAATGCCACCTTGATGAACAAGACCATCATTCTTGAGGTAGTCGAATCACATGGCTGTAATAGTCGTCACAAGGTTGGCGATAAGTTCTACTTTGATGGGGCGGGCAATCTACTCACGGAACTATGTCCGAAGAAAGTATGCGCTTATTCGTTGAATTCTGCTTTCATGATGGTCTTTACGGCCAACGAGATGATCTATGCAGGTGTTGACCCCAATGAGATCAGGTTCAAGCGGGCCAGTTGCTTTGATGTAGGGCTTCAGTGCGGTGGATGGGGGCGCATAGTGTTGGAATTACGCGTGGAAGACCGTTCACAAAGTTGATTTTGTTTACGCCGCACACGGATAGGTTGTTAGCCGAAAACATGAAAAATAAAAGAAATGAATTGATGAGGACGGGGGGCAAAATGAATATTAACTCAGCAAAACTGATCTACTTTTCGCCGACTCAAACGACAAGGAAGGTCGTAGAAGGCATTTCGCAAGGACTTCAGGTTGTCGACGTCGAAGCCCTTGATTTGACCACCCATGATGCAGAAATAGAGAAGCCCCAAAGAGGGTATGAAGATTTGGCCATCATCGGATCTCCGGTGTACAGCGGGCGGCTCCCCGCAGTTGCGGTTTCCAGGCTGCGAAAACTTAAGGGAAATGGTGCACCAGCGGTTATCGTCGTCGTGTACGGGAATAGAGCTTATGAAGACGCGCTCCTCGAATTAAGGGATGTTGCCCAGGAAGCAGGGTTCAACCCCATTGCCGCCGGAGCATTTATTGGTGAACATTCCTTTTCCACCAACTGCACACCTATCGCCGTCGGACGGCCTGACGTGGAAGACCTCGGGAAAGCAAAGACATTCGGGAAAATGATCCGTGAGAAGATAATAAACATCCGGGCACTTGAGGAGTTGATCCCGCTCCAGGTCCCTGGGAACTTCCCTTTTAAGGAACTACGGATGCTATCGGATATCTCATCCGTTACACAAGAGATGCTATGCACAAGGTGCAAGAAGTGCACATCGGTTTGCCCCACCGCTGCGATACATGCGGATGCCCCCACATTGACAGATAAAAGTTCGTGTATCCGGTGCTGCGCATGCGTCAAATGCTGTCCAGCCGGTGCAAAATCAATGGATGACCCACGTATCAAGCAGGCGGCAGAGCAGTTGACCGTTAACTGTAGTCATCGGAAGGAGCCTGAAACGTATCTGTAGGAGAGGGATTGCGCTTCATCAATCGCTATCCAGCGCATGGATACACATATAATCAATGCCAGGAGGTTCTTATGATACACCGCGTTCTGCACAAAAGGCGACTCCTCATGGGTTTACTTTGGCTTATCCTGCTTTCGTCTTTTTGCCAAATCGCCTTCGCATCATCGGAATACAGGCTTTCAAAAGGACAGACCCTTTATGTGCCCGTCTATTCGAACATTTTCAGCGCTCCCAAAAAAGTTCCGTTTAATTTGGCGACAATCTTAAGTATTCGCAATACAGACATGTCAAATCCTATCAACATCATTGCCGCAGATTACTATGATACCAAGGGAAAATTAGTGAGAAAATATTACCAGAAGTCAATAACCTTGGCCCCTTTGGAGTCAACGGATATTTTCATCCCTGAAGAAGATACAACGGGCGGGACTGGTGCAAATTTTATCGTCAAATGGAATTCGCAAAAAGAGGTGAACGTTCCCATCATTGAAAGTGTGATGATCGGCATGAAATCCGGGCAGGGCATTTCTTTTGTAAGTCCGGGCCAGGAAATCAAAGAAACTGCCCGATGAACAATCCATGAAAACGTTTATTCGGGAATCAATAAATTTCCTTCTGATTGTATTGGGAATTCTTTCGGCGGGGATGGGCATTAAAGGGTTTTTGCTGTCGAGCCACTTCATAGATGGCGGCGTAACCGGCATTTCCATGTTGCTGGCCAATGTGCTTGGCTATCCGTTGTCGATCCTTATCCTGCTTATCAATCTTCCGTTCATCGCGCTGGGCTATCGCCAGATTGGCGGGGTGTTCGCATTGAAAAGCGCACTTGCGATTGCGGGGTTATCCGTATGTCTTGCCTTTGTCAACTATCCGTATGTAACCCCTGACAAGCTTTTGACAGCCGTTTTCGGCGGTTTTTTTATCGGTGCCGGGATTGGCCTTGCAATTCGCGGTGGCGCTGTTCTTGACGGTACTGAAATAGCAGCGTTGCTGGTCAGCAAGGGTAGTCATCTGCTGAAAGTCGGCGATGTTATCCTCATCCTGAATATTTTCATCTTTTCCGCTGCCGCCATTTTTCTCGGCATCGATTCGGCGCTCTATTCGGTCCTGACATACTTTGCGGCATCGAAAACAATCGATTTTCTGATCCACGGCATCGAGGAATACAACGCCATTATCATCATGTCCGAAAAGAGTGATGAAATCAGGGAAGCTATCGTACGTGTCCTGAGTCGTGGCGTGACGATCTACAATGGCCGCGGCGGAATGACCGGCAAGCCGATGCGTATACTCTACTGTGTCGTTACCAGGTTGGAAATCGGCAGGGTCAAGAACGTTATCAATGAGATTGACGGAGCGGCATTTATTGTAATTCACCCGTTGGCAGATGCAGCCGGTGGCATTATCAAGAAAACCGCCCTGCATTGAAATCCGCCCACGCCGACGCCAGCAGAGAGGGTGCTGCACATTGAACCGTAGCCTGACTTTAAGGAGGCCGAACATGAAAAACGCAAGACTGGCTTTAGCGGCACTTTGCATGCTCACAGCGGGCGCATTCGGGGCAATAGCCCATGCCGACGACTATCAGGGGGTCAAGGCCACCAGGATTCTCACATCAGCCACCGCTTCCAACGGCCAGAAGTTGAGCTATCTCAAGACCGACAATCCGGAGGTCACGGCGATGATCGTCGAGATTCCTCCCGGCGCTGAAACCGGCTGGCACACGCATGCCGTGCCGGTTTACGCCTATATGCTCGCAGGGAGCATCACCGTGGAGATGGAAGGGGGAAAGAAATATGAATTCAAGGAAGGGGAAGCCATCTTCGAAGTAAGGAACACCCCCCACAACGGCCGCAACAACGGCACCCAGACCGCCAGGCTGGTGGTCTTCTACACGGGAGAAGTCGGGAAACCGAATGTTACACGAATGAAGGGGCCGGGATTTTAACGAGTCTGCTGACGCAAGCAAGTAGAACGGTCGACTTCACGACAATCTGATCAACCCTGTTCAAACGTCGGAAGGGGAGCCCGGCCGGGTTCCCCTTCTTCTTCAATGCAATTCCGCACCCACCCCTTTATTCATCCTTGTTGCCAGTGCCACTCCCCCCGTTGGCAAGCACGGTGAAAAGCTCTTCTTTACCGGTAACCCCCGTCTTTTCATAGATCCTTTTCATGTAGGTCTTGACGGAAGATTCAGAAAGGGAGAGGTCCTCTGCCGTTTCACGGAATGTCATTTTCCGGAGCACGCAGTAGAGGACCGCCTGTTCCTGTCCCGACAGACGCTTTTTGAGGGCCGGAGAGAGGTTGATGCCGGCAGGTCGCTGCCGGCTTTCTTCCGGCTCGGGACGAACCTCCCTTTCCGTTCCCCTCTTCCGGACAAAGAAAACGAAGATAAAGACGGCGATCGTAAGTATCAGATTTGCCGAACCGACGACCAGGCTTCCCTCTCCGCCAATGGCGTCGGATATGATGTATCCACCGGCAATCCCGGCACAGACAGTCCCGAAGACCGGGCCGGCAGCACGAAGAGTGTCGGTGCGGGTGAACAGAAGAACGAGGATAAAGAGATCGATGAAGCCCGCTGAACTCTGAAACGCGAACATGCTCAGGTTGACGGAGAGTCCCCCCCTGATCTGGAGCAGGGGAAAGGAGAGCATTCCCCCCAGGATACCGAGCACCAGAAGTGCATCCTTTCCCTTGCGTACCAGATACGCACCGATAAATGCAGTCCCCGCATAGAAGAGAAGCTCTATTCCGTCAAGGAAGGCGTACCGGTTGTATGTGGCCATGAGAGAGCCGTACATGACGCCGCTCACCAGCTGATACACGAACAGGAACGGCAGATACCCGACAAATGAATCCTTTTCCTCCGCTCCGCAGCGGGGAGTCGGTGAAAAAAGAGGGACGAGGAGCAACAGCGCCAGCAAGAGGTGGATGGCCTGCGGCGTCAACGGTAATTTCATGAGTAGCAGCAGTGCCAGATTTCCACCGGCCATGCAGATGGCTCCGGCCAGGGGCGGGTTGGCGACAAGGCCCATATCCCCTATTGACTTGACCAACAGACCCGCTGCGGCAACCCCGAGTAGCGCGAGCAGGGGCAGAGCCCGATTGCCGGCATAGGGAAAGAGCGCTGTACCGGCGACGACGGTGCCGATCGCGACGTTCACGACCACCGGGAAGAACCGGTTGTTAATGAGAAATCTTATGGCGAAAAGGGCAAGTGCATGGGGGATGACAAAAAACAGGAAGGGATGTTCAGGGCCGGTTTTCCCCAGGAGGAAGCCGTTCATGGGAAAGGCGAGAAGCCAGAGGATAAATATGGAGAATCGCAGAATTGCTAGATATGAATTTGCGACCATATGGCAATCCTTATAATGAAAATGAAACGACAATATCACAATAGTTTACAAAAAAGTCGACAATAATAGCATAAAAATCACGTTGGTTGACAGATGGTCGACTTTTCATAACAAGCGGTCCGTTATTAAGATGCAGCATTAATGAATTGGGATCCCCCGAAAGGAGCCTCGATCAATGGGTGCCGGATTTCCGTTCAGGGATGGACAGTGATGAAAGCAGTCAAGGTTTGAGCACGGGAATTAGCGAAGATTCAAAGAGAAAGGGGGGAGCGTTTGCAGAAACATCTGAAATGGTATGTTCCAGGCATTCAACGTACAGGACAAGGAGGAGACAAACATGAGACAATTATGGAATAGTATCAAGCTGGTGATGTTCGGCGCGGTGACGGCCGTGGTCCTTGCGGCCTGTGGAGGGAGTGGAGGCGGAGGTGCAGCCACGACGATATCGGGGGTAGCGGCGGCAGGGGCGCCTATTATCGGCAGCGTTACCATCAAAGACAGCACAACACCTACCGCCCAGACAAAAACTGTTCCCATCGCAGCCGACGGGAAGTACACGGTGGATGTCACCGGATTGAAGGCCCCTTACATGGTGCGGGCTGACGGCTATGTCGGCGGCAACGAGTATCACCTGTACTCGGCCGGCACATCGGCGGACGTGGGAGGCAAGATCAATGTCACCCCGCTCACCGACCTGATCGTGTCGAACATTGCCGGGTCGATTGCCAAGACCTATTTTGACAGCGGCAATTTCTCAAACCTTACCGCTACACAACTGACGGCACAGTCAGACGCCCTGAAAGCCAAGCTTCTTCCTGTCCTGCAGGCAGTGGGTGTCAGCAGCTCGATCGACCTGCTGCGGGCATCGTTCAGCACCGACCACACCGGTCTTGATGCGGCTCTGGACGTGCTCAAGGTAACAACAGATACAACCACAGGTGTTGCAACCATTACAAATATCATCACCCAGCAGCAGATGACCTCGAATATCACTACGGGAACCTATACGGGCGCCATTACTGACACGACCGGTGTTGCAACCGCTGCCACAGACATCCAGTTGATCAGTGCGGGATTCAAGACCTTCTCCAATCTTTTTGCCACCAGCCTTCCCAGTGACACCAACCCGACCCTGCTGGCTCTTTTTGATAGCGCCACTTTCATGCTAGAGGGACAGACACTAGCCGCTTTCCTCACTGAGATAACGACCGATAAAAGCATGATCGGGATCTCGTTTGCCAATATCTCCATCCAATCGATGGATGCGAACGGTAATGCCGTGGTTGCGATTGATGTGATGCAGAACGGCAAGGTAGTCAATGACGGGCCGAAACCATTCCACATGATCAAAAAGACAGATGGGAAATGGTATATGCAGGGGGACCAGTACATCGCCAATGTCAATGTCGAGCCCGTGGCGGAATATCGTGTATCTGATACTGTGACCCCGATTGTTACCGGCTTGCGTCTTAATATTGAAGACCGTGGCGGCAAGGGTATTACGTCGGCAGTGGTGACCGGAGCCGGCCTTCCCTCTACCGGTGTCACGATAATTAATAACATTGCGTACCACTACTTTGAAATTCAGGGGCAAAATGGCGGGAATCTTTACTCCATGACCGATACGGCCATTGGTGCAATAGCTGATACAGAGGAAAGCTACACCATTAAACTGTATATCGGCACCACATTGGCAGCCACTTACACCGAAAAGCTCAAGAAGCGGCCGTACCTGAAATCTGAATTGACTACCGCCAACTTCCCGACCATCACCTCGCCAACAGTGGCCCAGGTGCGTGCTTTTACCGGCGGGAACACTACTGTCAGTTGGACCTTGCCGACCGGACTCACCAATGACTGGCTGTCTGCCCAGATAGCTGATAACGCCGGCAACTCTGCCATGTTTGAAGCGTCACTCTTGCCGACGGATACCAGCAAATCCTTTACGCTGAACCCGGTAACAAGCACCGGGCAAGCCTTTACCATAACACAGGGATGGCTCTGGCTGGGGGCGTGGGATAGCTACGGCAGACAACTTGATACGGTTATTTGGTAACAACTGTCATCAAAAGTTATGAGTTGTTTCCAGGCGGGGCCTTGTGCCCCGCCTTTTTTCGGCCTCTTTCAAGAATTCCTGTTCCGGCAACCATGCATTGACACTGCCCCCCCGTTTCCACTCATTTCCCGGTAATAATCTCTTGTCACAAGGGAAAATCCATATTTTTACCACGTGCCGGCAGAGCTCTTGACACCTCGGGCAACCTTTGCTATGGTTCCTTAACAGGAGACACGATCATGTTCACATCTTTTTCAACAATATCTCTAGTACTGGTAGTCGTAGTCGTCACCACGTGACGGCTCGCTGCTACCTGTGACCAGATAACGGATCAGAAGGAGCGCGGGCTTAGCCCCGCGCTCCTTTCTTTTTGCCGGACGGGCAGAAAAAAGGAAGCCGCGGGGGATACACCCTGCGGCCTTTTTTATTCTGCACGCGAAAGGAGACTACTGTATGAAGACAGGAGCACAGATTCTGCTGGAATGCCTCAAACGCGAGGGGGTGGACACCATCTTCGGCTATCCCGGAGCCAAGACCCTGCTGGTCCATGACGCCCTCTACGACGACCCCGATCTGCGCCACATCCTTGTCCGCCATGAACAGGGGGCGGCCCATGCCGCAGACGGCTATGCCCGGACTACCGGCAAGGTCGGGGTCTGCCTCACCACCTCCGGCCCCGGCGCGACGAACCTCGTGACCGGCATCGCCACGGCCCACATGGACTCGATTCCGCTGGTGGCTCTCACCTGCCAGGTCGCAACCACCGACATCGGGAGCGACGCATTCCAGGAGGCCGACATGATCGGGATCACCAGACCAATCACCAAACATAATTATCTGGTTACCGATGTAAAAGAGCTCGCCGGGATCGTTCACGAGGCATTCTCCGTAGCCCGTACCCTGCGCCCCGGGCCGATTCTCATAGACCTCCCGAGCAACGTACTGGCGGCGAAAACCGTTCCGGTCATCCCGGAGACGGTTGCGCGGCGCGGCTACCGGAGCAGGGTATCCGTGAACGACAAGCAGTTGAAAAAAGCGGCGGAGATCATCAACCGGGCGAAACGTCCCCTCATCTACGCCGGTGGCGGCATCACCCTGGCCGGGGCGTCTGCCGAACTGCGCGCCCTCGCGGCAAAAGGGGGCATCCCGGTCACCCACACCCTCATGGCTATCGGCGTCATGGACCCGGCTTCGCCCCTCTCCATCGGGATGCTCGGGATGTACGGCGCCTGGCACGCGAACCGGGCCGTGCACGACTGCGATTGCCTCGTGGCGATCGGCGCCCGATTCGATGACCGGGTAACGGGGCGGCTCGACGGTTTCGCTCCCCGGGCCGACATCATCCATATCGACATCGACCCGTCATCCATCCGCAAGGTGACCAACAGGGCGCTACCCATTGTGGGAGATGCAAAGGAAGCAATGGCGCTTTTGGCCGGCTTGCTGGAGGTGCGGGACAGGAGCGCCTGGCAGGCCCGGATAGCTGCCTGGGAGCAGGAGGCGCCGCTCCCCCGGCCAAAGCGGGAGCACCTTGTTCCTCACGAGATCATGGCGGCTCTGGGAGAGGCGTGCGGGCCAACACCCATTGTCGCCTCGGACGTGGGGCTCTCCCAGATGTGGACCGCCAATTACCTCGGCTTCTCCGCTCCCCGTCGTTTCATAACGAGTGGCGGGCTCGGCACCATGGGGTACGCCCTTCCCGCTGCCATGGGGGCGGTCCTCGGCAATCCGGGGGAGACGGTCATCGCCATCACCGGCGACGGCGCGTTCCAGATGAACATTCAGGAGCTGGCGACCTGCGCCTACTACAACATCCCGGTAAAGACCATCGTTCTCAACAACGGCAAACTCGGCATGGTTCGGCAGTTTCAGAATATCTTCCTGAAGCAGCGTTATGCGGCGACCGACCTGGGAAAACATGTGGATTTCTGCATGGTGGCCAGGGGGTTCGGTGTGGAAGCACTCAGGGTAAGCCGCAAGGAGGAGCTGGCGCCGGCACTCAGACGGGCCATGGCCATTGCCGGCCCGGTGGTGGTCGACGTGGAGATCGACCCGGACTGCTACTCTTTCCCCATGGTTCCGCCGGGAAAAAGTTCGGTTGAGATGATCTTCGCACCGGAAGATTGGCAGGGATGATCAAGAGATTGAGTCCAATTTCCCCTGAGCTAAAACAATCCACTTTACATGCGGAATCAGGACAAATACAATGTCCCCGGCAAATCCGCGAAAGGGAGGATGAATGGGGAGAAGCACCCTTCTCAACATAATCGAGCATATCGAACCGGGGATCGTCATCCTGAACCCGGATATGAGCGTATCCCACATCAACCGTATGTTCATGCTTCTCTTCAGCGGTGTCCCCCTGGAACAGCTGTTCCAGGGGGACATCCCGGGTTTTCACAGAGAGGAAACCCGCAGCAGGGTCGGCGAAATGCTCCGCCTCGCCAAAGATGCGAAACGGCAGATCCCCCTCTCCCTCAAAATCATCCGCAACGACGGCCAGGACCGCTATCTTCTCATCAAGCTGATCCCGCTGGTTGATAGGGAGATGGCCGACGAGAAGATCAGCGCGCTTTTTTACGATATCACGCCGTATATCGCGGACGAGCGGAAGCTGACGCGGGTTCCGGTCACCTCCCGCGGAGAAATTCACCTCCTCAAGCCGGAAGAGATCGTCTATTTCAAGGCGGACAATATTTACACCACGGTCCGGACCGAATCCGGCGAGTATCACTGCGACCTCTCCCTCGGCGCAGTGGAAAAGCGCCTCTCCCAGGAGATGTTCCACCGCATCCATCGGAGTTACCTGGTCAATATCGCCAAGGTGCGCAAGGTCCTGCGCGATCCGTCCGAATGTTCGGTCGAGATCGCCGGGAGCGAGGTACGCCTCCCGATCAGCCGGGACAAGATGCAGGAGTTTCTGGTCGCTGTCGGGTTGAAGTAGTCTCTTTTTCAACCGCCTGTCCCTTTACCTGAAAAATCCCACCTTTTACAAGTCCCTGCCCCCCTCCCACAAGCAGAGTATTGTATAGCATTCCCCTCATCGTTTAACCTGACCCCAGGAGTCTGTCGGACTTAGGAATGAATCTACTGCGAGAATGGCAAATCGGTCCATATCTCCGTAAATTTTCGACGAATAGGTCCACTATTCGCTCTCAAATTTCCGGAAATCTGTCCTCGATTTTCCATCCTCTCGCTACGATTCCATAAGTCCGACAGACTCCTAGAAGATAACCGTGGGGAGGGATTTATGGACGAGGTGAAAGCAATAAAAGATGACCACAGGAGCGTGGACCCGGCAGCGGTGGAGATGTTGCGGATCGCAGACCGTGAAGGGTACTCCAACGTCTGGGAACGGTATGAGAAGCAGCAGCCTCAATGCAGTTATGGCCAACTCGGAACCTGCTGCCGTATCTGCTCCATGGGGCCCTGTCGCATCGACCCGTTCGGCGAAGGGCCGACCCACGGCGTCTGCGGAGCAACCGCCGATACCATCGTGGCCCGTAACCTGGCGCGCATGGCGGCGGTAGGCTCTTCCTCCCACTCGGATCATGGCCGTAAAGTGGCGCTGCTGCTCAGGGCCGTGGCAAACGGAACCAACACCGATTACCATATCACCGATCCCGATAAGCTGATGGCCGTTGCCGCCCGCCTCGGCATCCCGACTGCCGGACGCCAACAGATGGAAATCGCCGCGGATGTCGCAAAAGTCGCCATCGACTGCTTCGGCAACCAGGAAGAAGAGCCGCTCGTATTCCTGCAAAAGTACATGCCCGTAAAGCGCTTTGAACGACTGAAGGAACTGGAGAGGGCGCTGTACGAGTCAACCGGTGCGAAAACCGGCTTCCTGCCGCGTGGTATCGACCGCGAGGCTGTTGATATCCTGCACCGCACCCATTTCGGCTGCGACCACGACCCGCTCTCGCTGGTGGCCCAGTCAATCCGCTGCTCCCTCTCCGACGGCTGGGGAGGCTCATTGATCGCCACCGAGCTGCAGGATATCCTCCTCGGAACCCCCACCATAAAATCGGTCAAGGCAAACCTGGGTGTGTTGGAAGAAGAGAGCGTCAACGTTGTGGTTCATGGCCATGAACCGATCCTGTCGGCCAAGGTTGCAGAGATGGCTCTCTCAGCCGAGAATCGCCAGGCAGCGGAAGCCGTTGGTGCAAAACGGGTCAACGTGGTCGGGCTGTGCTGCACGGGGAACGAGGTATTGCTTCGACAGGGTGTAGGCATGGCGGGAAACGAATCACACAGTGAGCTGGCAATCATGACCGGAGCGGTGGATGCCATGGTCGTGGACGTGCAGTGCATCTTTCCCGCGCTCGCCGATCTCGCCTCCTGCTTCCATACAAAATTCATCACCACCAGCGAACAGGCCAAGATCCCCGGCGCGCTTCACATCCAGTTCGACGAGCATCATGCGGACGTGATTGCCAGCCGGATCATCAAGACCGCCATCGACGCTTTCCCCAACCGGAACAAGGGGCGGGTTTATATCCCGAAGCATACGGCAACCGCAGTGGTAGGCTTCACTGTCGAAGAGATTCTGAAGGCACTGGGCGGCACCCTCCAGCCGCTCATCGACCTGATCGTCAGCGGCACCATCAAGGGGGTGGCCGGCATTGTCGGCTGCAACAACGTAAAGGTGCAGCAGGACCATTTCCACCGCGTTCTCACCACGGAACTCCTGAAGCGCGACATCCTGGTGATCGGCACCGGCTGCTGGGCAGTTGCCGCCGCCAAGGCCGGTCTGATGGACCTTTCGGCTCAGAAACTGGCCGGACCGGGACTGAAGGCGGTCTGCAAACAACTTGGGATTCCGCCGGTCCTCCACATGGGATCGTGCGTGGACTGCTCGCGGATGCTCAACCTGGCCGGGGCCATTGCCGACCATCTCAAGGTCGACATCTCCGACCTGCCGCTGGTCGGCTCTGCGCCGGAGTGGACTACTGAAAAGGCGGTCGCCATCGGCGCCTACTTTGTCGGCTCCGGCATCCCGGTCCATCTTTGGCCGCTCCCCCCCATCCTCGGCGGACCGGCAGTCACGAAGATTCTTACCCAGGATGCGAAAGATCTGCTGGGTGGCTGGTTCTTCGTCGAAGAAGACCCGGTCGCCGCCGCCGACCAGATGGAGCGGATCGTTATGCAGCGGCGCAGCGCGCTCGGAATTTGACAAAGGGAATCGATATGTGCCAACCACAACCCGAAGGACTGCGCGTAGTGATCACCGGCAAGGGCGGGGTGGGAAAAACCACCCTCACCTCCTGCCTGGCAACGGTGCTCGCCGCCAACGGCATCAACGTCCTGGCCGTGGACGAAGACCCGCAGATGAACCTGCCCAATGCGCTTGGGCTCGACCATGAGGCGGCATCCCGGATCGTGCCGCTGAACCTCCATGCCGACTACATCGAGGAAAAGACCGGTATCCGCCCCGGTCGGAGCGGCTGGGGGGCGATGTTCAAGCTGAACCCGGACGTCGAGGACGTTGTGGAACGATTCGGCCTAAAAATCCGCGACAACCTCAACCTGCTGGTGATGGGGACCGTAAAGCAGGCAGGCGGCGGCTGCCTCTGCGCCGAGAACGTGCTGCTGGACGCGACGATCCGCCACCTGGCGCTCCGTCGCAACGATGCAATCCTTCTCGATACCCAGGCAGGCATGGAGCATTTCGGACGGGCCTTGTCCAAGGGGTTCGGGCAGTGCCTGGTGGTTGCCGACAATACCTTCAACGCCCTGACCGTGGCCTGCCATTCCGCGGCTTTGGCCCGACAGACCGGTATTCCGCTTGTCTATCTGGTGGTGAACCGGATCGCCCCCGGGGGAAGCGCCAAACTTGAGCGGTTCCAGAAGGAGAATGGATGCCGCCTTGAGGAGACATTCGACGCCATCGTCGAACTCCCTGCCGAGCCCGCGCTTGAAGCCCTCGATCCGGATGTTACCAGGATCATGGAGGACCGGGAGAGTAGATACGCAGCAGCGGTCACATCATTGGCCTCGCTGCTGAATGCTCCGCCGTGCAGCTGTTCGGCCAGCGCAACAACACATCATCACGCTCATTAATTAGCCTAGGAGCCTGTCGGACTTAGGAATGAATCTACTGCGAGAACGGAAAATCGGTCCATATTCCCGGAAATTTTCGACGAATAGGTCCACTATTAGCTCTCAAATTTCCGAAAATCTGTCCTCGATTTGCCATTCTCTCGTTACGATTCCCTAAGTCCGACGGGCTCCTAGAAAAAGCAGTTCATTACCGCAAAGACGCAAAGTTCGCAAAGAAATCAGTGAGTTAACAAGCATTCTACGAACATCATTTGGATTAGAAGGTTTTTTGTCCCATCGTACTGATTTTCTTAGCGTTCTTGGCGTTTTAGGCCCTTTGGGTCCTTTGCGGCTCAACTGTCGTTTATAGGATTAGTAAGTTAACGTACTTATCCCGTTTATCGGGACCAGGGAGATCCGCCATGAAACGGATATTTGTCGATTACAAGAAGTGCCTGGCCTGCAAGGCCTGTGAAACCGCTTGCGCAGTGGAACATCACCCCGGCCACAGCCTGTTGGCCACCCTGTGCGACCACAAAACCCAGGTGAACGTTCGGGTGTTGGGCATCGACCACGAGGCATTTCCTCTCTCCTGCCGCCACTGCGACCCGGCGGACTGCCTTAACGCCTGCCCGTCAGGAGCAATCAGCCGCGATCAGGAAAGTGGCGCGGTACTCCTTGACGCCTCACTTTGCAAGGCGTGCGCGATGTGCGCCATGGTCTGCCCCTTCGACGCCATTTCGTTCAAGGTTACGCACCGCTCGCAGTACAATCGCGACGTAGCCTATAAATGCGACCTCTGCAACGAGCGGATAAAGGAGGGAAAGAAACCGGCCTGCGTGGAGGCCTGCCATTCGGGGGCGCTGGTTTATGCCGAGCATGACTCGATGAGAGGCAAGCACGCAGCCAAAAGCCTCCGGACTTATCTGCTCGGGGCAGAAGGGATGCCTCCGCATATCGAACTGTTCAGGGAGCTGCGCCGGAAAGAGTTCGCACGGCGTCGGGGTGGTGAGTAATGAAGGTCGTAACAGTCGGAACCGGTATGGCAGCAGCGGAATTCGTGCAACGCCTCCGTTTGGAGGGGTTCGGCGGTGAGATCGTCATGTGCAGCGACGAAGGTTTCGCCCCTTACTCCCCCTGCGTGATCCCTTTTTATCTGGCCGGCGAGCCTTTGAAGACCGTTTACTGGAAAGGGAAAGATTTTTACGACCGTTACCGGGTGACTCCATATCTTTCCGACCCTGTGGTCGAGGTGGATACCGAGCGACGGTTGGTAAGAAGCGCCTCCGGGCGTAACGTGACATACGACCGACTCTTCTTTGCCACCGGCACACGAAGCTGGTATCCGCGCCCCGAATGGCTGGAAACCATGGGCGTATTCGGCTTCAAGACCCTGACCGACATGATGGCCATCGACCGCTACATCAGTGAGCGGAACATAAAGAAGGCGGTAGTCTTCGGCGGCGGCTTCATCGGTGTTGATGCAGCCCTGGCCCTCTGGCACCGTGGACTTGAGATAACCCTGGTCCACCGAAACACCCGCCTGCTGTCCCAGATGACCGACGAAGATGGTGGACAGTTCGCAACCCGCAAGCTGGCAGCAAAAACCGGCATCGATATCCGCCTGAAGACCACGGTCAGCGAGATCGTCTTGGCAAACGGCCAACTCGCGGCAGTCGAGTTTTCAAACGGCGAGCGGATGGAAACATCGCTCTTGATCGTCTCCATCGGGGTATCCCCCAATTCGGAGGCGCTGTGCGGCAACGACAAGGGGGTGCCGAGCAACGAGCAGATGCTCGCCGATCCGGACATCTACACGGCAGGCGACGTTGCCGTAACCAGGCATGCCGTGACCGGCGAGCAGGGATTCTTCGCCACCTATCCGAACGCCATGCAACAGGCACGCATCGCCGCACGCCATCTGGTCCATGGCGACGGCTCTTTCGGCGGGTCCGTCAACACAAACGTGCTGAAAAAGCATATCGATTTTCCGATCGTCTCGGCAGGGCGCTTCGAGGGGGAGGCGATCACCCGGCAGCAGGGGGACATCTGGAGAAGGGTTTATATGAAGGACGGGATGATCAACGGCTACATCATCATCGGCGACACCCGCATCTCGGGCTTCATCTACCACCTCTACCTTTCACGCAAACGGGTCGACAAGAGCATCGGGACGATCCTTTCGGAACCCCGCCACGACAGCTATTATCGCGGAATGCTCGGCATCGCGGACCCAAATCGAAACTGAAGAGCTTGTCCGTAAATAAACGTTACGAGTGATCGCTGACGCCGGTGTTTTGATATAGACTTCTTTCACGGGGCTAAAGAAGCGTTATCACTCGCCCAATGTTGTAATTCTTGACAACACCGGAGGGTGTTGTTATTCTTTCCAACATGAGCGCCAAACTTATGCTTAACGAACGGCACAGCCTCTCCGAAATTTCTTTTGTGGAAATTGTGGTGTGGCGGCTGCCTTTGCCTCTTTCCGGAAGTCACCACGATTTCAAGTATCGCCTCGCGCTCATTGTCAATGGTCGTTGTGTACTGCGCTATGATAATGAGGCCGGCAAGGGCGATCACAGGCATAAAGGCGAAGAAGAAATCCCTTACTTTTTCACCACACCCCAAGCACTGCTCTACGATTTCTGGCAAAATGTGGACAATTGGAGGCCCTGATATGCGTACCGTAACATTGGAAGTATCTTCCCGCGAAAAAATCAACCGTCGGTTCCTGCGTGCGTTCGAAGGAGAACCACAAGGTGCGTTTATCAGCTTCGACTCACCTGAACTTCTTTTCAAGGTGATTTCCGGCAAGCGTTGGGATCTGCTCAAGGTCATGACGGGTGCAGGACCAATGACGATTCGTGAGGCGGCCCGTCGAATGAACAGGGATGTAAAGGCGGTACATGGCGACGTGCAAGCGCTTCTGAAGGCCGGAATACTACAGAAAACCGACAAAGGCCTGATCGTCTTTCCGTTTGACGCCGTACATGTGGATTTTATGCTGAAAGCGGCTTGAGCGGCAATTCCCCTTTTTGCTTCGCCCGAATCTCACGCGGCGAGGGTGAACTGTCCGACAAGACGCTGGAGTTCTTCGGCATGGGCGGTAAGCTCGCTGGCGGAGTAAGCCGACGCATGCGAACCGCTGGTGCTTGCCTGCACCACCTCGGTAATCTGCTGGATATTATGCGTTATTTCCGTAGTTGTTGCAGTCTGCTGTTCGGCTGCGGTAGCTATCTGGTTGATCTGCATGGTCACCTCGTTTATCTGGTTGAGGATATGTTCCAGAGCACTGCCAGACTTGGCCGCATCCTTTGTCCCCAGCTCAACCTCGTTTACCCCTTCCTCCATGGATGTAACAGCGCCTTTTGTCTCTGTCTGGATGGCCTTTATCATCTGGCCGATCTCTTTCGTCGCTTTGGTCGTCCGTTCCGCAAGGGCGCGCACTTCATCGGCTACGACGGCAAACCCGCGTCCCTGCTCACCGGCCCTGGCGGCTTCGATGGCTGCATTCAAGGCCAGCAGGTTGGTCTGGTCGGCAATATCCTCAATCGTTCCTACAATTTCCCCTATCTGGTCGGAACGGGAACCGAGGCTCTCTACCGTCGCGGCGGATTCCTTCACCCTTTCGGCGATACGGTTCATTCCGGCAACCGTTTCATGAACTACGGAAACCCCCTCCGTAGCCAACCTGCTGGCGTGCCTGGAACTGTCCGCCGCCAGATTGCAATTCTGGGCTATTTCCGAAGACGTGGCCGCCATCTCCTCACTGGCTGTGGCGACAGTGCCGGCCTGGGCCGCCACCTCTTCCGCACCGGTGGCGATCTGTTCGGAATTTGAGTACAACACGCCGGCAGCAGATGCTACCTGGGTCGCCGTGTTTTTTATGGAAGTGATCATGCCGGCAATTGACGTCAGCATCCGGTTGATGCTTCTTCCCAGGTCGCCGATTTCATCGGTGGCATAGATTTTCAGATGTGTCGACAAATCACCATCGGCAACCCGGCTCATGGCATTTGCCACGCGGTTGATCCTGGTGACAAAGTTATGGATCAGGAAGCCGGCCGCCAGCAGGCCGAGAATTATCGAAACAGCCCCGGCAATGAGCTGGACTGATTTTGCCCGGCCGTAAATTGCCACAGATTTCTTGTAGGCTGCATCCACATTCTCCTGCTGATACTTTACCTGCTCATCGAACGCGTCCTTCACCTTTTGCGTAAGCGGCACAGCCTCGTTCATCAACAGGGCTATTGCTTCGTCCTGTTTATGGGCAAGAGCCAGTTCCATTACTTTGTTGTTAACCTGCGCAGCGGGAACTATGAAACTTTTAGCTGTTTCGATCAGCTTCATCCCCTTTTCCGTTTTTTCGATTTCCTCCAGCTTCGTCATGGCTTCTTTATAGCGCGACCTGGCCTCTTCCAGCTTCTGTTTTTCCCTGCTGATGCTGTTCTCGTCTTTCAGCAGAACAAGCATGCGAATGGATCCGGCAAGATCATCAAGCGCTGTTGACGCCTGAAAGGCATACAGGGTTTTTACGTAGTTGCCTTTGGCTATCTCTCTCACCGATTCATTCACTTTCTGCGTACTGCTGAGGCCGAAACAGATCATCATGACGATCATCAGCAACAGGAACCCGAACGCCAACCCCAGTTTGATCCCGATTTTCAAGTTTGTGAAAAACATACGTAACTCCTCCTCAATTTATCCAGTCGATTTTGGGAAAGTCAGCCAACAAATTAACAACGTTCCATAGCGGTTTCATGTTTCAGTTTTTTCACCGGCCGCAATTAATCTTGTGCCCTTTCTGCTTGCAAGGTATTACCTACTTCGCATGTATACAAAAAAACTTTAGAAAAATGTTTGAGCGATGAAAAGAAATGTGATTCAGGGGGCATGAGGATATCCAGGAGATCCACAATAAGCGGAGATATCCTGGGAAAAAGCTCTTTGCCACAACCGGAAAGCCGACAATCGGGGGCGGGACGAAAAAATTGTTGAAGCTGCCGGCAATTACGGTTATACACGGTGAAAGGTGGTAAACTGTCTACGATAAATCCGGCAGTCAGGGGTAGCCGGAGAAAGCGACTTCGGGGTAGCACCATTACTTCTCCACAACGAAAAGGAGGCGTGTATGAAAGGAAAAATCGAGATCATCCAGGGAGACATCACCAGGCTGGCGGTCGACGCCATCGTCAACGCCGCCAACAACACCCTGCTCGGCGGCGGCGGGGTGGACGGCGCCATCCATCGGGCTGCCGGGCCCGACCTGGTCGCCGAATGCTCCACCCTCGGCGGTTGCGAAACCGGCGACGCCAAGATCACCAAGGGATACAAACTCCCGGCAAAGCACGTCATACATACGGTCGGCCCGGTCTGGCACGGCGGCAGCAAAGGCGAGCCGGAACTTCTGCGGAAAGCCTACCGCCGCTGCTTTGAAGTGGCCCACGCGAGCAAGCTGAAATCCATCGCCTTCCCCGCTATCAGTGCAGGGGTCTACGGCTACCCCATGGACCAGGCATGCGAGATCGCCATGGTTGAAGCAAAGGCTGCCCTCGAAAAATTCCCCGAACTGGAACGGGTGATCTTCGTCCCCTTCAGTCCTGGAGCGCTGGCCATCTACCAGGCAACTTACGGGAAGATTTTCGGATGAAAGCGGTTATTCAGCGGGTAAGCGAAGCAGGGGTGAAGGTTGACGGCAGGACCGTCGGTGCTGTTGAGCGGGGGATTCTCGTCCTGCTCGGCGTGGAAAAGGGCGATTCGACGAAAGAAGCCGACTGGCTGGCGGAGAAGATCGTCAATCTCCGCATCTTCGAAGATGCGGCCGGCAAGATGAACCTGTCGCTTTTGGACATCAAGGGCGAACTCCTCGCTGTCTCCCAGTTCACCCTGGCGGGAAACTGCAGCAAGGGGCGCCGGCCGTCCTTCGATACCGCCGCCCCGCCGGAGGAGGCGATCCAACTCTACGAGTATTTCGTCGGCAAAACATGGGAATTGGGAATCCCGGTGCAGACCGGCATCTTTCAGGCCGACATGAAGGTTTCCCTGGTTAACGACGGGCCGGTCACCTTTATTCTGGAGACCCCAAAAAACAAGGAACGAGGAACGAGGTCCTAGGACAAACCCTCCTCGATCCTCGATCCTCGATCCTCGATCCTCGATCCTCGATCCTCGATCCTCGATCCTCGATCCTCGATCCTCGATCCTTTATCCTCGTTCCTCGTTCCTCAGATAAGCGGCCGGATCTCAACGACCTTGAAATACACCACATGCCTCACCGCCGTTCCTGCCTGAGCCGATACGACCTTGGCCGTGTTCGCCTTGATCTGCTCCAGCAGCTCGCCATCGTCGTGAATTTCCTTCAGCTCCAGTGTCAGGCGCCAGCCGTTGTACCCCCGCGACGGAGCCATGTACAGATACGACGCGTGGGGATTTGCCAGCAGGTTGCTGTAGGTGCGCCCCTTGGTCATCCCCCAGGCAAGGGTCTCCTCATCAATGACGTGGGGGATGGCGTAGGCGGCCATATTGACGAGACCGGCGGCATCGGCAGTGGCGATGACACCCCGTCCCTCCTCAGGAAACAGTTCAGCAAGCTTCATGGGTCCCCCCTTTTTGCTTCCAGCGGTTAATTCTCTATGATAATCTATCACGCTCAACAATTTTGTCCATCGACGGCACAACAGGGAAAGTACCATGCAGTTGAAACCCATTCTCGAAAAGCTCTACGCGGCACGCTCAAGCGTTCATCTGGCGAACGACCCCCTCTCCTTCTGCCACCGCTACCAACGGTCGGAAGACCAGGAAATTGCCGGCTTTATCGCCGCCGCATTTGCCTACGGCAATGTGAAAATCATCCTCAAAAATCTGGAAATCATCTTCGGCAGGATCGGTTCGTCGCCGCGGGCGTTTGTCGAAGAGTTCGAGCCGGCGCGCGGCCTCGAACTTTTCGCCGGCTTCAAGCATCGCTTCAACGACGGCCGCGATCTCTGCGCACTGCTCCTGGCCTGCCGGTCCATGCTTGAGGAGGCCGACTCCATCGGCGACTATTTCCTCGGCTGCTACGACGCAGCTGCCGACGACATCACCCCATCCCTCATCGAATTCACCGCCGCCATCCTGGCCATGGATTACTCGCCGGTGTTCGGCTGCAGGACCATCCCCGGAGACTCCTATTTCCCCTTTTTCTTCCCCTCCCCTGCTTCGGGGAGCGCCTGCAAGCGACTCTGCATGTACCTGCGCTGGATGGTCCGCCCGGCGGACGGCATCGACCTGGGTTTGTGGAGGAACGTCTCTCCCGCCAAGCTGGTCATCCCGGTAGATGCCCACATCCAGCGGATCAGCCGCTTTCTCGGCCTCACCGGTCGCAGGCAGGCCGACTGGCGGATGGCGCGGGAAATCACCGCATCCTTAAGAAAACTCGACCCGCTCGATCCGGTGAAGTACGATTTCAGCCTCTGCCACCTGGGCATCTCCGAAGGGTGCGATGGCAAGGACCGCCTTAGGTGCCTGAAATGCCCCATCGCCGGAATATGTTCGGTCGGGGCGGCTTGACCATGAAAAAGCGGGTGCTTTTTAACTCGTTCTCCTTTGTCGGCCTCCAGGCTGAGATCACCGCATCGTCCCCGGCCGAAGTGCTCCCCGCGCTGCACCGGGTGGAAGAGGCGGTCGCTCGGGGGCTCCATGCGGCCGGCTTTGTTTCCTACGAGGCTGCGGCCGGGCTCGATACGGGTCTTGCCACCCGCCCGGCGGCCGGTTTCCCGCTTCTCTGGTTCGGCCTCTTCAGTGAACGCTCTGCGCTTGACCCATCTGCTGAGGTTCCCCCCGCGGAAGCCTATCAAACATCCGGCTGGACGACCTCGCTCGACGGCGCGGAGCACGCCCGTGCCGTCGCCTCGATCAGGGAGCTCATCGCATGCGGCCACACCTACCAGGTGAACTTCACCATGCGCCAACACTTCCGGTTCACCGGCGACCCGGCCGCCTTCTACTCAGACCTCCGCCGTTGCCAACCCACACCTTATTCCGCATATATCGACACGGGACGTTTCCAGATCCTCTCCGCCTCACCGGAGCTCTTTTTCAGCCTGCGGGAAGGGGTCTTGACCACCCGCCCCATGAAGGGGACTGCCGGTCGCGGTCGGTGGTGGCAGGAGGATGAAGAGGCGAAGCAAAAGCTCAGGGAAAGCCCCAAGGAGCGTGCGGAGAACCTGATGATCGTCGACCTGTTGCGAAACGACATGGGGATGGTTTCCACGACCGGCTCCGTGCGGGTGAACTCACTGTTCGACGTGGAAACGCTCGGGACCGTGCACCAGATGACCTCAACCATACAATCGAGGCTCAAGGACGGGGTCGGCCTGACCGGGCTTTTCCAGGCCCTCTTCCCCTGCGGTTCCGTCACCGGCGCGCCGAAAAAGAGGACCATGGAGATCATCGCCGAGCTGGAGGATTCCCCCCGCGGCGTCTATACCGGCTGCATCGGTTACGTCTCCCCCGGTGACGAAGCACAGTTCAGCGTGGCGATCAGGACCATCGTCATCGATGCCGCCACCGGCCGGGGGGAGCTGGGGATCGGCAGCGGCGTCACCTTCGATTCGCAGGCGGACGCCGAATACGCGGAATGCCTCGCCAAGGGGCGATTCGCCCGTGAGAAGCCGCGGGAGTTCCACCTCATCGAATCGCTCCTCTTCGATGAGGGGAAGGGATATTTCCTCCTGGAGCGCCACATGGAAAGGCTAAAGCGTTCGGCGGCCTACTTCGCCTTCACCCTGGAAGCGGGTGGGGCGGAAAAGGCACTGGAGGAAATCGGCTCCCATCTCATCGGCAAACAAAAGGTGCGGCTGCTCCTTTCCCGGACCGGGGAAATTGCCTGTGAAGCCGCTCCCATCGGGGCGGAGTCAGGAGGGAAAGAATTGACCGTCACCTTCGCGAGACGGACGGCAGATTCAGCCGATCCATTTCTCTACCACAAGACCACCAGCCGGAGCCTCTACGCCGAAGAAGCGGCGCTGCGTCCCGACTGCGCTGATGTCCTCTTCATAAACGAGCGGGGCGAGGTCACGGAAGGGACCATCAGCAACATCGTGGCCCGCATTGGCGGAGAGCTCGTCACTCCGCCCCTCTGCTGCGGTCTGCTGCCGGGGGTGTTCCGGGAGGAACTGCTGGAGAATGGGGAAATCAGGGAGCGGGTGATCTGCCGGGAGGAACTGGAAACAGCCGAAGAAATTTTCCTGGTCAATTCGGTACGAAAGTGGCGGCGGGTACAGCTTTGCGATTAAAAAAGATTGCGTAGCGGGGTCAGCGTTGTCCGGTTTGGTTTTTGCGTACGTCCCGTAGGGACAGAATACTGGTAGCCTGGGAATTCATTCCCCGGTCATCCGGGGGAAATATAGCATCTCATCCGTGGGATGAATCCCCCGGCTACATTCGAACGCCCCTAATGGGGCTTAACAACCTTGATGCACAAACCAAACCGGACAACACTGTAGTGGGGTAGGATAAAAAAAACTACCGTGTCAGCTTCCAGGCCTTGCCCAGTTCCAGCAGAGTGCGAGGCTGCATGCCGATGGCAGCTTTGCCCTTTTTTTCCCATTGCGAAATGCTGGCGGCGGTTATCCCGATGCGGGACGCAAATACTGCCTGAGTCTCATTGAGTGATGATCTCCAGGCATATATGGCGTCACCGGTCAGCGGATCGGGAAAAGGGGCCGCAGCGGACGACTTTTTGTGACCTTTTGTTTTTGCCGGGACGTTTTTTGTATGCGGCTGCCGCGGGGGGGATTGTATTTCAAGCTTATTGGCGGAAGTCGGTGTCAGCTTCTCCGGTTTTGATTTTATTGCCGGGGTGACGGCGGCTGTTTCTGAGGCCGTTTCCCCTGTTTCTGCCATATCAATCCCGAACACATCGCCAATACCGGTCGCGGCAATCCTTCGGCGGGACGTTCCGGCTTTGGCCGCATCCGTAACCGCCGTGGAGACATCAACCAGCTCTTCGTGATTCACCCCGCGCAGTTGGAACAGCATCTCCGGGGAGTGGTCGAGTCGGGCGCCCACGCCGTAGAGCACTGCCGCCACATGCTTGCACATGCCGGCCCAGTCCGGACAGTCGCAGTCGAATTTCATCTCGCCGGGCAGCGGGAAAAGCCCTTCCCTGCGATCCGAAACAACCTCCATGACCCCACGGTCCAGCCTTCCGCGCAAGAGATCGATCAGCGACCCGATCCTTCCGCTGCAGGCCGATCTGACGGCATCCCATTTTTTTTTCACAAGCGGGGTTATGGTGATGGAAACGTTGTATAGCGACGATCCGCTGACAATGGCTTTGATATGGCCGCTCTGGATCTCCAGATGACAGACCGAACCGTTTCTGACATAGCTGCGGCCACGGGGGAGGCGGTTGGCATAATCGCTGAAGGACTCCATATGGTCGCACCACCCCTTGCCCCAGAAGGAATCGGCGATCTTGCGGCCGGACAAAAGTACCGGCTGCACGTTGAGCCCCTTCTTTTTCATTTTTTCAAGCTGCTTCTGCGCCTTTGCCCGACGCTCGGCCACCGGCACATATGGTGCCCATCCGTAATAACTCACTGGAGATGTGTCCTCCTGATTATGGTGTAAGCGCTGCTGATTCGGTTAATCATGACCATCTGATGGCAGATCAATATATTCCCACATCTCGTTTTGATGCAACCATATTGAATCGGCATTTTGCCTTATGAACTCGTCCGAATCCATGCCATCAATGGTTAGTGGCCGCTTGACTCGTTTCTGCTTGCCGTTCATAAAAACATACATGTATTCCAATTGTCTGCGTTTTTTTGCAGCCTTTTCCGCAGCAGTACGTTTGCGTTTCTTCTTTACCTTTTTATCTTTCATGAATTCGTCTCGATGACCAGTCCATTTCCCTCGCACCATTCAAGCAGCGCTTCTCTGGTTCGTGCATTTTCAAAAGCATGCCATTTATCCAGCAAATCTTTCTCTGATAGCAGTCCCTTATAGTTGCCGTATGCGCCGCGTCGCGAGAATACAGCAATCACACGGTTTGTCAGTTCAGGGCAGTGACTCCGGACAAACTCCATTACCAGATGCTTCCCCAGATCAAGATCATTTCTGTGCGGGATTGCAATATAATCGTCGTTATCGTCCACATCATCCGGAAAATCGAAATCGTCTGAATATGCCGAAGCAAAAAAAGTCTCGCCCGTGATCCGATGAACAACCGCGCTATGCTCGAATGGAGCGGCGCTGCTTACGAATAAAAAAGCGTCTTCAATGCTTGAGTAGGTCATCGATCACTCCTCCGCGTCGTTAGCATAACTTGGATATTGTATCGCAAAAGTCGCTTTAGCTATCTCCTGTTTAGATGGCTGTCCTCAGAACGTGGTGGGAGAACACCGGCGGTTTTAGGCCGGTGCTTCTGCCTGGTTGGACCCACGCTCTTTATTATTGTCTCGTGTCAAGACCCCTACGGGGTGTTCGCATCACTCCTTCTCTCTTGATGCTAAACGTTGGCTGTGCTGTCATTGTGATTCACACCATTGCTTGAGCATGAGCAACGTCTCACCCCATGCGAAGTTGCAGAAACCGAAGTATTCACTGTTCTCATCCCAGCCAGAGTGGCGAAATTCAAGAACCGCCATGCGGGGTATTTCGTCGCTGTTTCCCAGCCAATGACCTGGGTTCTCTCTTTCGGTTAGCTCAAAACTGATGTGTGTGCCAGTCCAGGCAGAAGCGGGGCTGCGTTTAGGATGCGTACTGATGATCTCCCATTCAACTCGCTTGTCTTGGGTCGTGTCCAGCACCTTCATTCGTACCTCGCCATGCTCTGTGCCAGCACCGTGTGCCAGCACAAGACCGGAATCCGTTTCGGTGGATGTATGCGGAGCCCACCACCTGCCGAGTCCTTCGGCGGTGGCGAGTGCTTGGTAAATTTTCGAGACGGGCGCGTTGATCCATACTTGATGATAGAGGGTTGCCATATTGAATCTCCTTTATTGAGCAGCTAATGAGGAATTTGCGCTAACAATTATGTCGCCCAACGCCCATAAGCCTGACCGGCGGGTTTTGGGCCGGGCTTGCCGATCGTCGGCAATTCGCTTTAGAAGTGGGGTTTTAGGTTCCTGTATCTTTCCTAAAGGCGCCTGTTTTCGCATGCCGCTTATGAGCGTTTACTCCGCATCGCAGCGGTGTGCTCTAACGTCGGATCGTTGACCAGTCGAGCGTATTTCTCTGTTTCTACTCCAATGAGCGCCACCTTCCCATCAGCATCGAAGTGCAATCCCCACCCATAAGATTTTGGTAAGGGTGAAGCGCGCATGCAGGCCATGGACTTGGAAAAGAACTCAGCCCACAAGGCTGAGCGATTTGCCGTGACCTCTTGGTTGCTGAGCCCAGTGCGCTGGACATAAACCGCAAACTGAACGTCTTCTTGAGTGAGTTGGTAAGGCTTGGCGGCAATAAGTTCGTATTCCAACTGCGCCACGGACTTCTTGCCTTCCCGTGAGGGCGGAACCATACCGGTTTCGACCTTGGTATCGGCAGCGACGGCGATGAATGTGTTCACATAGTTCATGGGTTTACCTCCACGCTAACGCCCAAGCCTGACCGGGGCGGGTTTATCGCCCCCGGTCCTGGCGCGAGTTGGAAACTATTTTCCTCATTTTCGACATCAACGTAGTCTCAGTATTTGTAAATCCGATTCGAGTATGCTACTCTCTTCCTATGAAAATTCGGGACGTTATCAAATTGATTGAAGATGATGGCTGGTACCTTGTCGCAACACGGGGCAGCCATCGTCAGTACAAGCATATGTCTAAAGTTGGGCGAGTGACCATTGCCGGCCATCCCGGTGACGACGTTTCACCCGGCACTCTGAACAGCATACGAAAACAGGCGCAATTGGAAAAAGGAGAGTAAACATGTATCGTTTTCTCGTTGTTATTGAAAAGACCGACACCGGGTTTTCAGCCTACTCACCGGATCTGCCCGGATGCATTGCCACCGGTTTGACAAGAGAAGAAACCGAAAAAAATATGCACGAGGCAATAGAATTCCATATTCATGGCCTACTTGAGGATCATCTTTCCGTTCCCGAAAGCAGTTCTTTTGCCGAATTCATGGCAGTTGCGTAGCAATATTTAAAATTTGTCGCTATTCTTTGCCATAACAACCATATTACCAAAATCTGGCGCTGAGTGACTCTAAACCGCCTCTTTCTGAGCAATATAAGCTGCGATGAGAGTTAAAGTATAAGAGGAACAGACGGTGAACTTTTGATAGTCTGTTGTTTTGTAGGAACCTTTCTCTGAGAATTTCCAATACTCGTTCCATAAACTTGGTTTGGTGTGGCCTCTCTTTCATAGTCGATTGAGGTGTATATTCCACTCCTGTCTTGGTAACGCGCACTGTAAAAGGCTTATCTCGTTTCAGTGTACGCAGAACTTGCCCCTCTTGGGTCCGCACAAACTTAAGGAAATCCTGCAGGTCTATTCTCTCCATTTTTCCCTCCCAACTCGTAATTCACCGGTTCACGCGCATGCGCGCGTGAACCGGTGATCTTCCCAAACAGAACATTTCATCGCCCAGACAGGCTGGCAAGCTCAACCAGAGGCAGCACGTCTACTCCTTCGGTCAGGGAATAACGTCGAATGCCGGGATAAATGACCACCAAGCGGTCGAGTTCCAAGTCCGTAAGGGAGGTTCGCATGGATGTGGTCAGGCGCGGGGCGTCGGTGCGTTTGCATTCGATACCGATGCGGAGCCCGTTCTTCACCAGCAGCAGATCAAGCTCCGCGCCGTTATGAGTGGCCCAGAAATATGCCTCGTCAGGGGATACAACCCGAATCGCTTCTTCTATGACATATCCTTCCCACGATGCGCCGCAGGCCGGATGGTTCAGCAATTCCCGTTCGCCGCGGATACCGAGCAGATGGTGCAGCACCCCGGTATCGCGGAAATAGACCTTGGGGGACTTGACCTGCCGCTTTTTCAGGTTGGCGTGCCACGGCTGAAGCTGGCGCACCATGAACACACCTTCCAGCAGATCAAGGTATCGTCTGACCGTCGGTTCGGTGACACCGAGAGAACGTGCCGGAGGCGCGGCGTTCCATATCTGCCCGTGACAATGGGCAAGCATGGTCCAGAAATGGATTAGCATGGCAGCGGGAACTCCGATCCCAAGCTGGGGGATATCCCGCTCAACAAGGGTAAGGGTAAAGCTCTTGAGCCAAGCAAAGCTGTCATTGTCCGACGCTGCCAAGTACGAACAGGGGAAACCTCCCCGAAGCCAATGGCGGGATTGCTGCTCGATCCCCACTTCAGCGAGGGAAAAGCCGGACATGGTGACAATCTCCATTCGACCGGCCAGCGATTCGGATGACTGACGCAGCAGTTCTGGGGCAGCGCTCCCCAGGATCAGGAAACGCGCAGGCAGCGGCTGGCGGTCGGCCAGCACCCGCAATACGGGGAATAGCTCCGGTCGGCGCTGGACTTCGTCTATCACCACTAGGCCGGTGAGCGGGGCAAGGGCGGTCATCGGTTCTTCCAGCCGCGCAAGGGAAACCGGATCCTCCAGATCGAAATAGTTTGTGGAGTCGCTTGGCACAAATTGCCGGGCAAGGGTAGTCTTGCCGCACTGGCGCGGGCCGATCAGGAGGGTGATTCTGCTGCGTGAAAGGGCTGTTTCAAGCTGTACTTTTGAATGGGTTCGAGCAATCATAATGCAAAAATACCATGAAAAATGAATATGTCAATTTCAATTTTCATAACAAATCTCTCGCCGTGCAGCGCGGCCTCCTTCTGGATGTGGAAATTTCTCAAACACATAATTGATGCACCTGAAGGTATAACAATTTATTATGTAACTATTCAGCTTCTGTCAGGCAATAACTCCCCCTAACCCCTTTAGGCCCTATGGGTCCTCTTAACTAAAGAGGGGGAACTGATAACACCCCTCCCCTTAAGCTAAGGGGAGGTTGGGAGGGGTTATGAGGAACGCCAAAGTACCTGAAAAAGCATGATAAAGTAAGCGGCTGAATAGTTACTTTATTATAATTGCTCATCACTGGATTTTAAATTCATATCCCCGCCTTCTCCAGATCAAGCGCAACCATCTTCAACAAGGCCTCGTCATCCATCTCGGTCAGCAGCGTTTCCCCCCCGTCCAGGAGCTCCGTCGCCATGCCCGACTTGGCGGCAATCAATGCGTCGATCTTCTCTTCCACCGTCCCCTTGCAGACGAACTTGTGCACCATGACGTTCTTTTTCTGGCCGATGCGGAAGGCGCGGTCGGTGGCCTGGTTCTCCACTGCCGGGTTCCACCAGCGGTCAAAATGGATGACATGGCTGGCAGCGGTCAGATTAAGACCGGAGCCGCCGGCCTTGAGTGATAGTACGAAGAAAGGCGGTCCATCCTCATGCTGGAAGCGGTCCACCAGTTTTTTCCGCTCGGCCACCGGTGTGCCGCCATGCAGCACCAGGCCGGGGCGGCCAAACAGCGTGGCCAGAAAGGTGGCTATGGGCGCGGTCATCTCCCGGAACTGGGTAAAGATCAGCACCTTTTCCTGGCGAGAGGCGATCTCTTCGGCCAGTTCCCGCAGGCGCACAAACTTGCCACTCCGCTCCTCGGCGTAGTCGCCGTCACCCAGAGCCTGACCGGGATGGTTGCAGATCTGCTTGAACCGCATCAGCGATGAGAGGATCAGCCCCCGGCGCTTCATCCCCTCCTGCTGCTCCCGGAGCGCCTCGGCCAACTCCTTCACCGACTGGCCGTACAGTCGGGCCTGCGCCTTGCTGAGGCCGCACCAGGCCGCCACCTCGACCTTGTCGGGGAGATCGCTGATGACGCTCCGGTCGGTCTTGAGGCGGCGCAGGATATAGGGCTGCACCAGGGTGCGTAACGGGGCATACGATGGAGGCTCGCGGTTTTCGAGGGAAGTGACGAACTGCTTGAACCGGGTTGCAGAGCCCAGCAGGCCGGGGCAGATGAAATCGAACAGCGACCAGAGATCGGACAGCCGGTTTTCCACCGGGGTGCCGGTCAGGGCGATGCGCGCCCTTCCTTTAAGGGTCTTGGCCGCTTTGGCCTGCTGGGTGCCGGGGTTCTTGATGGCCTGGGCCTCATCGAGCACGATCAGGTTCCAGGATAGTTTTCTGAGCCACTCCTGGCGCTGCAGCATGCCGTAGGTGATCAGCACCGCATCGACGGAGGCAAGACCGCCTGCGGGATCAGCGGCAATGCGCTCCCGTTCTGATCGTTCCAGCTCCGACGGATGCAGACAGACGACCTTGAGCGACGGCGCAAATCGATCCAGCTCGCTCTTCCAGTTGGCAAGCAGCGAAGCCGGGAGCACCAGCAGGCTGGGAGAGGTTTTCCCGGCACGCCCCTTTTGTGCCAGCAAAAGGGAGATGACCTGGATGGTTTTACCCAGCCCCATGTCGTCGGCCAGGCAAGCGCCCAGCCCCAGTTCCGACAGAAACCAGAGCCAGTTGAGGCCGGTCTGCTGATAGGGGCGCAGGGTCGCCCGCAACCGGTCACCGGCCTGCACGGCTGCCAGCCTGGCCGGCTCCCGCAGTCCTGCCAGCATCTCCCGCAACTGGCCGCCAGCCTCCACAAAGGCCCAGCCGGTTTCATCCAGCGTGGGATCATTGCCGGACAGGTCACGTCGGGCACCGGCCAGAAGACGCATCCCTTCCATGAACGAAAGACCATCCCCGGCCTCGGCTTCGACCCGCTGCCACTGCTCCAGCGCCTGGCGGAGTTTTTCGCCATCCACCTCGACCCACTGCCCCCGCAGAAGCGCAAGCCCCTCCCCGGTCGCCGTCAGGGCCGCAATTTCCTCCGGTGTAAGGTCTGCACCGTCCAGGGTCAGCTGCACCCTGAAGTCCAGCAAGGCCTGCGCCGAAAGGGTTTCTCCGACGTTGGAGCCGATGGCAACCTGCACCCGGGGGCGGGGGCGTTTTTTCCACCAATCCGGCAGACGCACCACCAGGCCGCTCTCCTCAAGGGCAGGCACATCCTTAAGAAACGGGTAGGCCTCCTCCGGCGTCCAGGCCAGCGGGTGATAGATGTCGTTGCTCTCCAGCAGTTCCCGTACCCACTCGCAGCGGGTGCCGGCCTCGTGAACCGGCTCCAGAAGGCGCAGGAGCGCTTCACGGTTGTTGGCGCCGGCATACTCGCAAAGCGCCTGATTCAGGGGGAGATGCTGGGCACGGGCGTTTTTACCCAGGCGGGGTATATAGGTCGCCATGAAGGCGAAAGGGAATTCGGGGTCCTGTTTGTTTTCGGCCAGGTGGAAACAGACCCGCCCCACCTGGCGCCAGAGCGGCGCATACCGGTGCAGAAAGCCGACCAGGCCTTCCGCATGCCGGGCAATCGAATCCAGCGCCCAGGTGTCGAGATCGGTCCAGATAGCTGCGAGCACATCGGGAGTACAGTATTCAGCACCCGGCATGGGAGGGATATTCAGGGTCAGACAGGCAAGGGTTGCATCATCCAGGGGGGGCAACGGTTCCAGCCGTTCGGCAGTTGGCTGGCTTTGGCAGAGAAGGAGAAGATAGCGTGTGCCGAAATCACGCCAGAACATCCAGGGGAGCGGCCAGTCAGGAGCGGATTTGCCCCCTGCCAGAGCCATGATTCCCGCGGATTGCGAATCTGCGAAAGCCTGCGCTATAGCTTCAGCACAAAAGTGACTGGTTATGGCAGCATCGGATGTTTCACAAGCAGATGAGCCGATCACCAGCAGATGACCGGATGGAGTGATGGTAAGGTTCACGGCACGTATACCTGTTTATGCATTGCATCGGAACGAATGGGAAGAAATATGTTTTACCGCAGCCGTAGCATATCATCCGGCACAAGCAATCGTCAATGGTAGTTAGATGGGGTAATGGGCTTTTTCGGGTGGGATTTCGAGCAGGAAGAAGTTGATTTCCACCGTTTTGTGGTTGAGTGTCCCTAATTATTCCGGTCGGCCGAAGAACCGTTGGAATTCAGCCCGAATGCCTGGCTGACACATTCCTCCAGTGCAGCAACCTCTTCATCGGTTAGCTTGTCGAACAGGGACTTTCGTTTGTTCAGGGAAATCCTCCCCCCGTTCTCACGGCATATCCGTATGAACAGATCAATCATCCTGTCAGGCATGTCGACTACCTCCCGCATGGTTGACTTGGCCCTTTCATAATTGACCAGGAGGTCCAACTCGGAAACCAGTTCCTTTTCGACAGTCTTTTCTATGAAACCGAACATTCTTTCCGCTATTGCCGTCATGTCGATGTACCGATAATGAATGGCGGTATCGTTCTTCACCCGCATCTGGCCCGATTCGTCCATGTCGTAGTCGATCAGGGGAAGGAGAGGTTTTGAGAAGAGCTCAAGTGCCTGGTCGTAATTTATCATGTTTTGGACAAGGGTAGCCGAAACGGGGAAGATCATCCCCTGCGGCGTAAATCCTCTCTTCGCCAGGATGTTGTGGATCAGAAACCGATGGATCCTCCCGTTGCCGTCTTCAAAAGGATGCATAAAGACAAAGCCGAAGGCGACGATAGTCGCTGCTATGACCGGATGTACCCCCGAGATCATCATCTTTTCATGGCAGACGAACATTCCGTCCATCAGATCAGGAAGGTCATCCGGCCGTGGGGTGACGAAGTGAACGTTTTCCCGGCCAAAACCCAACGATTCTCCGATATAGTTCTGATTCTTCCGGAAGTCGTCGTTTGCGAACCTCGCATCGACCACCGCCTTTTGAAGCTCTATCAGGCTCTCTTTGGTAAAGAAGTCCATTTCCTCTGCATGTCTCAGCAGTTCCACGAAACGTGCCGCCCGTTTCTGGTCAGGGGTGGCCCGCTCAATCTCGAATGACGACTTGGTTTCTTTCGTGAAAAGATAGGTAACGGCCCGCTGCAGGATTTCTTTCGGGTACCTGCCGACCACTTCCTTCGTGCGCGCATGAAAATCGATCTCCTGGTATCTTTTGAGCTCATCCGTTCTGCGGACCATGGGGCAAAAACGGCGTTCACCAAGCAGATTGTTGTTGATTCTTTGTCGGGGCACCGGCTCTTTCCGGGCCGTGACGTACTGATCCTCGTCCAATATGTCGATGTAATTGGCTACCTTGACCGGTTCCAAGTCCAGCTCTTTTCCCGTGAGGAATTCGTAAAGAAACCAGATCTGACGGGCATATTTGCCGGTCGGGGTCTCTCGGACGATGGCCTCGATTTCGTGGGGTGATACGGTCTGAAAAACCGCGGCAAGTATCTCCAGGTTGACTCCTTCATATTTGAGCGCGAACGTAAGATGATCGCCCAGGCTTTCACCCGGGTAATAGGGGAGAGGATATACTTCTTTTCGTATGTGCCGATCTATAACCGTATGGCGTCTTCCCTTTCCATCAGTGACAAACGATGTCACGTAATGGGGCAGAATGTTCAGGGAAAGGCGCCGAATCAATTCTCCGTACCCAACGGGCTTCTGATTGTAAGGAATCTTGTGCATTTTATCACCTCAAATGGTAAAAAAATGATTGCATATTATGATAAACGCAAATATACAACTATATCAAGCACAAAAACTTATTTATTGATTATCATACATGTATTCGGTAGATTTTGATTTATCACGGCCGTTCAGGAGGTGTCCCTCCTTCATAGCAGTACCACAGACTGCACTGCGTAATTTCAACATATTATGCGCAGACTTGCCTAAATGATGGCTTTTTGAAGACGAAAAAAGTGGTGGGTAAGGAATATATGTAGAAAAATCATTTTATACGCAGGAAAACGATTATTCATTGCTGATTTCTCGCATAAATCATTTTATGGAAATTGAAAAACCGAATGTCAGATTTATAACTGGTCTCAATAAGACCATTTTACTAGGAGTCTGTCGGACTTAGGGAATCGTAGCGAGAGAATGGCAAATCGAGGACAGATTTTCGGAAATTTGAGAGCGAATAGTGGACCTATTTGTCGAAAATTTCCGGAAATATGGACCGATTTTCCGTTCTCGCAGTAGATTCATTCCTAAGTCCGACAGGCTCCTAGAGTTCTATTCTCACTGAAACAAAAGTAACAAGTCAAAAGCATTGCAGAGGTTGGTCAAATGGTGTAAATGATTCACAAGCTAAGGCTAGTGATTTTACTAGACCAACCTTCCAAATAGTGATGCCGGCGAAAATCCGCAAAAGGTCTTGAAGCATTCATGAAACATTTTCCCGATGTCTGCCCGGTTATCCTGACCACTGACAATTTCCCTCTTTTCTCTGAAAACCCCAACAAGTTTTTAGCCGCCCTCTGACTTGTTGATATTACCCATCGTTACCAAGACCCTGCTTGCATAGACGCCAAGCTGGAGCATGCCGCCCCTATTGGTTCCCCGTTACATTGAAGCCGCTCTTTTCAGTATGGTGCTGACTGGGTGGCTTTTTTTTGTTTTGTCAGGGTGTAGCCAGGTACTTTTTAGATATCTAAATTGCACTGTTGCAAGCCTGGCACCAATGGTTTCCTGGCACCAATGGTTTCCCCAAGCCTGGCACCAATGGTTTCCCAGATTACAGCAACTGGCGGCTGAAAAACGGATTTCGTCTTTGATGCAAGCCTGACAAGCCGCACTTTCGCCCATTGATTGACGGATTCCGCGAAAAAGGTTATTGTTATCGTCAGATATATCTTAGGATTACAGCCGAACGAGATGGACGCGTGAGGAGGACAAGAAATGTACGCCGTAGAATTCAGAGCAAAAGTTAAAAACGGTATTATCGAGCTCCCTAAAAAATTCAAGGACTCCATCACCGACACCGTCAAGGTCATCATTCTGAAAGAAGATGCGACCGCGCACGAAGCCGGAAAAAAGGCGGGGCCTGACATGATTGAGAGGCTTCTTGCCTCTCCCTTGGAGATAAAAGGGTTTCATCCTCTGAAAAGGGATGAGATATATGCCCGATAGAAAATGCTTCATCGACACCAATATCTGGCTTTACGCCTTCATCCAGTCGGATGACCACCACAAGACCGGCACGGCAAAGCGCCTGATAGAAGGACACAAGATCGCCACCAGTTCCCAGGTTATCAATGAATTGTGTGTCAATCTCCTCAAGAAAACCGAGTTGCAGGAAGAGGATATTTGCGGGATTATTGCTTCGTTCTACAATCGGTACGAGGTCGTCGAATTCAGCAGAGATGTACTCCTTCACGCTTCGACCCTGAGAGGCGACTATAATTTTTCGTACTGGGACAGCCTTATCGTCTCAGCTGCGCTGCACGCGGAAGCGAAGCTGCTCTACACGGAAGACATGCATAATGGCCTGATCGTTGAAAAGACCTTGCGCATAGTAAATCCGTTCAAGGAATGATCGGCGCCTTTCACCATGCTTTCACCAAACGACCTGGCTGCGGTCTCTCATGGCATCAACTCATTATTGAGCCTTTGGCGTTGACAGGTTGCTGCAACAACTTAATCGTTTGATTTCGACTTGGCCTCACACCATTTTTCTAAACATCTGCGTCAGATACGCCTGCCCGCCATGCTCCATAAACAGCACATGCCGCTCTTCCAACTCCTGCTCGGTGCAGTTCTTGTTAAGAATGTCCGTAAACTTCGTCTTTGAGAGTATGAAGGCATTAAGCACCAGGTTTGGATCGGCCAGCTTGGTTTGCAGCACTTTGACTTCCTGATACAGCCCGAACTTTGGATCAGTCAAATTAATCTGGCGAATTCCCTTCGGATCGATGAAGCTCAGCCATTGCTGACCGGTGGTGTCATCCACCAGCCAGAGCAGAAAGTCGGGATAGAAATTGCCAGCCATGGCAAAGCCCAGCCCCTTGGCCTTGGAGTCGGCATTGCGAAGCAGATAGAGGCTGCGGTTGCCGATAGCCGCTTTGCCTGCGGGTGATGTGTAAAAAGCCTCCAGATCTTTCACGAACTCAATCTCGCTGGGGGCGTCAAAGGCCAGCGGGCGCATTTTGAGCGGCACATTTCCCTCAATTGAGATCAGAGGATAGTACAGATGCCGGTCAAAACAGATCGCTACCATCTGGTTTGCATTCCACTTGCTGGATTCCCCCAGCTGACCGGAAACAACCAGCTTTTGCAGTTCTTCCAGACGTTTTTTGTATTCCTGACCATCATCAGAATCTTCTATTTCAAAGTGATACACCTTGAGCATGGTGTCGTCATCGCCACGCACACTCACAACCTCATAGAACTGTCCTTCATAGGCGTTTTTCAGAGATTTGTAGAAGCGGTCGGTGTAATCCTGCAGTAGACGGATGAGGATATCTTCCTGTTTGCGAATGTCGGCAATGGTCTTGATTGCCAGATCCGAAGCGGGGATGTGCAGGGTGTACCAACCGTTTGATTCTATGCAGAATGCTTCCAACCTCTGCCGGTCCAGCCGCAGGTTGCTCCAGCTTCGTTGCAGTTTGTATTCTTGCAGTCCCATGTATATCCGGTCGAAATCGAATAGCGCCATGGTTGCCGAGGCAATTTTGCCGGTCTGCCTGACGGTGATTACCGGTGTCCCTACCCCCTTATCCTGGCTGCTCAAGGCTTCCAACCGGGGATACAGGTCCAGCTCAATGTGGGGCGTCCTGATCTTCCCGGCAAACTCAGCCGGAATATCATACAGCCAAGGAAATTGTTTTCGCTTGAAGCCGTTTCTCTGGTTGTCCTTATAGCCATCCTTCAAGGCGAGTGACTTCAACTTGTCCTTGGGAAAATGTGGGGATAGTCGTGTCTCAAAATTCAGCTCGATTATTTCGTCACTGGTGGTGACACCCTCCTCTTGCAGATACTGTTTGAACTGCGCCATATAGCTTGCGCGAACACCAAAGATATTGAGTGTTTCCAGTTTGTCGAGATGAAGCCCCTTTGGCCGTTGCCCCAGTGTACTCCGTTTCAGCGAATACTCCTTGCCCTTGAGTCGAACCCCACGACCGAAGAGCTGGATGATCTGGGAGCCTTCGCCCTGTCCCATATTGAGCAGTCCCATCGTTGATACCCGCCAACTGCTCCACCCCTCGGTGAACTTGCGCGATCCGATAAGGATATGCAGGTGGCTCTCTTTGTCGTTTAACGTGCCGAATAACGAAGTGCCAAACTCGTCACCCTCGTTATCGAATCCGGTCGCATCGTCGCAGAGTTTGAAAAAAGCGGCATCATCACCGATGTTGATCAACCCGAACGGATCGTTCTCTCCCACACGCAGGGACAGTTCTCCTTTGCTTCCCTTGAGGTTGACCAGCTTCAGCCGTTGTCGGGATTCACTATTAAAGAGCCGCTTCAAAATATCCGCGTAGACCATCTCTGACGAAAGCCCCATCAGCGGTGTAAAACGGCGCTCAAAAATGTCGCGCCCCTTCTTGTCCAGCAGTCGTGCCTTGCCTTCCAGCAGGTCGGAAATCCATGCCTTGTAATGGGCATCGTTGTTGAGGAAATCGGCCAGAAACTGAACCACCGTCAGGATGTCCGAGTCATCATCATTAACCTTGTTACCAACGAAGACCCAGAGCGGCTTTTCGATGTTGAACTCGGCCAACTGTTCCCGGTGACGTTCCCACAGATATTGCTGCTGGTAAAAGCTCAACAGGCAGGCGGTAAAATAGATATGCCGTATCTCATCGTCATTGTCTTCGGCCAGGTTGAGGATCAGCGATTCCTTGCCATAGCCGTCCTCGTAGAAAAACTTGTACGAATAGTCGAAAAGGATGCACTTGGCATAGATTTCCCGTGTTGCCAGCAGGCGGGCTTTTCGTTTTTCCTCGCTGTTCAGGGCAATCTGACAGCGCTGCTCATCGGTCAATTTCTTAAGCGCGGTTGTCTCGAACAGAATTTTGGCCTTCTTTTTCAGCGCCTCCTCTTCCGATTTGGTAACAACCCAACCACGGGCCACCGCCTGGCCGAAGGTGGCCGAATATTCAAAGGCAAAGCCTCCCCGGCAGAGGGTTTCGCGGCGGCTCATCCATGCCCCGGCGGCCGTGCCGGTTCCCCGGTGCCCCTCGTCCACCAGAACCAGGTTATCCCCCTCGAACGCCTCAACCGCAACCGTCTTGTCACCCATCTCATCACCCAGCTTGTTGATGTCGATGATCTCAACCGTGCCACGGAAGGCGTTCTTGTTCTTGTCGAAGAACTGGAAGAAATGGAAACCTGACAGGTCCAATTCGGCCAGATGCTGACGGGACAACCCTTCGTTCGGCGTCAGCAGGATGATCTTGTCGGGGTAAAGATTCTGATTGCCCCGCTGGAAGTATTGTAGGTATTGCAGGATATTGATATGCAGGAGCAGGGTTTTCCCGGAACCAGTGGCGTTCCAGAAGGCAAGTTTGTTCAGTTCGTCCGCATCAAATGGCTGGAACCTTTCAGCTATCGCTGTCTTGGCGTTGTACTCGGTAATCTCTTCATTCAGGCCATCCAGCAACTCCTGACGCCGGTTAAAATACCAATCCAGATAGATCTCGGTAAACAAGAGCGACAGATACTGAAAATACTTCATCTGCATCTCGGTCTCTTCCAGCCGATTCCGCTTGCGGGTAATCTGCTGCCAATGATTGACGATGTTCAGGTCATATCGGCGCAGATCATCAGCGCTGATACGATCAACCTCGAACAGATTGCGTGACAGTTCGTGGAAGAAGCGAGTCTGGCCATCATCCTCGATTCCCTCATGCCGGTCATCGCCAAGACGGGCTTTAAGCGCCTGCAGGCTTCCGCCACAGAAGAAGCCATACATCCAGCGATTGAGCACCAGTTCTTTGTGAAAGCTCGCCATTGGCCTAAACCTCCCCGCCGAACATGCGGCTGAGGAACTCCGGTTCAATTTGGCGCAGCTTCAGAGTTTTGGTGATGCCGCCTTCATCTTCGGTGGTGGTCAGCACCGCCGGAATGTTGTGGTCGCCGTTGATGTAGACCACTTCAAACTCGCTATCCTTGGGGTTGATGGCGTGGCGGTCGCAGAAGCGGTTGAGCGCCTCGTAGTCCACCTGTTCGCAGTCGCGCCAAAGCACCAGCGTCTTCTCGCCGGTCGGCAATGTCCCCTGCACCATCACTATCCCTCGCTCCCGCAGAGAATCGATGGACTTGACCCGTAAGCCGATCAGGTAGTTGAAGGTCTCCACCAAGTCAATAGTCCGCTCCTCGAATGCCCCGGCTGAATCAACCGCCACCTTCAGTTTGCAGTCGAACGGTTTGCGGAAGGAATCCACCGACAGGATGGAACCCTGGCTTTCGATGTCGAGCATGTAGCGGAGCAGATAGTCGCACTTTGCACTATCCGGCAGGCTGTTCAACAGGCTTTGCTGGGTGTCAGTACGGCGCAGTTCCAGGTTATTGAGGGTGTCTTCGTAGCTTTCGATCTTGAGGACTTTGAAGGCGTGTGAGATGCCGGAGTCGGGTGCTGTTGCCTTACCGTCCTTCCAGTCGGCGGAGTAGACGACTTTCTGAATGCGGGGTTTGAGAACAGTGTCAAAGTATTCGCCCTGTTCGACGAGTATGTATTTTCTACGAGTTTTATCTTCTCGATTTAACGCAAGAACCGCATGACCGGCTGTCCCCGTACCAGCAAAAAAATCAAGAACCCACTCGTTTTGTGTTTGAAACGCACGAAGTAAACGCATTGAAATGTCAACATCTTTGGGATTCGAGAAAGTTTTACCGCCAAACATTGCCGCAAGCAACTTGCTAGCCACACGGCCATCTCGATACTTGATACTCGTAAGACTCTGTGTTTCTGTGTCTTTAAGATATGTTTTGTTGTTAGGAATCGTTGCCTCATCATCACCAAAGTGAACTAATCCATCGACAATTCTTTTCTTCATAGTTTCTTCTGGAAATCGCCAGCCACTCGCCGGCTCTTTACATGTTTTTCCGGTAACAGGATGAAGTACATCGTACCTGTACTGGCCATAATTTGGGCCTGATATATCAGCAGGAAAGTAAACGCCTCGCTCATCCATCCAGGAATAATGCTTGCTATCAGTAATAGGGTTTGATTCTGGAAATTGTCGATACCACTTCAAGGCTTCAGAATGGATAGCTTTCCAGTCAGTTTCATGCTTTTTACGAAAACCATTAAATGCAGCATATATTTCTTCTAACCCTTCTTTTCTCTCATTCCATTCACCCTTGTTAAATGCCTTACCTTTCACAGCCAGCAACAAATATTCATGTTGCATAGACACATAGTCCTGATCATTTTTACTGGAATTTTTCCATACAACATCACCACAACGATTATCAGTACCAAATACTTCGTTTAGAACAAGGCTGGCAATGGTATGTTCATTTTCATCAATATAGTGGCAGATCAACCCCTCGTTGGTAAGAAACCCATGACAAGCCGAAATCCGGTCAAACATCATTGAAGCCCAGCTCGAGTGCTTGTACGAATCCTTGTAAAGAAAATCGCGTGTTTTTGTGTTGTATGGTGGATCGGTGTAAACACACTTCACCTGTTCCCGATACTGCTCCTGTAGCAGGTTCAAGGCCTGGACGTTATCCCCATGAATCAGTAGGCCATCCAACGATTCATCCAGATTATCAATCTCCGCCAGCAGCTTGTCCTTGAACTCGCTACCGAATAAGGCAGTATCAACCATCAAAAACGGATGCTCGCGCAGGTAGCCCACGGTTCCAGACTTGGCCTGCTTGAACAGGTCAACGTTCTTCCCCTCCAACATCCCCAATTTGTCCCACTGCTCCCACTGCTTTTCATTGGCCACAATAACCGCCAGCAGTTCAGGTGCGTCTTTAATGATCCTGTCCAACGTAATGCAGTAATGTGCCGCAACCACAAATTTCTTCTTCAACCAGAGCTTCTTCTGGAAATCCTCCAGCTGGGCCAGGAAAGTAATCAGATCCAGGGCAATGGCCCGCAGACACTGAATCATTCGCAGGTTCTTCTCGATGTCAGCAAAGCGCTCGGTGTTCTGCACATCATCCAGATTCATCACCTCGTTCTTGATGTAGAAATCCAGCTCACCCCGCAGGAAGCGGCCCAGATCCTTGTGGATGAAATAGTCGGCGGTGTTCTTCTGGGTGTAGGTGGTCAGGTGCTTTTCCAGCAAGGTGCGTTGAGGGTTCTTATCGGTCGGCTCACGTCTGGCAAGATCAAGCCATCTGCTTTTTACTGCATCATGGGACAGAACGTTCTGCACCGCTTTGGTCATCAGGTCATCCTGTTTGCTCCCTTTCGGCATTGGCTTGTACTCAAAGCGGAGCAACAGCACGCCGTTCGCTTCTTCGACCGGCAGCAATTCCTCTTCGTATTCATCACCATCATCATCGGTCACGACGCGGGTCTGTTGCTCAATCAAGACAAAGCGGCGTTCCTTGTCATTATCCTTGCGGTTGTCCTTAGCGGTGTCGGCAGCCACCAGGCGAAAATGCACCGTGCGGCCATCATCCAGCTTAAAGCTGTAGTTGGCGAAGTTCTCGCCACTCTTGGTATAGTACTGATCCTTGTTGGCCCAGTGCAGCACCACCTCTTCACCGGCATAGGGGATGGCATAGGTGTCCCCCTTGTAACGGCGCTGGCTGATGAAGTCGCCACTGTCGTAGTAGCGGGAGAAGAACGTCAGCAGATGAGAATAGACCGCGTTTTCGTGGTCAGCAGCACCGCCGGCAAGCTCTGCAAGCCGCTGGCGCAACACCTGTACCTTGGGGACATCGTCGGCCTTCATGCCAAGTGATTCGGCGTTTTTTTCAGCTTCGGCAAGTTCCTTGCGCAGTTGCTCCTGATTGGCATTACCGGAATGTGCCAGTGCTTCCTGTACCCTGGCCTTCAGTCGGTTGTCCAGATAGTCGTTGATCTCGCCGGCACGGGCATTGAGAATGCGGTAAACGCCGAAATCCAGCTCGGGCCGGTCAATCTGGAATATTTCTTTCAGCTTGCGTACAAGGTCGTCATATTTGCTCATAGTCTCTCTCGTTTCTGTTTTGTCTTTGCAGGGGCGATTCCATATGGTCGCCCTTCTTGCCGCATTCGCCGTGGTCACCATTGCCGACGAAAGGCGAGCACCCACGCGGGAGTGCCCCTACGGTAAAATCACACCACCGCCCACCGGATGGTGAACAGCCGCTCTCGTTCGGCTTTCTGGGCCATCTGCTGCTCCAGCCGGTCAATCAGTGCATCCCGCTTCTCGATGATTTCATCCTCAACATCGAACATCCGCTGCCGCTGACGACGTTGTTTCTTCTCCTGCTCTGCGATCTGCTTCTGCCACTCCAACTGTTCCGCTGTGCTGGCGGCCTGGCGTGACTGGCGGTTTAACAGCTTAATCCTGGCCTTGGTCTCCTTCAGCTCTCTCTCTGCGGCCACGATCAAGTCGTCGGCCCATGACTCCAGGCGTTCGCGCTCGTGCTGAAAATGCCGGTTGTTGGCGTCCAGTGACCGGCTGATTGCGGCGGCGCTATGGCGCTCTGCCTCCCTGTCAAGGCGCTCTGACCTGCCAATTGATGGGGATGGCAGCACATCGGCACAACAGTGGAAGATTTTCTCGCACTGTTCCTGGTCGAGCGTCCGGCCGTCATCGGTCACGGCACTGAACAGCACGTGCTCTTCGGTGTCGAAGGAGCTGATGGTGAGCCGTTCCAAGGTGAGGATGCCGGTTTTGCCCTTCAATGCCTCCACCACGGATATCTTTGCTGGATGGGCGCTGATGTCGAAGCGCAGCTCCGCTTCCGGTGTAGGCTCATCCATGGCGCGGTTGACGACGAACTCTCCCAGCGGGTGTGAGAGGCGGTAGAGAAAGGCTCCCTCTACATTTTCGCGGTTGCGGGATATGAGGTGATAACGACCGGCTGGTGACGGTATGGGAGGCTGGTGAAGATCAAAAGTCAAATCGGCATCGTCGAAATGGGCGTGCCCGGCCAGGACTGACCGGGTGACGGCCCAGAACAGACGGCTGAAGCGGTCAAGCTGGTGGCGTGTTTCGTCGAGCCGCACCTTCAGGCGAGCATGCACATCCTCATCGAAATGCTCCAGCAGCGTCTTGCGGGTGTCATCCATGCGGGAGGCGATACACTGCTCCATCTCGGCCTGCAGGGCGGCAAAGGCAGTTTCTATCTCCTGCGAGGTGCGGCATTCCTGATAGATGCACAGGATGCGGCGCTCGAAATCCACTCCGCTTTCGATGCTCCCCAGCACGTCGTCTGAAGCGCCGAATACGCCGCTGAACAGGTTGAACTTCGCGGTCAGCAGCTCATAGACTCGCTGATCAGCCTCGTTGCGTTCGTTGAGGAAGTTGATCACCACTACATCATGCTGCTGGCCATAGCGGTGGCAGCGGCCGATGCGCTGTTCGATCCGTTGCGGGTTCCAGGGAAGATCGTAATTGACCACCAGGGAGCAGAACTGGAGATTAACCCCCTCGGCGGCAGCCTCAGTGGCGATCATAATGGATGCGTGGTCGCGGAAATGCTCGATGAGGGCATTACGCCTGTCGGCGCTTTTTGAACCGCTGATCCGCCCGGTGTCAACATTGGCAGCCAGCCACTGTTCATAGATGGCTCTGCTTTCGGCGTCGCTGTTTGAGCCGTTGAAAATCACGATCCGCCCGGCATGGCCGTTGGCTTCGAGGAAAGTTTTCAGGTACTCCTGGGTGCGGCGGCTTTCGGTGAAAATCAGCGCCTTGCGGGGAGCGCCCATCTTGTCCATCTCGGCAAAACCAATGTCGAGGGCAGTGCCGAGGGTATGGGTCTTGTTGTCTACGGAGATGTCAGCTGCCCATCTGATGTAACTTTCCAGTTCGGCAATTTCGGCATCGAGCCTGCACAGGTCAAACCGATCATCTGATGACTCGGTCTGTTCCTGGTCTTCTGTGGAGTCGACCACGTCCTCTTCATCCTCAACTATCTCTTCGACGAAGTCGTCATCTCCCACCAAAGCTTCTACAACCGTCTCAGGAACGGCAAGCCCCGCCCGCAGTGCTTCCAGCCGCGCCTTCATGGTTTCCAGCGTCCGGGTAACCGCCTGGGTGGATGATGCCAGCAGCTTGCGAATAACAAGGGTGGTCAGGGTCCGCTGTCGGTTCGGGATGGCGTAGGAATCAGGCCGTTGCAGGAAGGCGGAGATTGCCTCGTAGAGCGCCTGTTCCTGATCGGATGGACGAAAGGGGCGGGTGATGGGACGACGCTCGGTGTAGCGGATATATTCTAGGACCTGACTGCGCAAAGTCCGTTTGCAGAAACCGGCCAGGCGACGTTTAAGGCTGTCAAGGTCGGCATCGTTACCGATGTACTGCTCGCGGAACGAAGCCAGGTCGCCGAATAGATAATCATCAATCAGGGTGGAAAGGCCGAACAGCTCCAGCAGCGAGTTCTGTAGCGGTGTAGCGGTGAGCAGCAGTTTTTTGCGCTCTGCCAGCCCCCATTTGATGGCCTGCCCCATGCGGTTACTGGGACGATAGGCGTTGCGCAGCTTGTGTGCCTCGTCAATCACCGCCAGATCCCATGGAATCAGCCGGAGTTGTTCCTTGCAGCGTGCGGCAAAGTTAAGCGAAGTGATGATGATACAATCCTGCCGAAACGGGTTGTCATTGCCGCTATTGACGGCATCCCGGAACGAGCAGGCTTCGAGGATAACGGAGGGAAGATTGAACTTCTCTGAAAGCTCCAGGCTCCACTGTTTGCGCAGGGACGCCGGACAGATGACGATCAGCTTCCGTCGCCGCTCTGCCCAATACTGGCAGAGTACCAGTCCGGCCTCGATGGTCTTGCCCAGACCGACTTCATCCGCCAGCAGCACCCCTTTCGACAGGGGTGAGCGGAAAGCGAACAACGCCGCCTCGATCTGGTGAGGGTTCAGATCAACGGAAGCGTTGAACAACGACAGTGAGAGCTTGTCGATATCGCTGGACGCCGATCGCCGCAAGAGTTCTGCGGCAAAGTATTTGGCATGGTAGGGGGTGTTCACTTATGGAGTTATACATAAGTATTCAAAATCAATCAAGGGTTGATTATCAATCAACTTTTGGATGGTGTTTGTTGCTTCCGGTTACTTGTAATCTATAAAAAACCGGAGCGTGACATGGGACCAATACTCAACAGCAGGGAAATAGGACACAGGCTACGTCAGCTTCGTCAACAGGCGGGGTGGACGCAGGAGCGTCTCGCGGAGCAGATTGGCGTGAGTACTCAGCAGATACAGAAATATGAATGCGGCACGAACAAGATGAACACCGACCGGTTGCAGCAGGTGGCACAAGCGCTTAGTATTCCGATTCAATCATTATTTACTGACACTAATGATTCTTTGCCGCTGGCCGTCGCGGAAAAACTGCTCATCGACTCCTACCGGGCAATTCCCAACAAAGAGATCCAGGAAAGTATTCTTAAAATAACCACCAACGCTACCAAGCACTGCGATTGAGTAATCGACCCATGTATTGTGGTTGGCGCGTTGTACGTTGCCTATATCTCTTGCCTTTACCCTTTGCCTTCCTGCTTTTCTCTATCGTCTTTACGTCGGCATACCGAGGAATTCACCTGACATAATGGTAGCCGCTTCTCCATTTCCTGCCAGAGTCTGACCATCTGCAAATAGCCATATTTCAAACCGTTGCGTTACTCGATGAGTCAAGGTAAAACAATACATTGTTTCCATGGAAAATTATTTGTGATATATTTTCTGTAGAAAGCATTGACTGTTGAGGGAGGAGATTAACGATGCCACTCACTGCAACGGCACAACAGACACTGAACAAGCCCCGGGTATTGACGAAGGCGGTTGTAAATACGGCTGCCTATCTCGATTTGTCCAAGGTCAAACTTGCTCATATTCTCGGCGTAAGCGCTGCCACTGTCACGCGGCTTTATGCTGATACCTACAGACTCTCACCAGCAAAAAAAGAATGGGACTTTGCCGTTCTTCTGGTCAGATTATTCCGGTCTCTCGACTCCATAGTTGGTGGAGCGTCAGACGATGCAAAAAAATGGCTTGGCAGCGAAAACAGAGCGCTTGCAGGTAAAAAGCCGGTTGACCTGATTGAAACCACGGAGGGGCTCGTACGTGTCGTCACCTACCTGGACGCCTGCCGCGGTGTCGTCTGAGGCAAGAGCTCTCTCCTGCAAAGTTTGGCGCATGGTGGAAGCCCAGCATGTGGTTTCCACAGCCAAACTTGTGGATACACGCGCAGAGCAGGAACTATTGGAGGATATTCTGGAGGAACGCAAGCCGCCGGTACCGAAAGAGGCTGCCGGCCTGCACTATCTGCTCTTTAGTCCCTTCCGCTATGAAACTCGCCATCCTTCCGGTTCACGATTCCGGGCAGTAACCGACCCCGGTGTGTTCTACGCCGCCGAGACAGTCCGCACAGCCGCCGCCGAAGTTGGCTATTGGAGATGGCGTTTTCTGCAGGACACTTCAGGTCTCGACCGTCTTCAGCCATGCCCCTTTACGGCTTTCAGGGCGCCGATTAAAACCAGCTGCGTAGATTTACGCATACCGCCATTCGAATGTGATGCGTCAAAATGGCGGCATCCGACCGATTATTCAGCGACACAGGCTTTCGGGCGAATTGCGAGGGACTCTGCCCTCGGCGCAATTCTTTATCAATCGGTGCGAGACCCGGAACAACACTGCTGCATCGCCATTTTAACCCCACAGGCATTCGCAGCCAAAAAACCGGATGCCGCAATGCAGACATGGGTGCTTACCATATCAGCCAAAGAAGCGATCTGGATACGTAAGGATGATGCATCGTTTTCATTCAGTACCGCTTCATGGGAGATGCCACGCGGGGATTGAGGTCCGGTCAAATTAATCATCAAGGAGGTCATCATGAACAAATTCGGTTTTCTCGGGCTCGGCATCATGGGGAGCGCCATGGCGAAAAACCTGCTCAAGGCTGGCTTTGACGTCACCGTCTGGAACCGGTCGCCGGAAAAGTGCGAGGAACTGGCGGCGCTGGGAGCCAGGAGCGCGGCAACCCCGCGACAGGTAGTCGAATCCTGCGGCATCACCTTCGCCATGCTCTCCGATCCGGCCGCTGACGAAGCGGTCTGTTTCGGAACCGACGGCGTGCTGGAGGGCATCGGCGCCGGAAAAGGCTACGTGGACATGTCCACGGTGGATGCGACTACCGCGCAAAAGATCGGCGCGGCCGTCACCGACAAAGGGGGGCGCTTCCTCGAAGCGCCGGTATCGGGGAGCAGGAAACCGGCCGAAGACGGGACACTCATCATCCTCACCGCCGGGGATAAAAGCCTCTATAACGAAGCCATGCCCGCCTTCGAGCGGATGGGGAAGAAGGTCCTCTTCCTGGGCGAGGTGGGCAAGGGTGCGGAGATGAAGCTCGTAGTCAACATGGTCATGGGGGGGATGATGTCCATTTTCTGCGAGGGGCTTGCCCTGGGTGCCAAAGCGGGCCTTGAGGTAACGGACATGCTCGACGTCATGGATGCCGGGGCCGTGGCCAACCCCATGTTCAAACTGAAGGGAGGGCTGATTGCCGCAGGGAATTTCACCACCGCCTTCCCCCTCAAACACATGCAGAAGGACCTGCGACTGGCCGTCGGCCTCGGCGACTGGCTCGGCCAGCCGCTTTTCACAGCAGCCGCTGCCAACGAGGCGTTCAAGCGGGCCAAAGCGCTGGGATTTGGCGATGAAGACTTCTCGGCACTTTTCAAAGCAATCGAGAAATGAAAACGCTGCTCAACTTTTTTGTCGTAACCCTGCTCAACGCAGCGTTCCTCTATCCCCTTTGGTTCTCCGGCGTGGGGAAGCCGATTTCCTGGCTGGTAGAGATCTCCATGCTTTCCGGCGGCATCTTCTGTTTCTACCTGCTGGTAAAGTACCGCAAGCAGCTTTGAATAATGCGAAGTAATAACATCAAAAGCATTTCCTTCGACAATTATGGACGAATCTATTTTGGAATAGGACGCGGGGCCACTTTCGATTGGAATACTCGATACCATGACTGTCCTCCGTCTGCTGTTGTAGCAACTTTTCGGACTGCCCACAATACCGGGAAAAGTTCAGGTCAGGTAATAACCCTCAAAATATCCAGACGCACCTCTTCGGCAATCCCCAGGCATTGCCGGCAGACGCTTTGATCAGGCATGAATCTCGGCAATACGCTGAACGCGGGATATTTAGAGGGAAGATAGATTGAATCAAGAAGATCGATATCGTCATCGGTCATGGAGAGATGAACGCCGAGACCGGCGAGAAGTCCTGCAAGTTCCCTGATGCTGTGGGTTCTGGTCAGGCCGGCCGCCTTTTCGATGAGCACGGCCTTGAGGTATTTCTCAACAGATTGCTGGGCATTTTGCAGGGAAGAGTTGTAAAGGTCGCTCTCCAGAAGGACCTCTGCCGATTTCAGGTTTTCGTCGGCGTATTGAAGCCATAGTTCAGTGTCTTTTTTCATAAACCACTTCACCCTTGTTGATTTCCTGAAGAAATACCGATGCTGGATCATACGGCACGGTTACGGGCAGCAGGTCGATGGGGATGACATTGGAGAGGCTGCGCAGCTTTCTCCGTAACGCCAGGGCCAGCGTGAGGTAGTCGTCCTTGGAATCGCAGAATACGGCTACATCCATATCATGGGGGGTGGCGGATCTCGTGAAGGATCCGAAGATGACGATCTTTTCCACGTTTTCGTCCACCGCCAGGGCAGCGACCAGCTCACGTTTCAATTTTTCCTTGTCGGCATGGATCATCTGTTTGGTGAATCCTCTGTTGGTGATGTGGCGTGCAAACTAAACGGAAAAAGCGCCATTAATGTGCCCTAAAATACGCCTGACGGCGCATCAAGTCAAGGATTTAGACACTTCAGGATTTAAGACACTTCCACTATTTTCCGTTGACAAAAACCGACCTCTCCCGTATCCTTGCAAAAAAATTGAATATGCAGACCTGCTTATCAAGAGTGGTGGAGGGAAAGGCCCTGTGAAACCACAGCAACCGGTTCGGCAACGAGCGCCAGGTGCTAAATCCTGCCGAATGGCAAAGATGAGAGAGGCGCTTAAAACGATAGCATCATATCAAAGCCCCTTCTCATTCACTCAAGAAGGGGCTTTTTATTTGCCCCAACATTAAACTGGTGCTTCAATGACCGTCGGCATCGTAGAAGAAAAATCCGTCACCTTCGACACCGAACTCCGCCTGGAGAGCGGCCGAATCCTCGGCCCGATCACGCTCGCCTATGAGACCTACGGCGAATTGAACGCGGCGCGCTCCAACGCCATCCTCGTCGCCCACGCCTGGACCGGCAACGCCCACCTGGCGGGGAGATACAGCGAAAACGAGCAGAAGCCGGGGTGGTGGAACGAGATCGTCGGGCCGGGAAAGCTCCTCGACACCGACCGCTATTTCATCATCTGCGCCAACGTGATCGGCTCCTGCTTCGGCTCAACCGGACCGGCCTCCATCAACCCGAAGACCGGCAAGAAGTACAACCTCTCCTTTCCGGTCATCACCGTGCGCGACATGGTGCGGGCCCAACAGCTCCTCATCGACCACCTGGGGATCGACAGGCTCTTCAGCGTCATGGGGGGGAGCATGGGCGGAATGCAGGCGTTGGAATGGGCGACCCAGTTCCCCGAACGGATCGCATCGGCCATCGTCCTTGCCACAACGCCGCGCCCATCGGCCCAGGCCATCAGCCTCAACGCCGTGGCTCGCTGGGCCATCTTCAACGACCCGACCTGGAAGAAAGGGGAGTACCGGAAGAACCCCAAGGACGGCCTGGCGCTGGCTCGCGGCATAGGCCACATCACCTTTCTCTCCGACGAATCCATGACCGCCAAGTTCGGCCGCCGCTTCTCGGCCAGGGACGGCCAGTTCGACTTCTTCGGCCGGTTCGAGGTTGAGCGCTACCTCTCCTACAACGGCTACAACTTCGTCGACCGGTTCGACGCCAACTCCTTTCTCTACCTGGCCAAGGCCCTCGACCTCTACGACGTGGCCTGGGGGTATGAATCGCTGGAAGAGGCCTTTGCCCAAGTCGCGGCCCCCATCCAGTTCTTCGCCTTTTCTTCGGACTGGCTCTACCCCCCCGCCCAGACCGAGGAAATGGTGACCACCCTGGAAAAGCTGGGCAAGCCGGTAGAATACCACCTGATCACCTCCGCCTACGGCCACGACGCCTTCCTCCTTGAGCACGAAACCTTTACGCCGATGGTCCGGGCATTTCTGGAAAAAGTAAAAACAGCCGCAAAATAGGCATCCGGCGCCAAATCCGTCCCGAGGTTCGACCATGCCGCTCAAAATCTATACCAGCAACCGGATGGAGACGCTCGTCGACCAACTTGCCGGGGTGGTGGAAAAACCGCTTCCTTCCCCCTTTACGCCTGAGACCATCGTCGTCCAGAGCAAGGGGATGCAGCGCTGGCTGGCCATGGAGCTGGCAAGGCGCTTCGGTGTCTGGGCCAACGGCGAATTCCCCTTCCCCAATGCCGTTGTCGAAACCCTGTTCCGCGCCGTCATCCCCGATCTCGCCGAGACGCCGCAAGTCTCGTCTTTCCATCCGGATGTGCTCACCTGGCGGCTCATGGAGCTGTTGCCGTCATGCCTTGGCGGCCCCGGTTTCGAGCCGCTCGCAGGCTACCTCGCCGACGACGGCGACGGCCTCAAACGGCTGCAACTTGCGGAAAAGATTGCCGACACCTTCGACCAGTACACGATCTACCGGCCGGAACTGCTCCTCTCCTGGGAAGAGGGAGCCGAGGGGGGCTGGCAGGGGCTCCTCTGGCGGGAGCTGGTGCGCAACGCCACGGACAGACACCGCGCCGCCCTCCTTGCGGAATTCCGCCGGAGAATCAACCGGCCGGACACCGCAGCCGCCGAACTCCCCCGGCGGATTTCGCTGATCGGCATCCCCACCCTCCCCCCCTTCCACATGGAAGTGCTGTCCGGCATCGCCCGGCAGACCGAGATCAACCTATTCCTCCTCAACCCGTGCCGGGAATACTGGGGAAAGATCGTCTCCGAGCGGGAACTGGCAAGGCTTGAGCGAAGGGGATTGGACGAGGATCCACTGCACGGTTATTTCGAGACGGGCAACCCGCTCCTTGCCTCCATGGGCAGGATCGGCAGGGACTTCTTCGACTCGCTCATCGGTGACTGCGGCGATGCCGAGTTCAGCGACACATTCACGGAAATCCGGGGAAGCGGTCTGCTCCATGCCATCCAGGCCAACATCCTCGACCTGCGCGACCGGGGCGCCGCAGGCGACAGGGAGGTGATAGAGGCCACGGACGACACGCTGCGCATCCACTCCTGCCACAGTGCCATGCGGGAGATCGAGGTGCTCTACGACCAGATCCTCTCCCTCTTCGACAACGATCCGACCCTGTCGCCCCGCGATATCCTCGTCATGACCCCGGACATCGAAGCTTACGCCCCCTATATTTCGGCAGTGTTCGGCACGCCGGAGCAGCCGGAACAGCGCATACCCTACTCCATCGCCGACCGGAGCCTGCGCAGGGAAGGAGAAACCGCGGAGGTCCTCCTCGCCATCCTCCAGCTCTGCGGCAGCCGCTTCGCCATCACCGAGGTGCTCGACATCCTGGAAGCGGCGCCGGTCTGCCGTCGTTTCGGCCTGACGGACAAGGACCTGGAAACCGTCCACCAGTGGCTGACCGCCACCAACATCCGCTGGGGGATCGACGCAATGGAGCGGACAGGACACGGTGTCCCCGCGTTCAGCGAGAACTCCTGGCAGGCCGGACTCGACCGGCTCATCCTCGGCTACGCCATGGCCGGCGAGGACCGTCATTTCTTCGGCGAAATCCTCCCTTACGATCACCTGGAAGGAAGCGATGCCCTGCTGCTCGGTCGCTTCCTGGAATTCTGCGAGACCCTGTTCAGCCGGGTGCAAGCCCTGGCCCGCCCCCGGCAGATTGAAGAATGGACGGCGGTGCTCCGCTCGCTCCTGGGAACCTTCATCAAGGCGGACGGTGACGACGAACGTGACGTGGCAACCCTCTTGAAGGTGATTGAGCGGTTGGACGAATGCCGGGCCCATGCGAACTTTGGCGGCGACGTCGGCATCGAGATTGTCCGCGCCTGGCTCGGGGAGAAGCTCGGCAGTGAACAGCGCGGCTTCGGCTTCCTCACCGGCGGCGTCACCTTCTGCGCCATGCTTCCCATGCGCAGCATCCCGTTCCGGGTCATCGCGCTCCTGGGGATGAACGACGGGGTCTTCCCGCGCCGCAACCGCCCCCACGGCTTTGACCTGATCGCCGCTTCACCCCGCCGAGGCGACCGCTCCCAGCGTGACGAAGACCGCTACTTGTTCCTGGAGGCACTCCTCTCCGCCCGCGAACGCTTTTCCATCAGCTACGTCGGGCAAAGCATCAAGGACAACAGCGAACTCCCCCCCTCGGTGCTCGTCAGCGAACTGCTCGACTATATAGCCAAGGGGTTCACCAGGGCAGGCGAAGAGGCGGACGAAACTGCCGCGGTCAGGGGGATAAGCGTCAGGCATCCGCTGCAACCCTTCAGCCGCGATTATTTCCGCCCGAATGATGGAAGGCTCTTCAGCTACAGCAGGGAAAACCTCCACGGGGTCCTCGCCGCCATCGCCCCTCCCGCCGTGCCCGCAACCTTTCTCAGCCGTCCTCTCCCCCCAGCGGAAGAAACGCTGGTCACGCTCTACGACCTGGCAGAGTTCTTCGCCAACCCGTGCAAACACTTCCTGCGCCGACGACTGGGGATTTACCTGGAGCAGCGGGACGAAAGCTTTGCAGAGAGCGAACCGTTCTCCCTCGACCACCTGGGAAAATACATGCTGGGACAGGAGATCGTGGCCGCCCTCCTCGCGGGCGAGAGCCTCGACAACCACCGGGCCGTGGCACGCAGCCGGGGGGAGCTGCCGCCGGGCGAGTGCGGCACCATAACCTACGACACCCTGGCCTCGGCAGCCTCGGATTTCGCCGAACAGGTAGCCGCCGCTACCGTCGGAGCGCCGCTTCCACCGCTGGAAATCGATCTGGAATTCAAGGAGTCGCGCCTCGTCGGCCGGATCGAGCGCATCTGGCCTGAAGGGCTCGTGCACTACCGCTACGCCAAGCTCAAGGCGAAAGACCGCCTCCGCATCTGGATCGAGCACATCTGCCTCACCAGCGCCGCACCGACCGGCTATCCCCGCACCGCAAGCCTCCTCGCCAGCGACGTGACCGTAGCCATTGCCCCGGTTTCCGACAGCCTAGCGCTGCTTGAGCAGCTCCTCACCATCTACCGCCGGGGGATGAGCGCCCCGCTCCCGTTTTTTCCGAAATCGGCCCTGGAATACGCCAGGAAGGCGAACGACCCGAAAAAGGCAGCCAAGGCGCTTGGCGATGCGCGCAAGAAGTGGCACGGCTCCGAGGATTACCCGGGGGAGAAGGAGGACCCTTACTACCAGCGCTGCTTCGGAAACGAGGAGCCGCTTGATGGGGAGTTTATGGCGCTGTCGCGGATGGTCTACGATCCCCTCCTCGCCCATTTCAGCGAAAAGAAGGCCAAACGGGACGAAAATCGGGCGTCGTGAATCGATTGGAGAGGATCAGGTTGACATTCCATACAATAAAGGTATAAAAATTATACATGGAATTTGAATTCGACACCAAGAAAAGCGGCAGCAATAAAACAAAGCATGGGATTGACTTTGATGAAGCCCAAGCGCTCTGGGATGACCCCGATTTGCTGGAAATCCCTGTAATAACGAGCGATGAACCAAGATACCTGGTAATCGGGAAGATTTTGGGGAAGCATTGGTCAGCGGTTATTACGTACAGGAGCGACAAGGCAAGAATCATTTCCGTTCGCCGTTCTCGTAAAGAGGAGATTGATATCTATGAAAGCTAACGAATTTGACAAGTTATTTGACGACGGCAAGGATATTTCAAAGCACCTTGATGTGTCAAAGGCTAGAAGGCCTGAGCAGGAGCAGAAAAGAGTAAATGTGGATTTCCCTTTGTGGATGATCCACTCCCTGGACAAGGAAGCAAGACGTTTGGGCGTGCCCCGGCAATCCATCATCAAGGTCTGGGTAGCTGAGCGTCTGGAAAAGGCATCTTGAAATTCATGCAGGTCGCGTCCTTCCCTTCCCATACCAGGTGATGCTGATGGGCGTGGTCCCCGCCAGTGGCCTGACGGCGTTGTGAAGCTATGCACGCCTCGCACCTTGCTCATTATCCTGAGAAACGCAGAAGAAGACCCATCCCATGAACCAGTTCGACCTCCTCCATACCCCGCTTGCCGGGCGCAATCTCATCGAGGCGAGCGCCGGCACCGGCAAGACCTTTACCATTGCCGGCATCTACCTGCGCCTTGTCCTGGAACGGCAGCTTGCGGTGGGGGATATCCTCGTCGTGACCTTTACCGAGGCGGCGACCAAGGAACTGCGCGAACGGATCAGGGAGCGGTTGCGTGAAGCGGAGAACGCCTTTGCCATTGGTACGAGCAGCGACCGGCTTCTTGCCGGACTTTTGGAAAGCGCCATTGACCGCGCCGCGGCCCGGAGGCTGTTGACCACGGCGCTCCGCTCCTTCGACGAAGCGTCGATCTTTACCATTCACGGCTTCTGCCAGCGGATGCTCCAGGAAAACCCCTTCGAGAGCGGCTCGCTCTACGATACCGAGCTGGTGACGGACCAGCAGGGTCTTCTCAGGGAGATTGCCGCGGATTACTGGCGGATCAACTGCTACGATGCGCCGGGTGCGGCAGTACAGACAGCGCTGGCTGCCGGCCTCGGACCGGCTGCGCTGCTGAAGATTGCCGGCCGCCGGGCCGGCTCACCGTTCGTCACCGTCATTCCGCAGGCGACGTTTCCCTTGCTCCCCAGGGAAGGGGAGATCGATCCGGCACTGCTTGAAGCCTGGCTCCTCGCCCTGAAACGGGGGTTCTTCGACTACCTGGCCGCAGAACTTCCCAAGCGGAAGCGGCGAGCCAACGTCCGTTTCTTCGAGGACCTCCTCCTCGATCTCCATTCTGCTCTGGAAAGGAACGGCTCCCCTCTCCCCCGGCTCATCCGGGAGCGTTACCGGGCGGCGCTCATCGACGAGTTCCAGGACACGGATCCGGTCCAGTTCAGGATCTTCGACGCCGTCTACCCGGCGGGGGACGAGACCCCCTTTTTCCTTATCGGCGACCCCAAGCAGGCCATTTACAGCTTCCGCGGCGCGGATATCTTCGCCTACCTGGAGGCGGCCGCGGACACGGAACAGCGCCATACCCTCGGGGAAAACTGGCGCTCAGAGCCGGCATTAATCCAGGCGGTCAACGGGCTGTTCGAATCACGTGTTGAGCCCTTTTACTTCGATGACATCCACTTCAGCCGTGTAACCCCGGCCGAGCGGGAGATCGATCTCCTCACCATGGACGGAAAACCGGACCCAGCCCCCTTCCGGCTCTGGTTCGTCAACCGCAGGGAGGCGGGGAAACCGATCAACAAGGGTGATGCCTGGGAAATGCTCCCCGCTGCTGTTGCAGGAGAAATCGCCCGGCTTTTGCAGGACGGGTCGGACGGGCGGCTCCTGATCGGCGAACGGCCGGTCGCTCCCGGCGATATTGCAGTCCTTGTCCGGGCCCATCGACAGGCGCGGCTCGTCCAGCAGGCGTTGCGGCAGCGGGGTATTCCCAGCGTGCTTTGCAGCGCCGGCAACCTCTTCGAGTCAGATGAAGCTGAGGAAATCCTCCGTTTCCTCAAAGCCGTCGCCGAACCCACCAACGAAAGGCTTCTCAAGGCCGCACTGGTCACCGACATGGTCGGCGTTTCCGGTGATGTTCTGGCCGGCCTCCTTGCCGACGAAAACAGCTGGGAGACGGTTTTGGCGGAGTTCCGCCTTTACCATGAGATCTGGACCGGCAACGGCTGCATGGCAATGGCAATGCGCTTTCTGGCGGTCCGCCGGGTACGGAGCCGCCTGCTCCCTCTCCCTGCCGGCGAAAGACGGCTGACCAACATCCTGCACTGCTTCGAGACCATCCATGAGGCAGCCGGCGAACAGAACCTGGGGCTGGAAGGGGTCATCGCCTGGCTCGCCGAGCGGATCGCCGAAGAGCCGAAACGGGAAGAGCATGAAATCCGCCTGGAGACCGACGCCCAGGCAGTGCAGCTGGTGACCATCCACAAGAGCAAGGGGCTGGAATACCCCGTCGTCTTCTGTCCTTTCTGCTGGGCCGAATTCGGCGGTAAAGAGAAGACTGCCCTCTTTCACGATGAGCAGCGCACGACGGTTGTGGACATCGGCTCCCCCGACCTGGACGCCCACCGGCGACAGGCGGCACAAGAGGGGCTGGCGGAAAGCCTCCGTCTGCTCTATGTGGCCCTCACCCGGGCCCGGCACCGCTGCTACCTGGCATGGGGTGCGTTCAAGGATGCCGGTGATTCGGCCATGCACTACCTCCTCCATCCAGAGGCTTTGGCGGTCAAGGGGCAGGTGGCGCTCAGCGACGAAGCGATGCTGGATGATCTCCGCCGCCTGGCCGAGGCCGCCGAAAGCAGCATAGCAGTGCTTCCCCTGCCCGAAGCGGACGGAATTTCTTATACCCCCCCTGCGGTAGAGCCCGATGTATTCACCTGCCGGGCCTTCAGCGGCGCCATCGACCAGGAGTGGCGGGTAACCAGCTTCACCGCCTTTACCACGACGGCCGGCCATCGCCCCCACATCCAGGAATTTCCCGACCGGGACGAAACAACGCTCGAAGCGGATACGGGGCGCCTGCCGGCGGAACCGCCACCATCAGGCATTTTTGCCTTCCCGAAAGGGGCTGCAGCCGGAATCTTTTTCCACGAGATCTTCGAATCGCTCGATTTCACCGCGGCGGCGGAGACAGCGTCTCCCCTCATCGCCGAGCTCCTGAAAAAGCACAGCTTCCCTTCGGATTGGCGGGAAACGGTCTGCTCCATGGTGAACAACGTGCTACAGACCCCGTTAATCCAGGGAAAAGGCGTGTTTACCCTGGCCGACGTACCACTCGGCCACCGGCTCACGGAGCTGGAATTCTTCTTCCCCCTCGCCTTCATCAGCTCCGAGCGGTTGAAGAACGTCGCGACGCGCTGGAACGGCATGGACCTGCCGCTGGACATGTCCGAGCTTTTCAGCCGGCTATCCTTCATGCCGGTCAAGGGGATGGTGCGCGGGTTCATGGACATGGTCTTCGAACAGGGGGGGCGCTACTACATCGTCGACTGGAAATCGAACCACCTGGGGAACCGGATCGAGGAGTACGGCCAGGCACAGCTCCAGCGGGAAATGGAAAGGAACCTCTATCCGCTCCAGTACCTGCTCTACACCGTCGCATTCAACCGCTACCTTCAGCTGCGGGTGGATGGGTACGACTACGACCGCCACTTCGGCGGGGTCTACTACATCTTCCTGCGCGGGGTCGATGCGGGGCGCGGGTCGGGGTCCGGCACTTTCTTCGATCGTCCGCCGCGCAGAGTCATCGAGGATTTGACGGAGGCACTGATTCAGTAGGGTAAGCATCCGGGTTGATTCAAAACCTTTTTCGGCCACGAATTTCACGAATTTTCACTAATGTTTTAAGCATCTGCAATGCCAATCGTTTTTTCATTTGATTTTATTCGTGTTCATTCGTGTTCATTCGTGGCTGCATTTTTTATTGAGGACAGCAAACCATGCCTGTTGATAGCCTGAACGACATAGACCGCCACTTCGCCGCGTTCATCTGCCGCCTGGCGGGGACCGACGACCGGCGGCTGTGGCTTGCCGCTGCCCTCGTCAGCCAGGCGGTGGGGAGCGGTCATGTCTGCCTCGACCTCGGCTCCGCCATGGCGAGTGAGCCGGCCACGGAGGAGGGGATTGGCGATCCTGCAGCATGGGGGAAACAACTGCGCTGCTGGCCGGTGATCGGCCACCCCGGCGACTTCACCCCTCTCGTCCTCGACAGGGCCAACCGCCTCTATCTGCACCGTTACTGGCGCTATGAGCAACAACTGGCCGCGGCGCTCATTCGCCGGGGAGCGGAAGTCCCCGCCGCCATCGACGAGGCGCTGCTCAAGGACGGCGTCCGACGCCTGTTCCCGGCACAAGCATGCGGCGTGACCGACTGGCAGCGGATCGCGGCACTGGCAGCCGTCAGCCGGCGCTTCTGCGTCATTTCAGGAGGCCCCGGCACGGGAAAGACATCGACCGTTGTCAAGGTTCTGGTCCTGCTCCTCGAGCAGGCGGCAGGAGAGAAATGCCGGATCGCACTCGCTGCGCCGACCGGCAAGGCGGCGGCACGGCTCAAGGAGTCGATCCTGGGGGCGCGAGGCAGCATCGACTGCAGCGACGCCGTTCGGGAACTGCTCCCGACCGACGTTTCGACGCTCCACCGGCTCCTCGGCTTTGTCCGCGGTTCGAGCTGCTTCCGCCACAACCGGGAAAACCCGCTCCCCTTCGATGTGATCGTCGTCGATGAAGCGTCCATGGTATCGCTCCCGCTCATGGCCAAACTGGTCGATGCCCTGGCCGACAACGCCCGGCTCATCCTTCTCGGCGACCGGGACCAGCTCGCCTCGGTGGAAGCAGGGGCGGTGCTGGGCGACATCAGCAATACAGGCGCTGTTCATGGCTTTTCCCGCACCTTCTGCGATCTGGCCGGGCGGATATCCGGCGATCCCCTGGCAGCAGAACCTTATGCCGAGGAGGCGTCACACCGTCTTCACGATGCCATCGTCGTCCTGCGCAAGAGTTACCGCTTTGCCGCCGACAGCGGCATCGGCGCCCTCGGCAACCTGGTCAATGAAGGGAACGGTGCGGCGGCAGTAGCGCTCCTCAGGGGAAAGACGTTCACCGACATAGCCCTCAACGGATGTCCCCCCGCGGAAAGGCTCGGCGAAACCCTGGCGAAGAGCATCTGCGCCGGCTATGGACCCTACCTCAAGGGGAATGGGGCCGGCGAGGCGCATGAGCGGTTCGGTCGGTTCCGCATCCTTTGCGCCCTGCGCCAGGGGCCGTACGGGACAGAGACCGTCAATCGCCTGGTGGAAGCCGCGCTTGTCCGGGAAGGACTTATCAATCCTCAGGGACATCGCTGGTACGCGGGACAGCCGGTCATGGTGACCAGGAACGACTATGCGCTGCAGCTCTTCAATGGCGACATCGGCATCATCCTGCCCGATCCGGCCGTCGATAACGAGCTGCGTGCATTCTTTCCCGCCGCTGACGGCGCGTTGCGGTCGATCCTGCCGCTTCGCCTGCCGGAACACGAAACCGCCTATGCCATGACCGTTCACAAAAGCCAGGGTTCCGAATTCGACCGGGTGCTGCTCCTCTTGCCGGACCGGCAGTCGGACGTTCTCACCCGCGAACTGATTTATACGGCCATTACCCGGGCAAAGACAGGGGTAGATCTCTGGGCGCCGGACGATCTTCTGATGTGGGCAATTGAGCGGCGAATTGAGCGAAAATCCGGGCTTCGGGAGACACTCTGGGGATAACGTTTTTTGACAGGTTGATATATTTACCAGAAAACGCCGTTTTTTATTGAAATTATTTCCTAAATACTGTTTAATAATTAATCCAACTCAGCTTTTACCACCTGTCGGGGTCCCGCATGAGCCCAATGGACAAAAGAAAATACAAAAGAATAGATTTCCATGCCTCGGCAGTTATCATACAAAATAATGAAACAATCAGTGGCGAAGTAGAAAACTTGAGTACCAGGGGCGTATACGTAAAGACACACGGTTCGGCGTCAATTGTTACCGACGGTGACGCCCTCGTCTCAATTCGTTTATCAGATGGAGCGACCACGCTGACGGTAACCATACCGGCAAAAATTGCCCGCGTGGCTGAAGACGGCATTGCTTTCCATTCACCTCATATCAGCATATATCCGATCCTGCACCTGGAACATCTTTTTATTTACCATAAAGGCAAACCCCAGCAACTTACCGTGGATTTTTGCGAATATATCTGCTCCATGCCATCAGCCGGCAACCGATCGGTATTCGAGTAGACAGCGAGAAACCTACGGTTCAAAAGCAAAGAGGCACCGGAATTTTTCATTCCGGTGCCTCTTTGGCAAGATCTTTCCTCGTTAAAAAGATGGTTATCCTAAAAACGACAGTTGTTTACCGCAAAGGCGCAAAGGGCGCAAAGAAATTCAAATACTTATGGGGATAAAGATCCAAACCAATCGGGTGAAAGGTTTCCGTTAGATAAATGATTGATTTTACTTCGCGTTCTTAGCGCCTTTGCGGTTCAAATGCTTTTTCTAGGGTTATTTCTGCTTTGGCCCCTGGCCGGTGAACCTTACCACCTTGATCTCGATTCCCTTCTTGATTTCCCCGGCTTTTACGTTCACTGCGATCGGCGCATCCTCGCCGTAGCTGCCGATCACCGACCCGACCTTGGGAGGGCCGCCGCCGTAAACGTCCCTCGTCTTCAGGTAGTAATGGTCACTGCCGAACACCCTGAGCAGGAATTTCCCGTCCTTGTCCGTTCTCTCCGAAACAAAAACGGGCTTACCCACCATTGACGGTGTCAGGAAAGCAAAGACCAGCGCCCCATCAATCGGCTTTCCTGTCGGACCGACAACGGTCCCTTCAATGGCTGTAATCCCCTCTTTCAGTTTGAGCGTCGCCCGCTTGAAGGGGGCCGCCTCGGCAATGGTGCCGACGTCCGTCTCCCCCCCCTTGTTAACAAGGTACGTCTTCGGTTCGCCACTGGTGTCCCTGCTGATGAGGAAAAAATCGCCTTCCTGCGGCGGGCCGATCTCTTTACCTGCAAGCCTCTTTATCGCCCCGAGGTAATATTTCCCTTCAAGGAGTTCGGCCTTGAATCTCCCATCTTTGTCTATGGGAACTATCTCATCGGGGACCCGCCAGTATTTTTCCGGCGAGGGTGGCGGCCCGGCCGCATGATTAAACAAAAATGCCATACCGTCGGCAAGAGGTCCGCCATTTTTTATCATCAGCCGCCCGGAAAGAAAACCCGTCTTCTGTTCCGCCGCCCCGGCGGTTGCTGCCATAAAAAAGATCAGCAGGAACAGTGCAAATATTCTCGCTTGCCCCATTTCATCTCCCCCTTGCCCCCGCGCCGCGCACAGGGGCCTTCAGATACGGTCTCACGTTGACCTTGCCCAAAGAGTCATCGTTCTTTTTGTCATACAGCTTAGCATAAATATCCGACTCTGCTATCGTACCCCACCAGTTTCTCCCGAAGGAGACGTCATACCCCTGCCGTTCACCGAGCTGGTAGTTGTACCTGCTGTTTCTGTCGATGTTGTTCTGTTCGACGAGGGGGAGCATCTCCAGCTGCGGGTCAACCGCGTACCTCTGCGGAGAGAAGTTCACCATGTTCTGGTTGGACGGCACGAAGAATATCCCAACCTCATTCCCGCTGATCCTGTTGCGGGCTATCGTTACCGGCCCTTCAAGCCTCGTATGCCTGATGCCGTAGGTGTTGCCCATGATGTCGTTATGCTCGATGAGCAGTTCGGCCCTGCCGAAGCGGAGCCCCTCCCGGTTTTTCAGAAAGAGCGAATCCCGTATGACAGCCCGTGAAAAGTGCGCCTGGAGGCCGGTGAAGGCATATTCAAAAATGCACTGCTCGATGATGTTCTCCGCGCCCGATGTAAAGAGGAGCAGATAGGACCAGTCTTCCTTGCGGGGAACCCGTTCCGCCGAAGTGAAGCGGATCCTGCGGCCGGGGGTCCCTTTGGCGACGATCCGGCCGAGCACCCGGATCTCGCCGTCGCCTATGCCGTCATTGTTCCGGTCGATCCGCCTGAAGCTCACTACGGTCCCCGGCCTGACCGTAAGCGTCACTCCCCGTTTCACCACCACCCGCCCGGAAATCTCGATCCGGCCGCTCCATTCGGTGTCCTGCTCGACAACCGTGTCGCCGAGCCGCAGCGTCTTGTACCGCTGGTGGTGACTTGCGCCGGGGACCGGTTTACGGGGAGCCTCGGCCATGACCCTGCCGACCGCGATGTCCGCGTTGACGAGCGGCTGTTCAACGGTGACAGCATGGTCGACATTCCCTTCATAGAGGCCGTACAACTCCCCTTTCAGCGGTGATTCTCCGCCAAGTTCCCGGGCAACAAGGTAATAGATTCCTTTTTCCTTGACGCCGATGGTGTAGCGGCCATTTTTGTCGGTGCGGGCCATGTAATCGGACTTCAGACGGAGAAAATGCATCTGGAAGATCCGGCCGGGCTCCCCCTGGTAGGCCGTCACATAAAGGCCCGCCACCGGTTTGCCGTGCAGATCGGTGACCCTCCCCGCGATGCTGAACGGTTCGGCCTCTTCCGACGCCTTGTCCCTGAACCTGGCAAGACCGGCGTTGACCCTTTTGACCCGGCTCCAATCCTCAAGAAAGGCCTGTAGGTCATCCTTCGGATGGCAGGGGATTTCTATGTTCGTTTCTTTGCCGGCCGCAACAGACAGGGGATTACCTGCATAGTAACAGAAGAGATCCCCCTTTTTGAGCGGCATCTCCCCCTTTGCCGCCACCCTCTTTCTCGCCACAACCACGTAATCACCCGCTTCGGGAGCAAAGCTGAACGCGCCGTTTTCTCCGGTAGTCCGGGTCAGAAGCCCCATTCCCTTGAACTGCCCTTCAGAGGCGGCATAGAGAGATACCTGGGCATCGGCGACCGGCTTACCCTTGAAGGTAACCGTGCCGCCAAGCTTTGTCGAGTCCGCAGCCTTGACCGACGCGTTTGTCCGCGGCGTTACAGTAAAGGGAATCCAGAGTTTTTCATCGTTCACGATGACCGGGTTTGCACCGTGAAACGAAAAATATTCCGCACCATGAAAGGTTCCCGCAGCCGTCAGGTAGTATTTTCCCGGGGGGAGTTCAAGCCTGAAGTAACCCGGCTTCTCGTCGGCAACGGAGCGATAGAGGGGCGTCCCACCGGCGCTCTCCTGCAACGTGCCGTAAGCGAGAACCCGGGGATCATCGACCGGTCCATTGTCGCACAACACCACGCCCTCCACCTCTGCGGCCAGAGACAGCAGCGGGAAAAGCGACAGCAGGGCGAAAACGATGACGCCCATCACATATCCGGCAAGGCATTTCACTCTTCAGCATCCTTAAACCTGGAAAAAGCATTGCACACGGATCAAATCTGATTTGTACGGATTTTACGGATTAAAAAGACCGAGAACCAAGACCCAAAGTGTTATCGGAAATCTCCTTGGTTTATCCGTGTCAATCCGTCCAAATCCGTGTCGCCTGGAGGCGCCTACTTCTGGTAATCCGTGCCTAACTGCCGTTTTCAGGTTAAATATTTGACAATGAAACATTACCACAACTTGCGCGAATCGTATGATAAAAAAAGGCAGGACATCTCTTGCGAGCATGTCCTGCCGTCACGCCGTCCAACGCCCCATCCCCTTCAATCCGTCTGTTTTCGGGAACCTTCCCCCTTCACCCTATCGACAGACGTTGTCGCCGGCAGCATACGCCGGTGTCGTGAAGATCGTCGAGCCGTCAGGATTGGTGAACGTTACGGTAGCCGTGTTGCTGTATTCTGATTGAGCCGGTGAAAGTGCAAAGTTATCGATGACCGTTCTGAGACCGACCGCTTCAATCCTCTGCACGTACTGGGTAAAACCGACAAAGGTCGCGGCAGAGGCCGATGCACCCGTTACTTCGTGAACGAGCGACCATTTGCCGCCGGTCCAGGCATAGAGAGAAACAGTGTCCGCTTTTCTCGTTATCCGCAGCTTGCCGGAGGTGTCCGCTGTTATGACGGCGGCAGAAGACGTAGCGCCGTTGATTGCGGCCACGACGCCGTAATTGTTGTCGCCGTTGCCGATGGCGCGCTCGATATATGCATAATTGGAACCGCCTGCAGTATTAAGGAAGTTGACCTGCAACCTCCCGTAAACATGGTAGTTGGCCGAGCTTACCTGGCCGTCCGGCAGACGATAGTCGATCTGCAGATCAAAATCGCCGTTCACCACTGCGGGGTTCTTCAACGACATCCGCAGCCAGTTGTACTTGGCAGCCGCCCCCCCGCCCGGGCTCGAGGTGAGGAACTCGACGTTGCCGTCGGCAGCGGTCAATTGCTCCGTGCCGTTTGCATCGACTATGGTGATAGGTGGAGTTTTCACATCCAGGATGATGGCGCCGGCGTTATCGAGAACAACACCCCGCTGGTCCCACTTCGTCGCATCGATGCCGGCGTCAAAATCGCCGAAATCGTTGTTGTTGAACGCCCGCACCCGGTATCTGTACCTCTTCAGCGGCTCGACGCCGACCGTGTCCGTAAAGGTGGTGACATTGGCCTCCACCTTTCCCCACTTCTGCCATTCGCCGTCCCACACCTGGCGCTCTATTTCAAAGCCGTCCTCATTGGCGGCAACGTCCGAGCTCCAGTCGAGCCTTACCGACATGGAGTTCAGGGCAACGGCCGTCAGGTTGAAAGGCCGGGCAGCGCCGGTGGCTACGCAGGCGACCGGGCTGTAGCCGGAATTCCACTCGCTGTTGCACGGCTGGGGCTTGTATGCCCTTACCCGGTAGCAGTAGTTGGTCGACGGGGAAAGCCCGGTGTCGGTGAACAGGTTCACGTTCGGGCCGGACGTTCCGATCTCTGCCGCAGAGGCACATCCCGAGTCAGCGCATCGCTCGACCTTGAATCCCGCTTCATCGCCCGTGTTGTCATTCCAGCTCAGGCTGACCTGGCTGTCGGTCGCCGCCCCCCCGAGCCCGCCTGGCACAGCCGGCGCAGCAGTTGCCTTCTGTACCGTGTTGCTGTAAAGAGGGACCGGCCACGAACCGTCAAAGGCATAACAGGACGATGTCTCCCGGTCGCCAACGCTGACAGTCGGTTCGGCTGCCGCATACCTGCGGACGCGCACCCAGTCCCAATCCGTCACATACGGCTCATTGAGGTGGTCTAAGTTGAACGTCGTGTCGACCCGCCTACCCAGCACGATGTTGTGCCCGGTGATCGCTTTCGAAACATTGCCGATCACCCAGAACGGCGTCCCTGTGTCCCAATTATCCACCTGGAGGTTTGTCGTCTGGGAGTCCTTAACTTTGATGGTATAGAGCATATTGGCTGCTGGAAGCGGGCCGCTGTTCGTATTATACGTGTAGGTTACGGCACCGGCGGCGTTTGCGAATCCCATATAATTGTACAAGTCGGGCAACAGCACCAGCCCGCCGACTGTTTGGCCGGAAGGAGCCGTCAGTGTCGTCTTTGCCTTGACATCCAGAACCACCCCGGACGCATATGGTTTGGCTGATGTCAGCCTGCCGGTCGAATTCGTCCCGTGCAGATAGCCCCCCGATACGCTGAAGCCTGTGCCGTCGATTATCTTCCATTTGCCCGAATCGACCACCGTGCCCGCGAAGTCATCGAAAAACTCGAACACGGCAGCGCCGTCCGCGGCAGGCAATGCGCTCCCGTTGCCGTAATAGAGATAGATATTGTTGTTCATGCCGCTCTTGAACCAGACCGTCGCCGAGGCGCCGTCAGTTTTCTTTTCTATCCAGTAGGGGAGTTCGCTCCGGCTGGTTGCGTCATAAAAACGGATATCGCTGAAGTCCGCATTCATCGCCGCATTATAGGCAATGGTCACCCTGGTCTGGTGGTTCGGCTGGAAACCGCCGATGGCAAGCAGCGCCCTGTTTTTCCAGCAGCCGCCGCCGTCTGCTGCAAGCCCTCCATTGACGGCGCGTACCCTGTAGCTGTAGGGGACGGCGTTGCAAGCCGTGGTGTCGGAATAGACGACTTCCGTGCTGCTGGAGACGGTGAAGTTCCTGATGGAGACATCGGCACCGCCGAAGTAGAGCGCTGAAGGACCGGCAGTTTTGGGATTGGAAACGATCATGTCCACGACCAGCGTGCCGTCCACATACACCTTGAAATAGCGGCCCGTCTTGACGCCGCGCACATGATACCAGGCGCCGAGGGTAAAGGGAGTCCCGTTGTTGCCGTTCACCCCCAGGTAATCGACCCCCTTGTTAGCCGGGTCGTAACGCCAGTGCAAAAGCGCCCGGTTGCCGTCCGCCAGCCACAACCCCGGGCTTCGGTCCGTGCCGGCAGGGGTATAGGAGAAAATCCTCGTCCAGCCGGCGTTGGTGGACCTTATCTTGATGTCGAACTCGATGGTGTGGTCGTCCGTATCGAGGATGCTGGTCACGGGGCTCTGATAGACCGTGCCGGTGGTCATCAGCAGTCCCCCCTCATCGTAAACCGGCGCAGGACCGGTCAGGTTCAGGCCGTTTCCTGACGAGTCGTTAAGGTTGTTATTGAAAGTATAGAGCGCAAGTAAGTTTACCTTATGCGGTCCGACCGATCCTATCTGCGTGAAATTGCAGTCGCTCCCCTCGCACCGCTCGACGATGAACCCTTTTTCCGCCTGGGTGGTATCGGACCAGGAAATGTCCATCTGGGTGGTGTTGAAGGGGGTGGCAGTCAAACTGGCCGGAGCTATGCCGGTTGTAACATCGCCGGAGACATTGGACGGGTCGCTGGTCCAGCCGCCGTTGCAGAAAGCGGTTTTATAGGCGCGCACCCGGTAGCGGTAGGGTGTGTCGGGGACCAGCAGCGGGTCGCTGTAGGAGATTGCATTTGCCCCGAGTTCCACCGGGAAGCCGACGTCCAGGGTGGTGAAGTCGCAGGTTGCGCCGGTGCAGCGCTCCACCTTGAAGCCGGTTTCATCATTGGCGTTGTCGGTCCAGGATAGGTTTATCTGCGCCTCCGAGGCCCTGGTGGCGCTCAGCCCGCCGGGGGGGACCACCGTCGAGGTGGTGGCAAAAGCCGTTGCACTGTAAGGGGTGTCGCCATACCAGGTATTGACGAAGCTGTACCCCGCGGAAGATTCCACCGCTCCCACCGTCACAGCCGGTTCAACGGCCGCGTATTTGCGGACACGGATCCAGTCCCAGTCAGTTGCATAGGCTTGGCCGTTGTGCAGATCGTCCTTGTAGCTTCTGCCGAGGACGATAGGGGAGCTGGCGAACGTGAACGAGGTATCCACCCCCGTCCCCAGGTACTGGTCCGGCGAGGAGCTGTCCAGATTATAGAGCTGCTGGCTCGACGTCGAGGCGCTTTTTACGGTCAGGGTATAGAGAAGGTTTGCCGTGCTGCTGTTCGTATTTCTGTAAATGGAGCCGTTTTTGACCGCGTAGAGTTTGGAGGTGGATTGATCAGCCATCCAGCCGATGTGGTTGGCGGCACTGAGGTAAAAGCCGCCGATGGCCTGGCCGTTGACGGCAACGGCGGTGGTCCGCGCCTTGATATCCAGCGTGATGCCCGCGGCAAAGGTCGCTTTCGAAGTCAGCCTGCCGCTGGTGCTGGTCCCGTGCAGGGAGCCGCCGGAAACGGTGAACCCTGTCGGATCGACTACGTTCCACCTACTGGCATCGATATTCGTCCCGCTGAAGTCGTCGAAGAATTCGAAGGTGCTGGCAGCGCTGGACGCATCCGCTGCCGCCGTATTGCCGTAATAGAGGTAGATCGCGCTGTTTGCGGCGGTTTTCACCCAGATGACGGCAGTCCCCGCGGATACGCCTTCGATCCAGTAGGAGAGCTCACTGCCGGTGGTGGCGTCGTAGAAACGGACGTCCCTGAAATCCGGCTGCATGCCGGGATAGTCCGCGGACCGTATGGTCAGCTTCATCTGGTAATTGGGCTGGAAACCGGTTATTGCCAGAAGGGCGCGCCTTGTCCAGGCCCCGCCGCCGGCAGAGGAGAGGTTGGCGGACTTGAAGGCCTTGACACGGTAATAATAGGGGGTTAAGGCATTGCATACCGTGGTATCGGCATAGTTGGTCGCATTGACCCCTGCCGGCGGAGTGAGGATCGTCGGGGTTGTGCATGCGTCATCGGTGCAGCGTTCAACGACGAAACCGCTCTCGCCCGAGGTCGTATCGCTCCAGGAAAGGTTGATCTGGGTGGTATTGATGGCGGTGGCGGTCAGGTTGGCCGGGTTAGTCAAGGTCGTCGTTTCGTCGGCAGACGGGTCGCTCACCGCAAGCCAGGAACAGCCGGCCGACTTGAAGGAGGTCACCTGGTAGAGATAGGTCGTATCCGGAGTCAAGCCGAAGTCGTTGAAGGACATGGCTCCCGTGCCGGGATTTGCCGGCAGGTCCTGTCCCACCTGATGGAAATCGCTGTCCGGGCAGGGAGAGGAGGGGGGGCCGCTGACGCACTTCCGCTCGACCCGGTAGCCGGTCTCGTCGGTGGTGTTGTCGGTCCAGGTGAGGTTGATCTGGCTTTCGGAGGACCGACTTGCCGTAACGCCTGTCGGCTTCGGCGGGATGGTCAGAGAAGCCGTGACGACATTGGTGTAATCGGCGGGCCAGCCGCTGATCCATGGCTTGACCGACTTGACCCGATAGTTGTAGATGCCGCTGCAGGCGGAGGGGTCGATAAAGGCCTTTGACGCACGGTCCACCGTAAAGGTGGTGAAGCTGGGGTCCGAGCCGCTGAAAACGCACCCCGACCCCGTATCGGAACAGCGCTCGACCATATAGCCGTCGGGAACGCCGGGCGTCGTGTCGCTCCAGGCAAGATCCACCCGCGTGCCGTTCACGGAAACGGTGAGGTTGAAGGGTGGAGTCGGCACGGACGTCGTGGCGCAGACCGGCGCGGAGAATGTCGTGACAACGTCGGGAATGTCGACCCTGATTTGGTAGCAGTATTTAGTGGCAAGGGGGAGGTTGGTGTCGGCATAGCTGGTGGCATTCGGAGCGACCGGGATGGTTCTGTCCCAGCTTGTGCAATCTGCCGACCCGGCAGGGCCGGCGGTACATCTCTCGATGGTGAAACCGCTCTCGGTTGCTGTGTTGTCGACCCAACCGATGGTTATCCGGTCCGTCGCCAGGGAGGTCGTGTCCACTGTGGGGAAGAGAAGCTGGTAATCCGTCAGCGGCGCTGCGCCTGTGGCGCTGTGGGTTATGGTTATGGGCTTGCGCACGCTGAAGGTGTCGCCGCCGACGTTGAAGGAGCCGTACTCCTTCTGCCCCAATGCAGCCGTCGGCGCGGGATTCGCTACCTTGCGCACCAGGACCCAGTCCCAGTCGGTAAGGTATGCCTGGCCATTGGCGCCGTCCGTGACATACTGCCTGCCGAGCACGACGGGTTTGCCGGCGATGGTCGCCGAGACGGTGAGCGGACTCAGATACCAGGCGCCGGTATCCCAGTCATAGGCCTGCATATTGACTGTCGACGGGCTCGTATAATTGAGGGTGTAACCCAGGTTGTGCGCCGGAGCCGGGGTGGCAACCGACAGCACCTGGCTGCCGTTCAGCTGGTAACCGCCGTCTGCGGGACGGTTGAGGAAACCGAGATGGTCGGTTGCCGAGAGGTAAACACCGCCGATTATCTGGCCACCGGTCGCCGAACTCGTGGTTTTCGCCTTGAGGGTCATGAGTTTATCGGCGGAAAGCAAAAATTTCGAGGTCAATCGGCCGGTCGTGTTTGTACCGTGCAGATATCCGCCCGACACGCTGAAGCCGGTCAGGTCGTTTACAGTCCACTTGTCCGGGTCGATATATGGCGGCGACAATGGCGACCCATCGGCCTTTTTCCCGCTGAAATCGTCGAAGAACTCGAAGGTCGTATCCCCATTGTCAACCGAAGGGGCCGAAGAGTTTCCGTAATAGAGATATATGGTTTTGTCTCCGACAGGAATCGTCGGGACCTTTGGCCAGACGCGGGTGCCGGTGGTATTGCATTGCAGCTGCTGCACCCACTGGCTCAAGGAGGTGCTGCCGTCGCTGTCGGTGAGGCGGATATCGTTGCAGCTGGTGCCGAATGCCGCAGTCGCCGCTATTGCCGACGGATCTTTGACCGTTGTCGTAGCGGACTTCACGTCCGAATAGAGGCTGCCGCCGGCGTTGTCCCAGATGTTGCCGCAGACGACGTTCTTGTAGGGCCTTACCCGATAGGCGTAGATGTTGTTCGGCCTCAGGCCGGTTTTGTCGCTGAAGGTCATCGCGCCGGTCCCCGTACGGGGTGAGAGATCACCGTTCGGCACCGGGGCGAAGTCCGTGTCGGTGCAGCCGGGCCCGGCCGTGCACATCCTCTCCACATAATAGCCGCTCTCATCATTGGCATTGTCCGTCCAACCCAGATCCAGCTGCGCCTCCGAAACCCATGTGAGGGTCAGCCCCGTCGGTTTTGGCGGGACCGGGGTTTTACCGGCCGACTGCGGAGTCACAAGGGAACAGCTACCCTGCCACTCCTGGGGAATGGCGGGCGCAGGTTCCGCCGCGCCCAGATTAACACTGGCAGAGGGCAAAACTGCGGCGTAACTGGAAGCGATCTCCTGCGGGGACAGGGCACGGTTGTAAATACGCACTTCGTCTATCTTCCCCTGGAAATTCCTGCCCGGATTGTCGGTGGAGCCGATGGAGAGGTTCTTTGACTGAATGCTCGGCAAGATATCGGCGCTGACCGCTCCGCTGACCGGCTGGCCGTTCATGTACAGTGTGACCGCCTTGCCGTCAAGGACGACGGCAATGTGGTTCCAGGCGTTGAGGGTTGCGGCCGGGCCGCTCCCAGGCACGAAATCGTTCCCCCAGGTGGCCATGCTCGGCCGGCCGCCGTCCTGGATGCTCAACAGCAACGAGACCGCGGTGCCGGACCTGGGTCCCCACGAGACGATGCCGTTATAGGCATTGCCCGGTGAGTACCCGGTGGGGAATATCCATGCCTCCACCGTGGCGACGTTCCCCGTCGGCAGGGTAACCGTGTCTTTTTTGGCGTGATTTGCCGCACCGGAGAGGCTCAGGGCGTTGCCGTATTTTCCGCCTGCGACGACACCGTAGGGGGCAATGAAACTGGTCGGGACGACATTGTTCCCCTGACCGCTGAGATCGCTGATTACGGCGGGAATGCCGGCCGGCTCGTTGAACTGCCAGTACCCCATGAGACCGCTGCCGAAGACGCCGCTCAATTTGCTCGCGCTGGTCGCGTTCCTGTTGCCGTAATAGAGGTAAACGGCGTTATTGTCGCCGGTTTTGATCCAGACGTTCGCCGAAACCCCATCGGTCTTGCTCTCAATCCAGTAGGGGAGTTCCCTGTCTGCCGCGGCGTCGTAAAAGCGGATGTCGCTGAAGTCGGGGTTCATGGCAGCGTTATAGTAAACGGTCAGCCTGGTTTTGAAGTTGGGCTGGAAGCTGTTGTTGTCGAAAGTTAAGGGTGCCCGCATGGACCAGGGGGCGCCGGAGCCGGAAAGACCGTTGAAAACCGCGCAGACGCGGTAGGTGTGGTCCGTTCCCGCGCACGCCTCCGTATCGGAATAGTTTCTGGCAGTGGAGCCGCCGATGACGCTGAAGCTCGCCCCCTGCGCGCCGCACGTTGCCGATGTGCCGGCGCAGCGCTCCACCCGATACCCCGAGTTGCTGACCACATCGTCCGTCCAGGCAACGTCCAGCCGGGTCGTGTTCACGGCTGTCACTGAGGTGACGACCGGCGGATTGACGGTCGTAGTTTCGCTGACCAAAGCGCTCACGGCATCGTCCCAGCCGCATGCGCCCGTTTTAAGCGCCCTGACACTATAGGAATAGGTGGTGTTCGGTTCGAGCCCCGTGTCGGTCAGGGTCATCGCGCCGGTGCCCGCATGGGAAGGTAGTTCCGTCTGCACGCAGCTGGCATCTTTGCACCGCTCCACCCTGAAACCGGTCTCGTCCGTGGTCGTGTCCGTCCAGGACAGATTGATCTGTGCTTCCGAAACCCTCGACAGGGTCAACGGTCCGGGCTGGCCTGGCGACGGCGTCTTCGCCTGGGCCGTTGCACTGATCAGTCCTGTAAATGTGCCGGCAAAGACGTACCCCGCCCCTTCCTGCTCCGCCGTCCCCACAGTGACAGTAATCGCATAGCGTGAGTCTCGCGCTATCTCCTCGTCGGTGAGCGCCCGGCTGTAGATACGGACTTCGTCGACCCCCCCCTTGGCATTCCCGCCATAAACACCCCGCGTCCCCATGGTAAGGGGATCATTGCTCACAGCCAGGGTAATGGGGGTAACGGTCGCGCCGTATTCTATACCGTCGACGATAATGGAGACCCTTCCCGTAGCCCTGTTGTATCTGCCGACCAGGTGATACCAGTTGCCGACGACAAGTTCCGGCCCCATGACCACATAATTGTCTGTCGGCAGGTTATTCCAGGTATTGGTGCTCGAAATCACAAAATAAGGTTTCTGCCTGTTGCCGTTATCATTGAGGGCAATGGCATAAAGATCCCACGGCTGTGGACCTCCGGCGGTAGGCTTGGAGATAATGCGTGCCCATGGCTGACTCTGTTCGTACTTGTACCACATCTCGACCGTGATCGAACCGGTAATGTCCAGCGACGAGCCGGTTGTGTCCGGTACGGTCAGATAATCGTTCGATCCGTCCAGGCTCAGGCCGTTGCCGTACTTGCCGGCGCTGACGACCCCGTAGGGGGAGATGAAACCGTTCAATGCGGCGTTGTTGCCGCGGCCGCTCAGATCGGCGATCGCAGCCGGGATTCCGGCTGACTCGTTGAACGGCCAGTACCCCACGAGGCCGCTGCCGAAAATATTGTTCACGTTGCTCGCCCCTGCCGCCCCGGCATTGCCGTAATAGAGGTAAACGGCGTTGTTTGCCCCACCCATGATCCAGACGTTGGCCGAGACCCCATCGCTCTTGCTCTCTATCCAGTACGGGAGCTCGGTCCGGCCGGTCTCATCGTAAAAGCGAATGTCGCTGAAGTCCGCCTTCATGGGGACTCCGGCAAGGTCCGTGCGGCCGTCGTAGGCAATGGTCATCCTGGTCAGCACATTCGGCTGAAAGTCGGCGATGCTGAGCGGCGCCCTCCGTGTCCAGGCGCCCCCGCCATCGAACGAAAGCCCCCTGTTGATCGCCATGACCCGGTAGTTGTAAGTTTTATCGGCACATGCGGTGCTATCGGTGAAGGTGGTGGCGTCGGGCGCAGTGACAAAGGTGTCCCTGGTGGTGAAGTCGCAACCCGCCCCCGCGTCCAGGCACCGCTCGACCCTGAATCCCGTCTCGCCGCCGGTATTGTCGCTCCAGTTGACCGTGACCTGGGTGGTGTTGTCGGGCGTGGCGGTTACGGAGCCGGGAGCAGCCGGGACCGCGGTCGTAACCTGTTTTTCGACCCAGCGCGACTCCGCGCCGTTGGTCCTGAAGGACTGAACTCTGTAACAGTAAGTCTGCCCGGAGGTCAGCCCCGCATCCGGATAGCTCGTCGCATCCGGGTTCGTCGTCTTGATCAGGTCGGCCTGGGTCCAGACATTGGCGGCTGAACATGCGCCGACCTTTCTCTGGATATGATAGCCGTCTTCCACCGTCGAATAGTCCTGCCAGCTCAATGCTACCGTGGTGTATTTCGGCGCCGCTGTTAACGGCAGGGGCGCCTGGATGGGCTCGGCCGGCAGCGAATAGACAAGGTAGTCGGCATTTCCGTCGACATTGGTCGTGTATCCGGCGATGTAGGCCTCGCCCAGGGAGTTGACGGCAATGGCGTTCGATTGATCAAAACCCTGGGCTGCGCCGTCATAGATGGTGGCGACGATCAGCGTCCCCTCGTAGTCGTACTTGAGGGTCATGCTGTCGGTGGTCACGCCGTCGCCGGTATGACCGGTAACGATGATATTGCCGGAATTGTCCGTCCCCATTGCCTTGAGATAGTCGTCATCGGCCGGACGCTGCAGGGTCCGGCTCCAGAGAGGCTGACCGGCTGGCGTGTATCTGACGATGGTAAAGTCGTGATCGCCGGCAGCGGTCAGGGTTGTACCGGCAACGACAACGGCGCCGTCTATCGGATCTATACTGACGGCAACCGCTTCGTCGTCGCCGTGGGCAGCGCCGTCGAAGAAAGTCGGCTGCCAGAGCCGCTGTACTGACGCACTGCTCCCGTCGTACTTGATGGTGAAAAAGTCCTTGTTGCCGGCCGCGTTGACCGCAACACCGGCAACGTAGAAGTCACCGGCTGCATCGGTGGCCAGGGCCGCCCCCCGGTCGTCGCCAAGCCCCGGACCTTCAAAGGTGTCCGTCCAGATGCGCGCACCTGTCGCACCGCTGTATTTGGCGACAAAGACGTCGTAATTACCGGTCGCCACATTCTTGCTATAGCCGGTGACGAAGATATCGCCACCCTTGCCGAAGGCCACGGTATTGGGAAAATCGTCGCCTCCGCCGTCGAAGGGGGTGGCTGTCCAGGCGGGGGTTGCGCTGTTGTTGCCGTCGAGAACGGGTGTCGACGGATATTTGATGAGGTAGATGTCCTCGTTGCCCGCCGCGTTCTTGCCGTAACCTACGACCACGCTGTTGTTGGATGAGTCGACCGCCGAGGCGATGGCCACGGCCCGGTCATCGATGCGCGCCGAACCGATGTACTGGTGATGCCACAATGCCGGTGGACCGGCTGCCGGGTATTTCGTCGTATAAATATGGGGGGTGTTGCCGCTCGTACCGTTAAAAAGCTCCGAATAGCCCGAAACTATGGCATCGCCCGCGCCATCGACCGCCACGCACATGGCTATGTCCAGTGCGCTGTCGGGGCTGTCGTAGAGGTCGCTCCAGAGCAGGCTTTTGTCCGAGTTCCTGAACTTGACCGTGTAGTAATCGAAGCCGCCGGCAGTGCGCAGGCTCTGGCCGGTGACGACCGGATTGTTGTCGGGACCGACGGCAATCGCGTTGGCGAAATCATCAAAGTTGTCGGGGTTGTTGTAGACAAAGCTCCAGGCGGGGAGCGGATAGCTGACGAAGACGGTCAAAGCCTTGGCCGGGTCGCTCGGGTGCGATTCCGTGCCGTCGTAGGCGGTTACCTGGTAGTAGTAGTACGTGTTTGCAGTCAGCCCCGTGTCGTCGTAGGTGACGACGCCGGCGCGCACCGTGGGGTCCGTCGGCGGGGCCGGAGCAGGAGGAAGGAGCCTCTCCCATGCGCCGAATTCGCCGACCTTGCGGTAGACGTTGAATCCGGTTTCGCTGCTCGTGTTGTCCGTCCAGGTCAGCTTTACGGAACTGTTCGAAAGGGTTTGGGCGGTAAGGCCGGTGGGGCGGTTCAGGAGACCCGGATCGTATTTGATCAGGTGATAGTCCAGGTCTTCCTGATCATAGAGGTAATAGGTGTCTCCCGCGGCAACCGGTTTGGCGAAAGGGGTCGAGAGCGTCAGGGTGGTGGCGCTGTTGCCGGCAATATGCCTGCTCACACCGCTATTCCCACCACTGGTCATCATGACGTGGTAACCGGCCCATTGATCGGCCGACCAGCTCTTAGCGCTCTCCACCGTCAAATTGGTGCTGGCCGCGGTTGCGACCCCGCTGTCCAGAGAAGCGGTCATGTCCGACCAGCCGGCAACATAGACCATGCCGGACAGTGGATCGAGCCCGATACCGACCGGGCGGTCGTTTTTGCCGGCAGTGCCGTTGAAGCTGCTGTGCCAGAGTTCGGTGCCGTTGTCCTTTTTATATTTCAGCGTCTGAAAATCATAGTTGCCCGCCGTTATGCTGTAGCCGGTGACGAAGACATCGCCCGCCTCATCGACGACGATGCCCGTAGCCGAGGTGATGTCGTCATTGCTGCCGCTGGAATTGAAGGTGTTTTCCCACAAAAGCCCCCCGTCCGTACCGGCGTATTTTGCCGTATAGTAGTCGTTGTGAGCGTCGATCGTCCAGGTGTAGCCGGTGACATAGACATCCCCCCTGCTGTCGACAAAGAGGCCGTTGGGTTCGTCGTCATAGGCACCGTTATACGTCCGTTCCCAGACGAGGGCGCCGGTTGCGCCGTTGTACTTTGCTGTATAGATATCCTTATCGATGGTGTTGGAGACATAACCGGTGATAACGACGTCGCCCGCAGGGTCGATCCTGGTGAATTTCCCCTGGTCTTCCTTGAGCCCCGCCGGGACCGATGAGCCATGGCGCATGTCCCAGAGCTTATTGCCGTTAAGGTCGAACTTGATGGTCAGATAGTCGAAGTCAGCACCGTTCCAGGAATAACCGGTGGCGGCAATGCAGCCCACACCGACTGAAATCGAGGCAAGCTTGTCCGTGCCGTCTGCGGTAGCGTTCCAGGTCGTATGCCAGAGGGGAGTACCGTCGGGATTAGGGCCGGAAGCGCCGTATTTGACAATAATATAGTCTTCGTTGACCCGCGCATTCTGGGAAAAGCCACCCACATAAACGTTGTTGAGATTGTCCACGGCAATTGCCGTGGCCCTGTCGTCGCCACGGGCTGCGCCGTCAAAGGTATGCTCCCATATCACCGAGCCGGTGGAACCGTTGTATTTTATGGTATGAATATCGTTGTTCTGTCCGTTCCAGGCATAACCGGTAACGACGACATTGTTTTCCGAATCGACAACCACGGCTGTCGCCTGATCAGAGCCACCCGACTTGTTATACGCGGCACGCCAGGCAATGCCGCTGCCGTCGGACTTAAGCTTGACCGTCAGGTAATCGTCGTCGGTAGTGCCGCTCAGGTTCTGGTAACCGGCAATTATGACGTTGCCGGCCGCATCGACCCCGGAGGACTTAGCTTCCTGCTTGCCTCCCCGCGGGTCGCCGGTCTGCCAGACGACATCCCCCCCCTTTGCGAAAGCCGGAACGGAGATTGCGACGGAAAGCGAAAAGGCCAATAGCAACGACAACCAGCAATGCATGGCAGGGAAAAGTTTTCCGCGGACAGCGGCATCTATCGTCAAGTTCATTTCACGGGCTTCATGCCTCATGGGCTTACCTCCGGTCAGCTTCTTCGGTCTCTCGGTTCTGAACTTACGGTTCATTACTACCATGGTGTTATATTGTTCCAGCGGTTGCTGTCCGGCCAGGTGGTCCCGGTATTGCCCGGGGCGCCGGCATGGCAACTGCTGGTCGCCTCGTAGCTTGCCGAATTGCCGAGCACATTGCCTATGGGGAAACCGCGGTGCTGACCGGCATAAGAATGGGCTCTGCCGCCATTGCCGAGGGCTGTCGCTTCTTTATCTGCCGTCCAGGCCTGCCCGCCCGAAACCCTGTAGCCGCGGTGCTTCGAATCGAGACAGTTGGTCGTCAGGAGCCGCGGCAGCCCGGAATTGTGCGGCGCATGGCATTTGGAACAGGTATAGGAATGCTCCGTCGGTTTAGAGGTGTCCCCCCATCCCTTGACCGATTCATGGACCCTGTCGACACCCTTCCATGCCGTATTGTTCGGGACGCCGTCCGTCAGGTTTTCTTTCGGATGGCAGCGCAGGCAAAGCCCGGCAAACCTGGACGCGTCCTCGCCGATACGGGTCGAACCGCCGAAGGTTGTCCGGTCGATGTTGTAGTTGGTGACCGGCGGGGTACCTCCGTATCCAACCCTATCGGGCCAGGTAAATGCCTTGCCCCAGGAGAGGGGGGGGACTGACGTGGCCCCGGAAGTATCGGGAGGAGGGCTGTCCTCCTTGTAGGGGGAGGTCATCCAGGTGCCTTTCAGAAGCGGCACGGCGTATCTTTGATTCCCACCCAGCGAAGTGCTTACGCCGTGGGGATCGTGACAGGGGGTGCAGAGGCCGTTTATCTCACCCTTTGCAGAATAATTGAGAAAGGCGGCTTCCCTCGGTATCATGTGTCCGCTGACGATATCCTTTTTGCTTGTTCGATAAGGGAAACGGACGGTCGAAGCCTTTGTCCCGTTGCCGAAGCGGGAAGTGTCCTTGTATCCCATGATCGGCGCTGTCGCTCCGAAGGTGGAATTGTACCCCCAGGGGGTGATGCCCGCGGCCGGCGTGTTGTGGCAGTCGAAGCACTGCCCTGCGCCGGCGCTGTATGGGTTCACGGCCCCCGGCGTGCTATTGAACGAGGCCTTGTAGGTCATGGCATAGCCACCTTTGCCTGCCTGGGTTTCTTTCAGGTTGCCGCCGTTCCGGGTACCGTTGAACGTCACATAGCTCGACGTCACGCCGACCAGCTTCGAGCCGTGGGAACTGTGGCAGTCGAAGCAATGGACGTTCTGGCTGCCATTCCTCGTATTGGGGATGGCTGCGTCAAGACCGTTCGCCGGATCGAAACCGCCGGCGTTGCCCACCGCGTTGCCGTGGGCAGATAAGGCCTTGGCGACCGTGTCCTTCTTGGTCACATTCGGATAGGTGGTCGAATTGTATTTGCCCCAGGGGGTAGTCCCCATCTGGGAATAGCGGGCATCGATGCTCTGGCCGTCCCAGGCATACTGCCTCGGGGTCTTGCAGTCGCCGAAGATCGTTTGGTTATCGTTATTCCGGTCGCTGTGGCAGGAGAGACAGACATTGGTCAGCTTGGCCGCCTCTCCCCTCTCATTGGCCGTGCCGATGTTGGCGGCAATGAACTGGACGGCAGTGGTGGAATTGTAATAGGTGGGCCTTTCCCCCGCCTTCCACACCACCAGGTCCACCTTGGCGTTTTTGACCGAGGTGTAGAGCTTGTAGTTGTAACCCTCATGATGCCTGACGTCGATGAGCCCTTCCGGCGTCGACTCCCAATGGCAGGCATAACAGTGCTTGTTGGTTACATCCACCCCCTGCACGTGGTGGGATGTGCCCCGCATCTGCCCCATGACGTCCATCCGCATGCCTACGGTCCCGGCATGGCACTTGGTGCAGTCCCGCGGCTGGCCGAAACCCGAATGCCTCGGCACCGGCTTGTTGAAGTGGCAGCCGGAACAGCTCTGGCTGTTGGCATGGCTGTCGCTGAACCTGTGCTCGTGACAGACGGTGCAGACGCGGCTGGCATTGTGCCCGTCGCCGCTCGATCGGGTGAAGTGCTTGCTCTCCGGCGTATGGCAGACATTGCAGATGCCGTTGTAGGGCGCCTGGGTCCGGGCATAGTCGAGACCGCTCTGCTTTTTGTTGAAGACCACATCGGCCCGCGTCTGGGGAATGCCGAAGGTGCCTTCTGTCGATGTGGCGACCTTGCTCTGGACCATATAGATGTTGCCGTCCCCATGGGGATCGTGGCAGTCCCAGCAGAACTTGCCCCCCAGCCAGACGCCGTTCTGCTGGTACGCCCTGTAATGCTTATAGCCGAAGTGGACCGACGAGGCCCGCGCCTTTTTCGGCTTGATGAAGCCGGTGCCCGGGTCAAAGCCGAGGGAATATTTGACCTTTTTTGCCTCGGTATCCATTTTATGGCAGCTGTTGCACTTGTCGCCGCTGTCATCGTCATGGCACTGGAGGCAAACACCCATCATCAGGTACTGATTTTTCACATCCTTTTTCTGGTCGCTGTTCCACACCCCCGCATTGGCGTTGTGCCCCTTGTGGGATGAAAAGTTGTCGAACAGACCGTTGTCGGAATCGTGGCACCCCCCCGCGGCGCCGGTAATGCAGTTGTCGACATGGCTGTGGCCGGAAAACCTGACCTCGGTCGTGCCGTCGCTCTTTCTAAAGAGAATACCGCTGCCGGTCGCCTGGGGAGCAAGGGATTCGGGCTGGTCCACGTGGCAGGCCACGCATTCGCTCCCGTCGCTTTTGCGCTCCATGTGACAATAAACGCACTCCTTTTCGAAGCGCTGGACGAACTGCGGATGGAGGCGGAGCCTGAAAGGATTGGTCGTGTCCTTATGCAGGACGGTGTTGTCGTGGCAGTACCAGCAAGGATTGCCGGGGAAATTTGCCGCGGGATTGCCCGATGAGGGATAGCGCCCTGCCGTGGAATACCTGCCGTGACCGGTGGTCACCCACTCGACCAGACTGATTTTCGCCTCCTGGCCGATCCTCGTTTCCGCACTGTTGCCCAAAGAGCCGAAATCATCGATATCCGCCCCGGTTACACCATGACAGCTGAGGCAGATGACGGCGCTGTTGACGGAGCCCCCCCAGACTGGATCGGTGCCGCCGGTATGACAGGCGGTGTTGGAACAGGTCTTGGCCACCGCGTTATATGAACCGCCATCCATGAACACCACATCTTTGGTCCTGTTGACGTGATAGGCCGGGTCTATGTGGGCATATTCCCCCATTTTGCCGGCGGGGATGCCGTTGGTGTGACAAGAATCGCAGGTGCCGTTGGCAATGGTGGCGGCGTGGCATTTGTCGCAGGTGAAGCTGGTTTCCGTATGGCGGGGGTGCGAATTTGCCCGTTGCGTTCCGGGGCCTTCATTGTGGAACATGGGGATGGCGGCCTTCCACTCCTGGCCGGCCGGCCATTGATACGAAGAGTTGTTGCCGAATATGGACGGAAGATTCCACACCTTGCCGGTGTTGTAATCGATCCGGTTGTCGTGGCAGTTTTTCGTCGAGCAGGAGCCGCGGGGGTGGCCGTGGCAAGTATTGCACTCGGTCTTCCCCTCAGTCCAGGCAAAGGGCCTGACGTTCTCCGGGTTGGCAGTGCCGTCGCTATGACAGTAAATGTTGTCGCAGGACTTGGTGGCCGGATTGTAGGTCGGCGCCTCTTCCCCCAAAATGGACCATTGCGGCGAAATGGCCACATCTTTCGCACCATTGGTGTGTTTCGTCCTGTCCTTGATGTTCCCGCTGCCGTCGACAGTATCGTTGTGACAATAGCTGCATGGGTATTTTCTGATCCACTGCGGACCGACCAGGCGTGCATGGCCGTTGCTGGTCATGTTGAGGGGCGGGGTGCAGGCGTTCCCGGCCGATGACCAGACGCCGAGGATCGGCTGCCCCGTACAGTTGGCTTCGGTGCTGTCGCCGGTCCGCCCCCTGTGGCAGGAATAACATTGCATCGGTGCGGTGTCGGTCCACTTCACGGCAACGGTCGGGGCTCCGCCTGCGCCGTTGCTGTGACAGTAGGTACTGACGCACCCTTTATCGCTTTGGTTGTAATTGCCACCTTCCGTGAAGGCCACGTCTTTGGTTTTGTTGACATGGAGGGTTTTATCGGTGATGGTGTTCTGTTCATTGACAGTTGCGACGGTTCCCACATGGCAGCGGGAGCAGGCAAAGGCATAGCCCGAAGGGCCGGTATGCTTGCCGTGCCTGCCGCTCAGGTCGGTGGTATCTCCGGCCCCGCTATGGCAGCCGGTACAATCCAGCGTTCCGCCCCATACGGCTTGGGTTTTCGCTGCGCCTTCCTTGCCGTCGCTGTGGCAGTAGAGGTTCGTGCAGGCACCGTTTCTGACCGGGTTCCGGCTGGGAAGGTAGTTGGGATAGGTTAAATTGATTGCCTGGGAGTAGTCGCCACCGCTGTTGGGTGCGGCGGCAAAATCGAGGATCAGCCCTCTGCCGGGATTGCCGGCGCTGGTGGCGTGGGCAAAGGTGCTGTGGCTGCTGTGACACGTGCCGCAGCTCTCGGTGCCGGTGCCGTAATAGTCGCCATGCTTCTTGCCGATGCCGATTATAGCCGGGTGATTGCCGTCATCCGGCGGAAAGCCGTGGCAGGCGCTGCATCCGGCGGGAACGGTCAGGGATGCGTCCCCCCAAGGGGGTGTTGTTGTTTCGAAGTGGCAGTTGACATTGGAACATGAACCGAGCTCGGGGGACGGAGTCTGGGGAAAGGGGGTCGTATAGTGATTATAGACGGCGGGCTCGGGTGAATTCTTGATATTGGTGGAGAGTTGTATCAATCCGTCCCGGTGGCCGGGGACATAGCCGTCGCTCCCCGGATGGCAAAGAACGCAGCTTGATCCGGTGGCGTTGGGAGGGAGATGGTTGCGATGGGTTCCCTGGAAGCCTCCGGTGGTGACGTTTCTGTAGGCGGCGTCCAGCGGCCGGTTGTCCCCGCTGCTCTTCGTGCCATGGCAGTCATAGCATTGCAACGAAGCTTCCGCCGTACCAGCCCATATGAGCATGGCGACCAGCAATAAAAGCCTAAGTGTGGTCAAACTATCTTTCCCCTGAACATTGCTCAAGGTGCACCCCCTGTAGACTAAGTCGCAAATCGGAAACGCAGGACAAGCATTGTTATTACTTCCGGCCGGGCTGATTCATACGCGCCCATAACATGCCCATTGCAAAACCTGATGAAAATATGTAATAACCACGTCATCATAGCAGCGAAATGACTTGATTCTTTTCTCTTGACCGCCCGCAAACAATAATAATATTTTATTAAAATACGGTCACAAGCCGAATTAAGTAACGCACTGTAATAATATTTTTTTTATTACCATGCAATAATTGTTCCGCTGCAAGCAGGCGGCCTTCGTACTACATTTTTACGTCATCCGCCGCAGGACAGCGCAGGCCGGGCGTTTATGGTTTGCTGCCGCGACGGGGGATGATTTTTACACACACTATTTTCGGGGGGTGCCAACCAATGAACGACCTGATCAACGGATTTACCATGGCTTATGACGACAACGGCGTGGGGCCGGCCGTGCTCCTTATCCACGGGTTCCCCCTCAACCGCCGCATGTGGCTCCCCCAGGCAGAAGCCCTCGCTGCCGCCGGCTATCGGGTCATCGCGCCGGACCTGCGCGGATTCGGTGAAAGCGATGCACCCGGCAGCGGCTATTCCATGGAGCTTTTCGCCGACGACATGATCGCCCTTCTTGACCACCTCGGCATTGAACGCGCCGTTGTCGGAGGCATGTCCATGGGTGGCTATGTACTGCTCAACATGCTCGAACGCTATCAGCAACGGATTGCGGCGGCCTGCTTCATCGTCACCCGCAGCGGGGCCGACGACGAGGCAGGCAAGGCAAAACGCCTGGCCATGGCTCGGGATGTCGCAACCTTCGGCTCGCAGGTTGTGGCCGATATTTTTGCCAAGCTTCTGTTTTCAGATGAAACGATGAAGAACAGGCCGGATTTTCCGGCGCAGGTAGCCTGCTGGATGCGGGCCACAGACCCGCTTGGGCTAACCGGGGGGCTACTCGCCATGGCTGACAGGAAGGATTCGACCCCGCTTCTTGGAAACCTGCGCCTACCGGCGCTCGTCATCGGCGCGGAGGAAGACCGGGCAATACCGCTGGAAAACGTCGGCATCTTCACCGCCGCCCTGCCCCAAAGTACCAGCTGCATTATTCCGGGTGCGGGGCATATGGCAAACATGGAGCAGCCGGAGGCGTTCAACGCCTGCCTGTTGGAATTTTTGAAGGGGATCGGCATTGAATAGCAGTATTTTGCATTAAAAACAGGAGCAAAGCCCATGGACTATGTATTGCTTATATCCGCTATAGTCGTCGCCGTTGCCGTCTGGTTCATCTTCAGATCCAAGGTGGAGTTTGCCTATCAGAAAGGGAGGGACGAACTGGAGGCAGAGACTGCGACACTGACCGAACGTCTCCAGGGTAAAGATCTGCAGATCGGCGAGCTTAAAGCGCAGCTGGCAAAAGGGGCAGAAGAAATCTCCGACCTGAGATGCGAGCTGAAGGCGGAGGCAGAGAAAAGATCGGCAGCAGAAGAGAAAAACAGCAGGATACCGGAGCTGGAAATGCGGCTGAAGACCAGGGAAGAGCAGATGCGGCAGGTGTTCGAGGAGAACTCCGCGCTGAAGGCAAAGCTCTCCTCTCTTGCCACCCAGCTCCATGAGGAACGCAAGGCCACCGAGGAGAAGCTGGCCATCCTCGATGCTGCCCACGTCAAGCTGTCCGATGCGTTCAAGGCACTTTCCGCAGAGGCTTTGAAGAGCAACAACCAGTCGTTCCTGGACCTGGCGAAGGTAGCCCTGGAAAAGTTTCAGGAGGGGGCCAGGGGTGACCTGGAACTGCGGCAAAAGGCCATCGACGAGCTGGTCAGGCCGATGCGGGAGTCGCTGGAAAAGGTCGACACCAAGATCCAGGAGTTGGAAAAGACGCGCGTCTCCGCCTATGTCGGCCTCACAGAACAGATCAAGGCCATGGCCGCCGGCCAGATGCAGTTGCAGGGGGAAACAGCCAACCTGGTTAAGGCGTTGCGCACGCCGACCGTGCGCGGCCGCTGGGGGGAAATCCAGCTGAAGCGGGTGGTGGAGATCGCCGGAATGGTCAACTTCTGCGACTTTCTGGAGCAGGAATCCGTCAGCGGTGAAGATGGGCGGTTACGCCCGGACATGGTGATCAAGCTCCCCAACGGCAAGAACATCGTCGTCGACTCAAAGGCGCCGCTGATGGCTTACCTGGAGGCTCTTGAAGCCGGAGACGAAAAGGAACGGCTCCGCCACCTGAAGGAACATGCCCGCCATATCCGGGTCCACCTGACGAAGCTCTCCGCAAAATCCTACTGGGACCAGTTCCGGCCGACCCCGGAATTCGTGGTCCTGTTCCTCCCCGGCGAAACGTTCTTCAGCGCCGCTCTGGAGCAGGATCCGAGCCTCATCGAATTCGGCGTCGAGCAGAAAGTCATCCTGGCGACACCGACCACCCTCATAGCCCTGCTCCGGGCGGTGGCCTACGGCTGGCGGCAGGAGCAGATCGCCGAGAACGCCCAGGCCATTTCCGACCTGGGGAAATCCCTCTACGACCGGATTGCCACATTAGCTGGGCATTTTTCCGACGTGCGCAAAGGACTGGAGCGGGCAGTGGATTCCTACAACAAGGCGGTAGGCTCGTTGGAAACAAGGGTGCTGGTGACCGCCCGCAAATTCAAGGATCTGGGTGCGTCCACCGGCAAGGATATCGAGAGCGTCGAAGGGCTGGACAAAACAGCCCGCAACCTGGACTGGCTTGAATCGGAGGAATAAAACGGGCGGCGCCCCGTGCGTGTGATTTTCTGCCGGCATATTTGCGGGTACCGGAGCGACTCATTTCCAGATTTGCGATCGGGCCAGCAGCTCAGCCTTGAGACTCTCATCAATGAAACTCTGCTCGATGGCGTCACGCACCCAGGATTCCTTGCACTGGGCCAATACCTTCGCGGCCCCTTCCGCCACTGCCGGGATATCGCTCCAGAGGGCGTTGCGGATCGAACGCAGCTCGTTGGCATCGGCTTTTCTGTCGTCGGCCAGCTCGCGGCATTGGCGGCAGAGCATGGCAAGCGTCTCCATGGCGGGCGGCAGATCGGGTTGATGATCCCAGACCCGCAGATCTTCCTTGCTTTCGCACCATTCGCACTTGAAGCCGGCACGTTTGCCGATGGCTTTGCCGAAGGTGCCGATGTCTTCCTGTCGCTCTTTATTGGCCTTATAACCTTTTGCCATGCCTACCTCGATTATTTCCCGGGTTCACCCTTATGCGATCCGGGTCATTTTATGGACAGTTTTCCCTTCGATCATGCTGGCGACTGCGCCAACGTAGGCTTTGTAATGTTCTGTGTTTATGTGCTCTCCCAGGCTGGCGGCAGATTCCCAGGTTTCGTAGAAAACGAACACAGCCGGATCGTCATTGTCCTGGTGTAGCTTGTACTCGATGCAGCCGCTCTCTTTCCTCGTCGGCGCGATCAGCTTGAGCAGTTCTGCTTTGACAGCCTCGACGGCATCCTTCCTGGCTACTATTTTTGCAACTACGGTTATGTTCATTGTCTCTCCTGTATCGTGCACATTTCGTTCAAGGGTTCCCATGCTTGCCGATCCGGCATGAGCCGCCATCGCAGTGCGTCCTTTTCGGCAGATAGGGACGGACCCGCGCGAATCCCTTGTACAGCAGGCGGGCGAAAGGCTTGACCACGGGCATGCGGATGACAGCCCCCAGTACACCATAGATGGTCGAGGTCGGGAATGCCTGCCAGATGGCCCAGAACGCCTCTACGCCCCGATAAACCGCGCCGCTCTGATCAATCACATGCAGCTCGTACATGAATGCTTCCAGGGGGATGTGGTAGGGCTCCGGGTCAAAGTCCCGGGCGCTGATATCTACTGGCAGGAGCTTGCCGCCGTGATCCTCACGCAGGTAGTGCTCAATCTCCGTGGCGCATACGGAGCATGAGCCGTCATAAAATACGCGAATTGGAAACTCTGGCTGCTTTGGCATGGTCATCCATAGTAAAAGGCCATTGCGTGGCGTTGGTCATGATGAAATGGCCCCTTTTTCGGGCTTTTGTGTGCGTTAAATCAAAGCCTCAATCCCTTTGCGATCAAGGATGTTCAGAAGTTTCAGGGATGGACCGCCGGGGTGCTTCTCGCCAATCTCCCATTTCTGGATTGATAAAAGACTGGTATTGACATTTTGTCTCATGATTATCCAATTAAGTATGCTGTCCCCAGAAATCCCCACACGTTCTCCCTGAATCTCGACCAAATAGTCGCCGGTATTGCAAAATTGCAAGGTAATATTGCAGACTTGATGACGAATTGAATAGCATAAAATCAAAGCCCAGAGGTGTCTGTTCTGGTAATGTTTAGAAGTTGAACCTGCCCACCGATTGGTGCCCATTCAGCTCGGGGTTAATGATTTCATGATTTGACCTAATGATTCCCTTATGATTATGACCTGGACCGGAGAATGTAGCGGGTGGCCCGTCCAGCGCCAATGCGCTCCACTAAACCCTCTTCGATAAGCTTCTGGAAATCGGCAAATATCACCGGAGCCGACACATTAAAGCGTTCCTGACAAATTTTGCTGGTTAAAATTTCGCCTTGTACCAGTGCCGCCATCATCTGACGCTGTCGTTCAGTCAGTCGTGCCTCCACCGCCGATGACACTAACGCCGGAATATTGGTCGGCGTCTTTATCCGGTCATAATTGCCATCCGGGCCGGAAAGCGTGACGACAAAGAAACCATCCTGCTGGTCAATCTTTGCCTCGTTGAGCCCGTGGTCAAGCATGGCGTCGCGCATGCGTGCAAAGCCGCTGCCGCGCTGCTCCATCTTGTCGAGAGTGGCGAGTGTCTGGGCAATGAGTGGATTACGCGAACAGGGACGGTATCCGCCCCGGCGGAGCTTGGCCAAGGTAAGGGGCTTGAGCGGCGGTCGTGAAAGCGCTTGTAGGTGTGCCCGGCCCTTTTGATCTCTTTGATCAACTCGTTGGTTTCTTCTGACCGGCCAGCGTCAGTGGCTCCCTTAATAAAAATAATGGTCGGGAGTTGCAAATCCTGGGCGAGACGATACTCATAGTGCATGGCTGAAAAGTCGCCATCCCGCTGGCCGTATTCGTTGGCTATGAGCAGCACATACACGGCACAGTCCCGGAGGGAGTCAAGGTAGGGCCGAGATGCCGGATGCGAAGGTGGGGGTTCCTTCTCGAACAGCACCGGCGTGCAGTGTTGAAGAAGGAAGGGATCGGTCGCGATGAGACTAGCCACGGAGGCCCGCTCCAGTTCAAGTTCCTTCTGCACGGAACTTATGAAAATTCTTTTTTTTTGCGCTCATACGGACTGCCTCTGCTTCAGATTTGAGGTGTTGCAAACCAATATTTGGAATTTGCCTTTACCAAGACCACTCACGCCTTCATTTTTGGCTGGGTTCTTCACCAAATTGCATAATTGCACGCCTGCCCCCGCAGCCCCTCCCTCTATTTTCCCTTATTTTCTAGAAAGATACTCCTCCCGAGCCTTGTCCAAGTTCTCTTTCTTTTGCCAAAATGCCTTATGAATGAGTTCATATTCTTCTTTTGTGCAGATACTTTTCCATGTTTCTGAGATCGACGGAATAAGATCAAATCTAGATTTAAGATTTTCACATGGATAATCAGAACATTCTCCACAATGACTTACGCCTTTTTCCGAAGCACACTGTGCAATGCCAAATTGACATGCTTTGTTGGGAAAGCATCCGTGACATATCATTTCCTCAGGTGTCAATATCTTCGGTCGCGCGACAGCTTTATACCATAGGATCGCAACTTCTTTCAGTTTGCTCTTATCTCCGCTTTGAGTTGCAATATATCGAGGGCAATAGTCACAGACGTCGCCACAGTATCCCATTTTTGTTTTCATTTTTGGTTTATTCTCCTGGTCCAACGGTTGTGAGCTAACCGGCGCGCAGCTTTTTCACGCGCCCGGTTGAGCGCGTTGTTGGACGCGATGCAATATCGACGAGCCGGCCGCTGGCATACTTATGAAGGATGCTAGCAATCAACGTCTGATAGGGCATGCCTTCCTCTGCTGCCCGCATTTGAATATCCTCTAAGTCGTGAGAAGAAAGGCGAATGTTAATTCGTTTGTCTTTTGAAAGTGTCGCCGCAGCACTAGATACATAACGTTCTAGCTCATCCTTCAAGTTAGGTACCGATTGCCATTCTCCCTTTTCAAATGAATTGAGAATGTCCTCTTCATATTTTTTGTCTTCAGTTTTTATTTTACTTTTCATTTTTGTTTTCCTCCGGAAGATACCTTTTCGTGGCGCTTCGGCTTGGAATGATCGTCTTCAGAAAGATTTCATCATTTGTTTCGACAAAAGAAACCAAGAAAGCGTAACCGCGAATACGGACAATAATTATGCGCTGGTTCGGGTATTTATCTTTGTTGGGGTGTTCGACAACATCGAGAATCGCTCCCTGGGACACGGCAACCAGCACCTCCTCAAAGGATATCCCGCGTTCCGCTTTGAGTTGCATGTTCTTATCTGAGTTCCAGTTAATTGGCTTCATAAATCATAGTCCCTTGTGTGCCGTTTGTCATCAGAAATTTATCGTTCAACGGGCCTGGGTTTGACCCGCCGGTTATTTGGGCGGGTCGTAAGTGTTGGACTCTGATTGTAATTGGAACGGCTTGTAAAGTTACGAAATTATGTATTAGTGAGCCGTTGAGAGTTCCTTCATAGCCAAGACGAACTGTATTGGTGATGTGCCAATGTCAGCCGCAATCGTCAACGGGTAAAGAAATATTTTTAAAGCTGAGAGAGAACTGACTGTTTGATAATCAGGTATGGGAGGTACATCTATGATATAGACCTCTGAGGCATTAACCTTATTTACTAGGTAAATCTCGTAACAATTATGGCAATCTGATCTCCTAATAAAATTTAAAAAATATGGAGAAGCAGCTTCGGTTTTTGAAATAAGTACATCAGTAACTCTTTGAAGTTCTATATCACGCTCTTCTTTAAGCAAATTAAGGTTAACTACACTACCCGGTATCAAATTCCAGTTGTTATCACCCGGAGTGGTGCCAAGATAATCCTGGGATGGATAACTTTTTCTTAATATAGTTGCCTTAGAAATGTTTTGCTCTTTCATGAAATGGAGAATGTATTGACTTCTCTCAGTGTCAGAGTTTGTCTTAACCGTGTATTTGTCAAGATCTATAACTGTATACAAGATTCCGCTATGTTTTTGGTATGGCGTGCTATTTATATACTCTCCAAAATAACGGCTCTGCAACGAATCAAGTGGGTAGAGGGAATAGCGACTTTAGGTTGAGCTTGCCTGCAACCAGATAAGCCATGCAGATCAAGTTGTCAGGATTCCGATAGCCTCGTGCCCGAGTTTTGGCTGATTGAATTAGGCTGTTGATGCCCTCAATGAAGCCGCTAGTCAGGCCGCTTTCAAAATGTGCCAGAATGCCATCCCAATGCTCTTTTACAGATTCGGCCATGTTCTTGATGAGTTGGATTGAGCTTGCGGCGGCTTTCCGATGCCATTTGGTCAACAGGGTTTCTGCCTCCGTTCGGCTTGAAGCAAAATAGACGTTCTGAAGGTTCAGCTTGTGCATGTAAGCTTCCGTACTCCTTAAGCTTTGACTGGTGATAATGGCATCCAGGCGCTGTTCCTCTTCCGGTGTCAGGTTCTCTGGATTTTTGAGGAACAGGTTTCTGCTCTTTTTCAGGATTTCAGGAAATAACCTGGCTTCTTGAGCCCTTATCTTACTAAGCTTATCGTTCATAAGCTTGATGACGTGGAATTTATCGAAGGTGACCACGGCATGGGGCAACTGCTCTTTGACACCCTTTATGAATGCCTTGGACATGTCAATAGCAGCGTCTGTGATGCTATCAGGATCGCCGCCATGTGACTTAAGGTCCGCGACGAAGCTCTTGACTGTTTCGTTGTCCTTTCCCGTCGTGCCGAACAAGAGCTTATGCATGTCGAGGTCGAAGAAGAAGGTGACGAATTTCTCGTCATGACTGCGCCCGGCAAAGGTTTCATCCGCACCGACCCTCTTCACCTCGGAGAAGTCTTCTGCGGCCCTTGTCTTCTCGACATAGGATTGAATCAACCGCCATAGACGGGTATCGGTAACGGCAAACAGCCTGCTCATGACCTTCACCGGCAAATCACGAGCCATGGTCATGGCCAGGGCCTCAAACAGCAGCGTAAATCCTGAGCCTGCGCGAGCCCAGGGTACCTGGACCAACTTCACGCCGCAGTCGCTGTTAGGGCACTTTACCCGTGGAACACGCGCATGAAGGTAGGCTTCGTACTGGAAGAAATTCAGATGCCGCCACTCTTTCTCCGTGGTGTCATGGACTGGTGACAACGTTCCGCAGACCGGACAGGGAAAGGTGGCTCCCCGCTGGAAGTCGATGGTTATGTCCAAACGACTTGACTTCTTGTTGAAGTCAACAGAGGTAACCTTCCACGGGATGGCAATTCCAAGAGCAGCACCAAAAAGATCTTCAGGATTCATAGCGATTACTAACCTCCAGGCTGAGTGATGGTGGCCTATCTTACATCAACCCGGCCCAGGCTACCCACTCAATTCGTCGAGGAGCCAAAATAACTTATTTCATGTTTATGGCTATTTGTAGAATATAGAATGTAAAGCTTTTTGCTATCTAGTTTTACAGATTTAGGCTCGCTAATAACTTGATAGCTAACACCGGCATTGTTTAAATTTTTTGTTATCATACAGCATCCTTGTAACAAAAAAAGCAACGAAGAGGCGTAACACAATTTTACAGCCCAATTAGCTGAAACTAACATATTTTCAGTCCCTCCTTTTTTGTCCAACGAATAAGACTTTATGCGGTGCGTAGCGAAGCGGAGCCGCCGCATAAAGTCGTGTTGGACTAAACCGTCTTCGGGCCTGTGCACGTGCTATCTGGATTTTTATACCGATTTTTGTCTTTGGGTGCGTGGATAATACGGGTTTTATGAGGGCAATTCAATAAAGAATTGTTGTTGATTGTCTCATTTATCAGAATTTCTCTGATTCCCTGCCTTGTTTAACCATCGGACTTTACAATTTTTGCCAACTTCGGGCGCAGTTGTGGCGTTGCGCCGGTTTTGTCCCGCGCTGCTTTTCACTGTTTTGTCGTTATTGTCCGTGCCCTTCCTTGCGGCGGGCTTCTCGCTTTACGCGGCAGCCAGCTGATTATCACCATTGTCCCCTCTTCACAGCAGGGACAGCGGCGCTCTGCCGGTGGCGGAGAAGTCTCTTCGTTCTTTTCTTCTTTTGTCTTTCTTCTCTCTGCAAGCAGGAGCTGCAACCGTTTCAGGGTTACTCTATTTCCTGGACTTAAAAGTCCGTAGTAGCGGACCTTGTGAAACCCCTGCGGCAGGACGTGCTGCAGGTAGCGACGCAGGAACTCCTTTACCGGTAGCCGCATATTCTTCCACTCTCTGGTGTCGGAATTCTGGTAGCGGAAGACGACCTGACCGTTATCCAGGGCAAGAATACGGTTATTGGTAATGGCGATGCGGTGGACGTATCTGCCAAGGTAATGGAACACCTTTTTTGCCCGGTTGAAGGTCGGTTTGCAGAAGACCACCCACTCCTTGTCCCAGACTTGCCCAGGAAAGATCACCTCGGGAAGTGCTTTTCTGGCCATCTTCATGAACCGGTAGCGAAAGCCCTTTGACAGGGCTTTCACCGGCACGAGGTACTTCTTGCGGGACTCCCGCCATTGGCCGTCTTTATCAAGTCCGCCGGCGGGGACCAGCATATGCACGTGGGGATGGTGCTCCAGAGCTCTTGTCCAGGTATGCAGGATGCAAAATCCGGAGTAAACTGGACACCGATTCCGATATAAACTGGACACCAATTCCGGAAAAGGTTGGACAGTCATTCCGGTTTTGAATGGACACCGATTCCGGTTTTAACTGGACACTTTTTCGGGATTTCCGGAATAGGTGTCCAATCTTTTCCGGACTAACTTTTTTTCATCTTCCTGTCACATCATCTACCATCTTCGGAAAAACTTTCCGGAGGCTATGGTGAAGAAAGGCAGAAAGAAATCAATGAGAACAGCACGTGAAATTCTAAGACTCCATTTTGAGCACGACCTGAGCAGGCGGGCCATTGCCCGGGCCTGTGCAGTTTCTCCCACGACCGTCGGCGATTACCTGGAGCGCATCAAACGATCAGGCTTGGCCTGGGCCGCCATTTCTGCCCTTGACGACAGTTCTTTGAAAACTCGTCTCTACACCGAAGGTCGTGGCGCTCCTTCTCGCAAGCCTCTTCCCGACTTTGATTATCTGCGCCTGGAGATGAAGAAAAAAGGGGTAACCCTTCAACTTCTCTGGGAAGAATACCGGTCAATCCATCCTGACGGCTATAGCCGCAGCCAGTTCTGCGAACTTTACCAGAAGCACGGCAAGAGACTAGATCCGGTCATGCGCTTCGATCACAAGGCCGGGGAGAAACTGTTCGTCGATTTCTCCGGAGATCGCCCCTCATATGTTGACCGTGAGACCGGTGAAGTTGTTGTGCCGGAACTGTTTGTCGCGGCCTTGGGAGCCAGTTCCCGGATTTTTGCCGTGGCGGTCGCCAGTCAGCAGATCCCCGACTGGACCATGGCGCATATCGGCGCCTTCGAATACTTTGGCGGCGTTCCAGCCGTTGTGGTTCCGGATCAACTGAAGTCGGGGGTCAAGACCTCCTGCAAGTATGACCCGGAAATCAATCCGGCTTACGCTGAACTCTGTGCCCACTACGGCGTGACAGTGATCCCCGCCCGGCCCCGTGAACCCCGCGACAAGGCCAAGGTGGAAAACAGCGTCCTCATCGCCCAACGGCGGATACTGGCGGCCCTGCGTAATCGCACCTTCTTCTCGCTGGCGGAGCTGAACGACGCCATTGCTGTGGAGCTGGAGAAACTGAACGACCGCCCCATGCAGGGGGTCGGCAAATCGAGAAACCAACTCTTTGCCGAGATTGACCAACCGGCGCTGAAGGCTTTGCCCGCACAGCGGTTTCTGCTGCAAGACTGGAAGAAAGCCAAAGTCCACATTGACTACCATGTGGCGGTGCAGGGCTCTTTTTACAGCGTGCCCTATACGCTGATTGGCAAGGAAGTGACGGTCTGTATCACTGCCACAATGGTAGCCATCCTCCATGACGGCAAGCGCGTTGCGTCCCATGCCCGCACCCACAAGAAGAATGTCTATATTACCCTGGAAGCCCATCGTCCCCCCAGTCACCAACAGTACCTGAAGTGGACCCCGGAGAGGATGCGGCGCTGGGGAGAAAGCATCGGTGCGCAAACCGGCGCAATGATCGAAGCCATCATCCGGACAGCGGCTCATCCCGATCAGGCCTACCGCCGCTGCCTGGGGCTCTTGAGACTGGCTACAAGGTACGGCGATGGCCGACTGGAACTGGCCTGCGACCGGGCGCTCAAGCTCCAGGCCATCGGCTACCACTGCGTCAAGAATATCCTGGATAAAGGTCTCGAAACAGCCGACATACCGAAGGATGACGAGGAGTCACTGCCGCTGCTCCATGACAACGTCAGAGGGAGCGAGTACTTTGCGGGAGGTGTCCAATGATGTTGGAAATGACCCTCGGCAAACTGAACCAGCTCAAACTCTCCGGCATGGCCGAGGCCTTGACCGAGCAGACCCAGAGCACCATCTACACCGGACTCTCCTTCGAAGAGCGCCTGGGAATGCTTGTTGACCGGGAAATGACCCTGCGGGACAACCGCCGACTGACTAATCTGCTGCGGGGAGCAAGGCTTCGCTACGCCAGCGCCTGTCCAGAGGAGATCGACTTCCGGACACCACGGGGCCTTGCCAAAGATGTTGTCCTCTCTCTGATGCAGAACAGTTGGGTAAAGGGGAAACAGAATGTCATCATTACCGGACCCACCGGCAGCGGCAAAACCTTCATTGCCTGCGCTCTGGCCAACAGCGCCTGCCGTAACGGTCACAGCGCCCACTACATCCGGTTACCGCGACTGCTCCAAGAGTTACACATAGCCAGGGGGGACGGCAGCTACGGCAAGCTGCTGACCCGTCTCGCCAAGTATGCGATTCTGATTATTGATGACTGGGGTCTGGCTAAATTCAACGACAAAGAACGCCGGGACATCCTGGAGGTTCTGGAAGACCGACACGGCATCACCTCAACCATCATCGCCAGCCAGATCCCCACGGAAAAATGGCACGACGCCATCGGTGATCCCACCATTGCCGATGCAGTACTGGACAGGCTGGTTCACAATGCACACATGATCACCATGAAAGGAGAATCGATGCGAAAACTGTTGTCAAAGAACAAGTAAACTGGACACCCTGAAACCACAACCACGACAGAAAGAACAGAAGAAAACCACTGTCCAGTTAAAATCGGAAACCCTGTCCAGACAAAACCGGAATCACTGTCCAGTCAAATCGGCTTGACCACCCGTTTGGAGTGCATGATTGTTTTTAAATCAGAAGGAGATAAGTCATCCATTTTTATTGGGTCCTTTTGACGCTGTCAAATTTCAAAAGATCGCTTTTAATAGTAAAGACACAGGTCAAATCTCCAGCTAGCCTCAATAGGTCACCCTTCCCCGCCATGTCTCTTCTTCCCACTTAATAAAAAAACCACCAATCAGCATATCCCTGACACGGCGGCTTCAACAACACTCTATATATTTGCCACTACTCCAACCATCCCCCAACTCCCATAACAATACGAATGAAATAAAAGCCCCACCTTTGTACACCCGCTCCCAACAAGGTGTCAACCAGTATTAATGCTTTTTTAACAGCAAAAACAAAGGGTTCACACTACGACGCCTCGTGGCGGCATCGAGCAACCTCGGTTATTTATTTTCCTGATTAGAACTAATCTTCCGCTCCATTCTTCTCCCCCTCCCTTAGATGGGAGGGGGCAGGGGGGAGGGGGCAAAATGAGACATTAAAAATCAGCTGGTTGCACCCCCACCCCAGCCCTCCCCCATCAAGGGGGAGGGAGTATTTTCGGAGTTGCGGAACATTCGTACTAATCAGCTTTATTTTTCTCTTCCTTTACAAACCCTATCTTCTTCCGCTTCGGTTCCGGTGGCGTCATGATCTGCCGCATGGCATCAAAAACTATGGCGAATTGAGCGTCGTACTTCATTTCCAGTTCATCCAGCTTTTTCGCTAAATCCTTGTGGGACGCGATCATCTCCCGGAGCTTCACGAACGCCCGCATGATAAGGATGTTCACTTCGATGGCCCGGTCGCTGTTGAGAACGCCGGAGAGCATGGCAATTCCTTGCTCGGTAAAGGCATACGGCAGATACTTCCGATGTGAGCCTCGCCCTTTCTTTAAGGTCACAAATTGTGACCTTAAAGCTGTCGACTCGGTATATTCCTCTTCGCTCAACTGAAACATGAAATCGGGGGGAAATCTCTTGGAGTGGCGTTTAACCGCCTGATTCAAAACCTTGGTCTCCACCCCGTACAGCTCCGCCAAATCCTCATCCAGCATGACTTTCTGCCCGCGCAGCAGGAGAATTTTATCCTGGATTGTTTCTACAGGTAGCAAGAGGCCACATGGGTGTCACCACATGGGTGTCAGAGGCCACATGGGTGCCAGGTCTCCACCTGTGACAATGTCATAAGTGGAGACCTGACACTGTCGGTTTCTTCCTGTTTGCCGTTCTCAGCGGTCATTTAACCGGTAACAGTTTATTACCAGTTGACTACTCTCCACTATGCCATTCAGGTCAGACCTCTTGCCGACGAGGATATCTCGGGCGGTGTCAATGCGGAGTTTGGCATCGCTGTCGAGCATGGGTTATTCCTTAAGTTGTTTAATCGCAGCCGCAGAAGTAAGCACCTGCATCTGGCGAATGGCTATTGCGTTGAGACGCTTGAGGCGTTCCCCTTGCGACAGTCCCATGTGAATGAGTTCGGCATTCATTCCCTCGATATTGGCCAGCACCAGCAATTGCTCAATAGTGGCGTACTCGCGCATGTTGCCTTCCATCTCGGGGTTGGTATCCCGCCACTGTTTGGCTGTCTGGCCGAAGAGAGCAACATTAAGCACGTCCGCTTCGTGGGCGTAGATGATGGTGGCCTGCGAGGCGGTTACTGCAGCTGGAACCAGATGCGCCTTGATCGCATCGGTGTGGATACGATAGTTAAGCTTGGAAAGGGTGCGATTCAAATTCCAGGCGAGCGACAGGCGGCGATTTTCATCCTCCTTGAGACGCTGAAATTCCTTTATGAGGTAGAGTTTGAACTCCGGACTTAGCCACGAACCGAACTCAAAAGCAATGTCGCGGTGAGCGTAAGTACCACCGTAGCGGCCTGCTCTCGCGATCAGCCCTTTGGCTCCAGTAAGTTCGATCCATTTTTTGGCAGACAGGAAAAAGCTGTTCCGGCCAGCCTCATTTTTAATTCCCTCGAATTCGAGGGAATTAAAATCGGGGTTATTGATACGTTCCCAGACACCGAGGAACAGGACTGTGTCCTTGTTCTTGAGCCACTGCTCAATCAGCGCGCCTCCGCCATCAAAGTTCCGCACCATGTCGGTGAGCGAAATATAGTCCTCTCCTTGTTGCGAAAGGATGCTAATGGACGATCCCTGAACCTCGATGGTACTCTTTTTTGCTTTGCTCATGTAAGGTAGCCTTTGGTGTGTGATGGTGTCAAATTCCGCGAATTTTCCACTCGTCCGCTATAAGAACAAAAGAGACATTTTCAACTGTCCGATATTTTCGGACACTTCATCTTGGTTCCACACCCCCCAATCTACTTATTATCTCCGGATCAATTTCAATGGGGTCTTCAGGCAAGAGAAGGGGTCTGCCTCGACACAAGACAAATCACCAGTCAGCCTCGAAAGATCAACCTTCACCGCCATGCCTCCTCTTCCCCACCCAACAAAAAAGCCGCCAATCAGTATATTTCTGACCCAGCGGCTTCAACTGCACAATACTTTTGTCACTACTCCAACCATCCCCCGGCTCCCATAACAATACGCATGAAATAAAAGCCCCACCTTTGTACACCCGCCCCCAACAAGGAGTCAACCAGTATTAATAATATTTAAAACGGGGATCGGGGATCGGGAATGTTCACATCTTCGGTTTCCGTTTTTTGTCCTTGAGAAAATCTTCCCTGGTAAGTTCAACGTCACGAAGAATCTTGGCGAACAGACCGGGGCCGATGTTCTCGCCCGCATGGATTGGAACGACCGTCGCCCGGCCGTCAGCATGTTTCAGGAAGAAATGACTGCCTCGTTGCCGGTCAACGACAAAACCGTACTTCACCAGTACCGCGACAACCTCTTTCCCCTCCAGAGCAGGGAACCGGGTCATACGGCGATTCTCTGTATGCCGATCAGGTGTTTCCGTGGGCGTTTCCCCTTGTCCTCTTCCCGGCAGAGCTCAATTGCTTCGCGCACTCGCTCCATCAGTTCATCAAGCGACTTGGCCTGGGTGTGGCAGCCATACAGCTCAGGCACCTCGGCCACGTAAAATCCGGCCTCATCCTGTTCGATAATAACGGTATATTCTCTTTTCATCACGTGGCTCCTTCCCGCGTCCGCTGCTTCTTTGCCTGGACAAGCCAAGGCAGACATCTTTCCGACAACTGCTGCAAACCCTATCCATTCAAAGTTTTACCAGATTCCCTTACCTATTGCCATTAAAAATCGAGGAAAAACTGGAGAGAAAAACTGGAAGGTCAGGTTTAACATATAAACATTCTCAGCGTTGTCCGGTTTGGTTTGTGCATCAAGGTTGTTAAGCCCCATTAGGGGCGTTCGAATGTAGCCGGGGGATTCATCCCCCGGATGAGATGCTATATTTCCCCACGTCACGTACGTGACGTGATGATATTTCGCCTGGATGACCGGGGAATGAATTCCCCGGCTACCAGTATTCTGTCCCTACGGGACGTAAGCAAAAACCAAACCGGACAACGCTGAAACATTCTTCAACTATTTTCTCCGCTGTATTCTCTCCACACGCCGATCACCTCTGCTTTATTCGTAATTTCCGGAAGCGTACAACACTTACCCCCGAAATCAAAAAAGCCACCAATCAGCATATCCCTGACCCGGCGGCTTCAACTACATTCTATATATTTGCCACTGCTCCAACCATCCCCCGACTCCCATAACAATACGCATGAAATAAAAGCCCCCATCTTTGTACACCCGCCCCCAAAAGGGAGTCAGCCAGTATTAATATTTTTTTAACAGGAAAAACAAGGGGTAATCGCACCATTCACACATCAGGACAGTCCACCTTCGTTCGCCCCTCCGTTTTAGCTTCACCCCTCCCCCACGGCAAGGACAAACCCCTTGCCTGAGCTGGACAAACGTGATATTTAAGTTAAGAAGTTCCGAGGTAAAGCTAATGAAAATAACCATCCTCGGCTCCGGCACTTCCACTGGTGTGCCGATGGTCGGCTGCAGTTGCCCGGTCTGCTCTTCGGAGGACCCGCGGGACAAAAGGACGCGCGCCTCCATCATTGTGGAATGCAGCGGCAAATACATCCTGGTCGACACCTCCACCGACCTGAGAAAACAGGCAATCCGGGAAAGGATTCCGCACATCGATGCCGTGCTTTTCACCCACTCCCACGCAGACCATATACACGGCATCGACGACCTGCGCGGCTTCCACTTCATCCACCATAGAGTCATCCCCTGCTACGGCAGCGAAGACTCCATTGAGACGATAGCCAGGAATTTTTCCTATATTTTCAAGGGAATGGAAACAGCAGGCTATTCACCGCTCCTGGAACCGCACGTTGTCAACGACCGGATTGAACTGTTCGGCTGCGCCATCGACCCCATCCCCCTCTTGCACGGCACGATGCCGGCCACCGGCTACCGTTTCAACGATATGGCGTATCTGACCGACTGCAGCGCGATTCCCGACCATTCCCGGGCAAAACTTGGCGGGCTGAAGCTTCTGATAATCGACGCCCTCCGCTACACCCCGCACCCCAACCACTTCAACATCGAAGGGGCACTCCAGGTAGTGGAGAAACTGCGGCCGGAGCGGGCGGTGCTTACCCACCTGACCCATGAAGTCCCCTATCGGGATGGGGAAAAACTCCCTGCCGGCGTGGAATTCGCATATGACGGCATGACCATTGACATGTAAAGCCGCCTTGCAATACGGTTTACACTGCGATAGTATTGAGCGGAAACTCATAAACGGATGGATTTGATGCATAACGACATTCGCCTCCACGGCTACGTAGACAAAGATATCGAGTATTTTGCCATCGTCGCCGGGACCGAAGCGCATAACCGCTATTTTTTCAACACCAACCAGGAAGACGGACGCGAACTCCGTATCTTCAGTCCAGGCAATGAATTCATCATCGGCAAGGAATCCATCACCCACCATGGCAACGGCGGCTCATTTTGCGAATACATGTTCGGCGTCGATCAGCCGATTGCCGACCTTGCCAAGGGAGACGCCATTAACCGCCTGGTGATGTACGGCACCCACTACAGCAACCAGAATGGAACCCTCAAATTCAGCAACCGAACCGACGGCACCCAGAGCTACGAAAAGATATTTTTTGACGGGAACGCGGTCTGTAATTACTTTTTCTGTGTCAGTTCAAAAAAAATCAGCGGAGACCTCGACAAGCAGCAGGAAGAGATCGTAAGGCGCCTCGGCAAGGCTCTCAAACGTTCCATTGCGGTGTGGGAAGAGGATGACAACCGCATCATTGCCGAGCTCTTCGACCTTCTGCACGATCCCAAGGCCCAACTATTCCTTTTTAAGCTCATCAACAAGAAGCACCAGAAATACAGCGACTTTTTCAAATCCCTCTACTTCAAGAACAAAAAAATTGCCGATGAGGATTTCACCAGGCTCTCCGTGCTGGCGGAAGAGCACTCCATCGACCGCTACCAGCAGGAGCGCATCCGCATCGACATCATGTACAAGCACCCCGACAACAAGAGAATCGTCGATGAGTACAAAAACATCCTCATTGCCTGCAACCGCAAAGGCGAAATCAACAAGCTGGAAAATGCCAGGCTGACCAGGCTGAAAACCCTGTCGGTCCGCAACAAGATACCGGGCGCGCTCTTTTACACCCTTGACGAAATGCTGAAAAAGGACAAGAAATTGGTTGATCTTGAAGAAAACAATTATATTTCTGAAACCCGGCAGATTCTGGAAGGGATGTTTCTCAGCGAACGGCAGATAGAGAACGCCATTGACCGCGAGGACATGCTGAAGCTGCTCTACGCCAAGAAACAAGCGGCGGAAAACCGCGACCACACATTCGAAGAGATACTGCTCGATGCGAGCAAACTCTGCGACGAAAAGATCCGCGACGGCGCAGACATTTCACTCCTGGAAGGGTTTTCCTACATAATAACCTACTTTGACCGCTACGACTCGACCTCCTCCATAATCAACCAGTTGGCCTTCATGGAAAACGTCAAGATATCCGAGGAGATGATCAGAAGTCTTCTCGGCAACAAAAGCGAATTCGACAACCTGGCTCCGGACCTCTTCAAAAAGCTGTTTCTCAGCGGCATATTCGAAAACAAGTACCTGGGAACCTACGGTCGGAAAAAGGTCTCAGCCCTCATCAAGGGGCTTAATCAGATTGAAGAAAATCGCCTCACCATATCAGCGCTTTTAGAGCAGCTCCTGAAAATCGACGAAGAAGAACGGATTTTCATCACCCTCCTGGAACACGTCCGGGAACGGATACGGAACTTCTATTCCAAATACGCCACCAGGGCCGACCAGGACGCCTTAAAACGCGAAGTCACCGAAGAACTCCGCCACAAAAGACTCCTGACCGGCGACATCCCCGAGACTCTTTTTCGCGAAACCATCCTTGCCATCAAGAAAGAAGCGATCTACCTGCACAACCTGCTCCCCATCATCATCGTCGAAAAAGACACGTCCCTCCGCGAAGACTTTCTGGAGAACTCCGGCCTGGACCGCTTCTACGTAGAAGAGCTCGAACGGGAATACTACGAGTTGAACGACCTCAACATGGAAGAGCTCTACCAGATCAGGAAAGGGCTTAACTGAAGATTCGGTCGGCGGTCGATAGTTGAACCTTCACCACCGACCACCGACCACCGACCACCGACTGCCGACTGCCGACTGCCGACCGCCTCTCCCCCCTTGACTCCCACCCTCTTTTTATCTAAAGTATATCCATTAGTGTACATTTTCTACTCAAGGATAGGATATATATGGAATCGTTAAAACTCCAACTACTTAAACTCAGCGAAAAAATTGCCGGTTTCGGCAAGGAAAATCTGGACGAGATGCTCCATACGGTTGCCGAAGGATTAAGGCTGGTGACCGAACAGGAACGGATCAGGATCTATCTGGAAGATCTGACCAAGGGGGCGCTCTCCTGCGCTTACGCGTCAGGCCCCTTTGCCGGCGAAATCCGTGAAGCAACCTTCCCCATCATCTCCCGCGATGCAATTGTCTCCAGCGTTTTCGTCTCCCAGTATCCGGCGGAGTTCCGCAATGCCGCCAAACAGAACCTGAGTCTCGACAAAGGTTTCGCCGAAAGCTTCAAAATCGCGGCATCCTACCTCCTCCCCATCACCAGCCTGGGAAAATCCTTCGGCGTGATCTGCATCGACCGGGAAATGGCGGGCGAAGTGGTGAACGGCCGCGACAAAGGACTTCTCGGCGACTTCGTCGCATCGATCGGAGAACGTCTCGATTACGCGAGGAAGTACCACCAGCAACTCCTCCTTGCCCGCAGCGTAGAGGAATACAAAAAACGCGAAACCGCCGCCTTCATGATGAAATCGGCGGTCCGGCTCATCGACCGGTTGTCGCTGGCCTCGGTGCTGGTGCCGATTTCAGGCAGAGGCGGCGAAGGCGCCCTGGAAATCCTGGCAAGTTATTCGGAAGAACCCCAGCTGAAGGCACTCTACGACGAGCAGGGCTCCATCGACCTGCAAAAGGGGAAGTCGCTGATCTCGAAATATGTGGACGACAACGGCGTCATATCCGATGAAAGGTTGTTGCGTCCGCTCTTCATCGCCGACCTGACCCAGCACAGCCTGCAAAAGCGGGCGCTTACCGAAAAGATGGCGCTCCGCTCCGTTTACCTGGTCCCCCGCTTCGAGCCCGAAAGCCGGCGGGTGATCTGCCTGGTGAACTATTTCACCCGCGACCTGTACCGCTTTTCCGAGTTTGAAATGGGGCTTTTGCAGACCCATGCGGAAATGGTGGAAAGCGTCATCCGCGAAATCGGCGGCGAACACCTGGAAATCAAGGTGCTCGCCGAGATCACCGACCTGCTCCAGGAGCGGAACGAAGAGCTGCAACCCTTCCTGACCAAGGTGTTGTCCAAGGCCACCGAGCTGATCGGCGCGGACACCGGCAGCATCGCTATCATCGAGGAGCGGGAAGGCGAGAAGTGGCTTGTGGTCGAGGACGAGGAGGGAACCATCGTCGGCGCCAAGAACAAGGAGTGGCTGAAGAAGTATATCCCCCCATTCAAGATC